>CAWIWK010000064.1:0-165589 GCA_963839605.1 uncultured Acidimicrobiales bacterium | reverse complement strand
AACCGGCGCGTTTCGCCGCGCCCGGGCAATCAACTTCACGGTCGGCAACGAGTATCGGGATACCCGATCAGCGTGGTCCCGATCGTAATAACACGCAGGCTGGCAAAGCCGCCGAGCAGGAGGGTGATAATGATGACGCTGGCAAAGCCGGCGGTGATTCGTTTTCCGATAGTCCAGTTCTTCATTATGTTTCTATTTGTGAGTTGATCCTTATTAAGTCTGCGTGACCGATATTCTGTTTTTATGTTTTACTAGTTGTTGTGGACTTCGGCGCAGCCGCGCAAATGGGTGTCCACACTGCAAATGTGATTTTGCAGCCAGTCGCCCAGCATTTCCTTGAGTTTGATGACCGCCACGGTGGAAGCGCCGTCGCGTTTGACGAGTTCGACGAGTTCGCCGTAGTCCTTGAGGAACTTGGCGTGGCCCCCTTGTTCTTGCCGCGCACCGGGCACTGGTGGTCTTCCATGATGCCTTCCTCGTGCTTGAAGTGCGAGACGGCGTAGTCGCCAAGGAAAACGAGCATTTTGAGCAACTCCTCCTTCGCCGTTCCGGCCAGGCAGGCGGCGTGCAATTCATTGATGCGTTGAATCAGCGTCTGATGCTGGGAATCAATCGTATTGACTCCGGTGGCCATGGAGGCTTCGTCCCATGTGATCACGCGAACCGCGTTCCGGCGCGGCCTGGTGGCACCCGTCCTCGCCTGCGGTCGCGCGACGACGACCTGACGATTCCGGCTCGGGATGGAAATTGTGTTTTCAACGGGCTGGCGGGCCTGAGGCTCGACCGTCTCTTCCGGTTCCGGGGATGAATCACCGCCGCTATTGCCCCCGACCAGCTTCAACAGATCCACCACCGACTTCTGCATGATTTCAGCTTGGGAATTGAGTTCCTGGGCCGAGGCCGCGCTCTCTTCCGAGTTGGCCGCGTTTGCCTGGGTAATCTTGTCCATCTCCGTTATGGCAATGCTGATCTGGCTGATGCCCTTGGACTGTTCGCTTGACGCGGTGGCGACTTCCGCGGCCAGTTCATCCACCTGGTGGATTTTCGTGGCAATGTTGGTCAGGGCCTGCTTCACCTTGCCGCTGATCAGGACGCCCTGGCCGGTCTTGGCGATGGCGCCTTCAATTTTGGCAGCCGTCTCCTTGGCCGCTTCCGCGCTGCGTTGGGCCAGATTGCGCACTTCGTCAGCCACAACCGCGAACCCCATGCCCGCTTCACCGGCCCGCGCCGCTTCAACCGCGGCATTCAAAGCCAGAATATTGGTTTGAAAAGCGATCTCATCGATGGTCTTGATGATTTTGGCGATGTCATCGCTGGACACTTTAATGGCATCCATCGCCGTAGCCATGGCCTGCATGTTGCCGACTCCTTCGTCAGCGGCCGCGCGGGCCTCTTTGGCCAGTTCGGTCGTTTTCTGGAATTCTCCGTATTGCGCTTGATCATGGAAGTCATCTCTTCCAGGGAAGCGCCGGTTTCCTCCAGCGAGGCGGCCTGTTGGCTCGCGCCTTCGGCCAATGATTGACTGGCGCTGGAAACTTGTTCCGCCGCGGACACGGTCTGGTTCGAACCCTCTTCGAGCTGGCCCGCAATTCTGATGACCGGCCGCGCAATGCCCAGCGAGAGAAAATAACTGACCACAAGTACCACCAAGCCGACGCCCAATGAAACCAGAGAAGTCCATTTTACCATGCTGTTCATGCTTTGGTTCACCTCAGCGTTGACCGCCTGGTAATCATCCTCGTAGGCCCCGGCGACGATGATCCAATCCCACGGCGCATAATAGGTAAACTCGGTAAATTTGCGCCGGGCGGCGTTGTCCCCCGCGATTTTCCAGGTGTAGTTCTCGTTGGTCAAGGAGCCGTCTGACGTTTGCCGCGCCTTTTCCACGATCGACTGGATGATCAAACGGCCGTCCGCGTCCTTGGCGTCCCAAATACATTCTTTGTCGCGCTTTCCGTTCTGGGATACGATATAGGTGCCCTTGGAATCCAGCACGTAGGCGTAACCGGTTTTGCCCACGGTAATTTTGGTGATGGCGTCATGCATTTGAGCGTCAATGGCCGCCATCGGCACACCGACATACAGCATTCCCACCACGCGTTTCCCTGCTGCATCCCAAATCGGTTCGTAGGCCGCGCAATGATATTCGTTCACCACGAAGGCCCGGCCACGAAAAGTTTCCCCCTTGAGCACGGCGGCAATCACCGGATTGGCCGCGCCCTCCGCGGTCTGATGGGAAATGTATGTGCCCACGGCGCGCGCGCCATCGGCCTTGACGATGGTCGTGTCCACCCGAAGCATGTCGCCCTCGTCGTTCATCCGCTGGAAAATCGTGCAATGGCCGCCGGTCACATGGCGGACCTCATCCACAATGGGAGAAGGTTTGTCGGCAGACGTGTTCTGCCCCAGCCAGATTCCGCCAACCCGCCAGCGAGGCAGTTGAATGGATTTTGCTTCCCCGGTAATTTGATTTGACCGCGTTCCAGGCCACGGTGTTGGTATCGAAGGAAACGGCTCCCCCTTTTTTGAGAGCTTCCCGCGCAATCAGAAGGTCGTGGGCCAACTGGGATTCGTTCCGCGCTTGGGAACCGATGCAATTGTAGTAAATCGTTTGCACGATTTTGCCGGTTTCATGGCGCGCCTGGTCCTGCACCAATGACTCCAACTGCGGCGCCAGGCGCTGGCGCTGGATCAGCACGGTGCCTAGAAATACCACGGTGGACAAAAGGACGATCGCCAAACAGGTGGCGGTAATCTTGGTGCTTATTTTCATAGGTAGTTGACTTGAGAGATTTGAACAACGCCCCCTTTACAGGGCAATTTCGTTGATCTTGGCCAGGGAGGATTTGTCGAGCACCTGGTCAATATCCAGCAGGGCGACAACCTTATTCTTGACGTTGGCCATGCCCAGCAAATATTCCGTGGCCAGCTTGGTGCCGAAATCCGGCGTCTTCTCGATGTCGGCTTCGACGAGGTTCAGCACCTCCTCGACCCCATCGACAATGAATCCCATGTGCGTGTCCCCGCTGGCGGCCGTCTTTACCTGCGCCACCACAATGCAGGTGGTTTCCGTAAATTCCCGCGAGGCCAGCTCGAAGCGAATGCGCAGGTCCATTACCGGAACCAGCTTGCCGCGCAAATTAATCACGCCCTTGACATAGGCGGGCATGTGGGGAACCGGGGTGATTTCCACCACCCGGATGATCTCCCGCACTTTAAGGACGGGCAGTCCGTAGGATTCCCGGCCCAGCAAAAAGACCAGGTGCTTCCCCGGCTTGGCCAATACATTCGATGTGTTTGTCTCCGGCGCCGCAGTCATAGTACTCATATCCATTTTTTGTCTTATAAGTTATATCAATAAGTCAGTGGGAGTATCGGACGGCCCGCGGAAACGCTTCATGTGTGTTAACCCGCAATGCCATGTAGTACTTTTCCTAGGTTCACTAGGGAATTCACCGGGTTTATTCTCGCGGGCGCGGCGCCGATGACTTTGGGGTGAATGAGGAATGATTATGACCGGCGCGTTCCCCTAAATACCCGGAGAAGACCAACTTATGGTTGGCTTTTGCCAACAATAGGGTAGCGCCCATTCGGAACGCGGTAGTATGGTGATAGTAATTCGAGTGGATGCATAAGAACATGAAGGATACGGCATGGCAATTGAGACACCATCTGGCAGCGCGGACGAATGCTGCCCGCCTTGGTTTGAGTTTGTTAATGACGCGGTTTTCCTGCGTCCTTTGGGGCCCGACGGGAAACGGGACCTGAAATTCATCCACGCCAATGACCTGGCGTGTGAATTGACTGGTTACTCCCGCCAGGAACTATTGAACAAATTCCCGTCCGACCTTTTTCCCGATGTCACTCCCAGTCTGCTTTCCGCCCAAGCGCAATTGTTGACAAAAGGCCGCGCGATTTTCGATTCGTCCCTGCGCGCGAAAAACGGCGCGGACGTGCCGGTGGAAATCAGCGCCCGCGTTTTCGAGTGGCAGGGCCGCCGCATGATGGTCTCCATCGTCCGGGACCGGAGGGAACGCCATCGGTTCGAAGAAGCCGTGCGCCACGCCCAAAAAATGGAGGCGGTCGGCCAACTGGCCGGCGGCATCGCCCATGATATTAACAACAGCCTTTCCGCCATTCTCATGCAGCTTGGGGCCATCCGCCATGGAGCGCTGACCACGGAGGCCGTCGCTTCACTCAAGGAATTGGAAGAGGAAGCCATGCGCGGTTCGAACCTGACCCGCCAATTATTATTGTTCGCCGCCGGCAAAACGCCCGAACGGGCCCGCTGGAACTGATCGGCCTTGTCAACAATTTGCTGAAAGTGCTGCGCCGCCTGCTGGGGGAACGGGTGGAAGTGTCATTCAAAAACAGCGCCGGGGCGGTCTGGATCAACGGGGACGCGGGAATGATGGAGGAAGTGGTCACGAATCTTTGCATCAACGCCCGCGATGCCATGCCGGAAGGGGGAAAGCTCACGCTCAAGGCGGCGCTGGTGGAGGTCCGCCCGGAACAGGCCATTTCGCATCCCGGCGCGCGCGCGGGAAATTATATTTGTCTTTCCGTGACCGACACCGGTTGCGGAATTGAGCCCGGGCTCCTCGGCAAAATCTTCGAACCGTTTTTCACGACCAAGAACGGCGCCAAAGGAACCGGGATGGGATTGTCCACGGTCTATGGCATTGTTGAGCAGCATCACGGCTGGATTGAGGTGCAAAGTGCGCCGGGCAAGGGCGCGTCGTTCCGCGTTTTTCTCCCGGCCATCGCCCAACCGGTCGAGTCCCTGTTCGCACCGGCCATTGGGCGCAACCCTTCCGCCGGAGGGGAAACCATCCTGCTGGTGGAAGACGAACAGGCCTTGCGTATCCCGATCGCTCTTTGCCTGCGCAAGCTGGGGTACGGTGTGCTGGAAGCGGGCGACGGTGTGGAAGCCATCGAGGTTTGGAAGCAGCACCATCGCGCCATTTCGCTTTTGTTCACCGACATGGTCATGCCAGGCCGATTGACGGGATTGGACCTGGCTGAGCAATTTCGAAAAGAGAAAAGCTCCCTCAAGGTGCTTATCTCCAGCGGCTACAGCGCCTCTTTAAAACGTCCAACCCGGCCGATTTACGCGATGTGACATTCCTGGCCAAACCGTACCGCGCCGTTACCGTGGCCAAAGTCGTTCGCCAGTGCCTTGACGAGACGGGAAGACGAAGCGAACCTAATTTGGCATTACAACTATGACTGTTATGAATTTGAAATTGCTGCTGGTGGACGATCATCCCATGTTGCGCCATGGATTGTGCGGCGCCATCGCCCAACAATCCGAGTTCACCGTGGTGGGGGAAGCCTCCACCGGCGCGCAGGCCGTGACACTGACCCGCGAAACAGTCCCCGATTTGGTCGTGATGGACATCCATTTGCCCGACATGAGCGGAGTCGAGGCCACCCGCCAAATCCTCGCCGCCCAGCCCGCCGTGAAAATTATTATTTACTCCAGCGACCCGTCGCGAAAGCTGGTCGATGAGGCCGTCCAAGCCGGGGCCTGCGGGTATGTTTCCAAGGGCGGCGACCTGGACGAATTGCTCCTGGCCATTGAGACGGTGATGAGCGGCAAACTTTATTTAAGCCCGGTGGTGGCCACGGAGATTTTGCAGGATTATCGGAAGGGATTGATTGACGGCGCGGAAGCGCCCAAGCCCTTCCTGTCCGAACGCGAGAAAGAATTGGTCCGGCTGGTGGCCGAGGGGCGGCGCAACAAGGAAATCGCCGACGAATTGAAAATCAGCACCAAGTCCGTCGAAACCTACCGGGCTCGCGTCATGAAAAAAATCGGCTGCGCCAGTTCGGCCGAGTTGGTCCGCTACGCCATTCGGGAAGGCATTACCGCCGCCTAGCCCTATTTCATCAAAACGATAGCTATTTAGACGGTAGGGCGGGCACTCCGCTGCCCGCCGCGGCGCGCACGGAGTGCGCGCCCTACCATTAAGCCATACTAGCGTTACGAGGCGGAATTGGTCTCGGACTCATCCGCCCCGTTGCCATTTCCGTTACCGTTACCGTTGCCGTTGTCGTTGGCCTCAAAATCGCCGTTTTCTTCGGCGCCGTTTGTCTCGTCGGAAGCATCGGAATCATTCTCACTCTCTCCGCCTGCTTCGCGCTGGGCGGCCAGTTCGGCATCGCGCTCGGCCTGGCGCGGGTTCTTGGCCCGCTTGGCCCGGGGCAACGGACTGAGCATGACATTGATTCCCTTGCCGATCAATTTGGGCGGGGCATCGGGATGGCCATAAGGGCGTCAGGCTGGAGATGAATTTCTCCACCTGTTGAAAACCAAATTCCTTGTGCGCCATTTCGCGCCCGCGGAATCGCAAAGTGATCTTCACCTTCATGTCTTCGCACAGAAAATTGATGGCGTGCTGCAACTTCACGCCGAAATCGTGCGGATCAATATTCGGGCTGAGCTGGACTTCCTTGACCTTGTTGGCGTGCTGATGTTTGCGCGCTTCCTTTTCCTGCTTGGCCTGTTCGTAGCGGTATTTGCCGAAATCCACCAGGCGGCAAACGGGCGGGGTGGCATTGGGGGCGATTTCCACCAGTCCACGCCTTTGGTGCGGGCCAGGTTGATGGCCTCGCCCAGGGGCAGCACGCCCAGTTGTCTTTGTCCGAGTCAATGACCCGGACTTCGCGGGCGCGGATTTTCCCGTTGACGCGCGTAAACGAGGCAGGCGGAAGGAAAAGTACGAGGGGAGAAAGGGCGACTCAAGAGGCCCTCACGGGTTGGAACATGTTCATGTATGCATCAAATGACATTCATGGCAGGCATTGCCCGTCCATAACATCTATTAAACCAAGTTTTGGCCAAATTGCAAGTCAAATGTTGGCCGGTGAATCCCATAGGAGGGGGATTGAGTTTCGCAGGCAGCGAAAAGGATTTATGCAAGATGCTATTATTTAACATCTTACAACAAGTTTGAGCCCGCCAAAACCACCATGAATAAGAGTGAATCAGGCGTCAGCGGGATCCCCAGCAATCGCCCGATTTCGCCCGTGATCGTGCTCAACGAAGCGGTCTTGTCAAGATAACTGGCAACCTTCTTTTGGATGGTGTCACGCACGGTCTGGCGGTCGAACACCGCCCCAGTCAAGAGCAGGATCGGTGTCGTGGGCGCGATCTTCTTGAACTCCTCAATCAAGACAAAGCCGTCGCCCTCCTCAATCTGGAAATCCATGATGATAAGCTGGGGTGGATCTTCTTTGACGATTTTCTTGGCCAGCTCCGGCTCGGCCGCGGTCGAGACGCGATAGCCTTTGATGGTTAAAACCTCCTGCAAAAGTTCGCGAATATCGGGTTCGTCATCGACGGAAAGTATATGTTTTTTCATAGGCATTTTGACCTTTCTACATCAGGCCTTTTTCTCGCCCCATTAAGCATGCGCACCGTGACCACCGCGCCCACCACCTTGTCCTGGTCATGAAGCGGGACCATGCTGTACCGCACCGGCGCGGTCTTGCCGGATTTGCTGATCAACAGGGCATCCTTGTCCTGGATCTCGCGCCCCTGGCGCATGGCAAAGACGATCGGATGTTGCTGTTCGCCGCCGTGGGCTTCTGTGTGCAATTGCAGGACGCGATCCAAAGACTGCGCGACGAGGTCTTGCGGTTCCCAATTGGTATTGTGTGAAACAGCCGGGTTGATGCGGCTGATATTCAAGGCCCGGCTGATGACGAAGACCAGTTCGCCGATGGAGTTAATGATAAGCTGGCTATAGCGGAGTTGGTGATCCAATGCTTGACTGGACCAGCGCCGCTCCAGATTCTCCTGTTTAAGAACCTTATTGGTCTCGACCAATTGCGCGGTGCGCTCCTGCACTTTGGCCTCCAATTGCGCGTTGGCCTCCTCAAGGGCAAGCTGGGCCCGGCGGCGCGCGGCCAAATCGTCGCGCATGAGCCAGATCGTCAAAACCAGCAGCACGAAATTAACAATGACCCCGGTGTAAATAATATTGCGCGTGGCAATCCCCCGCAGATGGGAGTCCTCATCCCGCTGCGTGAGCAGGCTGTTTTCCTGGTCAGTGATGTTTTTGACCAGGCGCTGAAGCTTGCCCATCAGTTCCACGTCGGGATGGTCGGTCAGGATTTGGCGCGCCTCCGCCAGGCCGGCATCCGCCCTTGGCCCGGGCCATTGCCACGGACCGGGTGAAGTCAATACGATTGCTGATCAGGTTCTCGATTTCGAGGATTTGCGGGTGAAGCAAATCTTTCTCTTCGCCGGACTCCGTTTCCCGTTTGGCCACGGCCAGGTGCTCGAGCATTTCGGAATAGCGGAACGATAAGCCCCCTGGTCGCGCGGATCGCCAGTCAACAAGTAAGTGCGCAAGGCGGAATCGCCCGCGTGAAGACTGGAAAGGACGGCATTGACGTCGATGATGATCGCGTGGGTTTTGTTGACCCAATCACTGCTTTTTTTTGCCTCGACGGGGGTCTTCATGGAAGACCAGGCGATGTACCCAAGAATGGCCAGCATCAGGACGAAAAGTCCGATGACCCGCTGCTCAATTTTTTCTTTCATGCGTGCTGATTAACAATAATGACTCAAAAATTTATGCTAATCGAACTGGTCGGATTGGCCCCGGCAACGGGATCAGACGAGGCCGGATCGGCTTCCACGACTGTGGCCAGAATCTGCCCCATGCCGTTAGAGTAAACGAACTCGGAAGCGGTTGTCCAGTCCAGATTAAGAGAGTTAGCCAAGGTGGTGGCAACTTGACGAATAGTCGAGCCGGAGCCTTCCAACTGCAGGACCGAGTTGGTCTGGCTGAAGTGGATGAAGCTGGAAGAGCTGCTGACATAGCAGGCGTCGTCATTGAAACCCGGCATGTTGACCAGAATGAGCCGGGACGGATAACCCTTTCCGGGCAACACGGAACCGGCCAGAATAATGTAATCGTAGGGCATGACAACGCGGAAGAATTGCGGGCTGCCGGACGACGATGTGCTGGGCAGCGCTGTGTTTTGAGAGGCGGGCACAAAGGCCAGGTCGATTGCATCCTGGGGCTGGCCGGGCACGACATTGGACTCAATGGGCGCAACGTTCGTCAAGGCAACATTCGTAATCGTAGTCCAGGAGTAAGGCGCGGTGACGTTGGTAGTGCTTTGCACCATTACGGTTGCGCCGACTGTTCCGCCGATATTCAAAATTGGCTGCCTGTTGGTGACTGTCATGGTCAGGAGCGGCGGGATACCCCATATTTGGGCCTGAGTGATATTAGTGGACGATGAAGCCGAAGATGAACCCGAACCGGAACCAGACCCGGCACTGACACCGGTGCCGGAAGAGGCAGGCTGGCTGCCCGT
The DNA here is from genome assembly GCA_963839605.1 of uncultured Acidimicrobiales bacterium. Lineage (GTDB taxonomy): Bacteria > Actinomycetota > Acidimicrobiia > Acidimicrobiales > UBA8190 > JBEKVE01. The sequence goes on along the minus strand of CAWIWK010000064.1, from coordinate 156,250 downwards.
TGACCCACCGCCTGGAATGTGGGGCGGCCCACCAGCGATACCACCTCCAGGTGTGGGGAGGCCCGCCCGGTGTCGGGGGCGCGGGCCGGGGGCGGCGGCGGCGGCTGGTTGCTCTGGAACGTGACCTCGCCGGCATAGGGGCTAAGCACACCATTGCTGGAGAATGCAGCCACGTTTACATAATACAATATGCTGTACCTGCAAATTAGAGATCGTTCCCGTGGTGATGTTTCCCTGGTAAACGTTGGAGGCGAAATATTTCCCGCTGTTCGTGCCCCAAACCAGATCGTAGCCCGCGACGCTGCCATTGGTCGAGGGGTTCCAACTCAGGGTAACATTCACCTGCGCCTGGCAATCAGGCGTCAAGCGACTGGAAAACAATCCAAAACCGATAATAAGAATCAATATAAGTGTGCGCATGCCTATCTTTCCTTTTCCAAAAATTGCGATTTAGAACAACCTGAAACGTGAGGTCGCAACTTTCATGCCATCCACATTTGCAACTGCTTGACTAATGTGCAAAACCCGGGCACCGGGCAGCCGGGCGATAATGCCGAAGTCCCGGATTTTCACAAGAACTATTTTGCTATACAGGCGAAGCGGCAAATACCTTTGAACCACCCGGTCGTGCAAGATTCCTCTCCCGGAACCGTATGGGTGTTTGAAGTGTTATGAATATTATCATGAGAATCAGCCGCCAAGTTAAAGGAATTATCAAAATCCGCCCGCCCTTCGTTCGGAAGTCGCTGGCCGCCGTCGCCGCCGTCGCCCTTTTGCCGGGCATCTGCGGCCCATGCCCAAAACGCCCCCGGTTTGCCCTATGGCGCCAACGAGGTGGTTAAGTTGTATCGCGGGGGCTTCGACGCGACGTAGCGGGGGTCGCGCGAGTACGGCTCGAGGGTCATGGGGTCGCGGACGAAGCAGTTGACGTTCATGGTCCGGTGCTGGCCGGAACGGGTCGATGACGGCGGTGTTGGGGTCGGGCATGAGGAGCATGTCCGACTCCTGGATCTCCTGGAATCCGCGGATCGACGAGCCGTCGAACCCGAAGCCCTCCTCGAACACGTCCTCGGTCAGCGCATGGGCGGGGACGGAGAAGTGCTGCATAAGGCCGGGCAGGTCGACGAATCGCACGTCCACGATCTCGATGCCCTCGTCCTTGACCAAGCGGAGTACCTCCGCCGGGGTCCGCTGCTGCACGGGTCCTCCTTGAATCGGCTGGTCTGTGGTCTTTGATTCTGTCGCTTCGCCAGGCCCTGCACCCGACGGCTCCGGTCACCCGGCTCGGCAGGACTTCGGGGTGGGCCGCTCGGACCCTCGGAATCCCCCGTGGCGCCACCATGGTGGTGGCTGGCGCGCCCCGTCACAAGTCCACGCCGACGCGGAGGAGCCGAGGGCCCCTTCGCCGCCGGCCGCAGCCTTCCACGACGGGGTTTCCCGGCCGTTGCCGGTCTGTAAACGGCGTATGAACTCGTCCACGGTCCCCTCCCACGCCTGCGACACTGGTGGGGCGGCAGGGCCCGGCCTTCCCCGGTCCCTGGTGACGGCAGCGGAGGAGACATGCGGAGCCAGCAGGAGTACGTGCTCAGGACGGTGGAGGAGCGGGCCGTCCGCTTCGTCCAGCTGTGGTTCACCGACGTCCTCGGCACGGCCAAGACCTTCAGCATCACCCCGGCCGAGCTCGAGAACGCCCTCGAGGAGGGCATGACCTTCGACGGCTCGGCCATCGACGGCTTCAGCCGGGTCCAGGAGAGCGACGTCCTCGCCCGGCCCGACCCGAAGACCTTCCAGCTCCTGCCCTGGCACCCCGACGACATCCCCGTGGCCCGGGTGTTCTGCGACATCTTCAACCTCGACGGCATCCCCCTTCGAGGGATGCCCACGCCACGTCCTGCGCCGGACCCTCGACCGGGCCCGGGACCAGGGCTTCACCTTCTACGCCGCCCCCGAGATCGAGTACTTCTACTTCGCCGACGCCGACCCGTCCCACGCGCCGGTCACCCTCGACTCGGGCTCCTACTTCGAGCTCACCGCCACCGACGTGGCCAGCGACCTGCGCAAGCCAGACCGTGCTCACGCTGGAGGAGATGGGCATCCCCGTCGAGCACGCCCAGCACGAGGACTCCCCCAGCCAGCACGAGATCGACCTGCGCTACACCGACGCCCTGACCATGGCCGACACCGTCATGACGGTGCGCCTGGTGGTGAAGGAGATCGCCCAGCGCCGGGGCATGCACGCCAGCTTCATGCCCAAGCCCCTGGCCGGTGTCCAGGGCTCGGGCATGCACACCCACCTCTCGCTCTTCGAGGGGGACACCAACGCCTTCTACGACGCCGACGATCCCGACGGCCTCTCGCGTGGTGGCCAAGCAGCTTCATCGCCGGCCTGCTGCGCCACGCCCACGAGATCACGGCCGTGACCAACCAGTGGGTCAACTCCTACAAGCGGCTCGTCTCCGGGCTACGAGGCGCCCATCCACGTGTCCTGGGCCCGCAACAACCGCTCGGCCCTCGTGCGGGTCCCCTTCGTGAAGCGCAACAAGATCGAGTCGACCCGGGTCGAGTACCGGTCCCCCGACTCCGCCTGCAATCCCTACCTGGCCTTCGCCGTCATCCTGGCCGCCGGCCTGAAGGGGCATCGAAGCAGGGCTACGAGCTGCCCGGCGAGGCGGCCGCCAACCTCTTCGCCATGACCCCCGAGGAGCTCGCCGCCGAGCAGATCCGCCCCCTGCCCGGCAGCCTCAACGAGGCCGTCGACGACATGGAGCGCTCCGAGCTCATGGCCGAGACCCTCGGGCGAGCACGTCTTCGAGTGGTTCATCCGCAACAAGCGGGCCGAGTGGGCCGCCTACAAGACCCACATCAGCAGTTCGAGCTCGACCGCTACCTGCCGCTGCTCTAGGCGGACGGACCGACACGCCGCGACCGGACGGACCGAGGAGTCACATGACGATGGAGCCACTGCTGTGCTTCCCCGACCCCTTCCCGGCCGAGGTCGGCCTGGCCCTCGAGCGTGCCGGCTACCCCTGGAAGGCGGTGGCCCGGCCCGAGCACGCCCAGACCGACGAGCCCGAGGACGGCTGGGCCGGGGCCGTGGTCTGCGCCGACACCGACGCCGCGGGCGCCTTCGCCCTGTGCCGGCTGGTCCGCACCCGCGAGGTCCCGCTGCGCCCCCTCCTGCTCGTCATCGAGCCCGAGCAGATCGACCGACCTGCAGCTGCGCGAGGACCACTTCGACGACTTCTGCGTCCTGCCGGCCACGCCCGAGGAGATCGCGGCCCGGCTGGCCCACCTCTTCTGGCGCACCGGCCGGGGGCTCCGACGCCGAGCTCATCGAGCACGGCCCGCTCGTGCTCAACCTGGAGACCTACCAGGCGGCGGTGGCGGGCAGGGTCCTCGACCTCACCTTCATGGAGTACGAGCTCCTGCGCTTCCTGGCCGCCCGACCCGGCAAGGTCTTCACCCGCGAGACGCTGCTCAGCCGGGTCTGGGGCTACGAGTACTACGGCGGCGCCCGCACCGTCGACGTCCACGTCCGGCGCCTCCGGGCCAAGCTCGGCGAGGAGCACGCCCACCTGATCGAGACGGTCCGCTCCGTCGGCTACCGCTTCGGCCACGGCACCTGGGCCCGACCGGCCGCCGGGCCGCCCGCTGTGCGGCCGCCGTCGCCTCGGGCGGCTGGCCGTCAGCCCCGGGACGTAGGCCCACACCTCCACCTCGACCAGCGCCCCGAGGGGCAGGCCGGCCACGGCCACCAGCGACCGGGCCGGCCGGTGGTCGCCGAGCACCTCGACGTAGATGTCGTTGAAGGCCCCGTAGTCGGCCATGTCGGTCAGGAAGACGGTCGTCTTCACCACGTTGTCCCAGGCCAGGCCGCCGCCGGCCAGCAGGGCGGCCACGTTCGTCGAGGGCCTGGCGCGGCCTGGGCCGCCGAACCCCCCTCCACCAGGGCGGGCACCGCGGGCCCGGCGCCAGACCGATCTGGCCCGAGCACACGAGCCACGGCCCGGCCCGCACGGCGGGCGCGTAGGGACCGACCGGCGCGCTCATCCTCGTCCTCCTCGTTGGTCGCCGGGCCAGGCCGGGGGGGCAGCCCGTCGGCCAGCCATGCCGCCGCGGCCACGGCGGCGAAGACGGCGTCCGAGCCTCGCCCGGCGGCCCCGGCGCCCTCGCCGCACCACCACCTCGACCGGCGGCATGTCGCCGGGCCGTCAGGATCCCGAAGGACCGGATGGTCAGGTCGAGCACCGCTCCCGTCGCGTCGACGGCCACCCCTTCGCTGCGCACCCAGCCGAGCGCCTGGTGCACGGCCCCGGTGACGTAGGAGCGCAGCACCACCTCGTCGAGGACCTCCCCGGCGCGCACCGTCACCCGCACCGCGCCGTCGGCCGGCCACCGTGACCGTGGCCCGGGCCCCGTCGGCCGACACGCACCGTCGACGGCGTGGCCGGCCCCCGACCCGGCCGCGCCCGCCGGGCCTCGAGGGCGGCCAGCGAGCACGCTGGCCTCGGCCCACCCGGCCCCCCGCAGGTCGGCGGAGACCGGCGGACCGGCGACCTCCACCTCCTGCACCACCAGGCCCGGGGCCACCGAGGCCACCGCCTGCGCCCAGTCGTCGAGGGGCGCCGCTCCCGGGCGTCCGGCCCACCCGCAGCACCCCGCTGCCGTCGGCCCGCATGCCGGCGGCCATGGGCGGCCTCTTCGGCCCCCACCGCACCACGTCCTCCCGCGGCCAGCACCACCCGCACCGGCCGGCCGTGCTCGTCGGCCAGTCGCCGGGCCACCTCGGCCACCGGGGAGCGACCGCTTGCCCCCGAAGGCACCCCCGTTGGCCAACGGGCTGCGCCGGCTCCCCGCCCGGGCGCGCACCACGAGGCGTCGGGCTCGAGGTAGGCCGGCTCGACGAAGGTCGTCCGCAGCGTCAGCTCCCACGTCGCCCGGCGGGCAGCTCCAGGGGGTGACGCACGGCCACCGTCGAGTTGCGTCCCGGCACCTTCCCGGCGCCACGCCCGGGCCTGGCCGCAGCGTCTCGGCCACCACCCAGCCGCCGTCGCCGTCGGGCACGGCCACCAAGGCGTCGGCGCGGCGCGCCGTCCTCGGCGAAGCCCCCGCCCCCGAGGGCCACGGCCGGCCCCACCCCTGGGCCGCTCCCCCTCGATCCTGGCCCGCCGGCGCCGCCGCCGCCAGATCACGTGGCCCGCCGCTCGCCGGGTCCAGCGGTGGCCGTCGCTGGCCGGCCGGCGACCTCGTAGGACACGCCGCGGCCGCCTCGAGGACGCTGCACCATCCCGTGCACCGGCACAGGTGGGCCAGCAGGGCGCGTGCCCACCGCCGGCGTCGGCCACCGGCGTCCGTCCGGCGCCTGCCGAGGGCGGCCAGTCGCATGATGATCCCCGGCGTGCAGAACCCGCACTGGCTGGCCCCGCGTGTCGCTGAAGGCCTCGGCCCACGTCGGCGCGGACGGCGGGGTCGAGTCCCTCGAGCGTGGTCACGGCCCGCCCGGCCACCCGCCGGACCGGGGTGACGCAGGCCACCCGGGCGGCCCCGTCGATCCACACCGTGCAGCAGCCGCACTGGCCCTGGGGGCTGCAGCCGTCCTTGGGGGTCCGCTTTCCGAGACGGTCGCGCAGCGCCTCGAGGAGCGATCCCGTCGTCGTCGACGACCTCGACGACGCGCCGTCGACGGTGAACGCACCCGGTCGGCGGCGACCGGCGCGACCGCACCGGGGTCGGCTCAGCTGAACGAGGAGCCGCACCCGCAGGTGCGGGAGGCGTTCGGGTTCGAGATGTGGAACCCGGCGCCCTGGAGGCCGTCGGAGTACTCGAGGGTGGAGCCCGACAGCAGCTCGGCGCTGGCCGTGTCCACCACCACCTTCACCGCCCCGACTCCCGGTCACGATGTCGTCGTCGGCGACCTCGGAGTCGAAGAACATCTCGTAGCTGTAGCCCGAGCACCCGCCGGGACGGACGGCCACCCTGCAGGACGAGCTCGTCGTTGCCCTCCTGGGCGATCAGGTCGGTGACCTTGGCGGACGGCCGCGTCCGACAGCGTGATCGCGCTCGGCTTCCTGCCGATGCTGACCGAGCTCATCGTCGTCACGGCACGCCTCCTGTGCTCGTCGGTGACGGGCCGCTGCCCTGGCGCCCACCCCTGCTCCGCACCACTGTACCCGGAGGGCGGCCCCTGCCGACCCCGCCACGGCGGCGCCGACCGGTTCGGCACCTGGTGGCCCGGCCCGTTCCGGACCTGGTGACACGGTAGGATCGGTCCGTGCCCCGACGTCCCTCGCCACCGGCGGAGGAGGCGGTGCGCGCCGCGCTCCGCGGTGTCATCGACCCCGAGCTGGGCGACAACATCGTCGACCTGGGCATGGTCGGCGCCTGCGCGTGGCCGCGGACGGGGTCGGTCGGTGGTCGAGGTCGCCCTGACCATCGCCGGCTGCCCGCTGCGAACCCAGCTCCGCACCGACGTGGAGGCGCCGGGTGGGGAGCCTCCCCGGCGTGGAGCGGGTCGAGGTGGTGATGGGGGTGATGGACGCCGGGGAGCGCGCCGCCCTCATGGACCGGGCCCGGCCAAGGCCCAGCAGGACCAGGCGCTCGCCACCGACATCCCCCCCACCGACCCGGGTGCTGGCCGTGTCGTCGGGCAAGGGTGGTGTGGGGAAGTCGTCGGTCACCGTGAATCTGGCCGTGGCCCTGGCCAGGCGGGGCCTCGTGGTCGGGTTGCTCGACGCCGACATCTGGGGCTTCTCGGTGCCACGCCTCCTCGGGATGCAGGGGGAGCTGCGGGCCGAGGGGCGCAAGATCGTCCCCCTCCAGAAGGAGGTCGGCACCGGCCTGCTCAAGGTGGTGTCGATGGGGTTCCTCGCCGACGAGGACTCGGCCATCATGTGGCGCGGCCTCATCCTCAACCGGGCCGTGCAGCAATTCCTCGAGGACGTGCGCTGGGGCGACGCTCGACTACCTGCTCATCGACATGCCCCCGGGGACGGGCGACATCCAGATGGGCCTGGCCCGCATGCTCCCCCGCACCGAGGTGCTGGTGGTCACCACGCCACCGCTCGCCGCCCAGAAGGTGGCGGCACGCGCCGCCGACATGGCCCGCAAGGGCCATCTCCGGGTGGCGGGCGTGGTCGAGAACATGTCGGCCTTCACCTGCGATCACGGCGACACCTACGCGCTGTTCGGCGTGGGCGGGGGCGAGCGCCTGGCGGCGGAGATCGGCGTGCCCCTGGTGGGCACCGTGCCTCTGCACCCCGACATGACCGCCGCCGGCGATGCCGGGACACCCGTGGCCCTGCGCAGCGACGGACCTGGGCGCCGCCTTCGACGTGCTGGCCGACGCGGGTGGTCGAGGACATCGCCCCGGTGGTCGAGGTGTCGGGCTGCACGGCCCGGATGCTCGAGCACGTCGAAGCCGCGCTCGAGGACTCCTCACCCGCCCGGAGAGCCGCCGGCAAGGAGGATGCCGAGGCCTCCTAGGCCACAGCCGTCCACGTCGCCGCCTCGTCGTCGGGGTCGTCACCGCGCGCCAGCCCGTCCTGGCCGAGCTTGCGCAGGTGCGCCCACAACGACCGGCGGGCCACGGGCAGCAGCTCGTGGCGGACGTCGGCGTAGACGACGGGCAGCAGCTCGTCCAGTGTCGCCCGCCGGGCGCGCTCGAGTGCGCTGCGCACGGCCTGCTCGCGACCGAGCCGGTGGGCGATCAGGTCCGCCAGGGCGGCGCCGGGGTCGGTGATGAGCGACCCGTGGCCCGGCGCCATGACGGCCAGGGGCGGCGCCAGCCGGGCCAGCCGGCGGAGGCTCGCCAGGTACTGCGCCATGTCCCCGTCGGGCGGGGCGATGACCACGGTCGAGCCCTCCATGACGTGGTCGCCCGAGAACAGCATCCCCTCCCGGGGCAGGAGCCAGCACAGATGGTTCGAGGCGTGGCCCGGGGTGTGCACGGCGCGGCAGCGTGTAGCTCTGCCCGGCGACCTCGGACCCCTCGCCCGCCGTGCGCGACGGGACGAAGCCGTCGCGTGCCGAGAAGCCCACGACCTCGGCCCCGGTGCGGGCGGCCAGGCCCGCCGCCCCGGGCGCGTGGTCAGGATGGGTGTGGGTGACCACCACGGTCCGGATGCGCCCCGCCCCCGCCTCGGCCAGGGTGTCGAGGTGGCCGGCGTCGTCGGGTCCGGGGTCCACCACCACGAGGTCGGTCGTGCCCACCAGGTAGCTGTTGGTCCCCGGTCCCGTCATGAGGCCGGGATTCGGAGCCGTGACGCGGACCACGAGCGGCGACAGGGCGATCGGCCGGCCCGGCTCGCAGGGGACGGCCGAAGACCGCGGGACGCCCGTCACGACCCGGCCTCTGCCTCCCCGGCCCGCTCGGCGCGGCCGTCGGCCCCGATCCTGCGCACGATCGCCCCCACCTCCGACGGCGACAGGGCCCCGCCCGACGGCGCGGGGCAACGGCCTCCTCGTAGCCGGGGTCGCCCGGCAGCAGGATGCGGAAGCCGCGGTCGTCCACCACCACCCGGGGCAACACCGTGGGCACGCGCTCGACCGCCGCTGCCGCCGCCAGCAGGTCCGCACTGGTCTCGAACCGGGCGATGGCCTCGAGGTTCTTCATGGTGGGGAAGATGAGGTCGAACTCGCCCGCCGCCGCCCGGGCCAGGGCGTCGTCGGGCCGGACCCACACCGTGTCGACCGTTTCGTGGTCGTCGTGCACCGGCACCTGACCCGCCGGCAGGGCGGCCACGAAGAAGCGGGTGTCGTAGCGCTTGGGCGCGGGTTCGGGTGTGATCCAGTGGCTGAAGTAGTGCACGCGGTCCGTGGCCAGGCGCAGCCCCGCCTGACGACAGGCGTCGAGGAAGCGGACCTCGCCCGCGTTCAACGATGCCCGCAGCGCCGACAGGCGGGCCACCGAGTCCGGGGCGCTCGACACGAGGACGTCGTCGTCGTCGCCCTCGTAGGCGAGCAGCACCCCGGCCTCCTCGAAGCACTCCCGCAGCGCCGCCACCCAGAAGGCGAGCCCGCCCGATCCGACCCCGAGCATGGCACTCGCCTCGGCATCGCTGCGCCGGGCGCATGCTTCCTCGGCCGCCGCCGTGCGGTCCTCGTCGTCCACCTTGCCGCCGGGAAAGACATACGCCCCGCCCACGAAATCCGAGTTGAGGTGGCGCTGCAACATGCACACCTCGAGCACGGCGCCACCCCCGGCTCCGGCGTCGCGCACCAGCATGATGGTGGCGGCGTCGCGGGCGGCGACGAATCCCGGCTGCGCCCCCTCGGCGCTGTTCGGCTCGGCCATGCACGCTCAGGCTACCGACGCCGGTCACGCCTGCCGCGCCCGGACGCCACAGGACCCCTGACTAGGCTGGCGGCCTCCTCGGCAGGGTCCGACGCCGGCGGACGGTGCCCCGGTCGAAAGTGGCGAACCCCACCCGATGGCGACAACCCAGGTCGACGGCACAGAAGCGCACCCGCCCCCCGGGGCGCCTCGCCGACGCATCCCCATGGCCCTGGTGACGTGGGCCTTCGTCCTCCTCATCCTGGTCCTGGTGGTGCTGCTCCTGGTGGTGAAGATCACGCGGGGCACCACCACGGTGAAGCAGCCTCCGGTGACGCCGGCACCGGCCGCAGTGGTGCGGGCCGCCACCACCGTGCCGGGCGGCGTCTTCGACGCCGTGGGGGCGCCGCAGTCCGGTGAGGCGGGCGACGCCCTCGTGTCGGGCCAGGACCCCCTCACCCTGGACGGGCACCCCGCCGTGCTGTTCGTGGGGGCCGAGTTCTGCCCCTACTGCGCGGCGGAGCGCTGGGCGCTGGTGGTGGCACTGGGCCGGTTCGGGACCTTCTCCCATCTGGGTGCCACGTCGTCCTCGTCATCCGAGATCTTCCCCGGGACGCCGACGTTCAGCTTCGACGGCACCACCTACCGCAGCCGGTACCTGACCCTGTCCGCGGTGGAGGAGTACGGCGGGTCGCCGTCGAGCACCTCGGTGCCGGGCTTCCCCGAGCTGCGGGGGCTCACCGCCTCCGAGGCCGCCGCGGTCCGGCGCTTCGACGGACCGCCCTATGTTCCGGGCGGCGGCGTCCTCCCCTTCGTCGACGTCGACAACCGCTTCGTGGAGTCGGGTGCCGGGCTGGGATTCTCCCCCGGGGTCTTCCAGGGGCTGTCCATGTCCCAGGTGGCAGACGACCTCTCCGACCCGTCGACGACCGTGGCACAGGCCGTGGTGGGGGCGTCGAACCGGCTGACGGCCGTGCTGTGCGCCGTCACGGGGCAGCGACCGGGCGCCGTGTGCGATTCAGCCGGTGTGCGGGCCGGTGACGACCGCCTGGGGCTCGCCCACCCGTCGGCCCGCCACCCCTGATCCGGGTCGGCTCGGAAAGAGCCGGGTCGGGGACGTGCCGGCGCTGGGCCCGGGGCTCAGCCGGCCCGACGCTGCAGGACGGCCTTGCGCTCGTTCTCGTTCAGGCCGCCCCAGATGCCGTGCGGCTCCCGGATCCGGATGGCGTACTCGAGGCAGTCGCTCTGCACGGCACAGGCCGCGCAGATCTCCTTGGCGCGCTTCTCGCGCTCGGCCTTGTCTTCCTTGCGCTCGGCATGCGTGGGCGGGAAGAAGACCGCCGCCTGGGGTCCCCTGCACGCCGCCCGCCCCTGCCATGCTTCGCCCAACGTTCGTGTAGCCACTCCCCCTCCTGAAAGCTGACGCTACTCCGCCGCTTCGGAGCCCGACAAGGGGTCTGACCAGGAACTTCCCTTCCGTTGCGACCTCCGTGGGGGATAGGGCAGCGAGGAGCCCGGTACGCTCGGCCGGGCATGGACGTCGCCAGCTTCTGCCGCCGGAGCCGGGTCCTGGTGGTGGCGGGCAAGGGCGGGGTGGGAAAGACCACCATCACCGCCGCCCTGGCCCGCATGGCGGCCCACGCCGGCCTGTCGGTCCTGGTCGTCGAGCTCGAGGGCAAGCCCGGGGTGTCCGCCGCCTTCGGGCAGAAGGGGCGCGCTGTCCTACGACGAGGCCGTCCTGGCCGGGTTCGAGATCGACGACGGCGACGGCGACGGGCCCGCCCCGAGACCGGTCGGCGGCACCGTCCGGGCCCGCCGCATCACCCCCGACGACGCCCTGCTCGAGTACCTGGCCGACCACGGCATGAAGCGGATCTCCAAGCGCCTCGTCACCTCGGGGGCCCTCGACGTGGTGGCCACGGCCATTCCCGGCATCCGCGACATCCTCGTGCTCGGCAAGGTGAAGAGCCTCGAGCGTGAGCGGGCGGCCGACCTCATCCTGGTGGACGCCCCCGCCACCGGGCACGCCATGACCTTCCTGTCCTCGGCCCAGGGCCTGCTCGACGCGGCCCGGTCGGGCCCCGTGCGCACGCAGGCGGCCGACGTGGTCGAGCTGTTGTCGGACCCCGAGCGCTGCCAGGTGGCGCTCGTGACCCTTCCCGAGGAGATGCCCGTCAACGAGGTGGTTGAAGCGGCGTACGCCCTCGAGGACCGCATCGGCATCAAGCTCGGGCCGGTCATCGTCAACGCCTGCCTGGCCGCCGACGACCGGCTGGGCATCGACCCGGCCGACGCGGCCGAGGAGGTGGGCGTGCGCCTCACGCTCGACCAGGCCGAGGCCCTGCGCCAGGCGGCGGCCTTTCGCGCCAGGCGCTTCGCCCTGCAAGAGGAGCAGCGGGCCCGGCTCGCCGCCGAGCTGCCCCTTCCGCAGCTGGTGGCGCCCTTCCTGTTCAGCGCCCGGATCGGTCCCGAGGAGCTCGAGCGACTGGCGGCGGGGCTCGGTGACGCCGTGCGCGCCCTGCCCGACGACGCGGCCCGGGCGCCTGCGGCGGAGGCGGCGCCGTGACGGCGCACCCCGGCGTGCTGGGTGTGGGGCTCACCGAGCTCGTGACCGAGCGGGCCATCGTGGTGTGCTGCGGGTCGGGTGGGGTGGGCAAGACCACCGTGTCGGCCGCCTTCGCCCTGGAGGCCGCGCGCCGGGGCCGCACGGCCTGCGTGGTCACCATCGACCCGGCCAAGCGCCTGGCCAACGCCCTCGGTGTCGACGCCCTGGCCAACACGCCCAGGCGCATCGACGGCCCCTGGCCCGGCGAGCTGTGGGCCCTCATGCTCGACCCCAAGGGGACCTTCGACGACCTGGTGGCCAAGTACGCGGCGTCACCGGAGCAGGCCGAGGGCATCAAGGCCAACCGCATCTACCGCAACCTCACGGGCGCGCTGTCGGGCACCCAGGAGTACATGGCCATGGAGAAGCTCTACGAGCTGGTCGAGGAGGGGAGCTACGACCTGGTGGTGGTGGACACGCCCCCCACCCGCCACGCCCTCGACTTCCTCGACGCGCCTCGGCGCCTCACCCGATTCCTCGGGCATCGGCTGTTCCAGTTCCTCCTCATGCCCACACGGGCCTACCTGCGCGCCGTGTCGGTCGCCACCCAGGCACTGCTGCGCACCATCTCCAAGGTCGCGGGGGCCGAGATCGTCCACGACGCGGTGGCGTTCTTCCAGGCCTTCGAGGGCATGGAGGAGGGCTTCCGGGTCCGGGCCGAGCACATGCGCCGGCTGCTCGCCAAGCGCACGACCGCATTCGTGCTCGTGACGTCGCCGCGCTCGGACACGGTGGACGAGGCGGGCTGGTTCGCCGACAAGCTCAACGAGTCGGGTCTGGCGGTGGAGGGCCTGGTGGTCAACCGGGTGCACCCCGCCTTCGACACCGCCACCCCCCTCCCCGACGCCCCGCCGGGCACGGCCCTCGACGCCCTGGCGGCAAACCTGGCGGGCTACCAGGCCGTCAACCGGCGAGAGGAGCTCGCCTACGCCGCCCTCGTGACCCAGGTGGCGCCCTCGCCCGTGGCACGCGTGCCGCTCCTCGACATCGACGTGCATGACGTCGGAGGGCTCGAGGTCGTCGCCCACCACGTCTTCGCCGCCCCGGCCCAGACCAGTTAGCCTGACGCCGTGTCCCGGATCGTGGTGGCCAGCGACGCACCGTCGGTGCGGGCCGAGGTGATCGCCGTGGTGGGCGAGCCCGGTGCGGACATCGTCGAGGTCGACTCGGGCTACGAGGTGGCCCAGGTCGTGGCCGAGGACGCGCCCGACCTCGTGATCGTGGACCTCCAGATGGGGAACATGGGAGGCATGGCCGTCTGCCTCGACCTTCGGCTCGAGGAGTCCTACGGCAACCTCCCCCACGTCCCGGTGCTCATGCTGCTCGACCGGAGGCCCGACGTGTTCCTGGCCCGGCGCTCGGGCGCCGAGGGGTGGCTGGTCAAGCCGCTCGACCCCATCCGGCTCCGTCGGGCGGCGGCGGCCGTGGTGGGTGGAGGGACGTTCCACGACGAGTCCTTCCAACCGGTCCCCGTCCTGGTCCAGGTCCAGGGCGCTGCCGGGACCGGGACCGGCGCCACCAGCGCCTGAGCGCCCTGCCCACCGTGTTCCGACGACGCGAGGGCTCACCCGAGGACCGTCCCCCAGGAGCACGGGCAGCGCGGGCGCCGGCGCGAGGAGGCACCGGGCGAAGGCCAGGAGAAGCTCATCCTGGCGGCGCTCAACGAACTCCGCGACACGACGGTGCGCGAGGTCATGACACCGCGGGTGGACGTGGTCGGGCTGCCCATCCCCGTCCAGGGGGCCGACGTCGCCCGGGCCGTGCGCCAGACGGGCCACAGCAGCTTCCCGGTCTACGACGACGATCTCGACCACCTCATCGGGATCCTGTTCGTGAACGACCTGTTCCGCTCGGGCTGGGACCTCGAGGTGGGCAACGGCAACGGGGGGCGGGGCAGCGAGCGCCCCTCGCCCCTCGACATCTCGCGCCGGCTGCGCCAGCCCTACCTGGTGCCCGAGTCGCGGCTCGTACTCGACGTGCTGGCCGACATGCGGCGCGACCGCCGGGCCTTCGCCGTCGTCGCCGACGAGTACGGCGGCGTGGCCGGTGTGCTCACCGTCAAGGACCTCCTGGCCGCGCTGGTCGGCGACCTGCGCGACGAGTTCGACCCGGGGGGCGAGCCCGAGATCATCCGGGTGGACCGGTCGCGCTGGCTCGTGGACGGCGGGGCCAACATCGACGAGGTCCGCGACCAGGTCGGCCTCGAGCTCCCCGAAGGCGAGTACGTCACCCTCGGAGGCTTTCTCTTCGACGCCTTCGGCCACATCCCCGAGGAGGGCGAGCGCCTCCAGCACGACGGGTGGGAGCTACGGGTGGCCGAGATGGACAAGCGACGGGTGGCCAAGGTGGTGGTGCAATCGGCGGATCCCGAGGGCGCCGACACCGCGTCAGAGGAGACCGTCGACCCCTGACGCCGGCGGTGATGCGGCCCGGCAGCCGGGCAGGGCACGTCACGATTCGCACGGCCGGTGGCAGTGCGGCGGTCGTGTCCCTTACAGCGCCTGCTTCGCTCCCCGCTCGCCTTGCTCCGCACCCGATACGGAGGACAACTGTGCCGGCGTGAGCGAGTGGTCGATGATGGAGCGGGCCACGGCGCTCAACGGCGTCCGACTCCCGCGGGCATAGGTCCGGAGCATGGTGAAGGCCCGGTCCATGTCGACCTGTCGCCGTTCGGCCACGATCCCCTTGGCCTGCTCGATGACGATCCGCGAGTTGAGAGCGCCTTGGAGCTGGACGGCGAGGTCGGAGCCCTGCTTGACGGCCCGCTCCTGGAGGATCCCTATCGTCGCCACGTCGGCGAGGGCCTGCGTGAGGTTGACGTCCCGGGGGGAGAGCTGTGTGAGGTCGGGACTGAAGATGTTCATGGCGCCGATCACGTCGCTGCGGAGGCGTAGGGGCAAGGCGTGCACCGTCCGGAACCCGGCCGCTCGGGCGTCGGGGGCGAAGTGCGGCCAGCGGTCGTCGGCACCGTCGAGTCGCTGGTTGAGGATCTGCTCACCCGTGCGAAGGCAATCCCGGCACGGCCCCTCGTCCGTCTGGATCTCGATGAGCTCGAGGGCACGCATGCGCTCTGACGACGACGCCATGACTCGCAACGCTCCCCTGGCGGGCGCCAGGGCCAGACCCACCTCTGCCGAGTCCAGCAGCTCGGCGCACCGCTCGACCAAGATCGACAAGAAGTCGATGAGATCGAAATCGGCGGTGAGCGTATCGGCCAGCTCCACGAACGTCCGGGCCAGCCACTCGTCCTGTTGCGCCACGATTACGTCCAGAAACCTGAGAGGCCACGGCGGGAGCCGACGGCTTGTAGGAAGGTGTCTGCAGTCTGCCAGGGAACGCTGCGTCTGGAAACCCCGTTGGCCCTGCCACGCATCTCGGACGTCACGATTCGTCGAACCTCAGCTGTCCTGCGACCACGTCGGCCGCCACCAGCTCGATGGGCCGCTCGGTGGCGAAGGCCCTCCCCCGCAGCCGGACCAGGGCTTCGCCCATGGCACAGCCGAGCTGGGCCGAGATCATCCCGGTGGCCTGGTGGACCACGGCTCGATAGTCGTCGACCTCGAGGCCCCATGCCAGGCACGTCCGATGCCACACCGGCCTGGATGTCGAGCACCTGGCTGGTCACCAGGTCGGCGACCAGGAGCGCGGCAGACAGGCCCTCGCCCTCAAGAACGCCGGGCCGGTCACGGTAGAGGACGAGCACGCCCAGCCTGACCGCTCCCACCTGCAGGGGAATGGCGTAGACGCTGCGCATTCCCGCTTCAGCGAGCGCAGGCGTGAACTGGGGCCAACGTTCGGCAACGGTCGCCAGGTCGTCCACGAGGACCGGCGTGCCTGTGGCATAGGCGTCGCTGGCCGGACCTTCGCCCAAGACGAATTCCAGATCTTGCACGGTCATGGAGATGCCATGGGCGCCAGCCACGCTCGGAAATGTGCCCTTCCCCATCAACACTACCGAGGCGCCGGTCATGCGCAGTGGCCCGCTTGCATTCCGACAGACGGTCGTGAGCGTCGGCACCTCGCTGTCGGAGCCGACGAGGGACGCAAGAAAGTGGTCCGCGTCTTCTGCTCTCACTGTCGCACAGCCCGTCCCGACGTTGGTATCGATGAAGCACCGAGGACACGGAGGCGCAGCCGTCCCCCACCCCGAGACCGCGACGGACCTGGAGGTGGACGAAGAACGAGCCACCGGACAACCGAGCACGGCATGCGCCGACAAATGACCGCCCCTGCTCATCGACGCCCCGTGGGCTCGCTCTATTGATGCACCTGTTCGTGCACCTCGGCCGTCCGGCCGGCAGTGTCGGTCACTTGCTTGTCGTAGGTCCGATCCCCGCCACCGGCGGGGCGACGCGACATGCCGAAGACGACGGTCGAGGTGACGAACCCGAGGGCTCCGACGACCATGAGGATGACCCCCACCGTCGAAAGCCGGAATCCGTGACCCTGCGAGGTCACTGCCCAGTACAACACGGCACCAGCGGCGATGGCGATGGCGCTGAAGACCATTCCTGCTCGACCCATTTCTTGTACCTCTTTCGTCCTTCCGGCCAACGGCCAGGCGCAAAAGAGGCGGGTTCTAGGACCCTTCAGCCTCCCCATCGTAGCACGTGGACCACTGTGCGTATACGGGAGTGAGCTCTCGGGCAGGGACGTCACCACGTCGTCGTGCCTGCCATGTCCACCTCGGTACGTGCATCGTGCCTGCGAAGATCCTTCGTGCCGTCGTCCTCTATTCGTCCCCACAGACATCTGCCACCCTTGAAGTGTCCTGCCCCCCGATGGGGCGGCACGGGGGGCAGCGCCCTTTCGGGGGCGGACGCTTTTCTGCGGCACACGCCGCGACCCGACGACAGCAGGCCATCTCGTCGCTCGCTGGACGGGGCCCTTGCCAGCAGGGATTGCCGGTGCTAGGAACTGTCGGCGGAGTAGCGCGGCTTGTCGCTGCTCGATCATCGCCAGCGACATCGTTGCCCGAGACCCCGGCGACCGAGTGGTGAGCATTGTGCTCGGACGGGGAACACGGGGACGGTGGGTATGGGGAACAGGAAGCAACTCCGGCGATCGCCTGCCCCTGCGCTGACGGGGCTCGAACCCGAGCTCGCCCCCGTCCTCTCCCTCGATTCCGTCAGGCGCGCCCGTACTCACACTTCTCCGGTTCCTCTTCGCACGCGGCCTACCGCGTCAACCCCCCGTAGGGGCGATGGCCACGGTGCGGGGAGGAGCCGGGCTCTTTTCCAGACGTCCGTCCGAACGTGGTCCCCACGAGGGCGTCGATGCTGTTCCCGGGACACCCTTGGTCATGGGTCGATAACGAAGCCAATCGTCCCAAGGGCCGACGCGACACCCCGTTCGGGCCTGTCGCCGGCGGGTGGTGCTCCTGGCGACCTGAGGCCCCCCTCGGGTCGCCAGGACGGCACCCGAATGTGCCCGAATGTGCCGGTGCACCGCCTCGCACGCGAAGAGGCGCTCCGCAGTCGCCGTGGTCGCGAGGCGCGCGCCTTCGCACCGACACCAGGACCGGCCGGTGTGCGCCGGTCTCGATCGACAGGGGCCAGCGGCGTCGGAGCGACCCCGCAGACGGTCAACCGGGAGTCCGGGCCACCGTGACCAGGGCCTTCTCACCGTCCGATACTCTCTTCGGCGTTAGACGGGCTGTAGCGCAGCTTGGTTAGCGCGCCACGTTCGGGACGTGGAGGTCCCGGGTTCAAATCCCGGCAGCCCGACCAGCTGCGGTTGACCCGTGGGGTGGACCGCTTTCCCCGGGGAACGAGTCAGGAGCGGGCGTCGCGGGGAAGTCTTCCGATCGCCCGCAGGTAGGCGATGACGTCGGCGAACGTCTCGTCGAGCGGGGTGAGCGCCACTCCGAACCGCGCCAGGCTGGCATGGTCGTCGAGCGGGACGCCGCTGATCATCACCATGGCGGCCTCCTCGGTGAGCACCGGTGGCTCGTCGGGACTCGCCGCCGCGGCGAGCTGCCGGGCGAGCGCCAGAAGCTCGTCGGTGGTCACTCGCTGGCTGGCGATCGGGTGGCCGTAGGCACGCTCGAGCGCCGCCACCCAGTCGGCCCACTCCATGAAGTGGCCCCCGGCGAGGACAGCGCGGCACTTGGCCGTCGCTCTCGGCGATGCGCGTCAGGAGCAGGGCGACGTCTCGGACGTCGATCACGGTGGTGCCCCCGGGCGGGACGAGCATCATCTGCTCGAGCGCGCCGAGGATGGCCGTGAAGCTGTTGGTCAGGTCGGGGGCGTGCGGTCCGTAGATACCACCCAGGACGACCGTGGTGATGGGGTGCCCGTCGTCCTGCCACCGCCGGATCAAACGCTCTGTCTCCACCTTCGTGGCGCCGTAGGCGGACATCGGATCGCACAGCGGCGCGTCGAGCGTGACCGCCGGGGCATCGGTGGGAAGGTGCACCACGACGGACGAGGTGTAGACGATCCGCCTGACACCGGCGTCGATGGCGGCTCCGATCACGGTCCGGGCGCCGACGAGGTTCGTCTCACCTCCGGGCACGCCACCACGGACCCCCACCTGGGCGGCGGCATGCACCACGGCGTCACAACCGGCGACGGCAGCTCCGACCGCGGCCTCGTCGGTCATGTCGCCCACCACGACCTCGACCGGCACGCCGTGGAGGCCGAACGCCGGCGGCAGCCGGGTGGGGTCGCGGGCGAGCACCCGCACCTCGTGACCGGCCGAGAGGAGCGCCGCCGTGGTGTGCGACCCGACGAAGCCGGTCGCCCCGGTGACGAGGACCCGCGTGGTCACCGCTCACAGGGCCGGGACCACATCGTCGGTCACGGTGCGGAGGTATCGCCACGCGATCTCCGGAGGAAGTCCACCCACCAGGGGGTGCAGCGGTAAGGGGAGCCCCGACCGCGCCAAAGAGATCGCTTCGTCCACGGTGACGACCCGGTGGCTTCTCTTCTCGGCTCGGAGCTCCTCGATCGACCCGGCGAACGACACGCTCGCCGTGGCCGCGCCGCCGGCGTTCAGGGCGCCGTAGCTGCGGGCGTCGTGCATCAGATAGGGCCCCAGCTCGTCCCAGGCCCGGTCCACGTCATCGGCGACGAACAGGCTCGTGGGCAGGTCGCTCGGTGGGAGAAAGCACCAACCCGGTTCGTGGCCCGCAGCGCGGGCGGCCTCCTCGTAGGCGTGTCGGAGCGACCCGTCGTCGCTCTGGGCGAAGAACCCGAGACCGTTCCGCCCGGCCCGGCGTGCGGCCGCTGTGCTTCCCCCGCCCCACGACACCGACGGTCCTCCGGCCGTGAACGGGGCAGGAGTGACCCGGAAGGTCCGACCGTCCCGGTCGAACGGCTCGCCCGTCTTGGCCCGGAGGACGACGGGCAACGACGCGTCGGCGATGCGACCCCGTCGCCGGAAGTCGACGCCGAGCATGTCGTACTCGTCCTGGCGGTACCCGACGCCGCAGACGTAGCTGACGCGCCCGCTGCTCATGACGTCCAGGACCACCATCTCCTCGGCCAGGCGAATCGGGTCGTAGAGAGGAAGGACGACGACCGCCACCACGATCCGGATCGAGGACGTGCGGGCGGCCAGGGCGGCGGCGAGGATCACCGGTGCGGGGAGGTATCCGTCGACCTGCCCATGGTGCTCGCACACGATCGCAGCCACCGCACCGCGGTCCTCGGCCCACGCCGTCATGTCGAGCGTGGCCGCGTACAGCGCCGTCGCCGAGGCACCGGTGGACGGTGCGCGCATGTCGAATCGCAGCGTGAACACAGGGACACGTCCAGTACTCGGGGATCGCGCCTCGATTCTTCCATCTCGGGCGCCCTTGCAAATTGGGTGTCCACATGCAACCCTCACGACCACCCATGTCCCGTGACCTGCCCGCACTGGTGGCGCACCTCGACCTCGACGAGAAGGCCACGCTGCTGGCGGGGGCGGACCTCTTCTCCATGGTCCCCCTGGAACGGCACGGGATCCCTCCCATCCGCCTCACCGACGGCCCCAACGGCGCACGTGGACCGACCCTGCGCGGCGCGTCGGACGGCGGGGGGCCGCCGAGCGCGACCTGCGTGCCGTGCGGCGCCGCGCTCGGCGCCACATGGGACACGGCCCTCGTCGAGAGGATCGGTGCCCTCGTCGGCAGGCAGGCCCGCACCAAGGCGTGCCGGGTCCTGCTCGCCCCCACGGTGAACCTCCACCGCAGCCCGCTGGGTGGTCGCAATTTCGAGTCCTACTCCGAGGATCCGCTCCTGGCCGGACGAATGGGCGCCGCATACGTGCGGGGTGCGCAGTCCGCCGGCGTGGTCTGCACCGTCAAGCACTTCGCCGGCAACGAGTACGAGAAGGACCGGATGCTCGCCGACTCGATCATCGACACCCGGGCACTGCGCGAGCTCCACCTCCTGCCGTTCGAGCTGGCGGTGAAGGAAGGAGGGGCGCTCGGTGTCATGACCGGCTACAACAGGCTGAACGGGGAGTTCTGCCCCGACAGCCGGTGGCTCCTCCAGGACCTGCTGCGCGACGAGTGGGGATTCGACGGATTCGTCGTCACCGACTGGTACGGCTTCGCCGACACCGCCAAGGCGATCACCGCCGGGCTCGACCTCGAGATGCCCGGTCCCGGGCGCGCCTACGGGCCCCGGCTGGCCGAGGCGGTCCGCAACGGCGACGTCGACGAGGCGCTCGTGGACGGCGCCGTGCTGCGACTCCTGTCGGTCATGGACCGGGTCGGCGCCCTGGACGACGACCCCCACGAGCACCCCGAGTCCGAGGACCGACCCGAGGACCGTCTCCTGGCGCGCCAGGCCGCCGTGGCCGGCACCGTGCTGCTCAAGAACACCGGGATCCTGCCCCTGGACGAGGCCCAGCTCCGTCGCGTGGCGGTCATCGGGCCGAACGCCGGTCGGGCGGTGATCATGGGGGGCGGATCGTCGAGCCTGGCGCCCCACTACCTTCGCTCGCCGCTCGATGCCCTCCGTGACCGCCTCGGACCAGGTGTCGAGATCGACCACGAACCTGCCGTGGACATCGCCCGGACCAGTCCCGAGGTGCCCAAGGCGTGGTTGGACGCAGCCGGCAGGCCGGGCATGGCCGTCGAGTTCTACCGTGTCGACGACCTCGGCGGCGAGCCCATCCACACGGCCACCAACGACACCGGTGCCGTGGTCTGGTTCGGGTCCACTCCCCGCCAGGTGGGCACCACCTTCTCGTGGAGGGCCTTCGCCGACCTGACCGTGGAGGTTGCCGGTCGGTGGACGATCTCCCTCGTGCAGACCGATCCCGCCCGCCTGCTCGTCGACGGCGCGGTCGTGCTCGACGGGTTCGCCCATCCGCCGGGCCCCGGGCACGACCTCTTCGGACTGGGCAGGCAGGAGATGACCGTCGCGCTGGAATTGTCGCCCGAGCGACCCGTGCACATCGAGGTGCAGTCCAGTGTGCGGGGGCCCGCCATCGTGACCGGGGCCAAGATCGGCATCCGGCCGGCACCGCCCGGTGACGGCATCGAGCGAGCCGTGTCGGCTGCCAGGCGGGCCGACGCCGTGGTCGTGGTGGTCGGCACGGACGAGGACTGGGAGACCGAAGGCGTCGACCGCGACACCATGGCCCTTCCCGGCGCCCAGGACGAGCTCGTCGAGCGGGTCCTCGAGGTGGCGCCCCACGCCGTGGTCGTGTTGAACGTCGGCGCTCCCGTCGCCGTGCCGTGGGTCGCCGACGCCGGTGCCGTCCTCCAGTGCTGGTTCGGGGGCCAGGAGATGGCCGACGGGCTCGTCGACGTCCTGCTGGGCCAGGCCGATCCCGGTGGCCGGCTCCCGACCACCATCCCCGTGCGGCTCGAGGACACCCCGTCGTGGGGAACACGCGGCCCGAGGGTGGTCGGCTCCGCTACGGCGAGGGCGTGCTCGTCGGGTACCGCTGGTACGAGTCACGTGGCGTCGAGGTGTCGTTCCCCTTCGGTCACGGGCTGTCGTACACGAGCTTCGACATCACCGCGCCCGTGCTGTCGGCGTCCACGATCGAGCCCGGCGGCGAGATCAGCGTGTCGGTCCGGGTCACCAACACCGGAGATCGACACGGCACCGAGGTGGTCCAGGTGTTCGTGGCGCCGGGGAACCCCGGCGTGTTTCGGCCCCGCAAGGAGCTGAAGGGCTTCGCCAAGGCGTCACTCGCCCCCGGCGAGTCGACGGTCCTCGAGATGGCGCTCGGTGACCGCGCCTTCGCCCGCTGGGCGGCCCCGGACCCGGCGCTGCGGGGACTGGCGGACCAGCTGGCCCGTGATGCGTTCTGGACGCGTCAGCCCGAGCGGGTCGACGAGCACGGCTGGGTCATGGACCCGGGTCGCTACGAGCTCCACGTCGCCCGCTCGTCCGCCGATGTCGTGCACGTGGTCCCGGTGGAGGTGCCCGTGGGGGGACCACTGCCCTGACCGACGACGCCGGGTCGGGCCGACGCCCGACGGGTCAGAGGCCGAGCAGCCAGATGGCCAGGCGCCGCAGGTTCACGAAGAACAGGACGAGGCCGACGAGCACGAGGATGCCACCGGCCACGGCCAGCGTCTTGCCGCCCGCCCCGAGGCCGGTGAAGGCCAGGCTGGACGAGGGCGCCCGCACCACGGTGGACCCGCCCCCGGTGCCCGAGGATCCAGACCCGCCCGACGATCCGCTCCCGCCCCCCGACGAGCGGGTGGAGGGGGGCGCCGTGGTGCCCGTGGACCCCGGTGTCGTGGTCGTCGACCCCGGGGAGGTCGTGAGGGGCGAGCCGGGGGTGGTGGTCGTGGTGCCCGGGGGAAGGCTGTTCGACCCCAGGAAGGTGATCGGGGCGGAGACGACCTGCTGCGCCGTGTCGTAGAACACGAGCGAGCACGTGATACCGGCCGCCTGCTGGGCGGGCGAGGGCGGGCACGGATAGTTCTGGGCGTCGGCCCGGGGATGCTTGCCTCCCGAGTCGGGGTGGGTGCACCCGCCGAAGACGGAGTCGACGCTGCACGGCGGCCCCAGCTTCCGGCTCTCGTGCACCGTGACCTGCGTGTCCATCGTCCCCTGGGCCGTGGTGTGGACGATGTGCTTGAGATTCGGTGCGCTGCAGCCGACCGGGATCCTCTGGTCGAAGGGCGGGCCGACCAGGTCGGTGGGCTCACCCGGCGTGTCGTTGCACTCCAGGACGTAGCCGTAGGCGTTGCCGGCGAGACCCCTGGCCGACACGTTCACGGTCTCGCGTTGGGTCAGGTTGGTGGACTTGCTCAGGGTGAGCCCGCCCGCCGCGAAGGCCTGCGCGCTCCAGAAGCACAGGACCCCACCGGCCATGAGCACGACGGCGACCAACCCCTGGCGGAAGAAGCGCCCCCGTGACTTCCACTCGCTCTTGCCCATGAATCCCGGATTCCCCCTCGGCACCCCGACTCGTTACCGAGCAAGCCGGAGACACCACGGAGCGTGGCGCGCGCTTTCGGCACGTGTCGCCGTCACCATACGACCCCGTCTGGCCAGGTAGAACCGTCAATTCTGACGATCCTGCCGGGACGGGCTCCGGTGCTGGTGGGGGCGGTGATCCGGGCCGTCGGACAGCGGGGCGACGGACGGAGCCGCACCCCCTTGCGGGAGGCGGTGGGGCGCCGTCCGGGAGCCCGTGCCTCACACCATGTCGTAGGCGTCGAGACGGGGGGCCGCCATCTCCTCCCGGAACCGGGTGAAGGGCCACGGCCAGGCGGCGGGCACCCCCCGGTCGTCGAGGTACCAGCTGCGGCAGCCCGTGGCCCACACGGTTCGCCGGGCCGCCTCCACCCGGGCCGCCTCGAAGGCCGCCAGCGCCTCGTGCGTGGCCGAGACGTGGTCGCAGGTCCCGGCGCGGATGGGCTCGATGAGCCGGAGGATGTAGTCGAGCTGCAATTCGGCCACCTGGATGAGCGAGAAGTTGCCCACCGGGCCGTTGGGGCCGTTGAGCATGAAGAAGTTCGGGAAGTCCGGGACCGAGATGGCCAGGTAGGCCTCGGGCCGCTTCGCCCACACGGCGTCGAGGCTGGTGCCGTTGCGACCCGTCACCTCGATCGGACGGACGAAGGCGTCGACCTTGAAGCCCGTCGCCAGGACCAGGACGTCGAGCTCGTGGAGCACGCCGTCGGCGGTGCGGACCCCGTCGGGTTCGATGCGCTCGACGGCCTCGGTCACGAGCTCGGCGTTCGGCTCCTGCATCGCCGCGTAGAAGTCGGTCGACACGATCAGTCGCTTGCACGCCGCCCGGTAGCTGGGCCGGAGCCGCTCGCGCAGGACGGGATCGGTCACGTTCTTCTCGAGATTGGCGAGACACGTGTCCTCGATCCACTTCATCTGGGGGGACTCGGCGTCCACCACGGCGCCGGAGAAGCCGTCGAAGAGATCCGACAGCTGGGCGTGGAGCTCGGCGCCGGCCTCCGGGTCCCGGCGGAACGCCTCTTTCTGGTCGTCGGTGAACGGCGGGTTCGACGTCGGCATGATCCACTGGGCCGTGCGCTGGAACAACGTCAGATGGGCCACGCGTCCGACCACGGCCGACACGATCTGCACGGCGGTGGACCCCGTGCCGATGACGCCCAGGCGTGCCCCGTCGACGGTGGCGCCGTGGTCCCACCGCGCGCTGTGGAAGGCGGGGCCGGCGAAGGACCCGAGCCCCTCGATGTCGGGCAGCCGGGGGTGGTGGAGCACCCCGGTGGCGGCGATCACGACGTCCACCTCGTCGTGCACACCCGCCGCCGTGGTCAGGTGCCAGCGGCCCTGCTCGAAGCAGCACCGCACGACCTCGTCGCCGAACCGCATGAAGCGCACCACGTCATGGCGCCGGGCCACGTCCTGGAGGTAGGCGAGGATCTCGGGCCCGGGGGAGTACATGTGGCTCCACTCCGGGTTGAGGGCGAACGAGTAGCTGTAGAGGTGCGAGGGGACGTCGCACGACAGGCCGGGGTAGGTGTTGTCGCGCCACGTCCCGCCGAGGCCGTCGGCCTTCTCGTACACGGTGAAGTCGCTGAGCCCCGCCTCGGTGAGCCGCACCGCGGCCAGGATGCCCGCCATGCCCGCCCCGATGACGGCCAGGCGCAGGGGGCGGCTGTCGGATCGGGACTCAGCGGGCGGATCGCTCCTCATCGCACGCCATGCTGCCACCGTCGCGACGTGGTCGGCTGGGGGCCGCCGGCACCCCGGAGCTCAGCGGTCGGACTGGTCCCACTCCTCGGACATGATCTGGACCTCCATGAGGGAGGCGATCTCCTCGGTCAGCACCGAGCAGCGGCACGGCTCCTCGGCCAGATCGGCCTCGAGGACGAGCGACACCAACCGGTCCACCACCCGCTGCTGCCCGTGCTCGACCAGGCGGGCCGTGAACGGCGGGAGGCGCAGCACCATGGGCCGCTCGGCCTCGGCGTGGCGCACGAAGGCCTCGAGGAGGGCCGAAGCGCTGTCGCTCAGCTTGGCGTGATCGCCCTTGTTGGCGATGGGCCCGAGCTCGTGCGCCATCTCGAGCAGGACGCGGTGCACGGGAAACTCGTCCCACGGCGGGAGCGGCTCGAGGGTCATGGGAAGCCTTCCAGGTCGAGCAGGTATCGCAAGCATCCTCCCGGGGCCCCCCTTCTGCAAGCGGAAATACCCCAACAGCCCCCCACCGTCCGCGGCGGAAGGGGGGCGGGACCCCGAACATGAGGCGAACGGCCCTGCCCGACAGGGGCGCCGTTCCATACCATGCCCAAAGACCCCCGGAGCGGCGAGGGCCACGGACGGGGAGCCGATCAGCTCCGGCCGAGGACCGAGGGCGGCGATCCGGGGTCGGGCGTGTGGGGAGGTCGCCATGGGCATCGCGGCGGCAACGACGCCATCGCACACAGCGGGGGGAGCTGGACCCCAGACGCCGCCAGGGGGCCACAGCGCACGGTGGCGCCGCCAGCTCGACCACTATCCCGACACCACGGCCCGCTACGGCTACCTCGGCATCGTCGTGCTCACCACGATCGTCCTCTACTACCTGTACTACGTGGAGGGCGCCATCACCCCGCTGATGCTGCCCGCCTACCACATGTCGTTCCTGTACTTCCTCTACCTGCTGGTGGTGTCCAACGCCATCGGCGCCTTCTCCGCCTTCATCGGCGGCCTGTCAGACAGGGTGGGCCGGGCCAACCTGACGATCCTCGGCACCCTCACGGTGGGCCTCGTCCAGCTGGTGGCCGTCCCGCACATCCACACCCGCTCTCCTTCGCCGTGGCGTACTGCGTGATCGGCTTCGTCGAGGGCGTCATCTTGGTGTCGACCCCGGCGCTCATCCGCGACTTCTCGCCCCAGATGGGCCGGGCGTCGG
The DNA here is from genome assembly GCA_963839605.1 of uncultured Acidimicrobiales bacterium. Classification (GTDB taxonomy): domain Bacteria; phylum Actinomycetota; class Acidimicrobiia; order Acidimicrobiales; family UBA8190; genus JBEKVE01. The sequence continues at coordinate 130,088 of CAWIWK010000064.1, read as the reverse complement.
CCATGGGGTTCTGGGCCCTCGGGCCGACGGTGGGGAGCCTGGCCGCCAGCCTCGTGGCCACCCGCACCCTGCCCCATCTGCATGCGTGGCAGGACCAGTTCGTGATCTCGGGCGTCGTGTGCCTGGTGGTCGTGGTCCTCGCCGCCGCGTTCCTGCGCGAGCTGTCACCCGCTCTTCGCGACCAGCTCATGGTGTCGGAGAACGAACGCGCCCTGGTCGAGGCGCGCGCCCGCGGCATCGACGTTGAGAAGGCCACGGCGCACCCCATGCGGGCCATGCTGCGCCTGGACCTCCTGGCCTCGTCGTTCGGCATCTCCATGTTCTTGCTGGTGTACTTCGCATCGGTGAGCGTCCTCACCCTGTACTGGGTGGTGGTGTTCAACCGGACCACCGCCGACGCCAACGGCATCAACACCTGGTACTGGACGGTCGAGGCCGTGATGCTCGTGGTGGTGGGGCTCGTGTCCGACCGTTTGCGGGTGCGCAAGCCGTTCATGCTCCTCGGGTCGGCCGGCGCCTTCGTCATGACGGTCCTGCTCCTCTTGCAGATCAACCATCCGCACACCGGCTACTACGACAACGTCGTGATCGTGGTGCTCCTGGGGGTGTGCATCGCCACCGCCTACACGCCGTGGATGGCGTGCTACACCGAGGCGGTCGAGGCCCACAATCCGGCGCTGGCGGCGAGCGGCCTGGCGGTGTGGGGATGGGTGCTGCGCATCGTGGTGGCGGCCTCGTTCGTGGCCCTTCCCATGGTCATCACCACGTCCACGGTGCTGGTGGACAACGAGGGGGCCGCCACCGACCTGCAGGCGCTGCAGGCCGCCCAGCCCTACGTCCCTGCGGCCGGCAACCTCCACCCCTCCGCCGCCCCGGCGAGCGTCTTGGCGTCTCTCGAGCAGATGACGCCGCGCGGCCCGGGCCAGGCCCTCGCCGCCCTGCTGGCCAACTACGGCCGGACCCACGACATCATGGCGGCCATGGGCGCCGTGCCCGCCGACCTCAAGCTCCAGGTGCAGGGCCTCCTCACCTTCTCGCCCCTGGCGACCGACATCCAGAACGGCCGCCACGTCACCGACGCCCAGATCGCAGGCGTGGGAGCGAGCTCGCCCCAGCTCGCCGCCCTGCTGCGCATCGAACCCAAGATCGTCCCCGCCCAGAAGTCGGCGGGCAACGAGTGGAAGCGGTGGTGGTGGGTGTGCGCCGCGGGCCAGGTGATCTTCTTCTTCCTGGTGTTCACCATGCGGGGTCGCTGGAGCCCGAGGGCGGCGAAGCGCGACTTCGAGGACCACGAGACGCTCGTGCGCAGCGAGCTCGCCCGGCTGCGGCGCCGGGAGGCCCTCGTCGGGGTGGGTGACCTGGCGCTGGCGCCGGACGGCGCGCCGGGCACCACGCTGCTTCCTGTCGGGCAGGCGCAGCCGCGCCCGGACGCTGACGTCCGGGCCCGCTCGGCCTGACCGGGTCCGAGGCCGGCACCTCCGGCCGTCCCTTGCCACATCTGTAACTTGTGCAACATCTTCCTGCTCAGAATGGCCGCGTCTGGACCCGTCGGAGCCCTCGTCTTGCCTCTGCGACGCCCACGTTGCTAAGCAGTAGTCCCATCGTGACCGACGTCGAGCTCTCCTCGACGGCTCCGTCAAGCCGATCGGTTCGGTGGCCCGCTCGTGCCGCCGTCATCGGCGGAGCTGTCGTCACAGTCCTGTGCGCCGCCCTTCTGGGGTCGCCGCGCCCGGCCTCGGCCGACGCGCTCGGCGAACGCACGGGCCCAGGCGGCCCAGATCACCTCCGAGCTCGCCGCCGACCAGCAGCACCTCGACGTGGTGTCGCAGCAGTACGACGCGGCGCAGCAGCAGGTGCAGCAACTGTCGGCCCAGGTGGACCAGATCCGGACCACCATCGCCCAGGACCAGACCGTCGTCGGCCAGGACCAGTCCAACCTGCGGCAGGACGCCGTCACCTCCTACATGGACGGCAGCACCGGTGGGGGGATCCAGACCCTCTTCACCAGCAACAGCGAGCAGGCGTCGGCCGCCGACGAGTACCGGTCCGTGGTGAGCGGCGACATCTCCGGAGCCATCGACTCGCTCGACCTCGCCCAGTCCCGCCTCACGGCAGAACAGGACCACCTCCAGTCGGCCCAGAGCCAGGCGCAGACGGCGCTCGGGCAGGTGGCCGCGGCGCGCCTCGAGGCCCAGTCCACGGTGGCGAACCAGGAGGCCACCCTGAACGGCATGACGGCGCAGATCGCCACGCTGGTGGCCGAGCGCCAGGCGGCCCAGGCGGCCGCCGCCCACGCCGCCTTCGAGGCGCGCCTCGACGCATCCGAGGCCACACCCGTGCACCACGGCTCGAGCCCGCCCGGTCGGGGACCCACGCTGGCGGATCTGCCGTCGGCCAGCGGCGCGGCCGGCGCCGTCGAGGCGGCCGAGAGCCAGATCGGCGTGCCCTACGTGTGGGGAGGCGAGAGCCCGGGACGCGGCTTCGACTGCTCGGGCCTGACGCAATGGGCGTGGGGGCGAGCCGGCGTGAGCCTGCCGCGCACCGGGCGGCGCAGTACGCCGCCATCCCCCACATCCCGCTTTCGGACCTCCAACCCGGCGACCTCGTGTTCTGGGGCTACGGCGGCATCAGCCACGTCGGCATGTACGTGGGCAACGGTGACGTCGTGGACGCACCCCAGACGGGCCAGGACGTCCAGATCCAGCCCATCTGGGGCAACGGGCTGGTCGGCGCGGGCCGACCCTGAGCCAGCCCCCGGTCCGGGGGCGCCCGTCGGTCCACCTCCGAGCCGGCGTCGTCGCAGGGCGCGCCCGTCGCCCGACCTCGTAGGCTCGGCCGCTGCGGTGATTCGACCGGCTGCCGCCACTGGGTGACGAAGGAGTGCGTGCGATGGAGATGGAGTACCGACGTCTGGGCCGCTCGGGGCTCAAGGTGAGCGTGCTGTCCTTCGGATCGTGGGTCACCTTCGGTCCCCAACTCGACGAGGGGCTGGCGTCGGACTGCCTGTCGGCGGCCAGGGAGGCGGGCGTCAACTTCTTCGACAACGCCGAGTCGTACTCGGGTGGGGAGTCCGAGCGCATCATGGGCAAGGCACTGGCCCGCCTGGGCTGGCCCCGCCACTCCTACGTCGTGTCGACCAAGGTGTTCTGGGGGATCCACGACGAGGTCAACATGCGCAACACGTTGAACCGCAAGTACCTCATGCAGGCCATCGACGGGTCGCTCGAACGATTCGACCTCGACTTCGTCGACCTTCTGTACTGCCACCGGGCCGACCCCGACACGCCCATCGAAGAAACCGTGTGGGCCATGTCCGACATCGTGAGCTCGGGCCGCGCCCTGTACTGGGGAACCTCGGAGTGGGCGGCGGACGAGATCCGGGCCGCCTGGGAGATCGCCGAGCGCCACAACCTCCACAAGCCGGTGATGGAGCAGCCCCAGTACAACATCTTCGAGCGACGCAAGGTCGATTGGGAGTACGCCCGGCTCTACAAGGAGATCGGCCTGGGCCTCACGATCTGGAGCCCGCTGGCGTCGGGCCTGCTCACCGGCAAGTACGCCGACGGTGTTCCCGACGGGAGCAGGGCGGCGCTTCCGGGCTACGAATGGCTGCAGGGAATGTTGACCGACCCCAAGCGCAACGCCCGGGTGGCGGCGCTGAAGGCCGTCGCCGACGACCTGGGGTGCCCGCTGGCGCAGATGGCGCTGGCCTGGTGCACCAAGAACCCCAACGTGTCCACGGTCATCACCGGGGCGAGCCGCGTCGAGCAGGTGCAGGAGAACATGTTGGCGCTCGACGTCATCCCGCTCCTCACAGACGACGTCATGAAGCGCATCGACGAGGCCGCGTTCTCGCGCTGACCCGCGGGCTGGATCTCCATGGCGGCTCCCGCTTCGGTGGCCTGGGTCACGATCTCCGCATTCGCCACCGGGGGCGGGCACCCTCGTCCTGGCGCGATCACGACGGCGGTCAGCGCACCATCAGCCGGTTCGGCATCCTCCCCATCCAGGACGACGACGGCGTCGCCTGGATGTGCACCGTCGTCCTGCACTGGAACCCCGACCGGCCCGATCCCCGCTGACGCCGCCCCTCCTCCCGGCGCGTGGGCCCGGGGTCGGGCCCGGTGTCGGGCCCGGTGTCGGGCACGGGGTCACCCCCCGGCGTCGGTGACGCGCCAGTAGCCCTGCATGAGCTCGTGCGACCACTCGGGCTGGCGGACGTCGCCGCGCGGCCCGAACTCGACCATGTAGGGCTTGAGGTCGACCACAGGGGTGCCGTCGACGGCGTCGAGGCCGCGCACCTCGAGGGTGAGACCGTCGACGGCCGACAGCGCACACGTGGTGACGCCGAGCCGGTTGGGGCGGTTCTTGGCCCGCTGGGCGAAGATGCCGACCTCGGGCCATGCCGGGTTGTTGCGGGGATGGCGCGCCCCGCGCTCGACCTGCGACGCGTCGACCCGGTCGAAGACGAAGACGACGTCTACGTGCGAGAAGGCCTCGAGACCCCGCAGCGCCTCCGCCGTGAACTGCGAGCCGTCGAGCTCGATGACCGACGTCACATCGTCCCAGTCGTCGTCGACGGTGTCGGCGCGTGACGACAGGACCCGGCCGATGGGCCGAAGCTCCATCACCCGTCGACCGGAGGGCTGGCCCACAGCCCTTCGGGGCCACGTTCGGGCCGGTCGCGTCGGGCCGGGGGGGCTGCCCGGCTCGGTGGCGGCGGCGCTCCGGATGCGACAGGGCCCGAAACGGGAGCGGCGGACGGCGGGGGCGGGGCCTGGCTGTGGCGCATGGTGGCGACGGCGCGCGCCGCACGGCGGGGGCCGTCGACGAGGACGATCAGCCCGCACCCGAAGACGATGAGCAGGATGCCGATGAGGAATTCCCAGATGGGGGAATTCTACGACGGCGCCCAGGGCGCCGGTACCCCCGTCTGCCGGGCCTGGTCGATGGGACCTTCGACCCTGATCTGGCTCCCCCCGGACGCCGATCTGAGGGACATGGCCATGGGGGCGCCACGCCGGTTCCCGAGGCCGGCAGCCCTCGCCGCCGGCGGCCTCGCCGCGCTTTCCGTGGCGTGGATCGGACTGCATATCGGCGGCACCGCCGCCACGCGCTACTTCGACGACATCGCCACTGCGCTGGGCGCGGCCCTGGCCACGGCGTCGTGCTGGTGGGCGGCGGGACGCCACGGTGCCGAGCGGCGGTTCTGGACGCTGATGGGCTGTGCGTGCGCGGCGTGGACCGTGGCCGAGTTGCTGTGGGCCCTCTACGACCTGGTGCTCGGAGACTCGGTCCCTCCCACCTCGTGGGCGGACGTCGGCTACCTCGGGGCCATCCCCTTGGCCGTCGCCGCCTTCCTCTGCCATCCTGCGCTGCGCTACGGAGGCAGCAGCGGACGGACGCGTGCCGCGCTCGACGGGGTGGTCGTCGCCACCGCTGTCCTGGTGTTCTCGTGGACCACCCTGCTCGGGCCCCTGTGGCGACACAGCAACCTGACCACGCTGGGCGGCGCCGTCACGGTGGCGTACCCCTTCGGCGACGTCGTGCTCGTCGTCCTCGTGGTGCTCATCCTGCGGACGCTGCGATCCGCGGTCCGGCCCGATCTCCTCCTCGTCCTCGGCGGGCTCCTGGTCATGGCTGCGTCCGACAGTGGGTACGCGTTCCTCGTCGAGAAGGGCCGCTATGCCACGGGCAGCCTCATCGACGTCGGGTGGATCGTCGCGTACCTGAGCATCGCCGTGGGGGCGTGTGCAGCGCGGGCCCCGGCGGCGGCACCCGACACCACAACCGGGATTGCCTCGCTGTCGGTGGCCGCCCCCTACGTCGTGATGCTCGCCGCGCTGGGGGCCATCGCCGTCCAGGAGCAGCTCGGCCACCACGTGACCTCGGTCGACTGGTGGATGGCAACGGCCCTCGTCGCCCTCGTCCTGCTCCGGCAGGCGGCCGGGCTGTGGGCCCTCACCAGGCGGACGATCAGGGGAGCCGACGGGCAAGGTCTCGAACTGGCCGAAACGTTCGGACTGCCGCCGTCCCCCGCCGAGCGCGACCGGGACGGGACGGCGTGAGCGAAATGGCGACCCGACCGGACGGCGGGCAGTCCTACGCTTCGGCCCAGGGGCCGCACGCGGGGGCCACCACGATCCGGGTCCAGTCGATGGCCGTCGTCCGGCCACGCTCGACACGCCCGAACGGCGGCGTCCGGCTCACGGCATGGGTCATCCGGTTCCTCATCGGCGCGACCACGCTCATGGCGTTCTGGGATCTCGTCCTGCTCGCCACGCACAGCCACACCTGAACCGGACCCGACCGCTCCTGGCAAAGCTGGGTAGCATGACCGGTCCGTGGCGAGGACGCAGCCCGAGGGGACCCTCGTCCGACGTATGCCGGGGCGCCGAGCCGTCCTCCTGGCAGTCGTCGTGGCCGCCACGACGGCGTGGAGCCACTCGGCAGCAGCCGATCCCGCCGGCACCGGCTCGGGCACCCCGACGCCGGCACCGAGCTCGCTCACCTCGCTCGTGGATCCCTTCGTCGGGACCGGGGTCAACGCCGTGAGCTCCCGGAGAGGTGGGGACGTTCCCGGGCGCCGACGTGCCGTTCGGGATGATCCAGTGGAGCCCCGACACCACACCGGACGCGAGCAGGGAGGGGGCTACGACTTCGCCGACGACAAGATCTCGGGGTTCAGCCTGACCCACCTCTCCGGGGCGGGGTGCCCGGTCTTCGGAGACGTCCCCATCCTCCCCACCACCGGAGCGGTGCCCGAAGACCCCGCCCACACGACCGCATCGTTCTCGCACGACGAGGAGTCGGCGTCCCCGGGCCGGTACCAGGTGCGCCTGGGATCGCCGTCCACGAACGTGCAGCTGGGCGCGACGACCCGGAGCGGCATCGGGGTGATCACGTTCCCCTCGACCCGGTCCGGCAACGTGCTGTTCAAGGTGAGCGGCAGTGCGAACGGCATCCACTCGTCGGCTGTGCAGGTCCACGGCACCACCGAGGTGACCGGATCCGTCACCACGGGCTACTTCTGTGACTCGTTCGGCTCCTACACCCTTCACTTCGTGGCCGAGTTCAGCCGCCCGTTCGAGAGCCACGGCACCTGGGCCCACGGACGCTCGCACCACGGGTCGTCGACCTGCTCCGGCTTGTACACGACGGCGTGCGGGGCGTGGGTGACCTTCGACACGACCCACGTCCGCTCCGTCACCATGAAGGTCGGTGTGTCGTACGTCAGCACCGCTGACGCCGCTGCCAACCTGAGGGCAGAGGACCCAGGGTGGGACCTGGGCTCGGTGCAGCGGCAGGCGAGCAGGTCCTGGAACGCCATGCTCGACCGGATCGACGTGGGCGGTGGCAGTCGGACCCAACAACAGATCTTCTACACGGCGCTGTACCACTGCCTCCTCGACCCCAGTGTGTTCAGCGACGACAACGGCGAGTACGAGGGGGCCGACGGCCGGGTCCACAACGCCGGGCGCCACGTGCAGTACACGAACTTCTCCGAGTGGGACGTGTACCGCTCGGAGATCCCGCTCCTGTCGATGATCGCACCGGCGCGGGTGTCCGACATGATGCAGTCGCTCGTCGACGACGCGGCGCAGAGTGGCTGGTTGCCGAAGTGGGAGCTGGCCAACTACGACTCGGGGTCCATGGACGGAGACTCCGCCGACCCCGATACTGGCCAGTGCCTACGCCTTCGGTGTGAGGGGATTCGACGCCTCGGCCGCACTGAAGGCCATGCTCAAGGGAGCCGAGCGCCCCGGAACCGGCCCCGACTACGTCCAGGAGCGTCAGGGCCTCCCCGAGTACAAGGCGTCGGGCTTCGTACGCCAGGGTGCCGAGGACCAGGCCATGGGAGCGACCGTGGGGGGCTCGGAGACCCTCGAGTACGCCATCGACGACTTCGCCGTCGCCCAGGTGGCGAAGGACGAAGGCGACCGGTCCGACTACAGCTCCATGATGGCCAGGGCCCAGAACTGGCAGAACCTGTTCGACCCCGCCACCGGCTACATCCAGGCGCGACTGGCGGCGGGGAACTTCCCTCCCGGGCCCGCCTTCCCACCACCCACCGCCGCGCTCCGAGCCGAGAACCAGGCCCAGAACGGATTCGAGGAGGGCAACGCCATCCAGTACACCTGGAGCGTCCCGCAGGACCTCGGTGACCTGATCGCCCTGATGGGCGGCGACGCGGCGGCGACGGCGGACCTCGACACGTTCTTCACCCGGCTGAACGCCGGCCCCTTCCTCGCCTACGACTGGGCCGGCAACGAGCCCGACCTCTTCGCCCCGTGGGAGTACGACTACACGGGGGCGCCGTGGCGCACCCAGGCGGTGGTGCGTTCCGTCGCCGACAGCCTCTACACCCTCACCCCCGCCGGCGAGCCCGGAAACGACGACCTGGGAGCCATGGCCTCGTGGTACGTATGGGCCGCGCTCGGCCTCTATCCGCTCACGCCCGGGTCCGCCGACCTGGTCACCGCCAGTCCTCTGTTCCCCACCAGCACGATCCATCTGGCGGGGGGAACAGCTCACCGTGCAGGCACAGGGAGCGCCCGCCGACTACGTCACGTCCGCCGAGGTGGCGACGGGGACCGCACCGGCTGTCCCCCTCGACCAGCCGTGGCTCCCCGCCGACATCCTGCGCACGGGCGGGACGGTCAGCTTCACCCTGGGGACGGCGCCGAACACCGCCTGGGGCGCCGGACCCGGCTCGGCACCACCTTCCTACAGCCAGGGCGCCGCACCGGCCGTGGCCTTCACCTCGCCCACGGGTGTCCTCGAGGCTCCGGTGGGCACACCGGCCGAGCTCACCCTGGGACTCCAGTCCGACGTCGCCGGCCCGACCACGGTGCTGTGGAGCGCGTCGGCCCACGGCGTCACGCTGGCCCCCTCGTCAGGGCAGCTCGTGCTGCCCGCCGCCTCCGGCGGCACGTACCCCCGGGCGGACACCACCGTGCACCTCACGGCATCTGCCGCGGGGACGCAGGACGTGCAATTCCGGTTCTCGGTCCCGGGGAGCTCGGCGCGCATCCCCTCGCTCACCGTGCAGGTGGCGACACCGTGACCAGACCGATCACCTCGCACGTCGACGGTAGGATGCCGAGGCCCAGCCGCGTCCGGGCATCGGTCAGCCGGAGGAGCACCTGCTCGCCAAGGTGCTTGCGCATCGAGCTGAGCGGGGTCGTGCGGCGAGGGGGTGTAGCTCAGTGGTAGAGCGCCTGCTTTGCAAGCAGGAAGTCGTGGGTTCGATCCCCATCACCTCCACGGAGTGCGCTCGAACCATTCGACGGACGGGCGGCGTCACACCGGCGGGGCGATCGTCGCCGCGTAGTCCGGGACATGGTGGTACCGGTCGCGAGGCGGTCGTCGGTAGTTGCCGACCGGGGGTCGGGGGGGCAGCTTGACCTTCGGCGGCTTGCGCGCCTGGTAGGGGATCACCGACAGGAGGTGGGCGATGCAGTTGACCCGGGCCCGCTTCTTGTCGTCGGCCTCCACCTCGTACCAGGGTGAGTCCGGAACGTCGCAGTGGGCGAACATCTCGTCCTTGGCTCTCGAGTACTCGACCCAGCGGTTGCGGCCCTCTATGTCCATCTCGCTCAGCTTCCACCGCTTGACCGGCGCGTTGAGGCGCTCCTTGAACCTCCGCTCCTGCTCGTCGTCGCTCACCGAGAACCAGTACTTGATGAGGATGATGCCGTCGTCGATGAGCATGCGCTCGAACGCCGGGCACTGCCGGAGGAAGCGGTGGTACTCCTCGTCGCTGCAGAGTCCCATCACCCGCTCGACCCCCGCCCGGTTGTACCAGCTACGGTCGAACAGAACGATCTCCCCTCCGGCGGGGAGGTGGGCGATGTAACGCTGAAAGTACCACTCGGTCTTCTCGCGGTCGCTCGGGACAGGCAGAGCGGCGATCCGGCACCAGCGAGGATTGAGGTACTCGGTGATGCGCTTGATCACGCCCCCCTTGCCCGCCGCGTCGCGGCCTTCGATGACGATCACCACCCGCTTGCCCTCGTCGCGGACCCACTGCTGCATCCTCACCAGCTCCTCTTGGAGCCGGGACAGTGCCTTGTCCAGGGTGTCGTTGTTCGCCATGTGTCCATCTTGCCCGCGCCGAGGCGCCATGCGTCGACCGGTGCGGGGGAACCACCCTCCTTGGCGCCGAGCACGTGCGGTGGGGCCGTCCGGAGCCCCCGACCACACCACTAGATTGGCCATGCCATGCCCCTCGACCCCGTCGTGCTCGCCGGTGTCCCCGTGCGACGCGTGGGCTTCGGCGCCATGCAGCTGCCGGGGCCCGGCGTGTTCGGCCCGCCCGCCGACCGGGAGCGGGCCGTTGCCGTGCTGCGCAGGGTGGTGGAGGCCGGCGTCAACCACATCGACACGGCCCAGTTCTACGGGCCGGTCGTGGCCAACGAGCTCATCCACGCCGCTCTCCACCCCTATCCCGACGACCTCGTCATCGTGTCCAAGGTGGGCGCCGCCCGTGACGAGCGTGGCGGGTGGCTCGGCGCACAGACGCCCGAGGAGCTCCGCGCCGGCGTGGAGGCGAACCTGCGCACCCTCGAGCTCGAGCGGATCCCGGTGGTGAACCTGCGGCGCCACCCCGAGACAGACGTGCCGCTGACCGAGCAGCTGGACGCCATGTTCGCCATGCAGGCCGAGGGTCTGATCGGCGCCGTGGGCCTGAGCAACGTCGCGGTGGACGAGTACGGCGCCGCCCGGCGCCGCGGCGACGTGGCATGCGTGCAGAACGCCTACAACATCGTCGACCGGACACACCGGTCTCTGCTCGAGGTCTGCAGCACCGACGGCGTCCCCTTCGTACCGTTCTTCCCCCTCGGCTCCGCCTTCAGCGCCGACCGGCCCGTCCTGAACGCGCCCAACGTGCGGGCCGCCGCCTCCCATCTCGGCGTCACCCCCGCCCAGGTGGCCCAGGCCTGGCTCCTCGACCAGGGCCCCACCGTCCTGCTGATCTCGGGGACCTCCTCCCTGGCCCACCTCCAGGAGAACCTGGCCGTGGAGGACGTCGTCCTCGACGCCGAGGCGCAGGACCTGCTGGAGGGTTAGGGGCGGGGTCGGCCCCACGTCCGCCGCTGGCGCGTGCGAGACGCCGGGGAGGGACCCACACGTCGCACCCGGGTGTGCGCCAGGGCTGCGAAGACCTTGCGGTGCACGGGCTGGAGCATCTTCCAATACAAGAAGCCCGGAACCCCGAGCGGGCGAAACGCCCCAACCTGGACGAGCGCATCCTCGCTGCACTGGTACCCGAACCAGGCGTCTCCGAAGAACCAGGACGTGGCGCGAAGAACCAGCATTCCGGGACTGCGGCGCGTCACGTACCACCAGTCGACGGTCTGGCCCTCGATGAGCGCCGGTGGGGAGCCGAGGGTCCATCGCTCCCCGACGAGACGTCCGAGCATCGCTCGCACCCGCCAGGCGAACGTGAGGCCGTACCAGCTGTAGCTGCCACCGATTCGGTCGAGGTCCGCGTCGAGGCGCACCGACGCCTCGCCGGAGAGAGGTGCCGATACACGGACGGTGTAGACACCGTCGCACAGCCCCTCCTGGCGGCGCAGGAGGTCGTGGTCGAGCGCCTTGGCCTGGTCCTCCAGGGCGGCCGACAGGCCCTCCGCCAGCCCGGCCGGCGCGAAGGCGAAGGCGCCGTCGGTCCGCTCCCCGTCGTGGACGACCACCTCGGTCTTGAGGCTCTCGATGAGTGCGTGACTGACCCGGCGATCGACCGGCGTGACCAGGTCCAGCCAGTACGACGACAAGCGGGGCGTGAGGTAGGGCACGTCGACGATGCGCCTGCGGCGAAGACCACGAGCGGTCGCATAGGCGCCGATCATCTCTCGGTACGAGGTGACCTCAGCACCACCGATCTCGTACACCCCCGGCTCGACCTGGAGTGCCCGTATCAGATACGAGACCACGTCGGCAGAGGCGATCGGCTGGATCTTGGTGCGGACCCAGCGCGGGCAGACCATGAACGGGAGGCGCTCGGTGAGATACCTGAGCATCTCGAAGGAGATGCTCCCCGCCCCCAGGACGACGGCTGCTCGCAGCTCGACGACCGGCACGTGCCCACTGGCGAGCAGCGACACCGACCTCCTGGCGGCTCGACAGATGCTCGGACTCCGGTTCGTGCCCGAGGCCGCCGAGATAGACGATGCGCTCGACCCCGGCCGCTGCTGCCGCCATGCCGAAGTTCTCGGCCAGCTCGCGGTCGCGGGTGCGGAAGTCGCCGGCGCTCAGCGAGTGCACGAGGTAGAAGGCGCTCTCGCATCCCACCAGGACCTCGAGCAGCGCCGCCCTGTCCGCCACGTCGATGGCGTGTCCTTCGACCCCGGGGATCTCGGGACGGTGACGCGAGAGGCCGACGACCACGTGGCGCGCCGCCATCAGCTCGACACACAGCGCCCGCCCCACGAAGCCACTGGCCCCGATCACCGCGATGCGCACCACACAACGATGCACCAGGACCGGACCGGAAGCGAGTCCCTCCATCCCCTGCCCCGACACCAGGTACGCCGGAGCCCCGTCAGGGTCGGGGCGACGGCCACAGCGCCTACGTGACGTCCCGGCGCTCGAAGGTCCTGGTTGCGACCACCCACAGGGTCACCGTGGCGGCGGCGATCAGCAGACCTCCGACGACCACGGTGTGCCCCTCGGGGGCGCCGACGTTGGTGTCCGCGTTCTGGCCGACCCACGAGATGGCATCGGTCACGAGCAGCCAGCACGCCAAGGACGGTGAGGCCTGGACCGCCGTGTACTCGAACAGGATCAGGTACCCCACCATCCCGATCACCGCCGCCGTCGTGCTCCGTCCCAATGCCGCAGCTGCCACCCCGACGGTCGACATCGCCGCGATGAACAGGACGCACCGCACCGTCATCGCCGCCATCGACAGGTACCAGGCACCGGTCAGGCCGGTGCTGGTCCCGTTCACGATGGCCGACGGGAGCAGCACGAGGACGAGTGCCAGCAGGATGACGAGGGTAACGGCCGCAGTCACCAGCGCCGACGCACATGCCCGTGACGCCAGCACGAACCGCCGCCGCGGCTCCCAGGTGAGCAGCGTGGTCAAGGCCCGGCTGGCGTAATCGGCACCGAGGGCCGAGGCACCGAGAGCGAATGCGGCAAAGGACAGGGGAAGCACGGCATCGGCCACCGCGCCTCGCATGTCGGCGCGCGTGGTGAAGACGTAGTGATGGGAGGTGTGCACGAAGATGATCACACCCACAGCGCCCACGATCACCACGCCGAAACCACCGATGAAGCGGGTCATCGGCCGCCACAGGAGCCTGCGCAGGTCGGCAGCGAACAGGTCGCTCACGGCAGGGCTCCCTCGTCGACCGGTGTGGTGAGGCCGAAGAAGAAGTCCTCCAACGTGGGAGTGTCGTAGCGGAGCTCGTTCACGAAGAGGCGCTGGGTGGCGAGCAGCTCGGTGATCCGCGCCGCTCCCGATGGGGGACAGCCCACCCGAAGCCGGCCGTCGACGATCGTCACGGTCAACCCGGCGGCGGCCAGGGCGACCCTGGCGGCTTCCAGGTCCGCCACGCCGACGAGCACCGCATCGGCGCCGGCACTGGCGAGCAGATCACGGATGGGGCCCACCGCCACACACCGCCCCCCGTCCACGACGGCGACGCGGTCGCACATCTTCTCCGCCTCGTCCAGGAGGTGACTCGACACGATGACGGTGCGACCCCCGGCCGCCAGCGACACGAGAAGCCGGCGGATCTCCGCGATGCCGGCCGGGTCGAGGCCGTTGGCCGGCTCGTCGAGAACCACGACCTCCGGATCGCGAAGGAGGGCGGTAGCGATCCCGAGGCGCTGGCGCATCCCTAGCGAGTACGTGGCGACAGGATCGTCGGCCCGCTCTGCCAGGCCGGCGTGGCGCAGCGCCCGCTCGACACCGTCCGCTCCGATCCGGTCCAGCCGGGCCAGCAACGCCAGGTTGCGCCGCCCTGTCAGCGCCGGCGCCAGCCCCGGCGTCTCGATGAGGGCGCCGACGCGGCTGATCACACGATGCAGATCGGCGCTGCTGTCGGCCCCGAGCACCCTGCACGTTCCCGCCGTCGGACGCACCAGTCCGAGCAGGCAACGCAGCGCTGTCGTCTTGCCCGCACCGTTTCGACCCAGCATTCCGAACACCCCACCAGATGGCACCACCAGGTCGAGCCCGTCGAGGGCCGGCCTGCCACCGCCGCGATGGCCGTACACCTTGGAGACACCGATCATCTCGACGATGGCGTCCTTCGGCGGCGGCCCGACGACGAGCCCGACAGGGCGGGCCGTACGGGGCACGACGGCGACGTCGTGCGACGGCTGGTGTTTCCTCTTCGCCGACGTGCGCACGACGAACCAGACCAACAACCCCAATCCAAGAAGGAGAGGTGCGATCACCGGTGGCAGTATCGCACGGGATCACCTGACTCCCCCTGAACCCTCGAGACCGGTGTTGGCTAAGGTGCTCGATCGTGGCTTCGAGACGGTGCGACTGACGGTGCCGACACGACGGGACCTTTTCAAACGAGGTGGAGGCGCCCTCCTCGCCGGCGTGACCGCTCCGTCGCGCGCTGCCGGTGCGGCGGGGGCCACGGCGACATCGCCGGCAGTCGGGGCCGCCGGAGACGTGTCGGCGCAGGCGATTCCGACGGCACCGGTGTTCCGGCCCGGAGGGGCGGGCCCTCTGTACTGGAGCACGTACAGCTACGAGTTCCCCAACAACGCCCTCATCCCCGAGAACGTGTGGAAGGCGAATGTCGATTGGGTGGCGGCGACGTTCCGTGACGACGGCTACACGATGGTGTGCACCGACGGGTGGATCGACCACACGCAACGGATCACGCCGAACGGCTACATCGTGAGCCAGGGCGACGACTGGGTGCACGACTGGGCCTGGTGGGCCCAGTACCTGCAGTCCAAGGGGCTTCAGCTCGGCGTCTACTACAACCCCCTGTGGGCCACCCGGTCGGCTGTCACGAACCCGTCTGTGACCGTGGTCGGCCGCCCCGACGTCGCGGTGGGCGACATCGTCAACCCGGGCGACTACTTCGACGGGGGTGGCCTTCTGCAATGGGTGGACACGAGCCACGACGGGGCGGAGGAGTACGTGAAGGGCTACGTGTCGTACTTCCGTCAACTCGGGGCCACGTTCCTCCGGGTGGACTTCCTGGCCTGGTACGAGGTCGGGTTCGACCAGACCGGGGGCACCGTGGGGGTGGCGCATGGTCGGGAGTCGTACCTGCAGGCACTGGCATGGATGCGAGAGGCGGCGGGGGACATGCAGCTGAGCCTCGTCATGCCCAATCTGTTCGACCATGGGGCCGGGGAGCGCAGCTACGGCGACCTCGTCCGCATCGACAACGATGTGAGCTACGGCGCGTGGGGCAATCTGAGCGGTGGCCGCCAGACGTGGCAACCGGAGTGGTCGCAGTGGAACAACCCGTTCCTCGGGTTCACGGGCTTCGCCGACATCTCCGGCCGGGGCCAGATGATCCTCGACGGCGACCCGCTCGTCATGGGGTCGTTCGCCAACGACCGCGAGCGCCAGAGCGCCATCAACCTCTTCACCATGGCGGGAGCGCCGATCGCCATCGCCGACCGCGTCGACACGATCGGCAAGAACGCCCACGTGTACCAGAACCGCGAGGTGCTGGCCCTGCGCCACGCCGGTCTGGTCGGCAAGCCCGTGTTCAACAACAGCCACGGATACGAGTACGACCACACGAGCCGCGACCCGGAGCGCTGGATCGGCCAGCTACCCGACGGCAGCTGGGTCGTGGCCTTGTTCAACCGCCAGAACGGCCCGGGACCGCGGACCAAGTCGATCGACTTCGCCGGCGTGCTCGGCATCAGCGGCCCGGCAGCTGTGCGCGACCTCTGGGCCCACAAGGACCTGGGGTCGATGACGAGCTACGAGGCGAGCCTCGTGCCCCACGCCTCGGTCCTGCTGTCGGTGGTCCCGCAAGGCCCCGTCCAGTACCAGGCCGAGGTCGGGGCATGGGCGGGATCGGCGCGCTTCGCCAACACCTTCGGCGGCCACTCGGGCCGGGGATACGTCACCGGGCTCGACACGCAGGGAAGCAGCGTCGCCGTGGCCGTGTCGGTGCAGCGCGCTGGCAGTCGCCAACTCGAGTGCCGCGTCGCCAACTCCACCGGCGCCCCGTCCTCGTTGACCGTGCAGGCGCTCGATCCGGCGACGGGGAGCGTCAACGGCACGGCCACGCTCGTCGTGCCGAGCACACCGGCGTGGACCTCGTGGCAGACGGTGCCGGTCACACTCACCATGGCGGCCGGGACCAACCTCGTGGTGTGCAGCGTCGGGGCGTCCGATCAGGGTGCGGTCAACCTCGACGCCCTCAGGCTGACCTGAGGAGCAGGGGAGACGCCGACGTCAGCTCGCCGTGGCGTGGAGGTCCGGGCGTGCCGCCGCGTCGCGCTGCGCCTTGAGGCGCTCCCGCTCGGCGAAGAGCCGGTCCCGCTCGGCGAGGAGGGCGGCGCGCTGCTGGAAGGTGCCACCGCTCTTGTTGAACCGCACGATCCGCTCCTGGAGGAGGTTGAGCCGCTCCATGACGCCGAGCATCTCTCTGGCCACGGGATCGGGGACGTCTCCCACAGAGACGGCGCCTGCCGCGGAGGGTCGGACGACCGACAGGCCGGGGCCAGGAGGAGCAGCCGCCACGAACAGGGCGTCGGGCCCGCCCGGTGGTGGGGACGGATGTGGCGTGACGGCCGATGGCGCGCCCTGCGCTGCGACCGGGGGCGGAGGAGGCGCCGGCGGCTCGCTGTAGGACCCGATGCCGTTGTCGTGGACGAGCGGTGTCGGCGCACCCTCCTTGAAGAAGCGCTCCTCGTGGGTCCCGAAGGGATCGGCGTGCCACCCTGCCAGTTCCATCTCTCACCTCTCAGACTCGCGCCTGCGCCCGACAGGATCAGGATAACGAGCGGCCATCGGTCATCGTCGGATGGACCACGGCCGGGACCCGTCCCACGGCACACGGGTGGAGCGGCTCGCCGGTGAACAGGAGTTGACGTCGATGACAGGACCTCGGATCCGCCCCTGGCACCACCGCATCTCGGTGAGCGGGTCGTCGTCGCACCGCCAGACGGTGGCCGAGGACCTGGCACTGTGGGCCCGCCACGACGTCGGGTGCGTGAGCATTCCCTTCGGCAAGCTCCGCCCCGGCGACACCGAGCTCGTGGCGGCGGCCGGCCTGCGGGTGGCGAGCGTGCTCGTCCTGGGCACCCGTGTCGACCGGCCCCAGGGGTGACCGGCCTACCGTGACCGGGTCGACCACCTGTTCGAGGCGGCGCGGACCATGGGCGCCGAGCACGTGGCGCGCAGCACCGGGTCGGCGGGGCCCATGCCCTGGGACGAGGCGGCCGGGGCCTTCGCCGAGGTGATCTCCCCGCTCGTGGCCGCCGCCCCCGTGCCCGTGCTGCTCGAGCACACCAACCAGCTGCGCAGCGACATCAGCTTCGTCTTCCGCCTGCGCGACGCCGTGGACCTCGCCCGCCCGCTCGGCATGGGGGTGCTCATGGAGACCACGGCGTGCTGGCAGGAGCGGGGACTCGCCGACACCATCGCCGACGCCGCCGACGCCATCGGGCTCGTCCACGTGAGCGACCTCGGTCCCGTGGTGGTGTCCACCCCCGACCGGCTCGTGCCCGGCGACGGGGTCATCCCGCTCCCTCGCATCGTCCGGACCCTCCTGGCCGCGGGGTACGCGGGGCTCTTCGAGCTCGAGTACGCCGGGCCCCGGATCGAGGCAATGGGCTACGACGCCGCCCTGGCCCGGGCCGTGCCGGCGCTCACCGCCATCCTCGAGTCCGCCGCCGGCCCGGCCTGACGCCGACCCGGTGCGGCACCATGCCCGCGCCCGGCACCGCCGGTTCGTAGGGTATCGAGCCGTGGGTGTGCACCCACCCGGCCAGGGGTCCCTCCTCGCCGGGACCGAAGCGGCGGGGACGCCCGACGGCGATATGCCGGTACGCCCATGGCGGCGATGGGCGGAGGTGGCCGCCAGGCTGGCGGTGTGGCGCGCACCTCCGGGCCAGCCGCGCTGGTCCCGACCCGCCCTGCTGATCGTGGCCGCCGGCGCCGGCCTCTCCTACGCCTGGGGCATGACCACCATCGCCCTGGAGCCCTTCTACGCGGCGGCGGCGCGAGCATGGGGGGCAACTGGAAGGACTTCTTCTTCGGGGCCTTCGACCCGGCGGGCACGGTGACGCTCGACAAGCTGCCGGGTGCGATCTGGCTCCAAGCCCTGTCGGTGCGCGTCTTCGGCTTCGACTACTGGGCCGTGGCCCTGCCCCAGGTGATCGCAGGCGTCCTCACCGTGCTCGTGCTGTACCGCGCCGTGCGCCGCGTGGCGGGTCCGAAGGCCGGCATCGTGGCCGCGCTGGTGCTGGCCGCCAGCCCGGTGAACGCCCTGCTCAACCGGGGCAACGTCTCGGACTCGATGCTGGTGCTTCTCACCGTCCTGGCCGCCGACGCCACCACCGAGGCGCTCGTGACGGGGCGGGGCCGGTCGCTGGTGCTGGCCGGGGTGTGGATCGGTCTCGCCTTTCAAACCAAGATGGTCCAGGCCTGGTTGATCGTCCCCCCGCTCTTCGCCGCTTACCTGGTGGCAGCCCCATGCGATCTGCGCCGGCGGGTGCGCAGCGCGGCACTGGCTGCCGTCGTGGCGCTCGTGGTCTCGCTCAGCTGGATGTCGGTGGTGTCGGCCGTTCCCGGCCACGACCGGCCCTACGTGGACGGCACCACCGACGACTCGGTCTTCGCCCAGGTCTTCGTGTGCAACGGCTGGAGCCGCATCGGCATCCATCTCGGCGGGGGCACGATCGTGCACGGCGCCCAGCCTTTCGTGCTCGACCTCGTCCAGCACCACTCCCAGGTGGGTACGTTCCGCATCGCCGCCTCTCCCCAGCGGCTCCTGGTGGGACCGCTCGGGCGCGACGACGCCTGGCTGCTGCCCGCTGCGCTGGCGGCGGGCATGGCCACCCTCGTGGCGCGGCGGCGGATGCCGCGCCGCGACCCGATCCGGGCGGCCATCGTGTTGTGGGGCGGCTGGCTCGTCGTCCTGGGCGGCTTCTTCAGCCTCGGTGCCTACGTGAACTCGTACTACACCGCCGCGCTGGTCCCCGCCGTCGCCGCCCTGTGCGCCATCGGGGCGACCCTCGCCTGGCGGGCCCGCCACACGAGCCGCGTCCCCGCCGCCCTCCTGGCCATGGTGGTGCCCACCACCGGCCTCTACGCCGTGGCCCTCGTGCCGGGGACGGCCGGGGTGCGCGCCTGGCTCGTCCCGACGCTGGTGGCCGGCTGCGTACTGGCCGAGACGGCCCTGGGCCTGTCGCTCGTGCGGGGACGGGGCGCGTCGTCACCGCGCCCGGCGCTGGCGGTGGGGCTGTCAGGGTTGTCGCTGCTCCTGGCGCCGGCCGTCACGACCGGGGTGGTGGTGGCACAGGGTCTCGGGTCGTTCTCGACGCCCTTCCAGTCACAGGCCGCCACGCAGGGCACCACCACCGGCCCCGAGCGGTTCCAGGCCGAGGGGACCAGCCTGGCTGCGTACTACGACCGCGCCTACCCGGGGACGGGCATCGTGTGGGGGGTCGACACCTCGGCCGTGGCCGCCCCCTTCGTCATGGTGACAGGACGGCGAGTTCCTCCCCATCGGCGGCTTCTCGGGCAACGTCCCCGAGCCCACCGTGGCGCAGCTGCGCCGTCTCATCGACGACGGACGGCTGTCGACCCCTCCTCGTCCCCGTGCAGCCCCCGGTGGCGACCGGCGCGTGCGCTGGGTGCGGGCGCACTGCGTGCCCGGCGTCGGCCTCCCCGACGGCAACGGCGTGCTGCTCCGCTACTACCACTGCTGAGCACGGCGTCAGGTGGTGGGGGCACCACCGGCGTCGTCCGCCTCGCCGTGCTGCGCGGCCACGGCACGCGCCGAGCAGCGAGCGAAGGATCTCGGCGGTGAGCGAGCCGATCTGGGCCGGTGTCTGGTCGAAGTCGACCATGAGCGCCTGGGTGGTGAAGGCCGACAGGTTGAGGGCGAACGCCGCCTCGAGCGACGCCGGTGGCTCCCCCGTCCCGCCCGCGCTGCGCCACGCCAGCGACGTCAGGTAGCCCACGCCCCGCTGGCGGTAGGCGCGGCGCAGGTCGGCCACCTCGACCAGCACGTCCGACGACCTGCAGTTCGTCGTGGATGTCCCAGAAGGCCTCGCCGAAGATCCGGGCGTTGCGGGTGTGGATGGTCACGGCCAGGCCCTCGAGCCAGGCGTCGAGATCCTCGACCCGCCGGGGAAGGCCGCTGATCCACCCGTCGAGGTCGTCGACCAGGCGGGGCAGGCGCTTGAGCGGGTAGCGGCCGCAGGCCTCGAACATGTCCCGCACCGTGGCGGCGATGAGGGCGTCGTGGGTGGAGTAGTGGCGGAACACCGTCCGGGGACTGACGCCGGAGACCTGGGCGATCTCCTCCACCGTGGCCGCGAAGCCGCGCCGGGCCACGACCTCCATGGCCGCCTGCCGGATCCGGGACCGCGTGAGCTGCTGCTGCTCCTCGGTGAGAGAGGAGGGAGTCCGCCGTGGCTCACCCACCACCCCACACTCCTTCCCGCCGCCCAGCTGACATGCCGTCGCTTCGAGAGCCGGTCCGCCCGCCCGGACTCCCCTGCGACCATTGTCGCATGTGGTGCCGCCCCACCGTCCACACCTGTTGCCACCGCCTGGCGCCGCGCCCGGCGGGGCCGGCGCGGAATAGCGGCCCGCGGGCCCCGGTTGGCCCCGGCATGAGGCGGTGCCCCGGGTGACAGACGCAGGGCACGCGACCGGTGCCGGCCCCACGCCTCTGGGGGGCGGACTGCCGGGAGGGCTGGTGGCGCTCATCGCCGTGGCCACCGGTGCGGTGGTGGCGAACCTCTACTACGCCCAGCCCCTGCTCCACGACGTGGCCCGCACCTACGGGGTGGGATCGGCGGCGGCGGCCACCGTGGTCACGGTGACCCAGGTGGGGTACGCGGCGGGGCTGCTCGCCGTCGTGCCCCTGGGCGACCTCCGTCCCCGGCGTCGCCTGGTGGTGGTCCTCTTCCTGGCCGCGGCGGCCTCGCTGGTGCTGTGCGCTGTCGCCCCGTCGCTGTGGCTCTTCGAGGTCGGAGCCGTCGCCACCGGCTGCAGCTCCGTGGCCGGCCAGGTGATGATCCCCTTCGCCGCCGATCTCGCCCCCGGGGCACGACGCGGCCGCGTGGTGGCGCGCATCATGACGGGCCTGTTGCTCGGGATCCTGCTGGCGCGCACCGTGAGCGGACTCGTGTCGCAGGCCGCCGGGTGGCGGGCCATCTACTGGACCTCGGCCGGGCTCATGGTGGTGTTCGCCATGCTCATGGCACGGGTCCTGCCCACCGAGCGGACGCGTCCGCACGTCGCCTACCCGCGCCTCGTGTCGTCGACGCTCCGCCTCCTGGTCGACGAGCCCGTGGTGCGGCGCCGCGCCCTCATCGGGGGCTGCACCTTCGCCGCCTTCAGCGTCCTGTGGACCGCACTGGCGTTCCTGCTCTCCGCGCCCCCCTATGGCTACGACAACGCCGTGATCGGGCTGTTCGGCCTGGCCGGCGTGGCCGGCGTGCTGGCTGCCAACCTGGCGGGACGGCTGGCCGACACCGAGCGGGCCGGCGCCACCACGCTCGTATGCGCCACCCTGCTCCTCTCCTCCTACGGGCTGCTGGCGCTCGGGCGCAGCGTGCTGATGGCGCTGGTGGCGGGCATCGTGGTCCTCGACCTCGGCACCCAGGGGATGCAGATCACCAACCAGGCGGTGATCTACTCGGTGCGCCCCGACGCCCGCAGCCGCGTGAACAGCAGCTACATGGTCTGCTACTTCGCCGGCGGGGCGGTCGGCTCGTTCGCCGCCGGCGCGGCGTTCGCCCGGGCCGGCTGGAACGGGGTGTGCACGCTCGGGGCGGGCTTCGGCGCCGCCACCCTCCTGGCCGCGCTCTGGGACCGGCGGCGCGCCACGGTCACTCGGCGGCGATGGCAGCCAGAAGGTCGAGGCGCGCCGCCCGTCGTGCCGGCCACGACGCCGCCCCCAGGCCCAGCAGGGCGGAGATGACGAGGAACAGCACCAGGCTGGGAAGGGCACGACGATGCGGTCGATCCCCTGCTGGCTCAACGACGAGGCGAAGGACACCCCGAGCCCCGTACCCACCACCACGCCGATGAGGGCGCCGAACACCGCCATGATCACCGCCTCGGAGCGGATCATGGACTTGACCTGGCGACGGCGCATGCCCACGGCGCGCAACAGGCCGATCTCGTGGGTGCGCTCGAACACCGACAGCATGAGGGTGTTGACGATGCCGATGAGCGCCACCAGCACCGCCAGGGCGAGCAGCACGTAGACCAGCCCGAGCAGCTGGTTCACCTGCTTCTCCTGGGACTTCTTGAACTCGGCCTGGGTCTGCACCTTGACGTTGGGGTTGCTGTGCAACGACGCCGCCAGCGCCGCCTTGCCCGAGGCGCTGGCACCGCCCGAGGCCCGCACCAGCACGGCCACGGGGAGCGGGTCCGAGAAGTGGGATTGGAAGAACCCGTCGCTCACGAGGAAGCTGCCCAGAAGCGAGTTGGGCATGAAGATCCCACCTACCCGCATCGTCCCCCCACCGGTGAGGGCGAACTTCACCGGCGCCACCGAACCCACCACGAGATGGTCCGAGCGGGCCGTGGTGGTGTCCACGAGCAGGTCCCCCGCCGCCAGGGCGGAGGCCCCCGCGCCCGACGACATGCGCAGGATGATCGTCCGGGCCAGGTGCTCGGGCGCCACCGCCGCCAGGGTGTCGATCGACCCCCTGAACTCGAAGGTGCCGGTGTAGACCGACGACACGGCCTGCACGCCCGGCACGGCCGACACCGCGCTCGCCACCGACCGGCTGAAGCCCCGCCCCCCCGGCGGAGGAGGCGGTGACGATGTAGTCGGCGCTGATGGCCTCGTCGATGCTGGCCGTGGCCGACTTCGACACCGACGCGCCGAACACGGCGATCACCGACACGAGGGCGAGGCCCACCATGAGGGCGGCGGCGGTCTGGGCCGTCGCCGCGGGCTGCGCATGGAGTTCTCGCGCCCCAGCTTTCCCGACGACCCCGAGGGCGTTGGCCAGCGGCACGCCGATGAACCCCGCCATGGGCCGCGCCACCAGGGGCGACAGCATGCCCACCCCGATGAACAGGGCGACGGCGCCGATCCCCACGAGCTGGATGGCGGGCTTGGTGAGGCCGACGGCCAGCACGACGGCGCCCACGCCCAGCACGGCGCCACCGATCGTGACCCGGCGGCGCAGCGACTCTCCCTCCCCGCCTTGCTGGTCGACGAGCGCCTCCACGGGGGCGATGCGCACCGCCCGGCGGGCGGGGCTGATGGCCGACACCACCGTCACCCCGATCCCCACGGCCAGGCCGGCGATGACCGTCCGGGCCTGGAAGACGAGGGCGCCGGTGGGCAGGGATATCCCGAACCCCTTGAGCAGCGCCACGAGCCCGACAGCGGTGGCGACCCCCAGGCCGAGGCCCACGATCGAGGCGACGAGCCCGACGATGAACGCCTCGGCCAGCACGGAGCGGAAGACCTGGCGCCGGCTGGCGCCCAGGATGCGCAGCAGCGCCAGCTCCTTGGTGCGCTGCCCCACGATGATCGAGAAGGTGTTGAAGATGGTGAATCCGCCCACGAACAGCGCGATGAAGGCGAACACGAGCAGGGCGGTGGAGAAGAACGACAGCGCCTGGTTGATGGCGTTGCTGCTCTCGTTGGCAACGGTCTCGCCCGTGACGACCTCGGCGCCAGGAGGCAGCACCCCGGCGATGGCCTGGCGGAGCTGGGCCGTGTCGGTGCCCGGCCGGGCCAGCACGTCGATGGCGTCATAGGAGCCCACGGAGCCGAAGAGCTGCTGGGCGGTGGGGATGTCGAAGCCGGCGATCGTGGCGCCGGCCAGGTTGCCGGCCGTGCCGAAGCGGACGATGCCGGCGATGGTGAAGGTCCGCGGCGGCCCCGACAACAGGACGCGCACGCGGTCGCCCACGGCGAAGTGGTACTTCTGGGCCGTGGACTGGTCCATGTCGACCTGGCCCGCCGCGGTCGGACGGGCGCCGCTCACCACCGTCAACGACGACAGCTGGGGTTGGGGGTCCATCGACACCCCCAGGGTGGGCGCTCCCCCGGTGGCGATGGCCTTGCCGTCACGCGCCACGAACTGGGCGTAGCCCGACACCGTCCCTTCGGCGTACTCCACGCCGGGCACGGCGCGCACCGTGGTCGCCACCGACTCGGGGATGGGTTTGCGCGCGGCGGTGCCCGAGGACACGTTGAACTCGGCCTTTTCCCGCACCACGAAGTCGACCTTCTGGTAGATGTTGTCGAACAGGGTGGTGAAGGTGTTGTGCAGCGTGTCGGTGAGGACGAGGGTGCCCGTCACGAACATCACGCCCAGGACGATCGCCAAGGCGGTGAGCGCCAGGCGCAGCTTGTGGGCGAGCAGGCCCTTGATCGTCGCCTTCCACATGTCAGCTCCCGAGCTGCCTGACCTGCTCGAGCACCGGGTCGGCGGTGGGCGAGCGGAGCTCTCCGACCACCGACCCGTCGTTCAGGAACAGGACGCGGTCGGAAGCGCGGCGCCCCGGGGGTCGTGGGTCACCATGGCGATGGTCTGGCAGAACTCGTCGACGGACCGGCGCAGGAAGGCGAGCATCTCGCCCGAGGCGTTGGAGTCGAGGTTGCCGGTGGGCTCGTCGGCGAAGATGAGGTCGGGCCGGCCCATGAGGGCGCGGGCGCACGCCACGCGCTGCTGCTGGCCGCCCGACAGCTCGTTGGGGCGGTGCGACAGCCGGTCGCCGATGCCGAGCTGCCCCACGAGGTAGTCGAACCACTGCCGGTCGACGGCCGGCCGGCCAGGGCGGCGGGGAGCGTGATGTTCTCCTCGGCCGTGAGGGTGGGCACGAGGTTGAAGGACTGGAACACGAAGCCGATCCGGTCACGGCGTAGCTTCGTGAGACCGGCGTCGTCGAGGGCGGCCACGTCCTCGTCCCCCACGAACACCTGGCCCGAGGTGGGACGGTCGAGCCCGGCCATGCAGTGCATGAGCGTCGACTTCCCCGACCCCGACGGCCCCATGACGGCGGTGAAGCGGCCCCGCTCGAAGTCCACGGTGATGCCGTCGAGGGCCCGCACCACGGCGTCGCCCCGCCCGTAGATCTTGACCAGGTCGACCGCACGCGCCGCAGGCGGCGGGGGCGGGCGCGGGTTCGATGTCAGTCAGGGGGCGTCCTCCTCAGTCGGTGCGCTCCGCCCGTCGGGATCCGACGGCGTGACACAGGATCTGCGCTGCAGGCTACCCCCGGTCGCTGGCGCGGTCATCACCACCGACGCGCACCGGGACCACCCGCGACCGGTGCCATCAACGGTGCCACCAACGGGCGCCGTCGCCGCTCTGCGTGAACGGCCCGATCGGTGCGTGGCGGGTGGGGCGGCGGCGCGGCTCAGGCGCCGGGGCGCCGCGCCAGGGGGTCGACGTCCGCCAGGTCGACGGCACGCGCATCGGTGCGACCGTCGTGCGGGGCCCAGGCCGGGGCGTTCGACCACAGCTGGGTGGGCGTGCCCGGGTAGCCGAAGTAGTAGCCCTGGGCGTCCTCGCACCCCATGGAGCGCAGCGCCTCGCTCTGGGCCCGCGTCTCGACGCCCTCGCCCACCACCGCCAGCCCGAGGGCGTGGCCCAGGCCCACAAGGCCCCGCACGATGGCCGTCCCTCGGCGCTCTCCGAGCATGTCGAGCGTCGCCACGAAGCGGCGGTCGATCTTGATCCCCGTGATGGGGAGCTCCTGCAGCCACCACAAGTTGGAATGGCCGGCCCCGAAGTCGTCGAGGTTCAGCGACACGCCCTGCTCGCGCAGCATCCGCAGGACCTCCACCGTCGCCCCCACGTCGCGCAGCGCCTCCTCCACGATCTCGAACCCGAGGAGCCCGGGCGGCACGTCGTAGGCCCGGGCCGTCTCGTCGACGAGCTGCGCGAAGTGCGGGTTCGCCAGCTGGTGGGGCGACACGTTCACCCACAGGCGGAACCGGGACGGCACGAGACCCTCGGCCCGCCACGACGCCAGGTCGGCCAGGGCCTGCTCGAGCACCCACCGCCCGATGGGGACGATGAGGCCCGACTCCTCGGCCACGGTCAGAAACGACGCCGGCAGCATGGTGCCGTGCCCGGCCCGGTGCCAGCGCAGCAGGGCCTCTGCCCCCGTGACGTCGCCGGTGCGCAGATCGACGAGCGGCTGGTACACCACCACCAGGTCACCGGACTCCATCCCCGCTCGCAGCCCCCGCTCCACGTCGAAGCGCTCCAGCACGCGGTCGCGCATGGCGTCGTCGAACAGCTCCCACCCCGCCCGGCCCTCCTCCTTGGCGCGGTACATGGCCGTGTCGGCGTTGCGGAGCATTGCCTCCGGGCTCTGGTCGCCGGCCCCGCCCGAGGTGACGGCGATGCCCACGCTGGCCGTCAGGCGGTGCTCGACCCCGCCCACCTCGACGGGGAAGCTGAGCTCGTCGAGCAGGTGGTCGGCGATGCGGCACGCCGCCGCCGACGTCCGGATGTCGGGGCAGACCACCACGAACTCGTCGCCCCCGAAGCGCGCCACGGTGTCGGACTGGCGCCGGGCCCGGGCCAGACGCGCCGCCATCTCGCGCAGCAGCTCGTCGCCCACGTGGTGCCCGAAGAGGTCGTTCACCACCTTGAAGCCGTCGAGGTCGACGAAGAGCACGGCGAGCAGCGCGCCCGTTCGCTGGCAGGCGGCAACCGCCTGGCGCAGGCGGTCGTCGAGCAGGGCGCGATTCGGCAGGCCCGTCAGCGGGTCGTACAGGGCCTGGTACTCGTTGAGGCGCTGCAGTCGCTCCAGCAGCTCCCGGTTGTCCACGACCAGCCGTCGCCGGTCGAGGGCGTTGTGCACGGCCTGGATGAAGGCCGGGGGGGCGACGGGCTTGACGAGGTACCCGTCCAGGCGCCCCACGGCCGACACGGCCGTGTCGAGCGACGCGTACCCGGTGAGCAGGAGCACGGGGAGCTCGGGGTCGCGCCCCTTGAGCTCCCGGGCGAGATCCATGCCGGTTGCGTCGGGAAGGCGGAAGTCGCACACCACCACGGCCGGCCGGTGCAGCTCCTGGAGTCGCAGCGCCTCCTCGGCCGAGGCCGCCCCGAGGGCCCGCACCTCCCCCGTGGCCAGCACGTCGACCAGCCCCTGGCGCACGGCGTCGTCGTCGTCCACGACCAGCACGAGGGCGTCGGGGTCGCGCCGCACGGCGTCGCTCACGACCGCGCTCCGGGGCCACGCTCGCCACCTCGTCGAGCAGGCGCCGGGGTGGCACCGGCTTCTGCAGGAACGACACGACCTTCCCGCCGAGGCGTGCCTCGACCTCGGGGCTCAGGCGTTGGGCCGAGACGAGCACCACCGCCGGCATCTCGTCGAGCACGTCGAGCGCGTCGAGCCGCGTCGAGGACGCCGATGCCGTCGAGGCGCGGCATGCGCACGTCGAGGACCACCACCCGGACAGCACTGTCTCCGAGCACCTGCAGGGCCCGCTCCCCGTCCTCCGCCTCGGTGACGGCGTAGCCCACGCCTCGCAGGATCTCGGCCACCGACCGGCGCACGGCGTCCTCGTCGTCCACCACCAGCACGAGCTCAGCGGCGGCGGGGTCGATCACGGCATGCCGCCCTCGACACCCGAGTCCGGCAGGTGCACCTCGACACGCGCCCCGTGGGGGTCGACGTTGCGCAGGGCGATGCTCCCGCCGTGGGCCTCGACCAGGCGCCGCACGATGGCGAGACCGAGACCCGTCCCGTTGGCCTTGGTGGTGAAGAAGGGCTCGAACAGGCGCTCGGCGTTGGCGTCGTCGAGGCCCGGCCCGTCGTCCTGGACGACCAGGGCGGCGCCGCTGGCGTTGTCGCGCAGCTCGACGCGCACCGACCCCCCGTCGGGCACGGCCTGATAGGCGTTCGTGACGAGGTTGGTGATCACCTCGGCCACCTGGTTGCGGTCGGCCATCACGGTGTGGGGGACCACGTCCACCTCGAGGTGCACGGCGCCGGGCGGGGGCGTCGACTGGAGCACCTCTCGCACCACCTCGGCCAGGTCGACCTCGGCCAGCGTGGGGTGGCGGGGGCGGACGAAGGCGGTGAGGTCCTCGGCCAGGGTGGCCGCCTTCTCCGTTTCGCGCTCGGCCATGGCCAGGTGGTCCTCGAACGTCGGCGGGGTCGGCTCTCCCAGCCCCCTGCGGATGAGAAAGAGCGCGTTCGTGACGGCGGTGAGCGGGTTGCGCAGCTCGTGGCCCACCACCGACGCCATCTCCCCCAGCGCCGAGAGCCGCTCGTTTCTGACCAGGGCGCGCTGTGCGTCGTGGAGATCGGCGAGGGAGCGCTCAAGATCACCGGTCCGCTCGGCCACCAGGTGGGCGGCGTAGCGCTGGCGGCGCACCAGGATCTCCACCGTGATCCCCACCATCAGGCCCACGAAGATGCCCAGGAAGAGGATGATGAACGGCGCCCGGGTGGCGAAGCTGCCCGTCAGGGGGGTCTTTGCCTCGGCCACGAGCGTCCACGAGGCGGTGCCGAGCGGCACGGCGGCACGGGCCACGGGGCCGGGCAGGGGGAGGTGGCGCGAGGTGGACAGCAGCAGGTTGGACGACCCCGGTGTCTTGGCGCCGTACAGCGCCACCCGCAGGTTGTCGAAGGGACGCCCCTCGGTGATGGGCGTGACCGTGAAGGGGTCCAGCGAGAACTGGAGATAGACGGCGCTGCCGGTCGGGACGAGCGGCGGGCCGATGGCGAAGCCGGCCGTGCTCGTGTTGCCCCGCCGCACCACCTCCGTGGGCGTGAGCGTCGCCCCGGCCCGGCTGACGGCCGCCGCCGCCTGCCCCGTGAGGACCTGGCCGGGGCTGAACCCGTGGCCCACCGCCGCCGCCACCACGTACCCGGTAGGTCCCTTGTCGGCGAGCACCACCGTCAGCCCGGCGCCCCCGAACGCCTTGGCCTGGGTGGCGAAGGCCGAGGGCGAGCCCTTGGAGAAGGTGACGGCGGTGGCGAGCGAATCGAGGGAGGAGCCGACCCCGGACAAGATGGACGAGGCGAGCTCGGAGGCCTGGGCCGTGTCGTCCTGGAGGAGGGCCTTCTCCTGTTGGGTGGTGCTCCGGTCCGTGACGAGGAACCCCACGATGCTCACGGCCACCACCACCACGGCCACACCCGCGGCAACGGGCGATCCGCGCAGCACCCTGGCCGCCATGCCACCTCCCCCACCTCCCCGCGCCGCCGGCGGGTCGGTCCGCTCCCTGTTTGGGAGTTTGTCCCACGAATAGCGCGAAGTCAACCGCTCTCCGCTTTCAAACAGGCCCTAAACGGCCCGGATATGAAACGCAGGGTGACCGACCGCATCCGACCGGTGGCGGAAGAAGCCCCGCCGTGTCGGGGGAAGACCGCCCGGACGTGACCCGCGGGTTCCCCGACGCGCACGGCCACACCGTACCCGTACCGATCGCCGGCGACGCTGGAAACTTCGGGCGTCAGGGCGTCAGGGCGTCAGGGCGTCGGGGCGTCACGGCGTCACGGCGCTCCGGCACGAGGGCAGGCAGCACCGGTCGGGCACCGCTGCGCCGCTCTCGAGCCACGACCACCACCGGGCCGTCGCCGGCCGCGCTCCGACGTCGACCGACCGGCCCGCCACCAGCGCCCCCACCACCTCGGCTCCGGCGTCGGCGAGGGCGGCCGCCGCGCTGTGGAGGCGGGCCCCGGTCACCCAGGTGTCGTCCACGACCAGGACACGCCGTCCTCGTGCGCCCTCCTCCAGCGCGAAGGCCTGCCGATGGGGAACGAGGTGCCCCACATCGCCCCGGGCACGCCGCAGCACGATCCGGAAGACGTCGCCGAACCCGGGGAGGGCGCCCACCACGCCGTCGAGGGGGTGCGACGGCCGGGGTGCGGCGCCCGCGCCCCGGCCCGACGACGGCACCACGGCCACGGCGTCCCATCCCCCCGTGGCGGCGGCCAGGCAGGGGCCGTGGTCGGCCACGAAGCGCGCCAGATGGGCCCGCAGCGAGGCGGCGAAGTGTCGGCGGGCGGCCACCGCCGGCGCGTCCTTGTAGCCCCGCAGGACCCGGTGCATGCCGTCGCCCACCCGGAACACGGCGCTCGGGACGACGAGCGGGCCACGCCCGGCGGCGACGGCGCCGGGAGACAGGCGCCGGGCCATCGACCGGCAGCACCAGCAGTCGGTCCCCCCGTCGGCGGCCGGTCCGTGGCACGTGGCGCACACCCCCGGGCCGGCCGGCGGTGCGGGCAGCCCGAGCCGACGGGGCGGGCACGGCGCAGGCGACGGCACCGACACGACAACACCTCCGGGAAGGGGGCACGTGGCGGTCCGGCCTCGGGCTGCCGCCTGTGGGCGGCAGGGCGTGGTGCTCAGCCCGGGGCGTCGTCGCGCGAGAGAGGAGGAAGGTCCCGGTGGCCCGGCTGACGAGGAGTCCGCCGGCGTCGCGCGTCGTGGCCTCGGCGTAGGCCACCTGCCGGGCCATGCGCACCACCTCGCCCCGCACGGCGAGGGTGTCGCCGAGCTTGGCGGGCCGCATGGTCTCGGTCTTCATCTCGAGGGTGCCCCGGGTGCGGTCCCGCCCCGGCATGGCGGCGTTGATGGCGAAGTTCATGGAGGCGTCGAGGACGAGGGAGTGGATGCCGGCCTGCACGATGCCGTGGGGGTTGCACCCGAGCTCGGTCGGCGTCCACGAGGCCACGACCCAGCCCAGGTCCTCGCCGTCCACGCCGTAGGCCGTGAACGAGGCGCCCACCTGCCCGATCACGGGCATGCCCCCGTCGCCCAGCCACCTGTCCATGTCCTTGCGGGGCCCGGCCATCGGCTCACCGTAGTGCCGGGGTGTGTGTGGGCACGGACCCCGGCCGGGCCGCTACGCTGACTCGGTACACGAACTTGACCGCTCGGTCAGTTTTCCAGCCAGGATCGACCGGCCGGCAGGCCGCCCCCGCCCGGCGGGGGGACCACCGGACCAGGAAGGAGCGCTCCCATGACCACCGCCGTGATCGTCGACGCGGTACGCACCCCAGGAGGACGCCGCAACGGCAAGCTGCGCGGCTGGCACGCCGTGGACCTGGCCGCCGCGCCGCTGCGGGCCCTGGTCGAGCGCAACGACCTCGACCCCTCCCTGGTCGACGACGTCATCATGGGATGCGTCATGCAGGTGGGCGAGCAGGCCCTCAACATCGGCCGCAACGCCGTCCTGGCCGCCGGCTACCCCGAGTCCGTTCCCTCCACCACCATCGACCGCCAGTGCGGCTCGTCCCAGCAGGCCCTGCACTTCGCCGCCCAGGGCGTCATGGCGGGCGCCTACGACGTCGTCATCGCCGCGGGGGTGGAGCACATGACCCACACCCCCATGGGATCGTCGGTGGTGCGCGACCTCGGGTTCCCCTTCGGCCCCGAGATGATGGCGCGTTACGCCGAGCGCGGCGGGCTCGTGTCCCAGGGCATCTCGGCCGAGATGATCGCCGACCAGTGGGACCTGTCGCGCCAGGACCTCGACCGCTTCGGCGCCCGCAGCCAGCAGCTCGCCGCCCAGGCCACCGCCGAGGGCCGCTTCGAGCGCGAGATCCTGCCCCTGGCGGTGAAGGACGACGAGGGGGCGAAGACCGACGAGACGATCGCCACCGACGAGGGCGTGCGCCCGGACACCACCGCCGAGGTGCTCGGCAACCTCAAGGCCGCCTTCAAGCCCGACGGCAAGGTGACGGCGGGCAACTCCTCGCAGATCACCGACGGAGCAGCGGCGGTGCTCATCATGAGCGAGGAGAAGGCGAACGCCCTGGGGCTCACGCCGCGTGCCCGCTTCCACGCCTTCGCCCTGGCCGGCGTGGACCCCGTCACCATGCTCACCGGACCCATCCCCGCCACGCGCTCGGTCCTGGAGAAGGCGAAGATGTCCATCGACGACATCGACCTGGTCGAGATCAACGAGGCCTTCGCCTCGGTCGTGCTGGCGTGGGAGAAGGAGCTGCACCCCGACATGGACCGGGTCAACGTGAACGGTGGCGCCATCGCCCTCGGTCACCCGCTCGGCTGCTCGGGGGCCAAGCTCATGACCACGCTCCTCAACGAGCTCGAGCGCAGCGGTGGTCGCTACGGTCTCGAGACGATGTGCGAGGGCGGCGGCATGGCCAACGCCACCATCATCGAGCGCCTGGGCTGAGCGCCGGTCGGCGGGCGCCGACCGGCGCCACCCGCACCGCGACGGCCGGTGGTGCCGTCAGCGGTACTGCGTGGCGATGACGAAGCCGCCGGCAATGAGCACGATGCCGCCCACGAGGTACCAGTTGGTGGGGGCGGCGGGCAGGACGTTGAAGTAGTTGAGCATGATCATGAGCGCCCCCAGGACGAGCAGCGCCAGGATCAGGGGGCCCATCCACTTGGGGCTGACCTTCTTGTTGCGGGGGATGGGCGGGGTGTAGCGGCCGCTCGTGGTGTTGGGCCGCGACATGGCCCTGCTCGTCGTGCGCCCTGCCGACCGGCCCTTGCGGATGGCGCTCCCGGGCCCCTGCTTGGGGGCCTGCTTGACGCCCGGCCGGGGACCCTGCTTCTTGCTCGGCATGCCCCGAGGATAGCCACGGCGGCACGCCCGCTCCGGACCGGTACAGTCGGCCAGCATGGGGGCCCGGGTCCTGCTCGTCGACAATTACGACTCGTTCACCTACAACCTGGTCCAGGAACTGGGTGAGCTCGGGGCCGATCCCGTCGTGTACCGCAACGACGCCATCGACGTGGACGGGATCCGCGCCGCGGGCCCAGACGGCATCATCATCAGCCCGGGGCCGGGGCGTCCCGAGGACGGCGGGGTGAGCATGGCCGTCGTGGCCGAGCTGGGCGGGGAGATCCCCGTCCTCGGGGTGTGCCTGGGGCACCAGTGCGTCGGCCAGGTCTACGGGGGCCGCGTGGTGCCCGCCCCCGAGCTCATGCACGGCAAGACGTCGGCCATCTTCCACACCGGCGTGGGCGTCTTCGCCGACATGCCCAATCCCTTCGAGGCCACCCGCTACCACTCGCTCGTGGTGGAGCGCGCCTCGCTCCCCGATGTCCTCGAGGTGACCGCCGAGACGTCCGACGGCGTCATCATGGGCCTGCGCCACCGCGACCTGGCCGTCGAGGGCGTGCAGTTCCACCCCGAGTCGGTCCTCACCGCCGTGGGGCCCGCCCTCCTCGCCAACTTCCTGGCTGCGTTGGGGACCCCCCGGACCTGAGCCGGCCCGGGCGGCGACGCCCTAGCCGGTCGTCGACGTGGAGCCGGTGGGCGTGCTCGTGGTGGTGGAGGTGGCGGCGCACGACGGGTAGCTCGCCACCGTGATGTCCACGGTCGAGCCCGGCGAGGCCTGCATGCCGCCGCTCGGGGTCTGGGACTGCACCAGCCCGTCCTGGGTCGGATCCGACGTCGACTGGCAGATCACCTCAGGGTTGAGGTTCGGCTGCAGGGCGGCCACCGCCGCCTGCTCGGTGTAGCCCACCACGTCGGGCACGAGGATCTGCGAGGGCCCGCTCGACACCACCAGGTTGACCACGGCGTTGGGCGGCTCCTGGGTGAGCGGCGAGGGGCTGGTGCTGATGACGTCACCCGACGGCACGGTCTGCGACGCCTGCTTCGTGGTCGTCCCGCACTGGAACCCGGCCTGGCCGAGACGGTTGCAGGCGGTGTTCTGGTCGAGGCCGGTCACGTCGGGAACGGGCGATGTGGTGGGTGCGGTCACGAGGTTGACCGTTCCCCCCGGAGGCAGCGTGCCGCTCTTCGGGCTCTGGTCGCACACGATGAGCTGCGTCGTGCACGTGCTACTGGTGGTGACGTCGGCCTGGAGGCCGAGCTTGGTCAGCTCGCTCTTGGCCGACTGGACCGAGAACCCGATGAAGTTCTGCACCGACACCGGGGGTCCCTGGTTGCCCGTGAAGAGCGTGACGGTCTGGCCCTTTTTCACCGACGACCCCGCCGCCGGGTCGGTGTGCACGACCTGGGTGTTGGGCGTGGTGTTGGCCGACGTGTCGGCCCGCACCTTGGTCTTGAGCCCGTCGCGGTGCAGCGTCGCCTCCGCCTGGTTGACGTTCTGGCTGCTCACGTCGGGCAGGGCGAAGTCGGCCTCGGTCTTGCCGCCGAGGTGCCACCACCCGAGCGAATTGCCCAGGAAGATGATGACGACGGCCAGCGCCACCAGGAGCACGGCCAGGATGCCGGCGTACAGCTTCGTGCGGCTGCCCTCACCGTC
Source organism: uncultured Acidimicrobiales bacterium (assembly GCA_963839605.1). Taxonomy (GTDB): domain Bacteria; phylum Actinomycetota; class Acidimicrobiia; order Acidimicrobiales; family UBA8190; genus JBEKVE01. Next base: position 95,749 of record CAWIWK010000064.1, on the reverse strand, counting down.
GTCCTCGTAGTCGTCCCCCATGAGGAGGGGGGGCAGTGCCTCGGTGCGCCCGCTCACGGCCCCGACGGCCTGGGTGGTGCCGATGGCCGGCACCTGCCCGGTGCCGGCCGCCGCCCCCACCACGCGCCCCTCGCGGAAGCGCAACAGGTCGATGCGCAGGTCGTCGCCGGTGGCGTAGCGGTGGTCGGGCGACTTCGCCATGCACTTCAGGATGATGGCCTCGAGATCGGGCGGGACACCGGGGTTCACCTCGCGCGGGCGGGAGGATGCTCGCGCACGTGCTTGGACGCCACCGCCACCGGCGTGTCGCCGAGGAAGGGGGGACGACCCGTCACCATCTCGAACAGGACCACACCCAGGGAGTAGATGTCGCTTCTCGAGTCGACGCCCATGCCCTCGGCCTGCTCGGGCGAGAAGTAGGTGGCGGTCCCCATCACCGCACCCGTCTGGGTCAGGCTCTCCTCGGTGTTCACGGCCCGGGCGATGCCGAAGTCGGTCACCTTGATGATGCCCTCTTCGGTGATGAGGACGTTGCCGGGTTTGACGTCGCGGTGCACCACACCGTGGCGGTGCGCATAGGCGAGGGCACCGGCCACGTCGGCGGCGATCTCGGCGGCGCGGTCGGGGTGGAGCGGTCCAGCGGTGCGCAGGATCGACGACAGGGCCCGCCCGTCGACGAACTCCATGACGATGAAGTAGGTCCCGCCGTCCTCGCCCCAGTCGAACACCGGGACGATGTTGGGGTGCGACAGGTTGGCGGCGGCCTGGGCCTCGCGGCGGAACCGCTCCACGAAGGAGCGGTCGACCGACAGCTCGGGGAACAGCACCTTGAGGGCCACGGGCCGGTCGAGAAGCTGGTCGTGGGCCCGGTACACCTGGGCCATGCCTCCCCGTGCCACCAGGTGCGAAAGCTCGTAGCGCCCTGACAGCACGCGTGGGGTCTGTGACGGCTCCATGTGCGTCAGAGCCTACGTCTCGCCCGATCGGCGGCTGGGACAGGCACGGCTGGTCTCCTCCTCGGTCGGCTCCGGCTCGGATGCCGGGCGGTCGCGACGCCTGCAGGCGCTGCGGTGGTCACTGGCCCGCCAGGACGGCTTCGATCATCTTCTTCATGATGGGCCCCGCGATCTCGGCACCGGTCACCGACAGGGCCTGGTAGGGCACGACCACGGCCAGTGCCACCTTGGGGGCGTTGGCGGGGGCGAAGGCGATCATCCAGTCGGTGGTGGCCTGGCTGCCGCCGGTGCCGACGCCGCCCGCACCCACCTGGGCCGTGCCCGTCTTGGCCGCCACGTCGTCCTGGGGCGGGAAGCCGACCTGCGTCGCCGTGCCGCCCTTCACCACGTTCTGCATGAGGCCGGTGATGGCGCTGGCCGTGGCCTGCGAGGTGGCGGTGTGCCACGCCTTGGGCTGGTAGCGCGAGACCAGATTCCCCTGCGAGTCCCGGATCTGGTCCATGACGTGCGGGGTCATGACCACGCCGCCGTTGGCGATGCCACCCGCCACCATGGCCATCTGCAGCGGGCTGGCCAGGGTGCACTCCTGCCCGATGGAGGAGTAGGCCAGGAATATCTGGGCGTCGGCATCAGGACAGGTCGGGCCCTGGTTGAGGAATTGCGACACCTCGTAGGGGCTGTGGGGGAGGTCGATGGGCGGCTGCTGGTTGAAGCCGAACGCCTCGGCCTCCGCCGTCATGGAGGGCTTCCCCACCTTCGTGCCGAGGAGGGCGAATCCCGGGTCGCACGAGGGCGGCAGCATCTGGGCGATGGTCCCACCGCACGCGGTGAAGCCGTCGTTGCACAGTGGGGTGTTCTTGCCCTGGCCCCCCAGGGTGCCCCCTGGTATGCACGTGTAGTAGGGCATGGGCGTGGTGACCAGCTTCGGTGCGTACTGGTAGGCGGCGGCGGAGGTCACGATCTTGAAGGTCGAACCGGGCGGGAAGTAGTCCTGGTAGGCCAGGGAGGCGGCAGCCGAGTACCCCGTGGCCGGGTTGCGGGCGTTGTCGGCGTTGAAGGCTTGCGTCTCGGTGGCCGAGTTGTTGACGGCGATCGGATTGGGGTCGTAGGTCGGGTTGGAGTACATGGCCAGGATGGCCCCCGTGGTCGGGTCGAGGGCCACGATGGCCCCGTCGCGACCGGCCAGGGCCTGCTGGGCGGTCTTCTGCAGCTGGGCCGATAGCGTGAGCGTGACGGTGTCGGTCACCTGGGGGGTGGTGAGCAGGTCCCCGATGGTCTTGATGGGCCGGTTGTGCTGGGCCAGGTAGTTGGAATAGGTGGCCTCGACGCCGGTGGGGAGATAGTTGAACGACCAGTACCCGGTGATCTGACCGAACAGCGAGCCCAGCGGGTACTGGCGCTGGAACTTGTACGAGGAGCCCGCCGGGGTGTGCACCGACTGGGCCAGCACCACGCCGTCGGCGCTCTGGATGACCCCGCGGGGCTGGTCGTACTTCTGCAGGACGATGGCGGGATTGTCGGGGTTCGTGGCGTACTGATGCGCCTTCACCACCTGGACGTTGTTGAGCTGCACGAACAGCACCACGAAGCACAGGACCATGAACGCGCCCAACCAGGCGATGCGCCGGGCCACGTCAGGCCGCCCCCGCCATGGCCAGTGCGGCCGCGCCGCCGATGCGGGGCCTCTCGGGCAGTGCCACCGTGGACGCCGGCGTAGACGCCACCGTTGAGGTGGGCGACGTCGTGGTGGAGGTCGAGCACGAGGGAGGAGCATTCTTGAGGAAGCAGTTGCCCTGTTGCAGCACCTTCGTCACGTAGCTCTTCGCCGCGTTGAGCGAGGACTCCTCAACCCCGCTGCGCACGGCGCCGAGATCGATGGACGGCACCTGCGAGGTGGTCATGTCGTAGCGCGTGACGATCTTGGGCTCGATGCCGACGAACCCGCCGCGGCGCCCTTCGTAGATGACGACCTTGCCGTGGTTGAGGCCCACGAAGTACGAGCTGTTCACGTACCAGCGGATGACCGAGTACCCCCCGTACACCACCCCACCCAACAGGATGATGAAGAGGATGACGCGGAAGGTGATGCGACGCGGCACCCGCACCGTGGGGCGCACCGGTGCCGCCGTCCGGCCCCGCTGCGCACCGCCCGGAACGGTGACGCGGCCGCCGACGCCGGTCCCGGCGCCGTTCGGAGGCGAAGGCGACGGCGCCGGGAGGCCCGCCACGCCCGGTGCGACGGTGGTCCCGGGGGGACTCGCCACCACCACCCCCGCTGCCGACCCGGCACCGCCGGTGCCGGGCTGCGGCCCCGAGGCGCCGACTCCTGCGGCCTGTCCCGGCGCGTCGGCACCGGCACCCGCACCGCCGGACCCACGTCCGGACGCCTCGCCCCCAACGACGCCGCCGGCGGCGGCGGCTCCGGGGTGGTCGCCCACCACCACGTCCAGGACGACCACGGTGATGTTGTCGTTTCCCCCCGCCCTGTTCGCTTTGGCGACCAGCGTGGTCGCCACCTCCTGCGGGTCTCTCGACTCGGTGAGGACGTCGGTCATCTCGGCCACGGGGATCTCGTTGGTCAGGCCGTCCGAGCACAGGACGAATCGGTCACCCTCCTCGGGCACCACCTGCCACACGTCGACGTCCACCTCGGGCGCCACTCCGAGGGCCCGGGTCAGGATGTGGCGATGGGGGTGGACGGCCGCCTCGGCCTCCGACAGCTCGCCCCGGGCCACGAGCTCCTCGGCCACGGAGTGGTCCACGCTGAGCTGGGAGAGCTCCCCGCCGTGCAGCCGGTACGCACGGGAGTCGCCCACGTTGGTGAGCACCAGGCGGTCACCGTCGTCCGTGGTCACCAGGGCTGCAGCCACCAGGGTGGTCCCCATGCCCCGCAACGCCTGATCGGCGCGTCCGGCCTCCCACACCGCCTGGTTGGCGAGTCGGACCGCGCCGACCAGCCCGTCGACCGAGGACGCCCGCGTGAACTCGGTGCGAAGCGTGTCGATGGCGGTCCGGGCCGCGACCTCGCCCCCGACATGGCCGCCCATGCCGTCGGCGACGGCGAACAAGGTCAGGCTCTCGAGCGCCAGGTCCTCGTTGACCGTGCGCACCCGGCCGACGTCGGATGCCGAACCGGACCGAAGGACGGTCAACGGCCGCCCGCCTGCGCCGTCACCGGGCCACCTCGAACACGGTGCCGCCCACCTGGAGCAGGTCCCCCTTGCCCAGCTTGACTGCCGTGCCGATCCTCTCGGCGTTCACCCAGGTGCCGTTGGTGGACCCCAGGTCCTCGACCCACACGGTGCCGTTGCGACGGTAGAGGCGGGCGTGGATGCTCGACGTGTAGGCGTCGTCCACACGGACACCGCACCCGGCCGCCCGCCCCAGCGTCACCTCGTCGCCGATCTCGAAGGTCTGGCCCCGGCGGTCGTCGGGCTCCACCACCTTGAGCTGGAGCTTGCCCGATCGGGCCCGGCCCGCTCCGGCCCGGGGAGCGCCCCCGACCTGGACCTCGGCCATGCCACCCCGGACGCGTGGGGGGCGGACCTCGACCCACACCGCACGCATGACGCGGAGGAAGAACAGCCAGACGAGCACCACGACCAGGACTTCCAGGGCGCGGAGGAGGTTCTGGTTGTCGAGGGAGGTGAGGAAGAGCACGGCGGTGATGCTCTCAGGAGGTCTCGAAGCGGATGGAGGTCGTGCCCACGGTGATCTCGTCGCCGTCCTGGAGGACCCGCTCCCTGACGGGCACGCCGTTCACCCTGGTGCCGTTGGTCGACCGGAGGTCCGCCACCACCACGTCGGCCCCCTGGCGGCGGACCTCGGCGTGACGCCTGCTGACGTTGGGGTCGCTCAACACGATGCTGCACTCGGGCAGGCGGCCGATCTCGATGGTCTCGGTGCGCAGCACGATGCGCGAGCCGTCCGGCATGACCAGGGAGGCCCCGGGCGTCCCTTCGGGTCCTTCCCGCACCTCGGCCGCCACCCGGTAGCGGCCGGGCCGCAGGGAGGGGTCGCTGTGAATCTCGACCTCGACGGGACCGATGAAGACGTACCCCTCGCTGCGGGCGTGCTCGCGCGCCGCGTCGCCGAGCTCGCGGGCCAGCACGTCGGCGAAGCTCTCGAAGCGGTCCGCGTCCTGGGGGGACAGGGTGACGGCGAAGGCATTGGGCGCGATGAGTCCCCTCACACCCACCCGGCGGAGGAGGTCCATCTCCCGGGTGAGGCGACGGCCGATCTCCACGGGTTGGATCCCGGCACGAAGTGCCTTGGAGAACGCACCTTCCACCAGACGCTCGAGGCGCTGCTCGAACTGTTGGAGTCCCATCGTGGTGGCTAATCCTACCGGTGTCATACCCGAGCCCGGGGTTGCAGGCGGGCTTCAGCCGTGATGAAAGCGCATGAGATGCCATGCTGACTTCGGTCCGACGTCCGAACCCGCGCGCAGGCCACCACTCCATGTAGCTGGCGCTGGAAACCGCCCCAGACGCGGTGGGCCTCCCGGGGGCGACGGGGCGGTCAGGTATCGTGACCCGGTCGCTCGGGCGAGTGGCGGAATTGGCAGACGCGCAGGATTCAGGTTCCTGTGTCCGAAAGGATGTGGGGGTTCAAGTCCCCCCTCGCCCACCCCCTGTCTGTGATGTGTCGGGACATCAGCGACGCATCTGTCAGGACATCGTAGAGGTCCAGCCCAGGGCCTGTGGGTGGTAGTCCCTGGTCCGGTCGAGGGTGGGGGTCCCCCTCGCCCACCCACCCATGGCTAACGCAGAGCGTCTGACTGGACAGACGATGCTCCGTAGGCAGTCTTTGATCGCTTGGTGGGCCAGCTCACCAGGGTACTGATCCCCAAAGAACCTGCTTCGTCCCATCCGAAGAATCTGTCTTGCTCGCCTCGACCTTGCGGTGCCCGCGCACAGCGCCGGCGAAGGAGGAGTTGCGTCTCGCCATCGTCACTTGGATCGAGCGGACTTGTCACAGGGGGCGACCCCATCGGGCGCTCGGACGACCCACCCCGGTTGAGTTTGAACTCCTCAGACCCGTGCCACAAGCTGCCCAGCAACTCCACACCTACCGTGGAAACCAGAGTCTCAGCGGCCCCAACCCTTGATCAGCGAGCACTAGGGCCCGACGTATGCCCCCGTTCCTGTGCCCTCATGGGTGTTGGTGATTTGAGATGTTCCGAGTATTGGCGGTGCGTTCCATTTCTGCTCGAACGAACCGTTACATGTGTCAACCTGGATGGTGGAGAAGGGGTCGTCGCCATTCACTTGAGTGAATGGTTCGTTTGATGGGCTTGCCGGGTACGCCTGGTCGAGAGTGTTTGCCTCGAGGCAATGACCCGCGTAGTCGGTCCATGTGTAGTCGTTGTTCGATCCGCCGTTGCTTCCCCAACCGGTCCAGAGGAGGTTGTCGGGCTGACTTGAAGATTGAGGATTGCACGACGTTACCGTCACCCATACCGTGCTGGGTAGCGAACCAGGTGTTTGAAGGGGGGACGTGAGACAGTACGGCGATGACGGATTTTGGCAGGTCGTCTGGCCCTCCGGTGTGTAGAGAACGCCAACTGGAAGGTTGCTCGAGTTGGTGGACAGCTGGTTGAAGCACCAGCGTTGGTTCCACGCCGGGTAGTCGGTCGTGTCGGGAAACTGCTTGCACATGTAGTCGATCAGATAAGGCGACGTGACGCTCTGGTTGGAGACGTCCAAGCAGTACCCGAACTCCTCAAAGTTGACAAGCTGATCAGTGACGCCGAACACTTGAGGGCTCACAGGTTGCGAGGCTCCCGATCCGACGTTAGACGACATGTGCCAGGTGGCCGTGTTGCCGTATCCCGAATCACAGTTCGTGGTCCCAACAGTGGCGTCACCGACTGTGTTGCTGGTGTCATTCGGATTGGGGTTGAGCAAGCAGTAGCCGGCCGGCTGGCCTGCCGGCGAGCCACTGGTCTCTACTCCTTCGATGTCCCCAACATCATCCACGCCCCATTGTGCGACCGCGCTGCTCGTACAGCTTGCGGTGATCGCAACGGGTGATCCCGAAGCAGGAGATCCGTCTTCTGGATCCTGGACGCACCATTCCGCACCACCCAACTCGATGGCGAGGTTCCAGTTCGAGGTGTACTGGAACTGCTCGAGTGGATTGCTGGTCGAGCAGGAGGTAGTGACCTCGAGGGTCACACCACCGCTGGTGTTGATTGTGTTGTTGTAGGTCGCTACGAAGCACTCTTTCCCGGAGTAGCTGTAGATCAGTCCGCCTGGGACGTTGGCATAGTAGGTGTCGAAATCGTAGGTGCTGACGACTCTCCGCGCCCCGTAGCCGGTGATCGCTGACGTCGGGTTGGCAGGGCAGGCATTTGTCGGTGAGCAGGAAGTGATCACTGCCCGAGCGAGGAAGTTTCCCGAGGCAGCAGCCGATGGGCCTACACCTTGCGTGCAGGAGGTCACATTTGTGTAGGCCGCCTGGGCGGTTTCGTCCTGGTACTGCACGGACGCCGTGAACGAGGGGCTACCTGAGGTATTCGTCACTCCACTGACGATGCTGCAGGGAAGCCCCCCTAGCGCCACGTAACCGTTCGTGCTTGCGGCCCGTATTTCGGCTACCACCGCTTGCACACCGGTCAACGCCCCTTGCAGCGCACTCTCTCGGTTGGTGGCAGTGCCACTGAGATTCAGTTGGCCGATCGCTCCGGTCATGATCGTGAAGGTGATGACGGATAGGACGACCGCCAGCATGATGGTCATACTGAGCATGAGGAGTCCTCGTTCGTCGTGTGGACCTGCCGGTTCCGAATTATGACCTGAAGGTTTCTCGGAGAGTTGCCCACGGCGAATGTTTGACTGACGAAGAAGAGCTCTCACGATGACGGGCCTCCACATACGCCCTGGTCTTTTGAGCTCGAAGTCGTGTCGAGGGCGGCGATCGTGAATCGCGACTCTGCCTTCCCTGTGCTCAAACCGGTGCCGCCCACCGCCCAAATTGGCGCGTTTTGCGTACCTATGGACAGCAGCCACGGAGAGCCTTGAGGCGTCGACAGAGAAAATGGGTCGACCGGCACAGAGGTCTGCAGCCCCGATGCCAGAACCTGCCAACCAGTTGGTGCTGTTGCAGGGGGGTACCATGAGCCCTGAAGCAACCGGCCGGTAGAGGTGTCGTACTTCAGTTGTGTACAAAGGGACTGACCCTGCGCGTTTTGCTTCCAGTCGGATTCAAACACGACGAGATAGTTGTTGGAGCTTTGCCACGGGGTGTTGATGTCGGCTGCATATCGGATCTCGCTGTCCAGCTGCATGAAGGCAAGGGTCACTTGGGAGCTGGCGTTCGAAGCGTTTTGTACTTGCGATTGAGCCCCATACGCCGTAGCCAAGGTCCACATCACGAGGCCGGACATGATAAGCAGAAAGGGCATGACCACCAGGAGTTCCACCAGGCTAAATCCAGCCTCTGACTGCTCAACCAGAGCGCTGTGGTCGTTGGCCTTCCTCGCGGCTCGCCCGGAGCGACGCACAGGGTCAGGCCGGCCTGAACTCCCCACGCACCCGAGAAGATAGGTCCTCACAGGTCAATTGTTCGACACTTTTGTTTCGTGCCTTGACTCGGGGCACCGAGAAATGCTGAATTCCCGGGTATTTGGACCCGCCTCGGATCCACGCGAGAGAACAGGGACTTTCTCGGGCGGCAACCCACAGCCGTGCCGGAACACAGCATCGGCACCCACCGTGCTCGCCCTGAGGGCTTTCGCCACTTATTGAGACATTTCCTGGCCTCGGCGGACCCTCCGGTTACAGGCCAGAAGCGGATCTTGGTTCATCAGGTCCTGGCTGACGTGACAACAGTGCCCGTAGAGCGCCACGCGTCGCCGACGATGGCCTTCGTTGCTCTGACACTGGGTTCACCGGGCGTTGAGCCCGATGACGGCAGAGATGTAGCCGGCGTCCTCGACCCCGTCGGCAAGCACCACGTTGGCGCGATGTCCCCAGCCGGCGAGGACTTTGGTGAAGCTAAGGGCGCCGGGCGCCGTGGGGCTCCACAAACCTGTCTCCCACGCCGGCAGGATCGCTGACACGCCATTGGAGCTCGAAGGCGTGTAGGGCTGGATGAGTCCGCCGAAGCGGGCGAGCAGGGCTGTCTGGTCGCTCGGATCGAAGCTGTAGGCGAGATCAGCTTCGTAGAGCCCTCGGCCCAATAGAGAGCCCATCTTCGGTGTGGTGGTAAGCGGGTACCTCGCCAGATGCGAGTTGGCGGCGGCGAACATCGCACTCGACGTCGGCGTCACCTCGACTCGAGCCAGCTCCACCGGCAGGTCATTCGACGACACCCCGGACGCGCCGACGGCCTGGCTGAACACCGCCTGCACGTGGTATCTCGATGAGAGCACCCCTGAGTCCTTCAGGTCACTGGGCAGCAGCACCACCACGTTGTGTCCTCCCCCACGCTGATGGACCACCTCGTCGATGGTTTCGGTGGCGAAGGAGCTACCCGAGGCGCCGGGGTCGAAGGCCACTTGGTCCAGACTGGCCGTCCCGTCCCCGATGTCACTGGGCTGGGCGAAATTCGAAAAGAGCCCTTCGTCGACGGCCTGGTCGGGTTGGTTGTCGTAGCAGACGTCTCGAAGATCCACGATCACGGCTTCGCTCGGATGCTCCTCGGCCCAATCAGCTACCTGGTCCAAATACTCGTAGAGGGGCCACTCGCTGTACAGGGACTGCACGACGCGCCATCCTTGCGTGGCACTGCGGTCGCCGTTGTAGGCGACCTGGAGGTCGATGAAACGCACACCCTGGTCTAGCTGCTCGGTGATCGCGTCGTTTTGGGTCTCGAACCAGGGGACGAGGGCGCTCCCCCGACTGGCGTCGTCAGGGACGTATTCGGTGCAGGCCGAGCCCGGCTGCGTGTCGAACGAGTCGGGGGCCAAGTTGAATGTCCCGGCGTTGGCCGAGCCGGGGATGGCCAGGGCAGATATGGGCAGCCTGCCGAAGGCGGGATCGGCCTTGACCAGACAGCCCATCCACGTGGCGGGGTAGTCCTGAGCGCAGCTCGTGGCCTGGGAAGCCGTCGGCCGGTCCTCGGCCGGTACCGAGATGACGTGGGACGAGCTACAGGCCGAGAGGATGGTTCCGAGTACAGCCAGCCCGCCCGTCAGAACGGGCCAGCGCCTACGGCTTCCTGTCGGGCCTCGGGCTTGGTCCATGGCGCTCCATCTTGCCCGACCAGGGCCTCATGACCTTGGACGGGCAGAGAGGGTCGGTAACCGGACCCTCTCGATGACCCCCGAGTGCCCTACGGGTTGATCGCCAAGCCGACATAGCCGTAGTCGTCTTCGCTGGTTGACATCGTGAACGTCGCCGACGACTGGATGGTCGAGTCGGAAAAGGAGCTCCATCCCGAGGCGGCCGAACTCGGAAGCTGCAGGTGTCGCTGTGGTGACTCGTCGTCCCTGCGCCCGTGGGCGCAGACGACATGACGACACTGTCGGCCACTTTGAGCTCGACGGGTTCGATCGATGCAGAGACATTGCTGCTACCTGTACTCGAGCAGCAGGTCACCTTGACGGTCCCGTTACTTCCATTGCCAGTCGCCTCCCAAGCAAAGACGAAGTTGTCGCCACTGCTGCTCGGGTACCCTCTACTAGCGATCTGGGAAGTGGAGCCAGAGATGAAGGATCCGCTGATCGACGACACCGTGCTCGACGAGGAGCTCGACCCGACCAGTTTGACCAGGATGAGTTCGGTGTTGCCACTCGTCGTCGAGTTGCTATCGGTTATGGAGCAAGCGTGGCTCGAAAGTGAGCTGCAGTTGCCGTTCGTGGACTCGGTGGCGCCGAACCCAGTCTAGGTGGTGAAGTTGAGCACCGAGCTGTAGGTGGTGAAGCTGCCGCCCGTGCTGACCGCCTTGATCTGGAAGTAGTACTTCGTGCCGGACGTCAGTCCGGTGAGGATCGCGCTCTCGGAGGTGGGTGAATTCCCGGTCGCCGTCGATGGGCTGGCCGACTTCGAGGTAGCACCCGAGCAGTTCGCCAGCGAGCTCGACGTGCTGTAGCAGAAGGTGACCGTGCTCGACGTGTTGTTGTTGTCGTTCACTGAGCCGTTGAGAGTGGCCCCGGTGGCAGTGACGCTCGTGGCGGCGCTGGCAATGGCGGTGGGGGCCTCGGTGGAGGTGGTGAAGTTGAGGACCGGCGTGCCGTAGGTAGTGCCGGCGCTGTTGGCGGCCTCGATCTGGAAGTAGTACTTGGTGTTGGGCGCCAGTCCGGTGAGGGTCGCGCTCTCGGAGGTGTTCGACGAGCCCGTCACCGGGGATGTGGAGCCGGACACGGTGGTGACGGTCCCGCCCGTGCAGCTAGACAGCGAGGACGACGTGCTGTAGCAGAAGCTGACCGTGGTCGAGGAGTTCTCGGCGTTCACCGAGCCGTTGAGGGTGGCCCCCGTGGCGGTGAGGCTGGTCGCCGCGCTGTTGGTGGCACCGGGGGCCTCGGTGGAGGTGGTGAAGTTGAGGACCGGCGTGCCGTAGGTGGTGCCGGCGCTGTTCGAGGCCTTGATCTGGAAGTAGTACTCGGTGTTGGGCGCCAGTCCGGTAAGGGTCGCGCTGTCGGAGGTGTTCGACGAGCCCGTCACCGGGGATGTGGAGCCGGACACGGTGGTGACGGTCCCGCCCGTGCAGCTAGACAGCGAGGACGACGTGCTGTAGCAGAAGCTGACCGTGGTCGAGGAGTTCTCGGCGTTCACCGAGCCGTTGAGGGTGGCCCCCGTGGCGGTGAGGCTGGTCGCCGCGCTGTTGGTGGCACCGGGGGCCTCGGTGGAGGTGGTGAAGTTGAGGACCGGCGTGCCGTAGGTGGTGCCGGCGCTGTTCGAGGCCTTGATCTGGAAGTAGTACTCGGTGTTGGGCGCCAGTCCGGTAAGGGTCGCGCTGTCGGAGGTGTTCGACGAGCCCGTCACCGGGGATGTGGAGCCGGACACGGTGGTGACGGTCCCGCCCGTGCAGCTAGACAGCGAGGACGACGTGCTGTAGCAGAAGCTGACCGTGGTCGAGGAGTTCTCGGCGTTCACCGAGCCGTTGAGGGTGGCCCCCGTGGCGGTGATGCTGGTCGCCGCGCTGTTGGTGGCACCGGGGACCTGGGGCAGGGTGGTGAAGTTGAGTACTGAGCCGTAGGTGGTGCCGGCGCTGTTGGTGGCCTTGATCTGGAAGTAGTACCCGGTGTTGGGCGCCAGTCCGGTAAGGGTGGCGGTCTCATTTGTGTTCGAGGCGCCCGTCACCGGGGATGTGGAGCCGGACACGGTGGTGACGGTCCCGCCCGTGCAGCTAGACAGCGAGGACGACGTGCTGTAGCAGAAGCTGACCGTGGTCGAGGAGTTCTCGGCGTTCACCGAGGCGTTGAGAGTGGCCCCCGTGGCGGTGATGCTGGTTGCCGGGTCGGTGGTGGCACCGGGGGCCTCGGCTGAGGTAGCAAAGCTCTGCACCGGGCTGCCGTAGTAGGCAGTGCCGCCCGAGCTGATCACCACCAGGTCGTAGTAGTAGGTCGTGTTGGCGCTAAGCCCGGTGAGGGCACCCGTCTCGGTGACGACCGAGGTGCCGGTGGCCGGGGACGTGTTGGCCGTAACCAGGCTGCCGGTGCACGAGCTGGTGGTCACCTGCGAGGAGGTCGACGAGTAGCAGAACTGCACGGTGTCCGAGTCGCCTTCGGGGTTGACCGAGCCGTTGCCTGTCGCCGTGGTGGTGCTCACGTTGGTGGCGCCACTCATGGTGAGGACGGGCGCCTTGTAGGTAGTAAAGCTCTGCACCGGGCTGCCGTAGTAGGCAGTGCCGCCCGAGCTGATCACCACCAGGTCGTAGTAGTAGGTCGTGTTGGCGCTAAGCCCGGTGAGGGCACCCGTCTCGGTGACGACCGAGGTGCCGGTGGCCGGGGACGTGTTGGCCGTAACCAGGCTGCCGGTGCACGAGCTGGTGGTCACCTGCGAGGAGGTCGACGAGTAGCAGAACTGCACGGTGTCCGAGTCGCTTTCGGGGTTGACCGAGCCGTTGCCTGTCGCCGTGGTGGTGCTCACGTTGGTGGCGCCACTCATGGTGAGGACGGGCGCCTTGTAGGTAGTAAAGCTCTGCACCGGGCTGCCGTAGTAGGCAGTGCCGCCCGAGCTGATCACCACCAGGTCGTAGTAGTAGGTCGTGTTGGCGCTAAGCCCGGTGAGGGCACCCGTCTCGGTGACGACCGAGGTGCCGGTGGCCGGGGACGTGTTGGCCGTAACCAGGCTGCCGGTGCACGAGCTGGTGGTCACCTGCGAGGGGGTCGACGAGTAGCAGAACTGCACGGTGTCCGAGTCGCCTTCGGGGTTGACCGAGCCGTTGCCTGTCGCCGTGGTGGTACTAGGAGCGGCCGTCCCGGTGGTGACCGTCGGGGCGGCGTTGGTGGAGAAGCTGGCCGGCGTGCCGTAGTAGTAGGCGCCGGCCGAGGTCTCGGCCACCAGGTTGTAGTAATACTCCGTACCGGGCACGAGGCTGGTGAGGTTGAGGGTCTCAGCTTGACTCGAGCTGTCGGCGCTGCCCGGGTTGGCCGCTGTCAGCGATACACCACAGGAGCCGCTGGTGACACTCGACGAGTTGGTCGAGAAGCAGAAGTACATCGAGTCGGCAGCCAACCCGGAATTTGTGTTGACCGTCCCGTTCACGGTGGCCGTAGTGGTGCTGTGAGTCGCCGAGCCGGTGATGACCGTGGGGGCGGCGGGAGTGAGGTTGAGTACCGGATCCGCAGCGTTGGAGATCAGCGACGAGACGACGTAGGAGCATCCGCTGCCGCAATTAGATGCAGTCCAAGTGATGTCGGCGATCACTCGGACCATCGTTGCGTTCGACGTAGTCGTGCCACATTGGTCGTTTGATTCCAGATAGCAGCTTCCTGCGAAGACGGTCGTCGTGAATGTCGTACCGTCAAGTATTGCTGAGGTTTGCAACTGGGAGGCCTTGACAGCTTCATCAGGTTGGGTGGAGGAACAGGAGGTTGTTGCGCTCAGATCGACCTGCGATGGAGCGCTAACGCAGCTACCGCTCAACAGGGAAGAGATAGGGGTAACGGCCCTGGCGCTGTCGAGAGCCGAGTCCGCGAGGGTCACAGCGGCCTGCCTCAGTTGCCCGGTACGACTCGAAGACGTTCCTGTCATAAACGCGGCGGCGAATGCAAGAATCACGGCCGCCAAGATGGCCATGGCGACGAGCATCTCGATCAGTGACTGGCCTTCATCTCCGTTGGGGCCCTCGGCCTCCCATGCAGCCGGCGCGGCGCAATGGATAGGGTCAGGGCGCTGCTTAGAAGATCCCACGTACCCGAGAAGAGAGGTCCTCACGGGTAATTGTTCGACACTTTTGTTGTGTGCCTTGACCGTTGCCGAAAAGGGCAGTAAGGCCTCATTTCGGATTTAGTCCCGCCTCAACCGCCCAACCTGGGAAAATGAGGTCTTCACGTGCTCCCAGGTGCGGTCATCTTGGGGCTTGGTGGCGGACCTATGCCTATCGGAACCCTGGACGTGTGAGTGCCGAGAATGCCATCCGACACGAGAAGGAGCATTCGGTCGAGGCACTCGAGCCGGACGCTCATATTCACCCGGCGTCAGCTAGGAGTTGTCCTAGCAGAGTACGTACACCACTACAACGGACACCGGCCACACCGGTCACTCGATCAGAACGCCCCGCTCTCAACGGCTCCGGCGCCACCGCTGACCTCACCTCCCGACCCGGTGCACCTCCGAAAATCAGACCGGCTCGGTGGCACCATCCACGAGTACGAACTGGCTGCCTGAGGCTCCCAGATGACATTCTCGGCACCCACAAGACCCGCCACTCCAATTAGCTGTTCTGCATTCTCCACGGACCACGGCCGACTTCCCCCACTCACGACGCCTCGTCACCGTGGACGAACTCGATGGGGTCAAGGTCGGGTCTAGCCAACCACGCCTGGTGCTGAGGGAACGTCATGGCAATCCATTGCCTTCGCTTTTCGGACCAAGCCCAATAACTGTGTGCCGGGGACGCAGGCGGACAGCGAGACATTCTGATCTCCCTGTTCATCGGCAACGGGATTGGCCATGTGAACCGCCCCCTGATTTCAGGACCACGCACCAACCCTTCGAGTTAGCTAGGGCCCTACGACGAATCGTAAGCCCGTCCTGCGGCTGCCGACCAGAGACCAAGGGCTCTCCCGGGGGTGGCAGTCATCGTGATCTCACACCCCTGGCAGAGCCGAACGAACCCCTCAGATCTACTCCAGGGACGTTCGATGAGGTTGGGCGTCGGCATAGCTCAGGGGCCAACGCTCCGCGACAATGGGGGCCGCGTATCGTCCTGTCGTGGCCTCCTCTGACCTCTGTGCGGGCGAATCAGCCAGGGCGAACTCGACCGAGTCGAGAAGCGTTCGTCTCGTCACGGGCATGCGGATGGCACCCCAGCGGCTTTCGAACACGGGTGCCCACTGCGCTAGTGCTGCTGCCGGAGCGTCGATGATGAACGGGGTCTCGGGGTGCAGGTACCGGTGCGCGGACACGACCTTCCGTGAGCACTCGCTGTCGAGAGCGAGCGAGGTCACCACCACGTCGGCATCGCAGACCAGATCACATTGCCCTGAGGTAACGAGCGGACACCGCCCCAATCGTGAGCCTGCGGGACCGGGACACCACGACACCTCGTACCCATTTTCCTCAAGCAGTCGCCAGGACGCCTTGGCCTCGACCACGTCTGGCTCTTCGATGAGTACCCGGGGTCGGGGATTTCGCACTCCGGCGGCACCCGGGAGATGCCAATGACGGGCCCAATTCCTGCCGAGCCACTTGTGATTCCACATGGCCACCCTCCTTGCCGCAACCCAGCCGGGCTCCCTCTGGCAGCGTCAACCCAGCCCACGGACGGGAGTAGAGGCTTTCGTCCCACAACTCTCATCGAACTGATCTAGCCCTGACCTGGATCTTTGCGGACACAACGAAGTGGGAAAGCCGGGCCAACAGTGTGGGAAATGGCCGGGATCGACCCGGGCTCCACGTCTGGTGGCGGGGGTTCTGTCGACACCCCACCCCCCCACCCCACCCCATGGGCTCCCGACAAAACTCGGGGCCCGGTCGCCGACAAAACCGCAACCGGTTGATTCCCCCGGGGCCAAGGTCTGGGACGAAGATGCGGGCCGGTAGCCAGGTTTGGAGAGAAGCCTTGGCGTCGTGCAGCTTGGGTCCAATCAAGAGCCGGCTCCGTGAGAGTCGAGATAGCACAGGATGCCGTTTTGTCGGAGGAGGCCCTTTAGATGACACAAGAGCTTCGATGCGAAGCCGATCAACGCGTGTCAGCCACCACTCGAGATCGGGAAGCCTCCTGTCGGGAACCCGCCGGCCCCTGTCGGGAACCCGCCGCCTCCCCCCGGGAATCTGCTCGAGGGGTTTGAATTGGTGCTCGATGAGGGGACGGCTTGCGACAGGTCGGCGAGAATCACGCGCGTGCCTTTGGTTAGCCCGGAGATGATCTGGGTATAGGTAGAGCCCACCACACCGATGGTCACATTCCTTTGAGCCTCCTTACCGTTACGGAGAATCTCGACATAGGATCTACCCGGGCTCGTGGTGTGCACCGCGGACGTAGGCACCACCAAGGTACTGTCGGCTTCGGCCAGATCGATGCTCATTTGCGTCGCCGATCCTGCGGCAACATCAGCCCCGCCGCTCTCCAGGGCCACAAGAATCGGATAGGTATAGGTGGAATCGCTCTCTTGCACTGGTCCGACACGGCTGACAGTTCCATGGAAGGTACTGGTCGTCCCGTCGACGGTGGCTTGTACCTGATCACCGACCTTGACCGCACCGACCTGACTACTGGTGAGTGACGCCGTCGCTTCATACTCGCCAGCGGTGATGATGGTGATGACGTCGCTGGTCGAGTCAGCACTGACGGTCTGATTGACCTGAATGCCGACCGAGGCGACGGTGCCCGACAGGGGGCTGGAAAGCGTCGCCGCCGCCAGGTTCTGTTGGGCCTCCACCAATGTGGCCTCATCGGAATCGATGGTGGCCTGGTCGCTGGAGAGCTGTTGTGCGCTGTCGGCTGCGACCGATCCACTGGATCCCGCGTTCCCCTTTCCAGAGGACTGACTCCCGCCGTTGGTGCTGGAGCCGCTATCGGAATTGCCCCCGGATCCCGACGGATTTGCTGGTTCGCTCGTGGGAGTGGCACCGCTTGCCTGGGACATGGTGCTGAGGAGCTGGGCAAGTACGTTCTCTGCGGAGGACAAGTTCTGTTGGTCTGTGGAAACCTGATTCTGCGCCGCGAGCGCCTGCTCCAAGGCGGCCATGCACGTCGAGCTGGCCCCAGACGAGGGAGTGGTGGTCGAGGTCGTGCTAGTGGTCGTTGTGGTCGTACCCGATGACCCGGAGTTGGCGCAGGCAGTATCACCCGCTTGCGTATCCGCCTGAGCGGTCTGTATGTCGACGTCGGCGGTCTGCTGAGCAGCAACGACAGCCTGTTGTGCTTGCGCCAGGGTGGTTGACCCGGTTGCCGAGGACACGGCGGTTAGCACTGCAGTGGCAATTCCGCTGGCAGCAGCAGTGGTCTGCGCATTGAAGGAGTTGTCGGTGCTTGCCTGCTCACCGGCCTCGTTCTCGCTCAGCGCGGCTTGGGCCGAGGACAGAGATGTCTCGGCCACGGTCACTGCGCTCTGCAGGGAGGTGGCATCCAAGGTCGCCAGAGACTGTCCGGCGCTCACATGCTGGCCGACGGTCACCGCCTCCGAAGTCACGGTGCCGGCGACCTGGAAGCTGGCCGTTGCCTTTTTAGAGGGTTCGGTCGTTCCGGACACGGTAAGGGTCTGGCGGGCATCACCGGTCGTGGCCGCCTCGACGTGGTACCCGGCAGGCCCCGAGCTTTGCGCCTCGAAGACCCCGATGCCCGCGCCGAGCCCGACCACGACCAGGGCGAAAGTCGTCAAAGCGCGGCGCATGAAGCGGCGGTGGGTCTTAGCCACCGGTGGACGCCCCACCGCCGCCGGGAAACCCTCCCCCACCCCCCGGGAAGCCAACCGTGCAGCTTTGACCACCTGTCGAGGTGATCCTGACGGTCGACGCGCTCACCGCGCCGGTGGAGCTCGTGGTGCCCGAGGCCGTGACGCAATCGCCGGCAGCAAGGTCGGTGGCAGCGGCGCTCTCGGTCGTCTCGTACTTGGTGGACGAGTTGAGGTCTACCGTGGTCCGGGACGCGGTCGGGGTGGAGGTAGAGGCACTTGTGCGGGACCCGAGGTCAGCCGAGGAGAACCCATTCACCACCATGGTGCTGGCATTCACCGAGATGACGGTGCCACTGGCGAATCCAAAGTTCCCCAGTCCCGAGGGCGGACCCCCGGATCCGCCGAATGGCCGCCCACCAGTCCCGCCGGAAGGGACACTTCCTCCGTTCGGAATCGAGCCCGAAGGGCGGCGGCCGCCTGGAAACGTGCCGTTGGTGCACGAACCCGACGCGCTCGCTTGACTGATCGTCACCGTCTGCGCGGTGATCACACTGTTGCTGGACGATCCGGAGACCGTGACGCAATCGCCGATGGCCACTGAAGATGCCGTCACCGTCACGGTCTTCGAGAAGGTGGTCGAAGAGGACCAGCTCACTGTGACCTGGCCGGACTGTTGATTCTGCACCTCCATAGACGACCCCGACAGCGACGCTACGGAACCCGATGCGCCAGGAAACCCCCCCCCGCCGTTCTTCGCGCCAGAAGCCGGAGCCGTGGACGTCGAGCTCGAGGTGCCGGCGCTGGCGTTGCCTGCGCTGCCGCAGGCGGAGAGAGTCAACCCCACGGTCAGGGCGGCCCCCACGATGGCGAAGGAAGGAAGTCGTTTCGTGCGACACATGGTCATCGTGTTCGGATTCTCCTCTTGGAATTCGGTGCTTCAGTCATTCGCTTCGGAGCGCATCGATTGGTGGCAAATGGGCCGCTCGAGAGGCGGGGTACACGCCGAAGGCCAAGCCGATGGCGAGGGCCACGGCAATGGCCCCTGCCATCGCCTCGCTAGAGAAGGCGATGGGATAACCGATCGCCTTTGGAAGAAGTTCCGTACCGAGCACGGCCAACCCGGCACCGAGCGCACCACCACCTAACCCGAGGATGGACGCCTCGAGGAGGAACTGGCGGCGGATGAGCGCTGGGCGGGCACCCAAGGCCTTGCGCAGGCCGATCTCCCTGAAGCGTTCGGTAACGGAAACGAGCATGATGTTCATCACACCTATTCCGCCGACCAGAAGAGATATGCCAGCCACCCCACCGAGGAGGATGGTGAGGGTGTGGTCTACGGAACTGGACGTCGAAACGAGGGAGGACTCGGATGCGATGGTGAAATCAGCGTCCGATGCGGTGGCGATGTGGTGGAGGGCCAAGAGCTCGGCATCGGCCTCTTGATAGGCCGCAGACAGAGAGCCGCTCGATTTCGCCTGGATGAGGATCGACGACAATGCCGAGCTGCCAAACAGCCGCTTGGTGGCCGTGCTGATGGGAATGACGACCTGATCGTCTTGGTTGGAGCCGGTGGTCGATGAGGTGTCGCCGACAGAGTTGAGCACTCCGACGACGGTCATCGGCACTCCGTCGACATTGATGGTCTCGCCGACGGGGTCGATCCCTCCGAACAGCTCTGACGCCGTGTCCGACCCCAGGACGGCAACAGCGGTGTGGTCGGTGACGTCTTGGTCGTCGATGAACCGACCCTGGACCACACTGCGGTCCCGGACCTGCTCCCAGATCGGAGTTGTGCCCTCCACCGTCGAAGTCCAGGTGTTCGAGTTGGCTTCGTCGCTCAAAGACTCAGACGAGGACTCGACAGGAGCCACTGCCTTGATGTCTGGGGCAACGACCTTGGCCGTGAGTGCTGTTGCATCTGACGCCGTCAACGTCGATGCCGAGCCGAACCCTTCGCGGATACCGCTTGACGACGTCGTGCTACCCGGCGTTATGGTGAGCAAGTTGGATCCGAGCGAGTTGATAGCCGATTCAACCTGATTTTGCGCTCCCTGCCCGAGCCCGACGGTCAAGATAACGGCCGCGATACCGATCATGATTCCGAGCACCGTGAGCCCGGAGCGGAGCCTGTGGGACCACACGGCATCCAGGCCGGTCCGCAGGGTCTGCATCCAACTCATGCGAACGCCTCGCTCGGCTCGGCCACCAAGCCGTCGAGCATCCGAATCGATCTCTCGGCTGCGTTGGCGACCTCTGCGTCGTGCGTGATCACTACGAGCGTGCGACCACTCGAATGCAGTTGGTCGAGGAGCGCCATGACGTCCTTGGCCGAGGCCGAGTCCAGGGCTCCGGTGGGCTCATCAGCCAAGATCAGATCGGGCTCGCCTACCAGAGCGCGTGCCACGGCCACCCTTTGTTGTTGGCCACCAGAGAGCTCCCCAGGCCGATGGTCCATGCGGTTTCCCAAACCCACTCGTTCCAACGCCTCGACCGCTCTGCGCCGTCGCTCGCCTCGAGGCACACCTGCGTAGACCAGCGGGAGCTCGACGTTGCGCCAGGCTGTCAGGGACGGCAGCAGGTTGAACTGCTGGAAGATAAAACCGATGTGGCGATTGCGGATGATTGCCAGCTCACCCTCGTCCATGCGCCCGACCTCTTCCCCACTCAGCCAGTAGTAGCCGCCAGAAGGGACGTCGAGGCACCCGAGGATGTGCATGAGCGTCGACTTTCCGGAACCCGAGGGGCCCTGGATCGAGACGTACTCCCCTTGGTCGATCCTCAGGGAGATCCCACGAAGGGCAGCCACAGTCAGGGAGCCAGTGCGATAGATCTTCGTCACCGACTGGAGCTCGATGACCGGAGTGGGCTCAGCCACCGCCAGCTCCGGGGAAACCTCCGCCGGCGGGGAATCCGCCACCACTGGGGAACCCTCCGCCGCTGGGGAACCCTCCGCTTGTCCCAGAGCTTCCCGTGCCGCCGAAGAGGTTGCGAGTCGAGCCGCTTGAACCGTTGAATTTGACGACCCGCTCCAGCACGACCTCACCGGAGCTGAGGCCGCTCGTGATCTGCGTATCGCCGTTGGCGCTGACTCCCGTTGTGACGGTCTGGCTGACGTTGGCGCCGTTCACCACCTTGGTGACCGTGGCCTGCCCGTTCGTCGAATACGAGACCGCCGCTGTAGGAACCTCGATGGCGTCATTGATCTGCTTGACCGTGATCGAGACGGATGCACTCGTCCCGGCATAGAGACCACTCGGAGACCCGGTCACCGCGATAATGACCGGGAACGACGCAACGCTTGACGAACTCGATGACGCAATCAGTCCGATCGACGACACGGTGCCGTACACCGCAGTCGTGGACCCGCTGGGCGTGATTGTGGCCTGGTCGCCGACCTGTATCTCTCCCACCTCAGTGTCGTCGACCGATGAACTGACGGTGTACGAGGAGGTTGACACCACGACGATTTGGGCGCTGCTCGAACTCGAGGAGCTCGAGGTCGCACTGCTTCCCAACCCCACGGAGAGGGCCGAGCTGGAGGTTGACGAGCTACCGCCCGAAGCTGAGGACCCGGACCCGGATGCCTGTTGACCGACGGCGACATCGACCGATGCCACAGTTCCGGCGATCGTAGAGGTGAGATTGGCATCAGCCAGGTTGGCCTTGGCTGTCGTCAGTTGGGATGACGCCGATGTCACTGCAGCCTGATCGGAGTCAATCTGGCTCGTGGTCGACGTGCTGCTCGACGTATCGGTCGACAGCCGCGCCTCGTCCGATGAAAGGGTTGCCTGATCGGCGTTGACCTGATCCTGCAACGCAGTGGGATCGACCGTCGCAAGAACCTCGCCCTGAGTGACCTGCTGTCCGGCCACCACATTGACGGCGGTTACGGTACCGGAGACTGCGAAGTTGAGGCTCGCCTGAGCGCCAGGCTCGATCGTCCCCGACGCCGACACCGTCTGCTTCATGGTTCCAGTCGTGACCGTCACCCGCTGTGTGGTCACCTCCAGCGGCGAGCCCGTCGACCCGTTGCCTGACGACGCCCAGAGACCCACCGAGACGCCGGCGGCGGCAAGGATCACAACGGCCCCGGCGATCAGAAGCACTCGCTTCCGTCCCAGCCGCCCCGACCTGCGGGGTCTCTCGTCCAGAACGATGACATTTTCAAGCGTCGCCGTTGCTCCAGGCACCGTCCGGTTGCTAACCATGCGAGCCACCAGTGCCATGCGGATGCGGGACCTGCTCCATAAGCCACCATTGAACGTGACGGACCTGAACCCAGGCTTGTGGCCCGTTGAAGGTTTCCTTTGAGTGAGCATTGTCGCTGGTAGCGGTGGCCTTGGGGCTCAGCCGGGCCTGCCTCTCAGCGAAACATTCACGTCAGTCGTGCGTTCTCCACACCAAACCTTCAAGAGGCCTTAAAGATACTCACAGGATCCAAGGGGATCGTGATGGCACAGTGAGTGATCCCAGCATTCCCCAGATCCTGCTTGTCGAAGACGACCCGAACGTGGCGTTCGTGACTAGCGCCGCCTTGCGCCTCCAAGGCATGAACGTCATCGTGGCGGATACCGGTCAAGAAGGAGTGCAACTGGCGACCCGGGAAAAGCACGAAATCGATCTGGCGGTCCTCGATGTCATGCTTCCGGACATCGACGGATTTGAGGTGTGCCGTCGGCTTCGATCGCTGGGCTATGAAATTCCCATTATCTTTCTCACAGCCCGTGACGCCACCCATGACCGCGTCAAGGGTCTCAGCATCGGCGGGGACGACTATCTGACTAAGCCGTTCAGCGTCGAGGAGCTTATAGCCCGAACTCAGGCTGTCTTGCGCCGGATCGGCAAATCGTTCGGCGACACATTTGTGTGCGGTGACGTCAGCCTGGACGACTCCGCCTATCAGGTGACCAAGGCTGGACAGCCGGTCGACCTCTCACCTACAGAATACAAGCTGCTCCGTTTCTTGCTGCGTAACGTCGGGAGGATCGTCACCAGGGACCAGATCCTTGACCATGTGTGGGACTACGACTTTCCTGGCGAGTCCACGGTTGTTGAGACCTATATCTCCACCCTTCGCAAGAAAATGGATCGCGGTGAATCACGACTCATCCAGACGTTCCGGGGAGTGGGCTACCGCATGACCCCGCCATGACACTGCGGCTTCGGTTCCTCCTCGCTGCAGGACTACTTGTCCTGGCCTTGACCGCCGTTGGGTTCGTCCTCATCCGCACCGTCGAGACTTCGCAAGTCGGTCAGTTGGACCGCCAACTGTCCATCATGGCTCCAATCGCTGCCGGACTTACCCATTTAGAGCATCCGCCAGAACACGGTTTTCCGTTACCACCGACCGATGCAGAGCAAGCCGGCGATCAAACCCAACTCAGCGACGTCTACATTGCCCAGATCACCGGAAGAACCAGGCAGGTGATCGCGACTCCACGGTCCGCAGGTGGCACGTCGCCGCGGCTGCCCTCTTTCCAGCCTCTGACAGCTACGAAAGGCCTCACGGCTAGCACAGTCGGATCTGTCCGAGGCGCCGGGAAATGGCGCGCTATCGCAATCCAGGGAAGCACGGGCGTGAGGGTTCTCCTGGCCATCTACATGGGACCCGTCGACGCCACGGCCTCGGAGCTACGCGTTGCGATCCTGTCAGCCGGAGGAGTAATGGCCGTGATCTTGGTCGCCTGCGGGTTCTGGTTGGAGCGGCTCGGCCTACGCCCGATTGCCGAAGTGACCGCCGTCGCTGATGCCATCACCGAGGGAGACCGGAGTCGACGGGTCATTGCCACCCCTCGCGGTGTGGAGGCTGCCCACTTGGCATCGGCATTCAACACGATGCTCGACAAGCAAAACGCCATGCTCGACAAGCAGGCTGAGATTGAGGACGTTCTTCGACGATTTGTCGCCGATGCTTCTCATGAACTGCGCACGCCGCTCTCGGTGATCTCCGGCCTCACACAGTTGTGGCGTGAGGGCGCCTTCACAGAAGGGCCGGCGCTGGATCAGGCAATGCGCCGCATTGGTCAACAGAGCAATCGTATGCGTGCGCTTGTCGAGGAGCTCCTCCTGCTCGCCCGTCTCGACGCTGGCACGCGACCTGCAATTGTCGACAGTGAACCTTGGGCACGTCGTCAATGAGGTCCTCGCTGACGCCACCCTCACCCATCCCAGTCGCACTATCACAACAGAGATCGAGGAAGGCGTCACTACACATGGGGATGCGACCGCTCTTCGCCGCGTCCTTAGCAATGTGATAACGAACGCATTCATTCATACGCCCACTAGCTCTTCTATCGAGGTGCAAGTGCGCCAACTCGACAGCCCTTGGCATCCAGAACTCAGTGAGGGGAGCGGTACCTCCACGGATCGTTCTGCCACTGTCCTAGTGGAGATACGAGACTCCGGACCTGGGATGGATCCGTCTACCGCCCGCCAAGCGTTTCAGCGCTTCTGGCGCGCAGACCCGAGCCGAAGCTCTGGCCCTGGCTCGGGACTGGGCCTCTCCATCGCGAGAGCGATCATCGACAGTCATGGCGGCGACATCGAACTCCAGAGTTCGCCCGATACCGGCACCACAGTCCGGATCGTCCTTCCCATGGCGGCACTTACCTCAGATGCCACAAGGTAGGCGGGTCACGCAGTCTTTAGGTCGAAGCCAGCCGAGAACACCGCTCCTGCGCCCGTCACGATGACAGCTTTCACTGTTGGATCAATTGTCAGGTCATCGAGTGCATCACTTACTGCATCGCGGAGTGTCCCCACTGACAGAGCATTGCGAGATTCGGGCCGGTCAAGGGTTAGAACGGCGTGGTCTTGGCCGTTCTCGAGGATTGAGTCCTTGCTCACTGGTCGACCTCCGACTCCGACTCGGATACATGCTCGGACACGCGCCGCACTGCTTCACGGATGCTAATCCCAAGCGCGTATCGCTCCAGATCGGCCACCGTTACCATCTGGCATGCCCCTCTGCGGCTCCAGAAGGAGCCGCAACACATATACCGTCGTGTGGAGTCCTTTGGGCCGATGCGCCCCAGCGCCCCTGCGGTCGCTGTCATCGGTGACGTCGCCTCTCAGTTTCACGATTCCGTAATAGTCCCCGTACGATCGTGTAGTGCCATGAATTGCGACGAGAGGCGGCCTTTGCCCGGGACTCCACGTCCCGAGGCCCACGGCACACCTTCGGACAGTGTGGAATCGAACACCCGCCTGACGGCCATGGTTGGGGCCGTGTTGTTCGTCCTGCTGGCGGGCGAAGGTGTCACGATCCTCCGCGTCCACAGTCTGCTGTCTGCTCATGTGTTCATAGGGATGCTCCTCATCCCCCCGGTGGCGCTCAAGATTGCAAGCACGGCCTACCGGTTCGTCCGCTACTACTCCGGCGCGCCCGCCTATCGCCGCCGAGGCGCTCCGCCTTTGTTCCTGCGGCTCCTTGGTCCGCTCGTGGTGGTCCTCACAGTTGCTGTCCTTGGCAGCGGCGTGGCTCTGCTCGTGGCGGGGGCCTCCTGGCGGCCTTCCCTCCTGCTGCTGCACAAAGCCAGCTTTGTAATTTGGTTCGGTGCCATGGCCCTTCATGTCCTCGCCCATTCGGCCGACATGGTCAGGTGGGCGCCCCGCGATTTCATCCAACAAACCCGCCGGTCAGTCGCGGGAGCGACCTTTCGCCTGTGGACGGTGGCCGTTAGCCTGGGGTTCGGTATCCCACTCGGGATTCTCTTGCTCCCAGATGTCGGTCGGTGGATGGCGGCGTCGTCTCACATCGGTCACTGAGTGCGCGAGCAACTGGTTCGCTCACGACATCGTTTCCCTTGAGCTCAGGTCGCATAGAGCTCTCCGTCCGGGCCTTCCTTGACGGTGATGGCGACTAACCCCGTTGGAGCGGGCCCGCCCTCGACGGCACCGGTGTAGCCATTGAACACAGATCCGTGGCACGGGCACGCGAAGACCCTGTGTGTAAGGTCGTACTGCACGATGCAGCCGGCATGGGGACACACGGCATCGAAGGCCAGGAACTGATCCGCTGCAGGTCGGACGACAATGGCAGGATCTCCCGACGATGGGTCACGGAATGACGCCGCCCCTCCCACTGCCACCGCGCTCGCAGGTCCGATCCGGGTTCCGGGAGGACGAAGTCCGACGGCCTGCGCTTCGGTCGTCGACGGGGCGGGTGAGCTCGCGATGGCTCCGCCTCCGGCGGAAGGGGAAAGTGCCGGGCCGTTGGAACGACGGTTACTGGCCGGGGACGATGCCAGTCGCCCAACTCCAGCTGCGACGGCTGCGCCCGAGAGCCCCACCAGGGCCAACATCCCCGCCCAAACGCCCTGGAGCACGAGCGTTCGGCGATGCATGCGATCCTCTTGCACGCGGCGGGCTCGGGTGGATGGCTGGTCCAGAAGGGGGACAACGGTGGGGCCTGCAGGGTTCGCCACTCGAGCTTGGCACGTCCCCGTCGAGGACGCGCCACACATGGCTGACACCCGCTCGAACGACAGAACGACAGGTGGGTTCGCCCCGAGTCCTGCCTCACGGTGGGCGATCCTGGAAAGCAGGTCATCGACGGGGAGAACCCCTCCTGCACCTCCCAATCCGAGTGGCGTCCAAGCGAAGAGAAAGACCACGTCGGACCCTGTGTAATAAGGGCTTGCGTGAAAACTCACGGTAAGGAACAACAGGAGCGACAGCGCCATGCCACCGACCGCCGCTGCCCTGGCCCATAGACCCACCAGCGTGCCGAGTCCCATCGCCAGCTCCGCCAAGACGATGAGCACTCCGAGGTGAATCGCCACATGGACTAGGGGCGCGACGAGCGAGTGAACCGGGCTCCTGCGTACCGCCCCCACCAGCTGTGCCTGAATCGACCGGGTCCTAGGGGTCGAAGAAGCCCGGATTGGCGAGCTTCTCTAGCCCTGCGAAGCAAAAGGTGAATCCGAGAGAGCCCCGGAGTGGCAGGATGGTCCAGCCCAGGAGCTGCGACGCGCCCCGGGGCGGTACCCACCATCGGGGCGCAGTCCACTCGCGGGCGACACGCGCTCGAGTACGTTCGCCGGCAGCCCCCGAGCCCGCTCCCTGTGCCCGTTCAATGGCCCCGTGAGTCCTCGACGTCGACCGGACTGCTCCCGACGGGCGACGGCGCGCTGCACTTCGTCCGGACAAAGTTCTCCGATCGTGGCTTGAGGAGAGTCCAACGATCATTGACCGGTCATTCTTTCGAATCCGTGAAGTCCCTGGCTCACCGGAAGGAATGAGGGCAAGATGTGCCCGAGCCACGCCGGCACCTCAACCGCTCGCAGTCGCAAACTCGCCCCGCATAAGGCCCACACACTGGTCGCCTCGCCCAGACGCCGGCTTGGACATGGGCTTCACGGTTCCTTAAGGAACTGTGTACTAGACCGTGGTGGGAGGGCGTGGTAGCTCAGACCGGTAGAGCGTCGGTGTGAAAAGCCGAAGGTCGAGGGTTCAAATCCTTCCCGGCCCACTCAACGGGGTTGAGTAGGCGGGAATCGCTCGGATAGAGCCGACATCGGACTCTTCTCAAACAACGGCGCCGCAAGAAAGGTTGCCCACTTTGCCTTCATGCGTCCGTAATGCTTGCGGCCTATCGTATTTCCCGTCGAGCTGGAAGCGGGGCGCGCCTCACCACCACCCAAGGTTGGCGCGCTCCGCTTCCAGGCGATTCCACGACAACGCTCGGGCTCGGAGCTTCTCGCTGGGTCTGAAGGGTGACGCGAAAGGCAAGCTGACGGATCATTCTTCGGGCGCGACCACCCGCTCGATTCCCACAAGGCCATGTTCTGGGAGTTCGCATCGATCCAGGCGCCGTTTGTCCGGCCATGTACGAACTGACTGCTGATCGTGCTCGCCGTTCAGGCAGCCTGGCAAGTCGGCCGAGGCGAAGCCCACTGAATCGACTTGTTGCGTCAGTGGTCCAGAGTCGGCAATCCGGTCTTCACAGGAGAACGAGATCCATGGGGTTGTCAGGACGGCCTGGTACGGCGTTCGACCGATTCCGGCTCGAACTCGGCATCACGGGCGTGGGAACCGTGCCAGGTAACCTCCATCTCTGCCCCTCCGAGCGCCGATTCCGAGACGCGCCACCTGCCTCCGGTTGACCGGACGATCGAATCGGCGATGGCAAGCCCAAGCCCGGTTCCCGATCCGTCGTCGTTCACTCGGTGGAAGCGATCGAACAGGCGGGTTCGCTCCTCCGAAGGGATCCCGGGCCCGGTGTCCTGCACGGTCAAGACAACGCGGTTACCGGGAGCCGACACCTCCACCGCTACCCGACCCCCTTGCCCGGCATGACGACAGGCGTTGTCCACCAGGACACCCACCAGACGGTCGATCCATTCCGGGGGCGCCATGAGCCAAGGACCACGGTCGGCCGGGCACAGCACCGAAAGCGAGATTCCTCTGGCCCGGGCGACGGCGTCGAACCGCTCGGCACCGCTCTGTGCGACAGCTCCGACGTCCACTGCCGCGATCTTCGGGGAGGCGGGCTCGGAGTCGAAGCGGGCCAGCCACAACAGGTCCTCGATAATCCGCCTGAGTCGTCGACCCTCCCCTCCAACTCGCTCCAGGGTCGAGCGGTAATCGAGCGCCGAGCGCCGCCCGTGCAGGGCCAGGCTCACCTCAGCCTCGATGACGCTCAACGGGGTGCGCAGCTCATGCGATGCATCCGCGGTGAACTCGAGCTGGCGCCTGACGCGCCTCTTCCACCGGCCGCGACGCCTGCAGTCCGATCACTAGCGCCCCGAGGAATGCGACCAGGACGATGACGGGACCGGCGATGATCTCGGCGGTGTCGACCACGCTCTCGACGTGGCCGGTGTCCGCCAAGCTCTGCCCGGCTACGAGCCATCCGCTCCCGGTGGTCCGGGCAACCAGGCGGAAGAGCTCCGCGCCGAGTCGGGCAGTCGTGGGCGTCCCATCGTGGCGCCAGGCGTAGATCGGCAGCGCCGGAGCATTGTCGCTGAGGCGAGTGGTTCTGCCTCGGGAGGCCACCCGCCACAGAATGACCGGCGGGGCGTCCACGTCGTGGTCATCGTCCACCTCGCCCTTAGGTCGGGTGAGACTCTGGTTGGGATGGCGTCGCGAGCCGATCCTGGAGGTGTCCGTCGACCTGGGCTACCAATCGCTGGCCGTCGACGAGGTCGAATATCACGCTTACGACCACGTACGCCGAGGCGATTACGAGAGCGGTAACGGCTGCCACCCGGGCAGCCCGAGGAATTCTCCATCCCCGCGGCCTGCCGGGGATCACGGTGCCATCATCCGAAAGCCCACGCCCCTCACTGTCTCGATCCGTGTCTTCGCAGTCCCGAGCTTCGCCCGCAGCCGAGCCACGTGGACGTCGATTGTGTTCGAGCCGAGGGTGTCGGCCTCATCGCTCCAGACGTGCAGAGCGATGGAGCGCCGATCGACGACTCCAGGCGAGCGACGCATCAGGATCTCCAGGATGGACCGCTCTGTATTCGTGAGGCCCGGGTCCTTCGACCCCACATGGACCTCACGAGTGGCCGGGTCGAACTCGACGTCCCCCACAGCGAGGCGGGGCGCGAGTGCATGGGCGGGTGGCGCTGCAGGGCCCTGACCCGAGCCAGGAGCTCGCCGAAATCGAAGGGCTTGACGAGATAGTCGTCGGCTCCTTCGTCAAGGCCTGTGATCCGGTCCGCGGGGTGTCCAGCGCCGTGAGCAGGAGGACCGGAACGCTCGAGCCACGACGGCGCAGGGCACGGACAACCTCTATGCCCGACATCCCCGGCATGCGCCAATCGAGAATGACGGCGTCGTACTCATAGGATCGCAAGAACTGCATAGCGATCTCCCCGTCCTCCACGGCGTCGACCACATATCGCTCTCGACAGACCCCGCTCCAGGACTGAGCGAAGCCCGACGTCGTCTTCGGCCACCAACACTCGCACGGTTCCATCATGGCGCGGGTGCAACTAACGGCGCGGTGAAACCACGGATGCCCGATCAAGGCATGGGCGGCAATGAAGCCAACGCGGGCTCTTTTGCCGTGGCCCCGGTGCTCACCAAGATTCCCTTCACGACATCGTAAGGTGCTTGCCATAGGGTGACCCCGATGGCCCAGACCGCCCTGCGCCCGGGGCCTCCGATCGATCGCGACCGGAACGCGGTCCATCGGCGACGAGCCTGGGTGCGCCGCCGCCTCCAATGGGCCCGCCGCCACCGGATCCTGAGCGTCCTCGCCGCTCTCGTGCTGGTGCTGACGCCGGTATGGGTCTCGCTCGGATCGGCGCTCACGGATCCGGGGAATGGGACGAGCATCCCGAGCAGATTCGCCGAGTGGATGCGCATGCACGGAGGCGAGACGGTCGTGGACTGGGCGGAACGCACGTGGTACTCGCACCACGCACCCCCCGTCGGAGGAGGCCGGCCAAAGGCGCCATCCCGCCTCCGCTGGCCGAAGGCCACGCCCCGAGCGCCCCGGCGACCACGGTGGCCCACCTCCCTGCGCCTGCTCCCATCGTCCCGATCGCCAGCCCGGCGATCCCGGGGGAAGGGCAATGGCACCCTGTGGGTCGCCTCGTCCACGGCATCCCCGCCGTGTACGAGGCGTACCTTCGCCCCGACACGGTCCACACGAGCGTCGTGGTGGGCGTGGCCTGGATGGACACGAAGCTCCTGTCGGCCACGCTGTACTCGGGGAGCACCATCCCAGGTGGCGGCCCTGGGCCGACACCGCCCCGTCGCGCCCCGGGCGGCCACCAGCCTCGTTGCTGCCTTCAACGCCGGTTTTCTCATGCGCGACGCCGATGGCGGCTACTACACCGAGGGAAAGACGGTGGTGCCCCTGCGTAATGGCGCCGCCTCGTTCGTCGTCTACCGCAACGGCACCGCCACCGTGGCGGACCTGGGGCCGCGATGCGACCATGGGCACCGACATCTCCTCGGTCATGCAGAACGTCGACCTGCTGGTGGACAACGGGCGTCCCGTGGCAGGGCTCAATGCCAACGACACCACCCATTGGGGCCTGACCCTCGGCAACCAGGTCTATGTCTGGCGCTCGGGCTTGGGGGTGACGGCCGATGGTGCGCTGGTCTATGTCGGCGGTCCCGACATGAACATCACCGACATCGCCAACGTTCTGGTCCAGGCGGGGGCTGTCCGGGCCATGGAGCTGGACATCAACACGGACTGGGTCAACCTCTCGACCTACGACCCGCCGACGTCCGATGGAGCGGCAACCCCCACCAACGGGAGCGAGCTCGTGTCGTCCATGACGGGCACGCCTGGGCGCTATTTCGAGCCGTGGTGGTCGCGGGACTTCATCACGTTGTCGGTGGCGGCCCCACGGTAGCGGGCCATCGCCGGTGTGGGCACCTGCCTGCCATGACCGGGCCCGAGGCGCCCGGGTACAACCAAGTGGGAACTCGAGCCCGACAGCTTGGGAGACGCCCGGAACAACCGGGCTCCACGCTGATGGCGGGGGTTCTGTCGACAGCCCACCCACCCCCCAACCCCAACCCATCCACGCCGTCTTTCGACGCGACGTTGCAGCCCGTTGCCCAGGCTGTCAAGGACGCGACCTTCCCGAGTACCTGTCTGATCGAGCCGGCGCCGTGGCCCGCAGGAGCCTTGCAACTGTCACATCGGGGCCAGTGATCATCGCCCAGCATCTGAGTGCAGATATTGTTCGGTCGTGAGGATCTGATCGGGAATCAGATGCTTTTCTGGCAATAGCGCGGAGCGGGCCGGCATGCCCGGTATCGGAATGTCCTGCTCGGTCCAAGAGGGCAAACCTGGCCCACACAACCGGGCGTGTATGCGCTCCCCCAGGACCTGGGCTGCGAACGGCGAGCACTCTCCGAGTCGAGGCCGAGGGCCGGTTGCTGGGAAGGGCAGGAACCTATCAACAGCCGGGCAGCTTGTCAGATGAGTCGGTTCGAAACGGAGATTGCCTTTTCCGTGTCGAACCCAAGCGTTGGCCCCCATGGGAGGGGCGCTCTGTGGTTCAAGCTGCGATTCGCTGGTGGCTGGCGACGTCGGATGAAAGGGAATCGTGAATCGTGGCGGCTACCGTCGTGGCGAGTGCAACGGGGCATAGCCACGCTCCAGCGGAGCGGTCCTGAAAACCCATAAAGTGCGCCACAAGGCAGGAGGCCACGGCATCGGTCGGTGACCATGACGTCGATTTCGCGGCAGTAGAGACCTTGTTCAAGAGATAGGGAGCGGCATCATTCATCGTCACCGCATTGGCCAACTCATGGGCGACCAGGGCAAGGGTAGGCGAACCTGAGAACACGCTGTATTCGACACCGGTCGACAATTTGTACGTACAACCCGTCCCGGTGCCTGGAATAGCCCCACAGTACGTCGCTGTGTCACCGATGTACCAATTCCAATTGGCCCCTGGCTCGATCCCTGCAGCTTCGACTTTGGCTACTGCCGTCGTTATGAAGATGCCGGCGAAGACAGCTGGCTCTGTAAGGGACAGCGCATCCGCCGATTCTGCTGTCGAGGCTGTGACGACGGAGGACGCGGCATGAGTGGATTCGGCACTTGTGTGGCGAGCCAAAGCTGCCTCAACCGTGGGGCCGACCGCAATGGGTGGCCGAGGAGCAGACAGTCGAGCGGTTGATCCGCCGCCCGAGGGGATGAACGCCCAAGTGGCCCCGGCGAGGAGAAAGGCCACGACCGTCAAGGGCTTCAAGAGCCGGTGGGAAGGCATCAAAGCGCGTGAGACACGGTGGGGAAGGTGGGCTGACGCCCCGTCAGCCCGAACGCCGGTGCGGGAGACACTGCTGGGCGGATCAACCATGTGTTGAAGACTAGTAGCTCAACACATGGTTGTCAACACATAGTTGAAAACCGGACCACAGACGTGTACCTTGGTCCAATGGCAACCGACGCTGAATCCATTGTCGACAGCTTGGTAGAGGGAGGCTGCCGACAACTGGCCGGCGGAGCTCCTCGAGGGGCGCGAGGAGTCACTTGCCCTCCTGCGATTTGCTGATCTCCTACGACGTTCGGCGGATCAGTTGTGTCACGAATCGGCAATGTCCGCCCGAAGCCACGGTGCAAGCTGGCGGGAGATCGGGGTGGCCGTCGGGGGGATTACCCCGCAGGGTGCGGAACATCGATTCAGTCCGGCCGCCAAGGAGCGCCGATCGAGAACATCGAAAACGGCGTGGGCTGGCAGGGAACGCAGGGCCCTGGCCCGATGATCCGGGAGCGGAGAGCAACCAAGCCGGTTGGTCTTCGTGCTGCCCGTGGCTCGAACCCCTCTTTCGTACGAGTCCTTGTCGCCCTCGGGAGAAGATCCTAAGTCGACTGCGAAAACGGGTCGAGCCCCCGGGGACTCCATGAAGGTGGCGCGTGTTCCGAACCGCGATTCACCACCAGGTTGAGCCGCAGCTGGCACTCAAGGGAGCCGAGAACGTCATCCGACTCGATTGATCTGGACGTTCTCGGGCCGAGGGCAAGCGACGAGGGTGGGCCCGGGCTCCCCTCCCTGTTGCACGGCCTTCATCCGAACGCATCAACGGGTTCCGGGCCCAGGCCTCCAAGAGATTGAAACGCGCCGAGGCTGGGCCGCAACGAGGCTCCCCTGCTTCCCCCTGAAGAGGGGCAAGGCCCAGCCTGGCTTCAGGGGGCCTTCCAGGCGGTTCCCAAGGGCCTCGTGGGCCACGCTGCGTCCCCTTCGAGCCGCGTGACGTTCCAAGGCAGATCCACGGAACTGAGGTGGCCCTCGCCTGAGTGTTTACAGGCGCAATCAAGTGGGCGATCCGGGGGAACAGAGTGGGAAACACCGAGCAGGGATAACCGGGAGTCCCTGGTGGTGGGGATTCTGTCGACAGCCCACCCACCCACCACCACCGGCGAACCGACCGCTCACGGACGGCACCTGCGCACAAGCACGAGGCATTCGGGCCCCACGTCGGCACGACCTGAATTCTCCTCGACACGGCTCGTGCTGTGCGCTGTGCACCTCTTGGCGCCCAGGCTCGACACTCGCCTACCCGAGGATCGGAAGGCGGCGCTCTGCAGCGAGCCGGTCGAGCGTCCGCTGCATCGTCTTCGTCAGCTCTTCGTAGCAAGCGCGAACGATGGCGTCGTCGTCGGCCGCCTCGGGGCCGAAACGCGAGGACCAGTCGATCACCGCTCCCAACTCAACGGTGATCTTGGCCGGCAGCGGCCAGGTCGGAATCCCTCCGGGGACGATGCCAAAGGGTGGGCCGAAGACAAGCGGCATAACCTTGATCCGAAACATCCGGTCGATCCCCATGAGTCGCGCCATCCACTCTCCTCGAGCAAGGACGACGACCGTCTCGTGAGCACCGACGGAGACGGCGGGGACCACAGGAACTCCTGTTCGCAGGGCCAGGCGGACAATCCCAACGCGGTCGCCGAAGTCAATGTGGTTGCGCCGGCACCATGGTCGGAACACCTCGTGGTCGCCGCCCGGATAGTCGATGAGGACCCCTCCACTGCGGAGAATGGCCTCGGCGCTCTGGCGTCCGGCCTCGACGGCACCGGCCCGCTCCAGTGCCGGACCCACGCCGGGCAGCCCCAGCAGGAACGAGTGGAACAGCGCGAACACCCGCTCGTCTTCGCCTCGCTCTCTCCACCACGCCGTGAGCAGTACGGGAAGGTCGGGGGGTATCTGACCACCCGAATGGTTCCCCACGACAAGGAACGGCCCCCGGTCGGGCAGACGCTCGAACCCTCTGACCTCCGGTCGAAAGTAGGAGGCGAACAGCTCAAGCACGGGACGCGCCGCGCGGAGAAACCCAGGGTCCCGAGCAGACCCAACCGCGGCGGGACCGGCGTCAGAGTCTGTCACGCCGGACTGCCCGAGATCTGCACCATGCCCTTGAGCGACGCGTGCAGCAGGTCGGTGATCGCCCACGGATCGGGCGCGCTTGTCGGGCATCCGAGCACCGACACGTGCAGCGCGTCGCAGTAGCTCCACGCCGTGATGTTGAGGCCGATTCCCTCGAGGACGGGGCCCACCGAGTAGATGGCGTCGAGCGTGGCCCGCCCCACCCGGAGCCGCTGCTTCGGACCCGGTACGTTCGAGAGCACGAGGTTGACCGGTGGCCGGAGGTGATCGGCCAGACCTGTACGGGCCCACGCCCGCACGGCCAGGGCATAGAGCTGCGGCGGCACGATGTCGGCCCGTCGCTCCAGGAGGTCGTTGCCTAGGGTGGAGCGGACATCCTTGGATGCGGCGGCCACAGCCTGGACGTGGCGGAGACGCTCCAGCGGGTCGGCAATGTCGGTTCCGATGGACACGTAGAGGCTGTCGACACGGTTGCCACCAAGGCGGGTGTCACCCGGGTCGGTCGAGACCGGGACGCTCGCCACGAGTGGGCGGACAGGCAAGGCCCCGCGCTCCATCAGGTAGGTGCGCAGCGCGCCGCCACACATGGCCAGGTAGACGTCATTGAGTGTCGCACCTGACCACACGCGCACGGCCTTCAGGTCGTCCAGGGAGAGGGTCGTCATGGCATAGGTTCGCTCCGGGGTGAGCGCCACGTTGAACAGCGTTTTCGGGAGGCCGGGGTCACCGCGGGCGCTGACGAAGTGCCTGGATGCGCTGTCTTCGTGTCACGGGTCCGGCGGTCGATTACTCCGACGTGACCCAAACGTGACCAGCGACGAGAGCTGCAATGTTGCCCGTCCCAATTCCGACGGCAAAGTGACGAGATCCCTTCATCCCATCAAAAATCCCATCAACCGAATCGTCACCGAGCGTCATCGTGCGTAAAGCTCGCCGGTTGTTGGGACACGGATCGTCATGATTTACCAGGTCAGGGTATGTGCGCCGAGTTAGCCCGAGTTTAGGAAACCGACGCTCTATCCTCTGAGCTACGGGGGCTCGTTGGCGATCAGAGGATACCTGACCCGTTTCGCCGTCTATGTGCCACTCGTGCCGCGGCGAAGCCGACTTCGTAGCTCCTCCGGTGTGAAGTGGCTCGGCTCCGTTGTCTCGAGGAAATCACACAGAATCTCGACGAATCGGACGGGCTCCTCCACGTGCGGGTAATGGCCCACACCCTTCATGATCTCCAGTCGGCTGTTCGGAATCGCGTCGTGAGCCGTATGGGCATGGAC
The DNA here is from genome assembly GCA_963839605.1 of uncultured Acidimicrobiales bacterium. Classification (GTDB taxonomy): domain Bacteria; phylum Actinomycetota; class Acidimicrobiia; order Acidimicrobiales; family UBA8190; genus JBEKVE01. The sequence continues at coordinate 59,757 of CAWIWK010000064.1, read as the reverse complement.
GAGGGGGATGATCTTGTCCTTTTCGCCCCAGATGATCAGGGTTGGCATATTCCCGGTGAGGTAGAGACGATCTATGGCACTTACCGACTGTCCCCCCGGATCGATCACGGCACGCATGGTCCGGGTGAACGCCTGGCGGCTGGACGACTCGGTGAGCGAGGAGAAAGACCGCCAGATCTCCGTGGCGCGAGGATGGCGGATCCCCCGATCGTGGAGGAATCCGAGCACCGAGTCCCCCACGCTCCGCACGGGATCCGAAAAGACGAGTGGCAACACGTACTCGGCAGCGGGCAGGGTCATGAGGCGGAGCATCCAACTCACCTCGCGCCCGAGGCCCCCGGCGTCGACCAGGACCAGTCGCTCACAGCGCTCGGGGAACTGATAGGCGAACTGCATGGCAACTCCTCCACCGAAGGACTGGCCGACGACCGTGGCCCGTTCGATGCCGAGGACGTGGAGGAAGTCGCGAATGCCTGTGGCGTGGTTGCCGAGCGAGTAATCCCCGAGTGGCTTGGCCGATCCGCCGTGCCCGAGGAAGTCCGGGGCCAGGACCGTGTGGCCGTGCTGCAGAAACGCCATTGCTGGTTCCCACGTCTGGGAGCTACCGGCGATCCCGTGCAGCAGCACGAGCGCGGGGCCTTCCCCCGCACGCCGGTAGGCCACGTCGTTGCCGTGCAGCGCAATGTGTTCCACGGGGAACTCGTCAGCCATCTTCACCCATGCTCCATGGGCCCATCGTCACGGAAGATGGGACAGGATTGCCAGAGTCTTTCCGCCAATCTTTCGGAGTCCTCGCCACAGGAAGGGATCGGTCGGCCGCGGAGGGTTGCGTCGGGCCGGGGACCGACGATTCCCGAGCCGAGCGTCCTCGCTTCGACCCTTCTCCGCGGCGCAACGAGGTGCGCCTCGGCGTGTACGTTCGACGTGTGTCGTCGCACCCGCTTCTGGTGATCGCCGGACCTCCCGGTGCGGGGAAGTCGACGGTTGCCCGTCTCGTCGCCGGGCGCTTCGACCGGGCCGTATGCATTGAATCGGACTGGTTCTGGACCACCATCGTGCGCGGCGGCGTCGACCCGTGGAAGGTCGAGGCGGACGAGCAGAACCGGGCCGTGCTCCGATCGTGCAGCGCGGCGGCGGCCACCCTCGCCGCCGGCGGATACCCGGTCGTGGTCGAAGGGATCTTCGGGCCGTGGTACCTCGACATCGTCACCGAGGAGTTCCGCCGCCGCGCCGTCGACGCCTCCTACGTCGTGCTCCGGCCCCGGCTCGAGGTGGCGCTCGGCCGGGCCACGGCCCGCGCCACGGAGCTCCCGCGCACGGCCGGTCATCCCCCGCTCACCGACGAGCAGCCCATCCGCCTCATGTGGGGGGCTTCGCCGCCCTGGGCCCCTACGAGCCCCACGTCCTCGACACGAGCGACCTCGCCGGCGAGGAGGTGGCCGATCGCCTCGTGGCGGGGTGGCACGCCGGGGAGCTCCGCCTCGCCTAGCGGCGCCGGGACGGGTCAGGTCACGCCGAGGATCCAGCCTTCCTCCGCCACCTGCTCGATGAGGTCGGGGTCGCTGAATGCGGCCGGTTCCAGCCACTGCGCCAGCGTCCCCTCGGCGTCGGCACGCGCACAGGCTTCCACCACGGCGAGCACCTGGGCCGCGTCGCGCACCGGGTGGCGGCTCCGGTCGACCGGGAAGATGGTCGGCCAGATCTCGGCCAGGACCACCGACCCGCCCTCGGCCCTCCGGCCGTGGTTGGCCCCCACCACGGCACCTTCGAAGGGCCAGACCCTGAGGCGCTCCCCGAACCGCGAACGCATCCCCTCCAGACGGGGGATGCCGAGCAGCGCCTGGCTGCCGACGCTCCCGGCGTAGGCGAGCTTCCACACCGACTGGATGGCACCCCCCACCCCCTGGGCACGTCGCTCCGTCAGGCGGAACTTCCCGAGGGCCTCCCCGCGCTCGATCGAGTCCCGGCACCTCCTTGTCACGCTGGGCCAGCAGCTCGCCGGCTTCCGACGCCGGGCATCCCCAGAACAGCCGGCAGCCCGACGCCGCGTTCAGAGCACGCGCCACCTCCCACCGGTTGTTGGCGTTGCCGGGCTCGTCGTGGACTCGCTCGGCGAGCGTCCGCCACAGCGCCCGCCACGCCGGACCGGGACCGAACACCTCGGGGAAGGCGGCGGTCAGTCCGGCCGGGTAGGAGAAGGGGAAGTCGAATCCCACCACCACGCGCCGTCGCGCATCGAGGCGCTCGGACAGCATGGCGTCGAGGAACTCCACGGCGTCGTGCCGTGTGGCCGGATTGACGGGGTCGGCCACCACGCAGCGTGTCCCGGCGCCATGCCCCGGTGGCGATCCAGATGCTGTCCTTGCCCGTGCGGGGCGTGGAGTTGGCGCTCCAGTCCACCATGACGTAGTCGTCGAAGATGCGCCCCCCGTCGGCCCCCCGTGCCCGCCCGCCGTCCGGCTCGGCGTCCGGTCCCCCGCCCGGCTGCGCGACCGACCGGGCGATGAAGACGTTGGCCGAGGGGCGTCGCCCGGTCTGCTCGATGTCGAGGAGATGGTGCTGGGCCTCGTGGGCGTTGGTGCGGATGACGTCGGCGGTGGTGATCGGCCCCAGCTCGCTGTGCACGGTGGTGGCGTCGGGCGGGGCCTCGGCGGCGGCTGCCATCCAGTCCGCCACGGCTCGGGCGTAGGCCGCCACGGCGGCCCGGGGGGAGAGGTCGGGGTAGTGCCGGACACGGGCGAGGTCGTTCTCGTCCCAGGCCGGAACGCCGGCGTCAGGGTCGAGGGCGAGCGTCCACAGGCGTTCGGCCCCGATCCGCACCACGTCCACCATGTGCCAGAGGTACTCGGCCGGCGACCACACGCCCGGCCGCCCCGACGAGCTCGGATCCCCGAAGCGCAGCGCCTGGGCCATGAGGTCGGGGGACCCGCCCACCATGGCGACGGCGTCGTCCACGGCGATGTCCCAGGGGAACCCGCACTCGGCACATCGCCCGTCCTGCGACGTCGGCACCCGCCAATCGTAGGGGTCGGCGCGCCCCACCCCGCCCGGCACCTCCGGGGTCGAGATATGTGCATTCGTGGTGCGGGATTAGACCGGGACGCTCGGTACCATGGCTGTCGTCGCCCATGCAATCGGTTCGGTTGAGTGCCGCCCACCTTCTGACCGGGTGCAGCCTTGGGCAACGGCGGGGCGGGGACTGCGAGGTTCCCGCCCCGCCTGCATGTCCGCACGCATCCGGCCGGCCCTCGGCGCCGACCCACTGACCCCGCTCGGGCCCGGACCCACCGCCTGTCAGGCGCCGGTGAACTCCCAGTACTGCAGCTCGCACAGCATGGGCAGGACGTAGCCCAGGTAGATCGAGTGGATCTTGACCGGTCCCTGGTCGTCCACATGGAGATCGATCAGGTCGACGCGCTCGTCGCGCTCCCGGTAGGCGAGGGCGCGGTCGCGCACCCCCACCAGCTCGTCGAGCGCCCCCACGGCGAAGCCGAAATGGTCCATCCGGGGGCAGCGCAGCGGGTCCTCCTCGGCGATGAGGAAGATGAACTGGTCCCAGTGCACGCACGACAGGATGAGCCGCTTGCGGTCCACGGTCATGGTGGGCATCTCGTCGAACCCGAGCACCCCGCTCCAGAAGCCGCAGATGTCGGCCCGGCTCGCCTCGTCGAGCAGGTCGGCGGGCACGCTCATGGCCACGTGGTTGAAGCGGGGGTTGCCCGACGGGTAGTAGGGGTGGCTCACCGGCCCTCGACTCCCGCCCCGGCGCCGCGCCGCACGCCGGCCCCGGGCACGACCATCACCTTCCCGGCGATGGTCCCCGCCGCCAGGTCGTGCATGGCCGGGCCGAGGCCGTCGAGCGCGACGTCGGCCGGGTCGATGAGCACGTCGGTGGGCAGCGCCCCCGACGCCAGGAGCTCGAGGGCACGCTCGAACCCGTCGGCGTCGTACACGAAGGAGCCCGACACGGCGAGCTCGTTCAGGATCATGCGGTTGGGATCGAAGCGCGGTGCCTCCATCCCCGCTCCCACCAGTACCAGATGGCCTCCCCGCCCGAGCTGGTGGAAGCCGGTCTCCATGGCTGCCTTCTTGCCCGAGCACTCGAACACGACGTCGACCGCACGCGGCGACTGGCGCTCGGGCTCCCAGGGGGGGAAGGTCTCGAGATCGGAGGGGACGAGCACCTCGGACGCCCCCAGGTCCCGGGCGAGGCGCCGTCGGCTCTCGCCCGGCTCCACCACCACCACGGGCCCGATCCCCTTGGCCACGAGGGCGGCGATGGTGAGCGCCCCGATGGGGCCGGCGCCGAACACCATGGCGCTGTCACCGGGGACGATGCCCGAGCGGGTGATGCCATGCAGGGCGACGGCCAGCGGCTCGGCCAGGGCGGCGACACGCGGCGACATGCCCTGGGGCAGCGCCAGGAGCGACCGGGCGTCGGTCACGACGAAGGCGGCGAAGGCACCGCCCACGTCCCCGTCGACAGGTGCGGCGCGGTTCTCGCACTGCGACGGCCGGCCCAGTCGGCAGCGCCGGCACGTCCCGCAGCGCGGTGAGGGCCCGCACACAACGAGGTCCCCCACCTTCCAGGACTCGACCCCGTCGCCCACGGCGGCCACCACCCCGCTGTACTCGTGACCGCCCACGGTGCCGGGCTTGCCCCATCCCTCGATCATGATGTGGAGGTCCGACCCGCAGATGCCGCAGTAGGAGACCTCGACGAGCACCTGACCGGCGCCGGGCCGGGGCACGGGCCGCTCCTCCACCCCGACGTCGCCGGGGCTGCGGTACACGGCGGAGCGCATCAGGTCGGGGACTTCGATCACAACGGCCTCCTCGCCATCACACGGTCTCGGCCACGAGCTCGGCCCCGGTCGCAGCGGCCGGCGCCGGCCGGCCGGCGCGGCGGCGCGAGTAGAAGTCCTTGCGCCGCACCATGACGGCGAACACGGCCCCCACGAGCACCACCACGGCGCCCACGAGGAACAGCTCGTTCATGGCCGACGCGAACGACACCCGGGCCGCCTGGATGACCGTGCCGTTGCCGTCGGAGGCCAGGACGGCGCCGCGGATGCCCTGCGCCGCCACGGTGCGGGCCAGGGCGTCGCTGCCGGTCCCGGCCACGCCGTGCAGCCCCGCCGCCAGCCGGTTCTGGAAGATGGCCCCGATGGCGGCCACACCGGTGGCCACCCCGGCCACACGGAAGGTGTTGCTGATGCCCGAGGCCATGCCGCTGCGCTGGGGCGGCACGACCCCGAGGGCCACCTTGGCGATGGCGGGATTGGCCAGACCGACGCCGGCACCGCTCACCAGGAAGCCGGGCAGGAGGGCCTGCCACCCCGAGTCGACCGTCACCCCCCGGAAGAGGAAGAGGCCGACGGCGCAGATCGCCAGGCCCACCGACAGTGCCATGCCGGGGGGACGCGTTCGGTGAGCGGGTGCGACACAGCGGCACCACGAAGGCCATGAGCGTGAGCGGGAGCAGGCGCAGACCGCTCTGCAGCGGGGTCAGGCCCAGATCGTTCTGGAGGTAGAGCGTCAGGTAGGTGAGCAGGGCGAACATGCCGCCCCCGATGCCGAAGGTGGCCACCGACACCCCGGTGAAGGCGGGCTTGCGGAACAACGACAGATCGAACATGGGCCGGGGCTGGCGCAGCTCCACCACGACGAACGTGACGAGCAGGAAACCCGACGCGGCCAGCGTCGACAGGATGCGGACGCTCGTCCACCCGTCGTCGTTGCCACGCGTCAGCCCGAGCACGAGCAAGAACAGGCTCCCCGACAGCGTGAACAGCCCGCCACCAGTCGAGACGCTTGGCGTTGGGGTCCCTGACGTTGACCATACGCAGCGACAGAGCGAGGGTGACCACCCCGACGGGAACGTTCACGTAGAAGATCCACTCCCACCCGAAGCCGCTCGTGAGCGCCCCGCCCACGAGGGGCCCGACGGCCACCGCGCCCCCGACCGTCGCCCCCCAGGCGGCGATGGCGGCGGCGCGCGCCTTGCCCTCGAAGTCCTGGGCGATGAGCGCCAGCGAGGTGGCGAACATGGCGGCCCCGCCCACGCCCTGCACGGCACGGGCGGCGATGAGGTCGGTCGGCGACGTGGACAGGCCACAGCCCAGCGAGGCCAGGGTGAACACGAACAGCCCGAAGACGAAGATCCGCTTGCGTCCGAGCCGGTCCGCCAGCGAGCCCTGGGTGAGGATCAGCGCGGCCAGGCTGATGGAGTAGGCGGCGATCACCCACTGCAGATCGTTGAAGGTTGCGTGCAGGGTCCGCTGGATCGTGGGCAGCGCCACCTGGACGATGGTGATGTCGACGAGGAGCATGAAGGTGCCGCCGCACACCGCGACCAGGGTCAGCCACTTCCCCCCGCCACCCCCCGCGCCGGGTGGGCCGGTCCCTCGGGACGATCCCCTCGCGGCCAACTGTCCCCTCCTACCGGCCGTTCCCCCCCGGAGCCGGATCGCAACTCGAACAGAGAGTCTCCATCGGGGCGGTTGCCCGTGTAAAGCACCTGGTGGGTGGGGCGCCGGGTGGCCCCGACGGGCCTCGGGCCGCCCGGCCGGGGCCGCACGGGCTTCGGTAGCCTCGGGGCGGTGACCTCGGTGTGGAGCTCCCGGCGGGCGCTCAAGGTGCACGTCGTGGCGGCGCTGGTCGTCCCCGGCTGTCTGGCCCTGGCCTGGTGGCAGCTCGAGCGGGCCCTGTCCGGCAACACCCTCAGTTGGGCCTACACCTTCGAGTGGCCGGTGTTCGCCGGCTACGCCGTCTACATGTGGTGGAAGCTCCTCCACGATCCCACCTCCACGGACGGGCAGGCCGAGGCGACCGGAGCCCGAGCCGACGTGGCGCGCCCCGACGGACCGGCCGGTGCCGGAACCGGTCCGGGCGACCACCAAGACGGTGGCGCCGGGGTGGCGCCGGAGGAGGCGGAGGGGTCGGGGCCCGCCGGGGACCTGTCCGACGATGCGGCCGCCTACAACGACTACCTCGCCGCGCTCCATGCCAGCGGACGACGCAAGAGATGGTGACGACGCGCCCAGCGTGAAAAAAACCGCTCCGACCTCTTGCGCCGCCACAACCCGACGACATCATTAGGGGCATGGGATTCGAGCACGTGCGCGCACGGCCGCCGCACCTCGGACGGGGGCGACGATGACCACGCGGACGCCGCCGCGGCCCGAGGTCGAGGTGCGCACCAGCCCGCGCCGGCGAAAGACCGCCAGCGGCTTCTGGCAGGACGGCCGGGTGGTGGTCGTCCTCCCCGCCCGACTCCCGCGGGCCGACCGGGTCCAGCTGGTCGAGGGGCTGGTGGAGCGGGTGCTGGCCCAGCGTCCCCACGTCACCGCCTCGGACCGCGACCTCGAGCAGCGGGCCGCCACGCTCGCCGATCTCTACCTCGGGGGGGTCCGGCCCGGGTCGATCCGGTGGGTCTCCAACCAGAACCGGCGGTGGGGCTCCTGTACGTCGCGCTCGGGCGAGATCCGCATCTCCGACCGGCTGCGGGTCGTGCCGGGGTGGGTCCTCGACGCCGTGGTCGTCCACGAGCTCGCCCACCTGGTGGAGCCGACCCACTCCCCCCGGTTCCGCCGGTTGGTGGCCCGCTACCCGAGGACGGCCGAGGCCGACACCTTCCTGGCGGGCTACACCCTCGGTCTCGAGACCCCCGTCTGAGCACGGGGCGCCGGGCGCCCGAACCGAGCACGGGGCGCCGGGTGCCCGAAACGCGGGACGGGCGCTTCGGCGTCAGGGCGCGCCGGTCGAGCACGGCCGAGGCCACCAGCTCCTCGAGATAGCGCGTGTCCCACCACGACAGCTGCAGCTGCTTGGCCCGGCGGAAGTAGAGCTGGATGTCGAAGTCCACGGTGAAGCCGATCCCGCCGAAGAGCTGCTGGGCCATGGCCGTGAGGTCGCGGAAGGTGCGGCAGGCGAAGAGCTTGGCCATGGGTGCGAGCGAGGCGACCGGACGCCCCTCGGCGCGCGCCCACGCCGCCTCGTGCACCAGGGTGGTCCCCCCGTCGACGGCGGTGACGGCGTCGGCCAGGTAGTGCGCCAGAGCCTGGAACGCACCGAGGGGCTTGTCGAACTGCTGGCGGTCCTTGGCGTACTGCACGGTGATGTCGAGCGCCTGCTGGGCGCCGCCCATGGCCTGGGCGGCGAGGAGGATGCAGCCGTCGTGCATGACGGCGTCCCAGGTGGCCCACCCCGTCCCCGCTGCCCCGATGCGCCGGTCGGTCCCGACACGCACGGCGTCAAGGGTCACCTGGTACTGGGTGTCGGACGCCACCGACAGCTGCTGGTGCAGCGACACACCGGCGGTGCCGGTGTCGACGAGGAACAGGTCGACGTCCCCCGGCGCGTCCCCGGTGCGGGCTAGGACCAGGAGTGCGGCCGCCGACGAGGCGAAGGGCACGTGGCGCTTGGTGCCGTCCAGGCGAAAGCCGTCGCCGTCGGGGACGGCCCGCATCTCGATGCCGGCGGGGGCGCAGCTGTTCTCGGGCTCGAACCAGGCGGGGGTGAGCACGACCTCGCCCCGGGCCACCCCCGGCAGCCACCGGGCCTGCTGCTCGGCCGACCCGGCCAGGGCCAGGGCCCCGCCGCACAGCACGGCGCTGGCGAAGTGCGGCGTGGGGGCGAGCGAGCGGCCCAGCTCCTCGTACAGGACCACACCCTCGAGGACGGTCATCCCCGAACCGCCGTGCTCCTCGGGGAGCAGCAAGCCGATCAGGTCGAGCTCTCCGAGCTGCTTCCACAGCTCCACCGGGTACCCGACGGGGTCGTCCTCGAGCTCGCGCACCACCGACATGGGGCTGTAGGTGGCGCACACCTTGCGCACCGTGTCGCGCAGCATCTCCTGCTCCGCACTGAATTCGAGGTCAAGCAAGGCGCGCTCCTCTCAGGGCTTCCACTGCTCGAGCCGGCGACGCCACGGGTTGTCGCCGTGGTCGACGGGAACCGCCACGCGGGCCGCAGCCGTGCTCTTGACGTCGCCGTCCACCGACAGGGTGAGGTCGAGGCCGACCCATCCGCAGCCGGTGTCGTCGATCGACACCTCCGACACCACACCGTCGAGGACCATGATGTCGCCGGGGAACACCGAGTCCCGCATGCGGAAGGTGACCCGGCCCAGCCGGCCGTGGGGACCGGTCCAGTCCGTGATGTAGCGCTCGAACCACGCCGCCTGGTTGGGCGTGTTGAGGAAGATGTCCCTCGTCCCGTTGCGGTTGACGGCGAAGTCCTTGTCGTGGTGCATGGGCCGCCAGTCGCGCGTGGCGAGCGCCCCGAGCACCACCGTGGTGGCGGTAACGGGCGTCACGAGCGAGGGCATACGGTCGCCCTCGGCCACGGCGCTGAAGAGGAGCACCGGCGCCGGCGCCTTCACGACGCCACCCCGTCGCCCGCACGCCTGTAGCCGAACCCGGTGTAGCTCTCCACGCCCACGAGCGCACCGTCCTGGTTGGCGTACTCCACCTCTATGACCCAGAAGCGCCCGGTGCCGAGCTTGGTCCGCTTGAGGTCGCTCACCGAGCGCAGGATCTGCCGGGTGCGCAGCACGTCACCGGGCCGGACGGGCTCGTGGAAGATCATGGTGTTGTCGGTCATGACGGCCTCGGGGAGCCCCAGGCGCTCCTTCAGGTCGAAGTGGACCTGGAGCGGCAGGCGCTGCCCCGTGCGACCCGGCGCCCAGTGATGGGGGCGGAACCACACCGACAGCATGGTGGGCGGGGCGATGGGGCCGCCGGTGAGCGCGGCGGCGGCGGCCTCGTCCCAGAACAGCGGGTTGCCGTTCTCGACGGCGGCGCACATAGTCCAGATGTAGCCCTGCTCGACGGGGAACTCGCCGTGCTCCTCGTACTGCGCCACCCCGATCAGGTGGCGCACCTCCGCCATGACTCCGTCGTCCACGACTGCGTCGTCGGCGCTCACGCGATCACCCCCCGGGCACGCAGCTCGGCGACCCGTTCGGCGGCCACGCCCGCCTCGCCCAACAGCTCGTCGGTGTCGGTGAGGGCCTCGTCGGGGACGACGGCCGGCTCGGACAGCGGCGCCGTGCCGGCCAGGACGGGACCCACCTGGCGGAACGTCCCCGCGTGGGGTGCTTGGCTTCTATGACCGCCCCCCGGTGCGAGAACTGGGGATCGCCGTCGATGTCGTCCACGCGCTGCACGGGGGCCACGCACGTGTCGGCGCCGGCGAGCTCCTCCACCCACTCCCGGCCCGTACGCGTGGCGAAGGCGCCGGCCAGGGCGGCGCGCAGCTCGTCCTGGGCGTCGTCGTCGTACTGGCGCGCCGCCAGGTGCTCGAGGCCCAGGGCGCGGCAGAGATTGGCGAAGAACTTGGCCTCGATGGCGGCCACCGCCAGCCAGGCGCCGTCGGCCGCCCGGTACGTGTCGTAACAGGCGTAGCGGCCCGTCAGCACGTCGTGGCCCGGTCCGGGGGAGCTGCCCGTGGCCAGGTGCTCGTCGGCCGCCAACGACATGAGCCACAGCACGCCGTCGGCCACCGACACGTCGAGGTACGTCCCCTCGCCGCTCGTGACCCGCCCCGCCAGGGCGGCGCACACCGCCAGGGCGGCGTGCATGCCGCCCCCCGCCGCGTCGGCGATGGTGGCGCCGGGGATCGGCGGGCCGCCGTCGGCCCGGGGCCCGGTGGCGGCCAGGTAGCCGGCCACGGCCAGGTAGTCGAGATCGTGGCCGGCCCAGCCGGCGCGGGGGCCGGTCTGGCCGTAGCCGCTCGTGGAGCAGTAGACGACGCCGCCGTTGACGGCCCGCACCGCGTCGTACCCGATGCCGAGGCGGTCGACGACGCCGGGCCGGAAGCTCTCCACCACCACGTCGGCCCGGGCAGCCAGGGCGAGGAAGGCGTCGCGACCGTCGGGGTCGCGCGACATCGAGCAGGACGCGTCGCATGCCCCGGTGGGCGCTGTAGGCGAAGAAGGGGGGTGTCACCGGAGCCGGGCCCCGGCCCGGGACCGGTCCCACCTTCACCACGCTCGCCCCGTAGTCGGCGAGCAGCCGCGTGCAGCGCGCCGCGGGGCCGACGCTCGACAGGTCGAGCACCACCACGCCGGCGAGTGGGCCGGCCGGGGCAGACACGAGCAGGTCCCATCAGAAGTTCTTGGGCAGCCCGAGACGGCGGCGGGCGATGATGTTCTTCTGGATCTCCGATGCACCACCGCCGATGGTGTCGATCACGGTGTAGCGGTAGGTGGACTCGGCCCGTCCCTCCATGGGCGCCTCGGGCGTCTTCACCCGGAGCTGCGAGCCGGGACCGGCGATGTCCATCGACGCGTCGGCCAGGCGCTTGGACAGCTCGGTGGCGTAGAGCTTGTACTCCGACGCGTGGGTGGTGGGTGCGGCACCGCCCTTCTGCGACTCGTTGACGAAGCGCAGGCCGAGCACGCGCGCCACCTCCGCCTGGGTGGCGAGCTCGGCGATGCGCTGGCGCACGACGGCGTCGTCCTTGAGCGGGGCGCCGTCGCGCCGTGCACCGGCCACGTACTCGCACAGCAGGTCGAGGCGCTGGCCGATGGGCGAGTAGGTGAACATCGTGAAGCGCTCGAGGTCGAGCGCCTCGGAGATGTACTGGAAGCCCTTGTTGAGCTCGCCCACCACGTAGTCGTCCGACACCCAGACGTTGTCGAGGTACACCTCGTTGGTGCGCTCGTCGCCCATCGTCCAGATGGGGTTGATGGTGATGCCGGGGTGGTCGAGGGGGACGAGGAACAGCGTGATGCCGAAGTGCTTGGGGGCGTCGGGGTCGGTGCGGGCCCCGACCCAGTACCACTCGGCGAAGTGCGCCGAGGTGGTCCACGTCTTCTGGCCGTTCAGCACCCAGCCGTCGCCGTCGCGGGTCGCCTTCAGCTGCATCGACGCCGCGTCGGACCCGGCGTTGGGCTCGGAGTAGCCCACGGCGAACTCCACCTCGTTGCGCAGGATCTTGGGGAGGAACTCGCGCTTCAGGCGGTCGGTGCCGTGGCGGATGATGGTCTTGCCCACGATGCCCACGCCCTTGCCGATCTGGGGACCCCCCCGGCGGGCCAGGGACTCGTTCAAGAGGTACTCGTAGACCCCGTCGCCCTCCTGGCCCCCGAACTCCTTCGGCCAGGTGATGCCGAGCCACCCCTGCCGGCCCATCTCGGCCATGAAGGCGCGGCGCTCGGGGGTGTCGACGATCTGCGCCATGTTCTCCCGGGTGACGTCGAAGACGTCGGGATCGTCGTGCTCGTCGAGAAACCGCTCGACCTCCTCGACGAACGCCAACTGCTCCGGCGAGAACTCGAAGTCCATGTGCGTCGCTCCTGGTGCCCTGTCCGGACGGGTTCCGGATCCCCAGTTCTGACTGGCCGTCAGATCGTACTCGGGGCCCGGGATCCGTGCCCGGTCCCCTGCTCCCCCGGCCCGCTCCATCGGGCCGCCTTGAGCCCGTGCGGTGCCGTTTCGAGCACTCTTTGTGACATATGGCTCGGCGTGGGGGACGGAGGGCCCTGGGACGGCCGTCCGCCAGGCCGGATCATGGAGACATGCTTCGAGCACGGGCACTCACCTTCCACATCGACGGGGACGAGCTGGGCGAGCTGACCACCGCCCTCGACGACGTGGCCCGGCAGTACGTCGGCCACCCCGACTTCAGGGGCCTCGTGTGCCTGGAGCACGACAGCGTGCGCAGCGAGATCGTGGTCATCACGCTGTGGGAGGGCAAGGGCCTCGAGAACACCCAGGCGGTGTCCGACGCCGGGCGCCGCCGCATCGCCGAAACCACCGACCTGGGCGTGATCGGCAAGTGCTACGACGTGCTGCGGGTCGTGCCGAGCCGGGTGGCCCTGCGAGCGGCGGTGCAGTCCGGATCGCTGCTCGGCGCCGGCCCGGCGGAGACCGCCTTGGCCGGCGCCCTGGTGTCGTAGCAGCCGCAGCCGCAGCCGCAGTCGCAGCCGCAGCCGCAGCCGCAGCAGGTGTCGCAGCGGGAGTCGCCACCGGCGGAGCGGCCCTCTGATCCACCGTCAGGCCCAGGGCTACCATCGCCGCCGTGGCGCTCGCCCCGACGTCGTCTGCGCTCGGCACCGGGCCGGGCTGAGCGCCGGTCCCCCCGATGTCGTTCCTGGACGAGCGAGCCGGGCTGGCGGGCACGGTGGCGGCCATCGCCGGCGGTGGCGGCGGCCTGGGACGCGCCAGCGCCCTCGACCTGGCCCGCGCCGGAGCGCACCTCGCCCTGGCCGACCTCGACGGCGAAGCCCTGACCCGCACGGCCGACGAGGCGCGCTCGTTCGGGGTGGAGGTGGTCGCCGTCACCGCCGACGTCCGTGACGCCGATGCCCTGCGGGAGCTGTTCGGCGCGTGCGACGAGCGCTTCGGCCGCCTCGACACGCTCGTGAACGTGGTGGGCGGGACCTTCCGGGCCGCCTTCGCCGACGTGAGCGCCAAGGGCCGCGACGCCCTGGTGCGGACCAACTTCACCTGGATCGTCGACGCCGTGCAGCTCGCCGCGACCCGGATGGCGGCGGCGGGACGCGGCGGCAGCATCATCACCATCACCTCCATCGAGGCCCACCGCGCCGCGCCGGGGTATGCCATCTACGCGTCGATGAAGGCGGCGGTCACCCACCTCACCCGCACCCTGGCGGTCGAGCTCGGAGGGGCCGGCATCCGCATCAACTGCGTCGCTCCCGACTTCATCCCGACGGCGGGTATGGCGGCCATCGCCGGGCGGGCGGGGTCGGCCGGGCAGCGGGCCGCGGCGGCGGGGGACGGCACCGACCCCGGCGACTGGCTCACCATTCCCCTGCGCCGCAAGGGCGAGCCCGCCGACGTGGGGAACTGCGTCCTGTTCCTGGCGTCGGCCCTGTCCTCCTACATCACCGGCACCACCCTCCACCCCGACGGCGGGGCACTGGCCATGTCGGGGTGGATGCAGTGGCCCGACGACGGCTTCACCGCACGCCCCCCGGCCTGGGTGCTCGACCGACTCGAGCCCCCCGCCCCATGACGGCGCCGTCGGGCGGGGGGGCGGCCCCGACCGGTTCTGGCGGGGCGCTGTTCCTGGCCGAGGGCGACCGCTACGTCCCCACCGAGCTGGCCCGGGGACCGTGGTCGCCCGACGCCCTGCACGGCGGCCCGGTGGCCGCCCTGCTCGCCGGGGCGGTGGAGTCGGTCCCCTCCGACGAGCCGGTGCACGTGGCCCGGCTCACGGTGGAGCTCCTGCGCCCCGTCGGCCTCGTGGCGCTCACGCTGTCGAGCACGGTGACCCGTCCCGGCCGCAAGGTGCAGGTGGTGGAGGCCTCGCTGTCCGACGGCGAGCGCGACGTGGCGTGGGCGCGGGCCCTTCGCATCCGGGTGCAGCGCGGCGAGAGCGCCGCCACCCTGACCCGTGCGGCCGAAGCGGCCGAGGGGCCAGACTCGGCCGGGGGCCAGAAGCACCAGACGCCGCACCGGGCCGTCGGCGCGTCGCGCCACCCGGACCCGGCGACGGGTACGAGAGCCCCTCTCCCATCGGCCCGTACCGCGCCTTTCACAACGCCGGGGCCGAGCTGCGCTACGTGTCGGGGGCCTTCGACACGCCCGGTCCGGCCACGGTGTGGGTCCGGCTGCGGGTCCCGGTGGTGGGCGGCCACGAGCCTTCCCCGCTCCAGCGGGTGGCGGCGGCGGCCGATTTCGGCAACGGGGTGAGCGCCGTGCTCGACTTCGCCCGCTACAGCTTCATCAACCCCGACCTCACCGTGAGCCTGTCGCGCCCTGCTGTCGGCGTGTGGGTGTGCCTCGACGCCGCCACCCACACGGGCATCCCGGGCGTGGCCCTGGCGGCCAGCACCCTCTTCGACACCGAGGGGCCCATCGGCCAGTCGGTGCAGAGCCTGCTGGTCGAGCCCCGGGGGTGAGCGGCCGGGTCAGTCCTGCTCCTGCTCCCCCGCCGCCTTCTCCCGGGGGCGGCGACCCGCCAGCGAGGCCATGAACTTGCGCACGTCGGTGGCACCGGTGGCCAGGGCCACGAGGTCGGTCGACTGCTGGAGGTGCATCCGCATGCCCATCATCTCCCACGCCCGGGTGAGTCCCTGCTTGGTGGCGAGAATGGTGGTGAGGGGCATCTTGGCGATGGTGCGCGCCATGTCCTCCACCGTGTCCTCGAGCTGGTCCCGGGGCACGACCTTGTTGACCATCCCCCACTCCTTGGCCTGCTCGGCGGGAATGGTGGGCGCCAGGAAGAGGTACTCCGCCGCCCGCTTGTAGTTCATGATGATCCACGGCTCGATCTGGGTCTGTGCCCCGGGCAGCCCGAAGCCCTGCGGCAGCGGCATCTGGAAGTAGGCGTCGTCCGAGGCGATGGTCAGGTCGGTGAGCAACCCGTAGACGGTGCCGCCCCCCACGCAGTAGCCGTGGACCTGGGCGATGGTGGCCTTGGGGAACTCCCACAGGCGCAGCGGGGGCCACAGGAACAGGCCCTGGTGGTGGCGCCGCCACGTCCGCTCGGGGGTGGGACCGGTGGTGGGGTAGACCTCGGGCATCTCGTCGACGCCCACGATGGCGTGGCCGGCGCAGAAGCCCGCGCCGTTGGCCTTGAGGACGAGCACCTTGACCTCGTCGTCGTCGTCGGCGCGCACCAGGGCCTCGTCCATGTCCCACACCTGCTGGGCCGTCTGGATGTTGGCCTTCTCGGGCGTGTTGAGCACGATGCGGGCCACCGGCCCGTCCTTCTCGTAGACGATCGTCTCGAACTCCACCCGCTCCACGACACCTCCCGCTGGGTCGGCCCACCCCGGCGGTGGCCGAAGCGGGCCAGATGCTACGACGGCCGGGCCGCGGGCAAGGCCCGCAGGCCGAGGGGCCCGGGGAGCCGCGGAGCGGTCCGCTGCATGGGTCGGGTCGCAGCCGCGAGGCCCTCGTCGCCAGGCGGGGCTCAAGGCGCGATCGGGGCAGCGCCGATACATCTGCCCGTGAGCTCGCCTCGCGACCGCGCACGGGGACCACGAGGCCCGCGTCTCCCGGCTCCTCGAGCAAGAGGCGCGCATCGTCGGCATCAAGGGCTTCTCCACCCCGACCCTCGAGGCCGTGGACCGGCGGCGGTCCCAGCTGTGGACGATCGCCTTCGCCGGCCTCGTGTGCCTGGCGGCGGCCGTCGCCCTGCTCACCTCCGGCGCGCGGGCACCACCTCGGGTTCGCCAACCGCTTCGGCTTCCGGATCGGCACGGTCATCCTCGTCGTCGGCCTGGCCGCCTACGTCATGGAGAAGGAGCGCCACCTGCGCCGCCTGGCCAAGCTCCTCGTCGACGAGCGGGTCCTGGGCGCCGCCCTGTCGAACCGCCTCAAGGAGCTCGCCATGCTCTACGAGGCGGGCAAGGCCATGAACTCGGTGCTCGTGGTGGACGAGGTCCTCCAGCTCATCCTGTCGAGCGCCTTCGAGCTGCTGCGGGCCTCGAGCGGCTCGATCATGCTCATCGACCCCGAGAACAACCTGAACGTGGTGTGCCGGGCCGGCGAACGCCAGCGGCGCCCCCATCGAGCTCGGCGGCGGCATCGCCAGCCGGGTGGCGCGTGACCACGAGCCGCTCCTGGTGCAGGGCACCGTGTCGGAGAAGGGCCACCAGGAGACCGAGAGCGCGGTGTGCGTGCCCCTCATGCACAGGAGCCAGGTCCTCGGGGTCATCAATCTCATCGGTGCGCCCGGGCACACCTACAGCGAGTACGACCTGCGGGCGGTGTCGCTGTTCGCCGAGCACGCCGCCATCGCCGTGGCCAACGCCCGGCTGTACGAGGCCGAGCGCGCCCTCAGCGCCCAGCTGTCGCACCAGGTGGTGCACGACCCGCTCACCGGTGCGGCCAACCGCGTCCTCGATCACCGACCGCCTGGCCCACGCCCTGGCCCGTGTGCGGCGGCACGAGTGCATCGTCGCCGTGCTGTTCATCGACATCGACAACTTCAAGCTGGTGAACGACGAGCTCGGCCACGACGCCGGCGACTACATCCTCACCGCCATCGCCCAGCGCCTGACCGAGTGCGTCCGCCCTTCGGACACGGTGGGCCGCTTCGGCGGGGACGAGTTCCTCGTCATCTGCGAGGACCTCGCCGACGACGCCCAGGCCGTGGAGATCGCCGAGCGCGTCCTCGACGGACTGGGCCGGCCCTTCACCACCCCGTTCGGGGAGCGGACGATGTCCGCCAGCATCGGCGTGGCGCCGTGCAGCCACGACCGACACGCCTCTGTCGCCAACCTGATCCGCGCCGCCGACCAGGCCATGTACCAGGCCAAGATGGAAGGCAAGGCCCGGATCGTGAGCGCGCTGCATCGAGCACCTGGACCCGCCTGAGGCACTGCCGGCACGAGCACGGGGTGGGGGCGGCACGGCCCCCGCCCCGGCTCCCGGCAGGATGCGGCGCACGGGTTGTCGTTAACGTGGGGCCGTGCAACTCACCGAGGCCCCGACCACCGACGAAGCGCTCGTCCGGCACGCGCTGGCGGACCTGCTCGACACCTTCGATCCCGCCACGTCGCCGACCGAGCGAATTCCTCGGAGCCCGCTTCGACGCCGGGCTGGCCTGGGTGTCGTTTCCCCGGGGTCTGGGCGGGCTGGGCGTGAGCCCGGGGCTGCAGGCCATCGTGGAGACCGAGCTGCGGCGGGTGGGCGCGCCCAACGAGTCGGACAGCAACGTCATCGGGTACGGCATGGCCGCTCCCACCATCCTCGCCCACGGCACCGACGAGCAGCGTCGGCGCTACCTCCGCCCGCTGTTCACGTGCGAGGAGATCTGGTGCCAGCTCTTCAGCGAGCCGGGTGCCGGGCTCCGACGTGGCCGGGCTGGCCACCCGGGCGCGTGCGCGACGGCGACGAGTGGGTGGTGAACGGGCAGAAGGTGTGGACGACCCTGGCCCACACGGCACGCTGGGGACTGCTGGTGGCCCGCACCGACCCCGACGTGCCCAAGCACCGCGGGCTCACCTACTTCGTCGTCGACATGCACGCCCCCGGCGTCGACGTCCGGCCCCTGCGCCAGATCACCGGCGACGCCGAGTTCAACGAGGTCTTCTTCACCGACGTCCGCATCCCCGACACCGCGCGCCTCGACGCCGTGGGGGCCGGGTGGCGGGTGGCCACCACCACCCTCATGAACGAGCGGGTCGCCATCGGCGGCGGGGTGCCGGCCCGCAGCTCGGGTGTCGATCCACGAGGCGCTGCGCATCTGGCGGGACATGCGCGCGGCGCACGGCGCCCGACGCGAACGCCTCATGACCCTGTGGGTGGAGGCCGAGGTGGCCGCGCCTCACCAACATGCGGGCGCGCGCCATGCGCCGGGCCGGGACGCCGGGGCCCGAGGGGTCGGTGGCCAAGCTCACCGGGGCCGAGCTCAACAAGCGCGTCGTACGAGCTCTGCGTCGACCTGCTCGGCATGGAGGGCACCCTCTACCCCACCCACTACGAGATGCGCCGCCCCGACCGGGCCACGTTCTCCGGCGGGTCCGACGTCCGTCACACCTTCCTGCGCTCGCGGGCCAACTCGATCGAGGGCGGCACGTCGGAGATCATGCGCAACATCCTGGGTGAGCGCGTCCTCGGCCTGCCCGGCGAGCCCCGCCAGGACAAGGATCTGCCCTGGGCGCAGATCCCCGCAACTAGCCGGCCCGTCCCGCCGGCCGCGGGCACCGCACAGGGCCGACCGCTACGCTCGCTGCCGTGCACGTCACCGACGAGGTGGTCGCCCGGGGCGTGCGACAGCGCCACATCGACGTCGAGCGCGCCGGGCACCGCGTCCCGGGACTGCTGTGGACGGCGGAGGAGCCCACCGGCCCCCGTCCCGTCGTCATGCTCGGCCACGGGGCATCGGGCTCGAAGAGCCGAGGACTACATCGTGGCCCTGGCACGGCGCCTGGTGCGGCACCACGATCTCGTGGCGGTGGCCATCGACGGGCCCGTCCACGGCGACCGGCGCGCCGACGGCGGCAGCGACTCGAACCTGGCCTTCCTCGACTTCGCCCAGGTGTGGTCGGCCCAGGACGACCTCATCGACGACATGGTGGCCGACTGGCGCGCCACCCTCGACGCCGTGCAGGCCCTGCCCGAGGTGTCAGAAGGGCGCTGCGGCTACTGGGGCCTGTCCATGGGGACGATCTTCGGCCTCCCCCTGACGGCGGCCGAGCCCCGCATCGCGGTGGCGGTGCTCGGGCTCATGGGCATCGCCGGCCCCACCAAGGCGCGGTTCGCGGCCGATGCCCCGAACGTGCACTGCCCGGTGCTCTACCTCGTGCAGTGGGACGACGAGCTGTTCGACCGGGACCGCTCGTTCGAGTTGTTCGAGTCCCTGGCCAGCACGGACAAGCGCCTGCACGCGCATCCCGGCATGCACGCCGAGGTCCCGGCCGAGGAGTTCGAGGCGAGCGGGGCCTTCCTCGGCTCCCACCTGACGCTCTGAGCACCCGCACCACCGACACCCTGCGCCGCCAGGAGGCGGCGGCGCCGGCCACCGCCTCGTCGTGCGCGGGCGCGCACCATGGCCGTGGCGGCCCGGGCCGCCAACGCCACCAGCGTCAGGGTGGGCCCGTAGCCGGCCGAGGTGACGAAGACCGACGAGTCGGCCACCACCACGTTGTCGAGCCCGTGCATGCGGCCGTAGGCGTCGACCACCGAGGTGGCCGGGTCGCGGCCCATGCGGGTCGTCCCCATGACGTGGCGGCTCATGGGCATGGGCCGGCCGTGCCCCGGCGGTCGGCCGCCGGCACCTCGACCGAAGGGGAGGTGGTGGTCATGGTCCACGTCGCCCCCATGTCCTCGAGCACGCGCACGAGCACGGGGGCCGTGGTGGGCCGAGGCCACCAGCTCGTGACGATGGGGCCGGTAGGTGATCCGCGCCACCGGGAACCCCCGCACGTCGCGGACCGTGGGGTCGAGATCGACCCGGTTGGTGGCCTGGGGGAGGTCCTCGCCCTGCATGGTGAAGGCCCACATCCGGTCGCGCAGGGGCGACGACCGCATGAGCGTCTTGTGGCGCGCCCCCACGGGTAGAGCTTGGCCTCCATGATCGGCAGTGGCCGGCCCGCCGTGCTCCACCAGGCCGCCGCGGATCCACGGCAGCCCGGCCTGGCGGGCCGCGGCCCGGGCGGCGTCGTCGACGATCATGGCGTCGTCGTGGATGTGGGTGACCGCCCGTCCCCGGTGGGTGTGCAGGCGCTGGCGGCATGACCCCGACGTCGATGGTCTGGAAGTGCACCATCAGGTAGCGGCCCGACCAGCGGGTGCTCGATGCCCGACAGCAGCAGGAGGCGCGGCGTCTCGATGGCGCCGGCGGCGACGACGACGTGGCGGGCCTCCATCGATGCGCGTCGACGCCGTCGGGGCCGATGACCTCCACCCCCGTGGCCCGGCCGGCCGTCGGTGCGCATCGCGGGCCACGAACGTCTCGCGACAGAAGCTCGGCGTTCCCCGTGGCCATGGCCCGGCGCAGCATGGCCATGGGGTCGCCCTTGGCGTGGATGGGGCACCCGAAGTAGGCACAGAACCCGCAGTTGTTGCACGCCGGCCGGCCGTCGTAGGGGACGGAGTTGGCCGCCGTGGGGGCCGGCGTAGGGGTGCAGCCCGAGGCGCTCGGCCGACGCCGACGACAAGGTGGCGCCGTACATGGGGGCACCGGCGGCATCGGGTAGGGACCCGAGCGCCAGGCGGCGAAGGGATTGGCCTCGGCATCGCCCGCCACCCCCATCGAGCCGTTCGGCCTCGGCGTAGTAGGGCTCGAGGTCGTCGTAGGCGAGCGGCCAGTCGGCCACGTCGGCCTCGGGAAGGGGACCGTGGCGCTGTGCAGGGCGAAGTCGTCCTCGCCGAAAGCGCGGCACCTTGCCGTCGGCGTGGGTGCCGCCCCCGCCCACCGTGGAGGGGATGGAGTTCACCTCGCCCACGTGGATGTGGTCCCCGTCCTCGTCGCTCGGGCGGAAGGTGCGGGGCTCGACGAGCGGGTCCGGGCCGAGGAAGTGGCGGTGCAGGAACTTGATCTCGTCGTTGGAATAGTCCGCGGCCGGCCGGGTCAGGTCGTCGGGGTCGAGGAGGTGGTTGCGGCCCTTCTCCATGATCACCACCGTCCATCCCGCCCGGGTGAGGACATCGGCGACGGTGGCGCCCCCCGGTCCCGACCCGACGATGACGGCGTCGACGGTCACGGTCCGGCCACCTCGGCGTCGGTGAAGCCCCGGGGCTGGACGTCCCCCGGGAACCCGATGCCGGCCCAGGCCACCCCGTCGCGGTTACCGCCGTACTCGGGGGCGCCGTACATCCCCTCGCAGCAGTGCTCGTACAGGACGTCGGTGAAGCACCGTGCGGCCCGCAGCGCGCTCGTCCTGCTCGTCGGCCCCGAGGTCGCAGAAGTCCGGCCCGAGCGCGCCAGACCGGCCGGTAGACGTCCTGCAGGCCACGCACCGGACCGTTGAACTCCCGCTCGGCGATCCCCCGGGACCCTTCGATGCGGGTGCGCCATGCCACCTCGTCGAACGGCGTCAGATGGTGGAACCGGCCGAAGGCGCCTCCCCCCCGTAGCGACCCGACGTCGGGCCGCCGGCCCAGATCCGCGGCGGGTCGAACAGGAACGCCCCGAGCAGGCCGTCGATGTAGTCGGGGGCGCCCGCCGCCACGGCGCCGGGCGTGTCGTCGGCGGGGATGAGGCGGTCGCACGCCGCCTCCAGGATGCGGTACTCCTGGGCCGTGAGCCAGACCGGCATCAGCGCGCTCCCGCTCCCGCTCCCGCGCCACGCACCGGACCCCGCGCCCGACCGGCGCGGGTCATCGCCTCCCCGTTCCCTGACACGGGCGTCACCGTAGCAGTGGCGACCTGGGCGTCCCCGGTAGCGTCGACGGGCGTGTCGCAGCGAGCCTCGCGCCGGTCCGCCCTCCTCGTGGCGACGGCCGGCGCCGCGCTGTGCGGATCGGTACTGGCGGCGTGCGGCGCCGCCCCGCAGGGCGGCGCCGGGCATGGGGGCGCGCCGTCGACCACGCGCCCCGTGTCCCGCACCTCGGTGCCCTCCACCGCAGCGGGTGCACCGGCACCGGGCACGTCCTCCACGTCGAGCGCGCCACCCGCAGGACGTGAGGGCATCCCCGCCTTTGCGCATCTCTTCGTGGTGGTGATGGAGAACGAGGAGCGCCAGGGGGCGCTGTCGGCGCCTGCCATCGCCGCCCTGGCGCACCGCTATGCGGCCGCCACCGACTGGTACGCGGTTGCACACCCCAGCCTTCCCAATTACCTGGCCATGGTGTCGGGCTCCACCTGGGGGGTGGCGTCGGACTGCACGGGCTGCGACCAGCCCGGTCCCGATCTCGGCTCCCAGCTCTCGGCTGACGGGATCAGCTGGGGGGCGTACATGGAGGATCTGCCCTCGCCGTGCTTCTTGGGCCCGCAGTCGGCCAGCGGGCTCTATGCCGAGAAGCACGACCCCTTCGCCTACTTCACCGACGTGCGCGCCGGTGCCTACCGTGTGCGCCCACATCCAACCCCTCGGAGCCCTCACGCCGCTGCTCGCCCCCGGTGCCCCCGCCGGCGCCGTGCCCCGGTTCGTGTGGGTGACGCCCAACCTGTGTGACGACGGCCACAACTGCAGCGTCACCACGAGCGGCACGTGGCTGCAGGGCTTCGTCGCCACCGTCACCGCCAGCGCGGCGTGGGCCGACGGGGGCGCCCTCGTGGTGACGTGGGACGAGGGATCCGACAACGCCGGCATCGACCCCACGACCGGGGCAGTCACCTCCGACGCCGGGGGCGGCAACGTCCTCACGCTCGTGATCGCCCCCCACGTGGCAGCGGGCCTGCAGGTCTCTACGCCCTTCGACCATTACTCGCTGCTGCGCACGGTCGAGGACGCCTTCGACCTGCCGCTCTTGGGGGCGGCCGGCGACCGGTCGACGGCACCCATGTCGGCGTTCTGGTCGGCCACCCCGTGAGCACCCTGCACGTCGGTGCCCTGGAGATGGAGCTGCACATCGGGGACAGCGCCTCGCTCAAGGCCAAGCGGGCGGTGGTGCGCCACATCGTGGAGGCGGCCCGGCACCGCTTTGGCGTGTCTGCCTCCGAGGTCGCCCACCACGACCAGTGGCAGCGTTCGGGGATCGCTTTCTGCTACGTGGCACCCTCCGCCGGCCGGGTCGAGGAGGTCCTCGACCGGGTGGAGCGCTTCGTATGGTCGCATCCCGAGGTCGAGGTGGTCTCGAGCGCGCGACACTGGCTCGACACCGACCGGTGACCTCGCGGCCGGCGGAAGGGGGAAGCACCCGATGAACGCCTCGCCGACGCCGTCGTCCTGGTGGCGGGCGCTCCCCGTGCTGGACTCGGTGCGCCGCTACCAGCGCACCTGGCTCGGGCCCGACCTGCTCGCCTGCATCACCCTCCTGGTCATCGCCGTCCCCGAGCAGCTGGCCACCTCACGGCTGGCCGGCATGCCCCCCATCACCGGTCTCTACACCTTCGTCGCCGGCACCCTGGCCATCGCCGTCCTGGGCTCGAGCCCGCAGCTGTCGGTCGGGGCCGACTCCACCATCGCGCCGCTGTTCGCCACCGGCATCGCCCACCTCGCTCCCACCGGCTCCGCCCACTACGTGGCGCTGGTCTCGCTGCTGGCCGTCATGGTGGGGGTGATCGTGGTGCTGGTGGGGGTGCTGCGCATGGGGTGGATCGCCGACTTCATGTCGGCGCCAATCATCACCGGCTTCCTCGCCGGCGTGGCCGTCATCATCGTCGTGCACCAGCTCCCCGACCTCCTCGGCATCGCCTCCGCCTCGGGGGCCACGGCGCACCGGCTGGCCGATGTGGCCAAGCATCTGGGTGACACCAACGGGTGGACGCTCGGCATCGGCGCTGCCGTTTTCGTGGTGGTGCTCGGGGCCGAGCGCATCGATCGCAAGCTCCCCGGCGCCCTCTTCGGCATGGTCGGGTCCACGGTGATCGTGGCGGCCGCGGGGCTGAAGAACCACGGCGTCACGGTCCTCGGCACCGTCGCCCACGGCGCACCGCACATCGGTCTTTCGGGGATGTCGTGGTCGTCGGTGGCCCACCTGTTCCCGCTCGCCGGGGTGGTGGCGCTGGTGGTGCTGAGCCAGACCGCAGCCACCACCCGCGCCTTCGCCGCCCAGGGCGGCTACGAGGTCGACGTCAATCGCGACTTCGTGGGCGTGGGTGCCGGGGGCGTGCTGGCCGGGCTCAGCGGCGCCTTCGCCGCCAACGCCAGCCCGGCCCGCACCGCGGCCGTGTCGTCGGCCGGTGGTCGCACCCAGCTCTCCGGGCTGGTGGCCGCAGCCGGTGTGGTGCTCCTCGTTCCCGCCGCCGGGCTCCTCACCGACGTCCCGCTCGCCACCCTGGCCGCCATCCTCGTGTACGTGGCCACACGCATCTTCCGGGTGCACGACCTGCTGGCGGTGCTGCGCTTCGACCTCTTCGAGTTCGGCCTCGCCCTCGTGACGCTGCTCACCGTGGCCTTCGTGGGCGTCGAGCAGGGGATCGCCGTGGCCGTCGGCCTGGCCATCCTGGATCGCACGCGGCGCACGGCCCGGCCGCCGGCGCTCGTGCTGGGCAGGCTCCGCGGGTCGACCAGTTGGGTCCCGCTCAGTCACCGCCTGCAGCCCGAGCAGGTTCCCGGCGTCGTGGTCCTGCAGCTCATGGCGCCCCTCTACTACGCCAACGCCGCGTACTTCCGGGCCCAGGTCACCGCGGCCCTGGCCCATTCCCCCACGCCCCCGTGCGTCCTGGTCCTCGACGCCGACGCCATGAGCGACATCGACTACACCGGTACGCGCACCTTCCTCACGCTCCTCGACGAGCAGCAGCGCGTCGGCATCGTGGTGGGCGTGGCCCGGGCGGTGGCGGGCGCGCCCCGGAACCTCCAGCGCAGCGGTCTGCTCGACCGCATCGGCCGCGACCACATCTTCGACACGGTGGACGAGGCCGTCGCCGCCCTGCGCCCCGCCGCACCGCCCGCCGAGGGCGCTGATCCGGCACCCGGCACCGGAACCTGACGGCGGTGCGCACCGGCGCCGCAGGGCGCGCCACGAGCGTTCGCCTCACCCTGGCCATCGTCATGACGGCCGCGTTCGTCCAGCTGATCGACGTGAGCATCGTCAACGTGGCCATCCCGTCGATCCAACGCCAGCTCCATGCCTCGTCTGCAGCCATCCAGCTCGTGGTGGCGGGCTATCTCCTCGCCTTCGCCACCGCCCTCGTGACCGGGGCGCGCCTGGGTGACATCTTCGGCCGCAAACGGCTGTTCGTGGTGGGCATGGTCGGCTTCACCGCCGCCTCGGCGGCGTGCGGGGCGGCCCCCAACGCCACCGTGCTGGTGGTGGCCCGCGTCGTGCAGGGGGCCTGCAGCGCGCTCATGTACCCGCAGGTGCTGTCGGTGATCCAGGTGAGCGTTCCCCCCGAGCGCCGCGGCCGGGCCTTCGGGATCCTGGGAGGCGTCATCGGCTCCGCCCTCATCCTCGGGCCCGTGCTCGGCGGTCTGCTCATCTCCGCCGACATCGGCGGGTGGACGTGGCGCTCGATCTTCTACGTCAACGTCCCCATCGGCGTGCTCGCCGCGCTGGGCGCGCTGGCCCGCCTGCCCGAGTCGACCGCACCCGACGCCCCGACCCTCGATCTCGGTGGCGCCCTCATCGGCGCCGCCGCTGTCTTCGCCGTGGTGTACCCCCTGGTGCAGGGACGCCAGGACGGGTGGCCGGTGTGGGGCTGGATCATGCTCGGTGCCGCCGCCCTCCTGTTCGTCGCGTTCGCCGCCTACGAGCGGCGGCGCGGCGCCATGGACCGCCACCCCATCGTGGACGCCTCGCTCGCCCGGGACCGCGCCTTTGTCACCGGCACGCTCCTCGTGTTCGTCTTCTTCGCCGGCCTGCCGGCGCTGCTGTTCGCGCTGAGCCAGTACCTCCAGCTCGGCTACGGCTTCAGCGCCCTGGTGGCGGGCCTGACCATGCTCCCCTACGCCGCCGGCGAGCTGGCCAGCTCGATCGGCTCCAACCGGGCCGCGGCGCGGCTGGGCCGGCGCGTCCTCACGCTCGGCACGGCCGTCGTGGTGGCGGGGGTGGCGGGGCTGCTCCTCGTGGTCCACGCCGTGGGGAACGACCTGGCCGCCGCCGACCTCGCCGGTGTTCTCGTCGTCGCCGGTGTGGGCCTCGGGCTGTTCATCCCGCCGGTCACGAGCACGGTGCTGGCCGCCGTCCACGCCCGCGCCGCGGGGGCGGCGTCAGGAGTCCTCGCCACCGTCCAGCAGGTGGGGGGCGCCCTGGGCGTGGCGCTCGTAGGTGTCGTGCTCTACGGCACGCTCGGGTCCTTCGCCCCCGCCGCCGCCACGGCGGCCGCTGTCGAATTGAGCGCCGACATGCACGCCGCAGGCCTGCCCCCCGCCCTCGTGCGCACGGTGTCGTCGGGCTTTCGCTCCTGCGTCCTCGAACGGCATACCGATTCGGCCGGATCGGCGCTCCTCACCGCCTCCTCCGGCGCGTGCACAGGCGCCGGGGAGGGATCGGGAGACGGGACGGAGTCCGGTGCCACCCGTCGCATCGTCGCCGCCGCCGTCGACCGGGCCACAGTTCGGTGGCGCGCCATCGACTTTCGTCACGCCTTCGAATGGGCACTCGTCTACGAGCTCGTCGTCTTCGCCGCCGCCGGACTGCTCACCTTGACGTTGCCCGAGGTGCGGGTCCGACCTCGGGATCCGGCACCGACGCCCTGATCCAACGACGCGCCGGCCTCATCCCGAACGCCCGCGTCGCTCATCCCAGCAGGGACGTCAGGAGTCCTCCAGCAGCGCCCGATACCGGAGTCCCGCTGCTGGAGGCAGCGCCCGAGGTGGCGGCGGGCAGGCCGGTCCCCGAGCCACCACCTCCAGCAGAGCGGGACGCCTGCGAATCGGGCACCGGGGCCGCCGCGCCGCCCGTGCCATCGAGGAGGGCGCCAACGGTGCCGGCCGCCGCCGCCGTGACCGCGTCCGTGACCGCCGACGCCGTCTCTTTTGAGGCGCTTCCCAGCGCGGTGGTGGCCGTGGCGAGCGGATCGCCGCCCGAACCGGACCCGATTGACCCGCTCACCGCCGAGGTGGCCGAGGTGGCCGAGGCGAGCGGTGCGAGCGGTGCGAGCGGTGCGAGCGGTGCGAGCGGTGCGAGCGGTGCGAGCGGTGCGAGCGGTGCGAGCGGTGCGAGCGTCGGACTGACAGGTCCGGAGACCGCATCGAGCACGCCGTCCGCGCTCGTCACGGCGCTCGTCACGGCGCTCGTCACGGCGCTCGTCACGGCGCTCGTCACGGCGCTCGTCGTTGCGTCCGTCGTTGCGCCCGTCGTGGCGCTCATCACGCCGGGCACGCCTGCGGGCACGCCGGCGGTGGGACCGTCCCCGGCGGTGGGGGAGAACGATCCGACGACCGATGATCCCGACGATCCCGAGCCTCCTGTTCCCGACGTTGTCGGGGCGACAGCCGACGAAGCCGTCACCCCGGAACCCCCCGGACCCCCCGGCCCGGGCGATGAGACAGGCCCGGGCACGGGCGCAGGGCCATCTCCGGACGCCGCACCTCCCACCGGGCCGGCGTGACCCATGCCCGCTCCCGCTCCGGTCGCGGCGACGCCCGGTGCCGGCCAGAAGCGGGCTACGGCGCCGGCCGGGGCCACCGCCGGAACCGGTCCCCTCGGAGCACCGGTGCCGGTCACCACCAACAGGGCGGTGGTGCCCGCCATCGAGCCCACGGTGGCGAGCGCCGACGCCGGAGCGACGTGCACCACCCGGCGTGCCACGTGCACCGGCAGGCGCAGGACCTTGCGCAGCATCGTCACTGTCGCACCGAGGAGGCCGAGACCGGCGAGGGGTCCTTCGCCCGCCGTCAGAGAGGCGAATTCACGCTTGAGCGCCTGGCGGGCCCGCCACAGCAGCGTCTCCACGGCGCTCAGGGCCACACCCTCGTGGTCGGCGATCGCCTGGTACGACAGGCCCTGGTTCTCGCGCAGCTCGAGAACGCGACGATGGCGTTCGGTCAACCGTGCGAACGCCGTTCCCGCCGTGGCCGCGTCTTCGGCGGCGAGGATGCGCTCGTCCGGGGCGGCGTCGGCCGTCGCCCGGTCGGCGCCGAAGACCTCGGCCACGGGGACGGAGCGGGCCCGCTTTCGCTGCACGTCGGTGCACAGGTTGGCGGCGATGACGCGCAACCAGGGATAGAAGCGGCGCTCCCCGCAGAAGCCCGGCAGGGCGCGCCAGGCCCGCACGAATGCCTCCTGGGCCACGTCCTCGGCTTCGTGGGGGTCGCGCAGGCGTCGCAGGCAGACGCGGAGGATGCGGCGGTAGTAGTGGAGGTAGAGCTGGTCGAACGCCTGGCGGTCCCCGCCCTGGGCCCGGGCGATGAGCACCTTGTCCCGGGCCATGTCGACGTCGTCGCCGAGCGGTGCCCGGCCGGGCCCGGCCGAACGGCCCGAGAGCAGCGACGTCACGGCCGGCCCCCGTGCACGGCCGAGTGCGCCCGCTCGCCGGGGATCCAGGGTTCCCGCTCCCCCGCTCGTCCCACCGACGCTCACGGTACGCGCCGGTCCCCGCCGCGGCATCGGTGGAACCACATAGGTGGAACCCCGTGCCCCGGCGGGTGCGGGGCGCAGGGTCCGCAGGTCAGCGATGGTGCGTCATGGTCTGCCACTCCCGGCGGTAGACGATCCACACGAGGCGGGTGCCGGTCTCGCCCGGGGCCTCGGGCTCGTGCGCCAGGTGCGTCTCGAGGCGGTAGCCGAGGGCGCGGGGCACCGCCGCGCTGGCCGTGTTGGCCTCGTCGCAGTGGATCTCCATGCGCTCCACCCCACGCAGCGCGAAGCCGGTATCGGTGAGCGCCACGGCGGCCGCCGACGCGAACCCCCGGCGCACGTGGTCCACGTGGACCCAGTAGCCGATCTCGAGGGCGGCGGGACCGATGCGGCGGTGCAGGCCGCACCCGCCCACGAGGCGGCCGTCGGGGAGGAAGATGCCGAACTCGTAGCCGCTTCCCGACGTCCACACGCCGGCCGGTCCGAAGAGACGGGCTGTCTGGGTCTCCACCGACGTGCCCTCCACCGTGGCCCACGGCATCCACGGGCGCAGGTGCTCGAGGCTGGCGCGCGCCGCCTCTGACAGGGCGACGGCGTCGTCGGCCGTGAGGCGGCGCAGCACGACGGGCCCGGCGTCGATCCGCTCGGGCGGGACGAGCAGGCGGGCCGACGCCTGCGCACGGCGAGAGAACAAGCGCCGGCCCATCCTCAGCGGCCGGAGGTGGGAGCCGCAGCGAGGCCGTGGACCAGCAGCTCGGAGAAGGGCCCGCACTCGACGGTGCCGCCCGTCACGGGCACCGCCACGCCGTCCGCACTGGCGCGTTCGGCCACGAAGCCGTGCAACACGACCCGGAGGCTCGCGGGGGGCGGGAACTCGCCCGAGCGCTCCCATGACACGCGGGCCGTCTCCCCCGCGGCCATGCCCTGCACGCGCACCCGGTCCCGGCGCAGCGGACCGTGCCCGTCGCCGGCGTCGTCGGTGCATACCCCTTCGGCCTCGCCCTGGTCGTCGGCGAAGCAGTGGAAGGCGAGCCGCACCGTGCCGTGGTCGAGGGTGAGCGTCGCCGTGTCGGACGCACCCTCGGCCGCGTCGGGGAGGTCGTCCCCGTCGATGCGGCACGGCCCGCCGGTCCCGGCCCAGCCGTCGTCCAGGGGGACGACCGCCCCCGCCCGCACCAACACGGGAATCCGCTCCAGCGGCGCCGCGCACAGCATCGACGGCCGCCGCTCCACCACGTCGTCGCCCCACAGGTTCGTCCACCGGCCGGCGGGGAGAGCGACGGTGCGCTGACGCGCCCCGGCGGTAGTGACGGGCGCCACCACCAGGGACGGTCCGAGAAAGAAGGCGTCGTCGACGTCCCGCCCCGCGGCGCCGGCGGGGGCGGCGTCGGGCGCCGACGCATCGCGGGGCGCCGGCCACCACAGCGGCCGCACGAGCGGGGCACCGCTCTCGGCCGCGTCGTGGGCGAGGGTGTAGAGGTAGGGCAGGAGGCGGTAGCGGAACCTGATCCACGCCGTCACCACGGCGCGGGTGGCGTCGTCGAAGCACCACGGCTCGCGCGGCGGCACCCCCAGGACCGAATGCGTCCGGCAGAAGGGCATGCAGACACTCATCTGCAGCCACCGCAGGTACATCTCGTCGTCGGGGACACCGCTGAACCCGCCCACGTCGGAGCCCGAGTACGGCACCCCCGACAGACCCAGCCCCACCACGGTGGCGATCTGCTGGCGCATCGACGCCCAGGTCGAGTCGGTATCGCCCGTCCAGTTCCAGGCGTAGCGCTGCATGCCGGCCCATCCCGAGCGCGACACGATGAAGGGACGGCTGTCGGGGCGCGCGGCGCGCAGGCCGTTGTAGCCGGCGCGGTTCATGAGCAGGCCGTAGAGGTTGTGGCCCTCGCCGTGGTCCCCGCCGCGGCCGTCGAAGTGGTGGCGGGTCGACACAGGCAGCGTGGGGTCGCCCATGAGGGCGATCGACGTCGGCTCGTTCATGTCGTGCCAGATTCCCTCGACGCCGGCGTCCGTGAGCGTGCGGTAGTGCCCCGCCCACCACGAGCGGGCGGCCGGATCGGTGAAGTCGGGGTAGACGCTGCGTCCCGGCCACACCACCCCCTCGACGAGATGGCCGCGCTCGTCGGTGCAGAAGCGGTGCTGGTCCCGGCCCTCGCGGTACACCTCGTAGTCGGGGTCGACCTTCACCCCCGGGTCCACGATGGTGACGAGGCGCGTGCCCTGCTCCCCCATCGACGCGGCCAGATGCCCGAGGTCGGGGAAGCGCGCCGGGTCCACCGTGAAGACGCGGAAGCCGCGCATGTAGTCGATGTCGAGGTGCAGGGCGCTCAGAGGGAGATCGAGCGCCCGGTAGCCGTCCATCACGGCACGCACGTCCGCCTCGGTGCGGTATCCCCACCGGCTCTGGTGGTAGCCGAGCGCCCACCGCGGCGGGAGCGTGGGGCGCCCCGTCAGCTCCGTGTACCGGTCGAGGAGATGCGGCACCGGACCCGCCACCGCGTAGCGGCGCAGGACCCCGCCGGCGAATGTCACCGCCGCCGCCCCGGAAGCGTCGGCCGCCGGCGCCCCGTCCGCCGCGCCCACCCCTTCGGCCGCACCCGGCGCCGGCGGCGCATCGCCCGACCCGGACGCGTCACCCACGATGGATGCCTCACCTGCGCCGGACGCATCGGCCAGGCGGAGCGTGGCGTCGGTGGAGTTCTCCCAGAAGGTGAGCAGGTCGCCGTCGGGATGGGTGGACACCATGACCGGGATGCCCAGGTAGATGGGCGACGTGCCCGGGCCCCACGACCCTCCCGGGGTCGCGGTTCCACAGGCGC
This sequence comes from uncultured Acidimicrobiales bacterium, assembly GCA_963839605.1. Taxonomy (GTDB): domain Bacteria; phylum Actinomycetota; class Acidimicrobiia; order Acidimicrobiales; family UBA8190; genus JBEKVE01. The sequence goes on along the minus strand of CAWIWK010000064.1, from coordinate 28,427 downwards.
ACCGTCGTCCCCCGCAGATCGATGCCGGCGGCCTGCTCGCCCAAGCCGCTCAGGCGCTCGCCGGGCCGCACAGCGAAGGACTGCTCCCACGCCGCGCCCCGACGGGCAGGCGGGGACTCGCGCCACAGCGGCGGGCCCCCGGGCCGGGCCATGCGCACCGAGCCGTCGGGGGCCACCGTGACCTCGAGCGCGTCGCTGCGCATGACCCAGGGCCCGTCGGAGCGAAGGGCGTCGATGGGATGGGCCTGCACGTCGGGCACCGGCCACGGAGGCTCGCCCGCCAGGGCGTAGGGGACGGGCAGGGTCCCCGGACCCCAGGAGGTGCGCACCACGTCGGCGGCGAGGAACGCCACCTCGAGCTGTCCCCGCTCGAAGTGGAACTGCGCGGTGCCGGGGCGGGGGTTCCACACCTCGGCCCGCACCAGCCGGCCCGGGCTCTTCGGATCGGCGACCGACCGGCTGGCGCCGCGGCGGCCGGCCTCGTGCATCTGGCGTCGGGCCGAGTTGGCGACGATGAGGCTCACCGTCCGCAGGCCCAGGTGGCGGACGGCGTGCGCCGTGACCCGCGTCTGGGCCACGGCGCGCCGGAGCGTCGTTCGGGAGCCGACCATGGAGGGCGAGGCTACGTCGACGGCCCGGTGGCGCGGCGCCAAGGGCCGTTCTTAGACTGACCGACCAGTCAGCACGCCCCGACCTGCACCGTCGCGTCCCCGCCGCCCGGCGCGCCGCCCGCAGACCGATGCGGTGCAGGAGCCAGGAGGAGACATGCAGACCCGCCTCACCCGACTGCTCGGGATCGAGCACCCCGTCATGCTGGCCGGGATGGGCGGGGTGTCCTACCACCGCCTCGTGGCCGCCGTCTCCGAGGCCGGCGGGTTCGGGTGCCTGGGGGCGTCGACCATGCCCGTGGACATGATGGTGGAGGAGATGGCGGCGGTGCGGGCCGTCACCGGCAAGCCCTTCGGCGTCGACCTGCTCACCGCCATGCCGGGCGACATGGTGCGGCAGGTGGAGAAGGTGATCGAAGGGGGGGCGACGGTGTTCGTGGCCGGGCTGGGCGTGCCGGTCGAGGTGGTGGAGCTCTGCCACCGGCACGGGGTGCTCGTCGTCAACATGTGCGGCAAGGTCGGCCACGCCCGGCGCGCCGTCGACGCCGGGTGCGACGTGGTGGTGGCGCAGGGAACCGAGGCGGGCGGCCACACCGGGCAGGTGGCCACCATGCCGCTCGTCCCGCAGATCGTGGACGCCGTCGGCGCCCAGGTTCCGGTGGTGGCGGCGGGCGGTATCTACGACGGCCGGGGGCTCGCCGCCGCCCTCACCCTCGGGGCCGACGGCGTCTGGGTGGGGACGCGCTTCATCGCCACCCCCGAAGCCCGGTCCGTGGCCGGGTACAAAGAGGCGCTGTTGCGCACGGCCGAGGACGGCACCACCGTGAGCCGCGCCTACTCGGGGAAGACGATGCGGGTCGTGGCCAACACCTACACGGCCTACTTCGACCAGCACCCCGACGAGTTGGAGCGCTTCCCGTCGCAACTCGGCAAGTCGATCAACGACGGCGCCTTCCATCTGGGGGGCGACGCCGACACCGCAGACGTCGATCCGGCCCGCGAGTGCTACCCCTCGGGCCAGGGCGTGGGCGCCATCACCGAGCTCGTTCCGGCCGGTGAGCTGGTACGGAGGTTCGTGGCCGAGGCCGAGGCGGCCCTGGCAAAAGCCCAGGCCGTGACGGTGTGACGCGGCGCGGTGGGTGGGCCACTTCCCGCAAGTAACGAGCCGTGCTGCGGTAGGGTCGTTGCGGTTGTCATGCAAGTTCCCGTGCTTCCCTCGCGTCGTGGTGCCGAAGGAGACGGGGCCGGGAGGCCCCGGGAATCGGGCCGCGCCGAAATCGGTCCTCGGCGCCCCGTGCGCATGATGCCGCACAAGCTCGTCATCGACGGGCGGCGCCTGCGCTACGCCATCTCCGACAACCACCGCGCCCACGGGCCCGAAGGGCCGGGGAGCGAGCCGGTGTGGGCCGTCAACCTGCACGGGTACTTCGCCGGTGGCGGGATGTACTGGCGCGAGAGCAGCAACCTGGCCGAGCGGCTGGGGTGGCGGGTGATCAACCCCAGCCTCCCCGGGTTCGCCGGCAGCGACCCGCTGCCGTGGGAGCGCGTCAACATCGTGGAGATCGCCGAGCAGGTGGGGCACCTGCTCGACCACGTGGGGGCGACACGGGCCCTGCTCCTGGGTCACTCCATGGGCGGCGCCGTCGCCATGCAATTCGCCGACGACCACCCCGAGCGCGTGATGGGCATCGTGTACCGCGACGGAGCGGCCACGCCGGGGTGGAAGAACCGGCGCGGCATCCTCGTGTCGCTCCTCGGTCCGGTGCTGCCCGACATGGCGGGGGTCGCCGACCTGATGGTGGCGGCCATCCTCGACGCCCCCGACCTGTTCATCGGTCGCCGGCTGGCATCGACGCTGCGCGGATTGTGGCCCGACGCACGGCGCAACCTCCGGTCCATGGGGCGCACCCTGCCGGTGGGGTCGATGTTGATGGCGATCGACCTGCGCGACGGGGTACGGCGTGTCGTGGACAGAGGGATCCCGGTCCTGCCCATCTGGGGGTGCTTCGACCGGATCGTGAGCCCCGACACCGCTCGGGAGTTCGAGGATCTCACCGGGATCGACGTGCTGTGGGTGCCGGGGGGCCACTCGTGGATGCTGCCCCGGCCCCAGGGACAGGCCGACATCCTGCGCCACCTCCCGCGTGGCCGTGCCTTCGTGGCCGCCGTGGACGAGCGCCGCCACGACCTCATCGAGCAGGCGGCGGCGATCCCGGAGGCACCCACGCGCGCTGACGCCCCCGGCGCATCCCATGCACATCGTGCGCTGAGGCCCCCCTGCGGGTGGCGACCCCCTATGGCGCCGCGACCTGACCCGTCACCTTGTCGACGGCGGACAACGGCGCCACCACCTCGGCGGACAGCCCGTGACGGTGGGCGAGCCACGCCGGGGTGAGGTAGCTCATCCACACCTGGTCGTCGTCGTCCTGCCAGACGAGCACCCGCAAGGGCAGGTCGATGGCGGCGAGCGGCGACGCCACCATGGCGGGTGTGCCCCCCTTCGGGCTGCCGAACAGCACCACCTTCGTGGGGCGCAGCGACAGCCCGACCCGCTCCGCTTCGCCACTGTGGTCGATGACGGTGAACACCTTGGCGCCGGCCGCTCCGATGACGGTCGAAAGCCGGTCCACCGTGTCGTCCACGGACACGGGGCTTCTCCGGTGCGCCATGCCATCGGTCGGCCTCGCACCGCTCGGGAGGGCATCCTCCGAACCGCGCATATCTCCTCCTCGTGTCAGGACACGAAGACGCAGTGGGCCTGGTCGTTGTCGGGGCAGACCCCTTGCGCCAGGTGGGGAGCCGTGAAGGTATCGGTCGTTCCCTTCCCATCGGCGGTCTGCTCGACGATGGAGGTGAATCCCCCGCCCCTCGGGCTGCTCAGCGTGAGCGTGACGGGATAGGGCGTTGCCGTTCCCGCCGCGGAGTCGGGAACGCAGCCCAGCTCCTCCCTCGTGCCGTGACCGACAGCCTCGGTCTGGTTCCAGACCGACCACGTCAGCCCCGTGGCGATGTTCCCGGCGTCCCCCGAGAAGTAGATGATCACAGGCTCCCGGCCGGTCCAGGCGCCGATGGAGAGCGTCGGAAGAGGACCCGGAGCCGTTGTCGCACTGCCCGGTGGACTCGTCGAGCTGCTCGGCATGACGGTCGTGGTTGTGGCCGCCGGAGCGGTCGTCGTCGTCGATGCGGCGGACGTCGGCGGGCTCGCCTGGTGAGAAGCGCCGCCACACCCTGAGGCGAGAGCGACAACGATCACAGCTCCGATCGTCATCGCAGTCCATCTGGTCACCCTTGCATTGTCCCGCCCGCCGGGCCACTCAGCAAGGGCGTCAGGTCGATGGGAGGCGAACCGATTGCCAACGGTGTCCACCGTCGACTGTCTTGGACAGCTCACCCGACGGCACGACCGCGTACCCGACCTCCGAAGTGACAAAGGTGATCGGGGCATTTCGAGGATACGGAAACGTGGAGCCACCGAAGCCCAGAACCGTCTGCCACGTCGCTCCACCGTCGAAACTGGCGGCGAGGCCTTGCCCGTCAACGGTGAAAAGGGCTCCGTCCGGTGAGGCTGCCAGACCCACCGCCGCGGACGGGACCCCGCTCGTCATCAGGTGGAAGCTCGCTCCCCCATCCCTGGAGGCGAACAGGGCGGTCGGGGGTGGCGCGTCGGCATACGGGTTGGGAGGGCAGAGTGCCACTACGAGACTCGGGCCGATGCCCGCCAACGCCTCGTCATCGTAGAGTCCCGTCGCTCTGTCACAGGGTGGCGTCCACGTACTCCAGCCGTCGTTGCGCAGCTCGGCGCCCGCGACGATGCCCCGATCACTCTCCACGATCCACCCGCGGGCGCCTTCGAGGGCGGTGGAGAAGGTCGAATCCGGCGCGGCGCCGAGCGGAAGGGAGAGGGCCGATCTCGACCACACATCCTCCCCGACGGGGCTGCCGTAGATCGCAAACTCGTCTGCCGACTCGTCAAAGGCGATGACCCATACGTGTCCGTCTCCGTCCGCCAGGGAGTCAACGCGAGACGCATCGCCATCGTCCAACGTCACGGGCGCCCAGTCCCGGCCCCCATCGTGCGTCGAGAACAGCTGGTCCCCCGTACCGCCGCCCACTTGCGTCTCGCTCGTGTCGTATGCCCACCCGTCATCGGTGTTGACGAACGAGATGGCGGCTGCGTCGAAGGACGGGGACGACGGGGACACAGAGAACGGCGGAGCGGTCGCCGCTGCCCAGCTGACGCCTCCGTCCGACGTGTCGAACAGGGCGATGCAGCGGCCGACAGGGCAGGGCGCCTCCCCGAGCACCCATCCTGCTGTGGGCGAGATGAAGGACATGGACTGCAGGAGAAACCCCGTGAGCGGCGGTAGCGTGACCACAACCGGTTCAGTGGGCCGAGTCGTGGTGGAGACCACGGTCGTCGGGCTGGCTCGAGGCGTCGGTGCGGAGCATCCGGCCGCGGCAGCGGACAACATCACCGCCACACCGCCGATCCGACTCCTCCCACGAGCCCGCACCGCCCTCAGTCAATCATGGGCGTGAACCTGGTGGTGGGCCACTTTCAGGGCGCTACAGGTCCGGAACGGGGGACATCGGTGTCCGCTGCACGTCGGGATCTAGCATTTGAGCCGTGGGACGATGGTCCGCTCTTGTGTGCCTCGTTGTCCTGGGTTTGGCCGCCTGCGGCGGTCCGCGCCAGACCATGAGCGGTCTCCTCGTCGGGCAGGCAGGTGCGTCTCTCGCCGACCACTGGTCGATCTCCGGTTCGGTCACATTGGTGGGCAAGGCAGGGAGCTACACGGCGCATGCCGGCCGCAGCGGCAGATTCTCGCTGTATGTCCCTCCGGGCGCGTACCACATCGTGGGGCGCCCAGCGCATTTGGCTGCGCGGTTCCAGTCTCCGTATCTGTGCGGGAATCAACGGGTCTTCGTCCAGGCAGGTGTGGACATCCACACCATCGTGTACTGCGTGTTCGGTCCATAGCGGACCTTGCGTGGCGTCGGCACACATCGACTGTTGCATAGACTTTTTGCCGTGTCATCGTGGACCGAGTTCGAGCAGGCGGAGCCGGCCTTCGCCGCACGGGTGCGAAGGCTGTTGGACGCCGGTCGCCACAAGACCATCGCCACCCTTCGCGCCGACGGCTCGCCCAGGATCTCGGGCATCGAGTGCGAGTTCACCGACGGCGGTCTCCGTTTCGGTTCGATGGCCGGGGCGCGCAAGGGAGCGGACCTGCGGCGCGATCCCCGCTTCGCGCTCCACGGTCCGACGCTCCACCCGGAGCAAGGGCGAGAGGGAGAGTGGCCGGGGGAGGCGAAGATCGCCGGGCGGGCCATCCCTGCCGAGGACCTGACGACGGCGGGAAACGGGCGGCCTGACGGCGAGATGTTCACAGCCGACATCACTGAGGTCGTCATCACGGCGCTGAGCGCCGAGGCCACCAGGCTCGTCGTCGAGTCCTGGACGCCCGGTCGAGGACTGCGACGGGTGGAGAGGGACTGAACGCCCACGCCGAGGTGTACCGTCGCCCGCATGGCGAAGGCCGACACCGACGCTGACGCAGTCGGCGGGGTGGCGCCGGTGCAGCCGGGTCGGCGGCCGACGTCGGCAGCGCGTCACGTTGTCGGCGCCGGTTCGACGAGCCCGTTCGGTCGGGCGGGAGTCGCCGGGTCGGTGGGGTCCCTCTGCATCCTGTTCGGCGTCCTGCAACCCGGATCCCCCTTCGTCGCCCACGGCGACGGTTCCTGGTTCGTGACGTCGGCCGCGTTGGCGTCCTCCGAGCCCGAGGGTGCCCGTCAGTTCCTCGGGATCATGCTCACCTACCTGGGGATCGCCCTCATGCTCGGGGCGTGGCTCGACCTGCTCCAGGCGACGCGGGCGGGACGACACCTGTCGGTGCGCCGGCTGGGGGTGCTCCTCGCCGCCTGGGCTGCTCCCGTCGTCGTCGCTCCTCCACTGTTCAGTCGGGACGTCTACAGCTACGCAGCCCAGGGAGACATGGTCACGAAGGGGATCGACCCCTACCTGCACGGCCCGAGCGTGCTCGGAGACGGACCTTTTCTCCACCTGGTCGACCCCCTGTGGCGCAACGCCACCTCCCCGTACGGCCCGGCGTGGGAGCGCCTGTCGGGGTGGATCGTGACCCTGTCGGGCCACGGGGTGCTCGCGACCGTGCTCGGCTTCCGGCTCGTCGCCGTCGCCGGTGTCGCCCTGGTCGCCTGGGCCGTCCCTGTGGTCGCACGCTCCATCGGGCGGGACCCGTCCACGGCCTTCGTCCTTGCCGTACTCAACCCCCTCGTCGTCCTGGTCCTCGTGGGGGGATCTCACAACGACGCGCTGATGCTGGGGCTGCTCGCAGCGGGTGTCGCCCTCGCCTGGCGCCGGCACCAGGTCACCGGGCTCGTGCTGTGCGCGTTGGCGGCAGAGGTGAAGGCCCCTGCCCTCGTCGCCGCGGCATTCGTCGGGTGGGCGTGGCTCGGCGCAGACGCGCCCGTGCGGGCCCGCCTGGTGCGGACGGTCCTGGCCCTTTCCTTCGCTGTCGGCGTCATGGCCGTCGTCGGCGTGCTCTCGGGTCTCGGCTGGCGGTGGGTGGGCGACGTGCTCGGCGCCGGGACCGTCCGGTCGTGGCTCGACCCCGTCACCGCCCTCGGCCTCGGCCTGGCCCAGGTCGCCCGGGCGTCCGGTGCGCACGTCGGATCGAGCGGATTCGTGCGGGCCACGCGTGACGCCGGCCTCGTCGTGGCGGCCGTCGTGTCGTTCCGGCTCTTGACCCGCTCGGACCGCGACACCTCGATCGGTGCCCTGGGCTGGAGCCTCCTGGCCTTCGTGCTGCTGGGGCCGATCATCTGGCCCTGGTACGAGACGTGGGGTTTCGTCTTCCTCGCCCTCGTGGCCGAAGGGTGGGTGCTCGTGCTGCTCGTCGCCCTGTCGGCTGTGGCGTGCTTCGCAGACATGCCGAGCCCGCATCTCCTCGTCGACGGCCCGGCGGCGCTCGTGGTGGTGTCGTGGGCCGTACTCGTCGGGCTGGTCGCCCTCTACGTGGCAACACGCAGACATGACCGAGGGGCCCTCGACGTCAAGGGCCTGGGCGCCGGTGGTCGACCGCAGGGTCGGTGAACCGCAGAGCCCCGGCACGGGCCGCATCGTCGCAGCCGTTCGCACTCACCCGGTGAGGGTGACCGTCACCGGCGGAGGGGCGGGCAGCGGGGGCTTGGCCGACCACTCGACGGCGGCGGTGTAGGTCCCGGGGGGAAGTCGGGGCATGCCCGTTCCGTCGCACAGCGGCACGCGGGGTGACGAACCGCCCGGGTCCTCGGTGCACTCGCTGTAGGTGGTGAACACCTTGACGGGCAACCGGACCGTGCCGTGCCCGACGACAAACCGCGCCGAACTGCAGTCGTCGGCGAAGGCCGGCCCCTGGGGCGGCACCGTGGGCGACGACAGGGTCACGGCGAACGCGGGGTGACAGTGCAGCGGGCCTCCGCCCACCCGGTTGAGGTCGATCGGCGGCCCCGGGTTGTGAACGACGACAAAGGCCTTGATCGTCGTGCCGGGCGCCACGGTCGTGGTGTCGAGGGTCAGGGCGGTCGACACACGACCGGGGTGTTCCGGACCACCGCAGGCCGACAACCCCGCCATCGAGACCGCGAGCAGACCCACGGACCATCGACGCACTGGCCCAGTGAAGCACGACGCGTGCCGAGACGCCGGCCGCATGCCCGCACCGATCGCACATGAGCAGCCCCCGAGATGCCGCCTCACCTCCGCACGCGCACGGGATCGCTACACTTCGTCCGACCGAGGAGGGCGGATGAGACGTGTGCTCGTCTTCTCGCTGGGAATCGGAGCCGTGGCCCTGGCAACCCTCGTCGTCCTGCCGGCCTCTCCGGCGTCCGCCGACGTGATCAGTCCGCCGGGCGCCTGCAGCGCCTCGGGACGGTGGGTCGGCCCGGTGGCGTTCTCCAAGAGCACCAAGCAGTACGGACCGTCCGACGTCGTGGTCGTCCCCCAGAAGGGCACCGTCGACTGGGAGGGCCACGAAATGGGCAGGCCCATCGGCTACGTCGGGCCAGCGTGGCCGATCGACGGCAAGGTGCAGGTGACGGTCCCCTTCGGCATCAACGTCACCGTGTGGCACTGGGGTGGGGACAAGAGCCCTCACTACTCCAACATGGGCCAGGAGCACTACAGCGTCCCGACCGCGCTCGTCGGCATCAAGATGAAGCTGTCGGGCTACGAGAACGACAGCGCCAGGACGGTGTGCTCGGGGTCGGTCTACCTCGAGGTGGCCGGCAGCAAGGCCAAGAACCCGGTGGGCTGGGCCGCGCTGTTCCTGACGATCGTCTTCCTGGCCGGCATGCTCGGCGCGGGGTTCCGCAAGACTCGGTTCGCCTACGACGACCGGAACCCGTGACGCAGCGACCCGTGGTTGAAGCGCCACGCGGACGGCGCCGAAGGGGACACCCCGTGGCGGGCGGCATCTGCGGGCTCTTCTTCGGCCTGTTCCTCACGCTCACCCTGACGGTGTACGCCGGTGTCCCCCTCGACAGCGTCCTCTATGACATCCTCAGCGCCGCGGGTCTGGTGATGGGCGTCGGTCTCGGCATCTGGGGTCCGTTCGGGCGACGTCGCCGCAGCGGCCCACCGGTCACCGTGCCACAGCCTCCGACGCGGCCGGCCAAGGACGGTGCTGCCGCCCACGGCGCCGATGACAGCGCCGAGCATCACACCGACTACTTCACCGGACACCGCGCAGATCCCACGCCCTGACCGCAGGCCCGCACCCACGGTGGTCCCCGTGGGACGCCTCCCCTACACTGGCCCGGCGTCGTCGCCGACCGGCGGATCCGCTGCGGCGACGCGGCGCGACGACCCCGACCGAGGGAGCGACACCGGTGCGTTGGCAGATCGAGGACACCACCGAGCAGCAGGCGTTCCGCGCCGAGTTCCGCTCCTGGCTGCGCGACAACCTGCCCCCGGGGTGGATGGACGCGGCGGACGGCGGCGACAACGACAGCCTCGAGTCGATCAAGACCACGACGTCGTTCAACCCGTTCGCATGGCAGGGCAAGATCGGGCGCAGCCCCTACGCCGCACCCCTGTGGCCGAAGGAGTACGGCGGCCTGTCGGGCGAGGCCTGGATGCAGCAGGTCATCCGTTCGGAGCTCGAGCGCTACCGGCTGCCCACGGTGGCCATCAACCTCCTCGGCGTCGGACTGGCCGGCCCCACCATCGTCGAGCACGGCACCGAGGCCCAGAAGGAGCGCTATCTGCGCAAGATCCTCTCGGGCGAGGAGATCTGGTGCCAGCTCTTCAGCGAGCCCGGCTCGGGGTCGGACCTCGCCTCTCTCTCCACCCGGGCGGTGCGCGACGGTGACGAGTGGGTGGTGAACGGCCAGAAGGTGTGGACGACCATCGCCCAATTCGCCAAGTTCGGGATGCTGCTCACCCGCACCGACCCCGACGTCCCCAAGCACCAGGGGCTCACCTACTTCATCCTCGACATGAAGTCCCCCGGGGTCGAGGTGCGGCCCCTCAAGCAGATGACGGGATCGTCGGAATTCAACGAGGTCTTCCTGACCGACGTGCGCATCCCCGACGCCAACCGCGTGGGGGACGTGGGCGACGGCTGGCGCTGCGCCCGCACGACGCTCATGAACGAGCGTGTGGCGCTGGCGGGCATCTCGCTCGACCCCGTGTCGTTCGCCGGCGGGGTGCGGCGCGACCCCTGGCTGTCGTACGTGGACGGGATCCCCGATCGCTCGGACCCCCTGGTGCGCCAGCGCCTGGCGCAGTTCTACATCGAGTCCCAGGTGAAGGAGATCACCGCCTTCCGGGCGAACTCGGCGCGCCTTCGCGGCCAGCAACCGGGCCCCGAGGGGGCGGTGAACAAGGTCTTCAACGCCGAGTACAACCAGCGGCGCTCCAATTTCACCCTCGACGCCAACGGCGTGGCCGCCACGGCCTGGGTGGCCGGCGACCGCCAGGCCGAGGCGCGCGCCACCACCTTCCTGCGCGCCCGCGCCAACACGATCGAGGGCGGCACCTCCGAGGTCCTGCGCAACCAGATGGCGGAGCGGATCCTCGGGCTTCCCCGTGACGTCGAGGTCGACAAGGACGTCGCCTGGGCCGACGTCAAGCGCAGTTGACCACCCGTCACGATCCCACCGGGACGGGAGCGGGGCCCGGCGCCTTCGCCGACCGCGTGGCGGCGGCCACCGCCCTGCGCCGCCTCGGGCATGCGCTCGTCGGCCATGAGGTCGACGGAGAGACCCTCGCCGCGCTGGCGTCCGACGCTGGGCGCTGGGCGGCCGCCATCGAGGACATGCCCGGTCGGGTCCGCGCTCCTCTCGACCCCACGCGGTCCTCGGGGGTGTCCGATCCTCCCGAGATGGGGGGCCGGTCCCGGTTCCCCGACGGCATCGTCACCGGTCAGACGAACCCCATGGGCATGGCGGGCGCCACCGTGCGCGACGGCGACGGGGCGGTCCTGCGGGCCACCCTCGGGGCCGCCTTCGAAGGTGCGCCAGGCCGAGCGCACGGAGGCACGGTGGCCACGCTCTTCGACGAGGTCATGGGGTTCGTGGCGTCGATCCACGCCACGTGGGCCTTCACCGGGCGCCTCACCGTGACGTACCGGGCACCGACGCCGATCGGCGTGGAGCTCGAGGTGCGGGCCCGGCTGCACTCGCGCCACGGCCGCAAGCTGCGCGTCGACGCGCAGGCGACGGCCGACGGCGTCGTCGTGGCCGAGGCCGAAGGTGTGTTCATCGCCGTCGACCCGGAGCGCTTCGCCGCACGTTGATGGGGCAGTCGCCACACGACGCGCTGGGTACGCGCTGGCGCGGACAGCCCGGCCGCGTCGAGGTGCTGTACGCAACACTGTCCGACCCGGTGTCGGGGCTCGGGTGCTGGATCCACCACGAGCTGGTGGCACCGACGGGTGGGGACGCCTACGCGCACGGCTGGGCTGCCGCCTTCGGACCCGAGGTTCCCGCCGTGCTGGAGCGTTTCGGACCGCAACCCGTCGATGCAGCCGGCGCCGGCGCGGGTGCCGGCGTGGGAGCGACCCTGTCGGTGGGCGAGGAGGACGCCGCCCACGGCGCGCTGGACCCGGCGTGGGCCGTGCTCGATCCTCCCCGCCTTTGCGGGGCGGCGGGCCGGCTGCGATGGGACCTGGGCTGGGAGCAAGGCGCACGACCCGCCCGCACGCTCTACACCTTCCCCGCCTGGGCGTGGCAGCGCGAGATCCTGCCCGCCACCCAGGTGGTGCCCGTCCCGAGCGCCGCCTTCGAGGGGTCGCTCACCGTCGACGGCCGCGTCTCGGAGCTGTCGGACGAGGCACGGGGCAACGTCGCCCACGTCTACGGCCACGGCAACGCGAGCGGTGGGCCTGGCTGCACGCCGAGCTCGGCGGAGGGGACGTGCTCGAGATCATCAGCGCCGTCAGCCGGCACGGGCCCCTGCGGCACCTGCCACCGTTCACCTTGGTGCAGCTGCGCCGGGGTGAGAGGGACTGGCCCCGCGACGCGCTGGCGGCCGCCCCCCTGTTCCGAGCCCAGCTGGGTCTGCCCACGTGGACGGTGCACGGCACCCTGGGACGGTGGCGGCTGCGGGTGCGCGTGACGGTCCCCGAGGACAACGCCGTGCGCGTCGGCTACGTCGATCCCGACGGCGCCAAGGCCACGTGCACGAACAGCGCGCGGGCAGACGCCGAAGTGGTCCTGGAGCGGCGCCGATCGGGTTGGCAGGAGGTGCAGCGCTGGCAGTTGGCCGGCTCGGCCCACGCCGAGGTCGGCACGCGGCCCTGACCGGCGCGCGCCACGACGAAGCGCGGACAGAGCCCTTTGCTAGCGTTCGCCCGTGGCCGGCGCTCCTCCCGTGGCGCTCGACGAGTCTCGGATCCCGGTGATCGTGGCGACGGGGCAGTGCATCGATCGCGACACGTCGGTGTCGGCCTTGGACCTGGCCCAGCGGGCGGCCGAGGAGGCCCTCGACGCCGCCGCCGGCCTGCGCCGATCGGTGCAGCTCGTGTCGTTGGTCGGCGTCCTCGGGGACGAGGGACCGTCGCCGGGCTCGGCGCTGGCGACGCGCCTCGGGCTGTCGCCGACGCGCACCGAGGTCACCACGGTGGGGGGCAACTCGCCCCAGTGGCTCGCCACCCGGGCGGCCGACGCCGTGGCGACGGGGAGCCTCGACACGGTCCTCGTGGCGGGCGGCGAGGCCCAGCACTCGGCTCGGGCGCGCGCCCTGGGCGTGGCCGCACCGGGCCCGGGGGGAGGCGACGGTCCGACGGAGGGACCCGACGGGCGCGCCTCCGACGAGGTGGTGGGCGACGACCGGATCGGCGCCGGCCCGGCCGAGCTCAACGCCGGGCTCCTGGCCCCCGTGCACGTCTACGCCATGTTCGAGAGCGTGCTGGCGGCCCGGGCCGGGCGCACGCCGGAGGAGCACCGCCGCGCCCTGGGCGAGCTCATGGCCCCGTTCACCACGGTGGCCGCCGCGCACCGCTGCGCATGGTTCCCCGAGGTCCGTACGCCGGCACAGCTCACCGACGTCGGCCCCGACAACCGCCTGGTGGCCGAGCCCTACCCGAAGCGCCTGTGCGCCGTGATGCACGTCAACCAGGGAGCGGCGGTGATCGTGACGTCCCTGGCGTCGGCGCGCGCCGCCGGCCTGGCCGACGAGGCGGTGTTCTGCTGGTCGGGCGCGCAGGCCACCGACGTGTGGTTCCCGACGGCCCGTCCCGACCCCGGGGCGTCACCGGGCCTGCGGGCCGCGGCCGGCGCCGCGCTCGACGTCGCCGGCCTGGGCGTGGACGACGTGCGCGCCTTCGACGTGTACTCCTGCTTCCCGAGCGTGGTCACCATGGCGGTCGAGGCCCTGGGCCTGTCGCCGCATGACGGGCGTGGGCTCACCGTCACCGGTGGGCTCCCCTACTTCGGCGGCCCGGGCAACGACTACTCGTTGCACGCCGTGGCCACGATGGTGGAGCATCTGCGGCGCGGTGGAGGCACGGGACTGGTGAGCGCGCTGGGCTGGTACGCCACCAAGCACGCCGTGGGCGTGTACGGCGCCACGCCTCCACCACGCGGCTGGCGGCGCGCCGACACGGCGGCCGCCCAGCGCGCCATCGACGTGTCGGCGTGGCCCGTGGCCGAGACCGTCGACGCCGCCGCACCCGCCCGGGTCGTGGCCTCCACCGTGGCCTACGCACGCGACGGCTCGGTGTCGGCCGCCCCCGTCATCGCCCGCCTGGGCGACGGCCGCCACGTCGCCGCCGCCGCCCACCCCGACGAGCTGGCGCCGCTGGCCGGACGCCTCCTCGTGGGCCAGGAGGTCATGGTGGCCGGCGCCCCACCCCGCTACCGCCTCGGCGGCTGAGGGGGCCGGCGCCCCAGCGGGCCGAAGGCCGGGTGGCGACCCGGGGCGGGCGCGGCCAGACTCGGGCGACCCGGGGAGCACCCGGCCCCGCCGAAGAGGCACGGGCCGCGCCCTCACGGAGTCCGAGTCGATTCGAGCGAAGGAGCGCCCATGCCCGCCGTCGAACGCGAGCGCCGAGGTCAGGTCGAGATCCTGACCATCAACCGCCCCGAGGCGCGCAACGCCATCAACGGCGAGGTGAGCACGGCCATGTCGGGCGCGCTGGACGAGCTCGAAGCGGACGCCGGATGCGCCGTGGTGGTCATCACCGGAGCCGGCGACAAGGCCTTCTCGGCCGGCATGGACCTGAAGGCGTTCGCCTCGGGCGAGGGCGGCGCCATCATGGGCGGCACGGGTGGGTTCGGCGGGATCACCCAGCGCCAATTCGCCAAGCCCGTCATCGCCGCCGTCAACGGCGCCGCCTTGGCGGGGGGATGCGAGATCATGCTGTCGTGCGACATGGTCGTGGCGGCGGACCACGCCACCTTCGGCATCCCCGAGGCCAAGCGGGGCCTCGTGGCCGGAGCGGGCGGGCTCATCCGCCTGCCGAAGCGACTCCCCATCGCCATCGCCCTCGAGCTCGCCCTCACCGGTGACTCCATCGACGCAAACCGCGCCCTCGCCCTCGGGCTCGTGAACCGGGTCGTGCCCGCGGCGCGCCTCATGGACGAGACGCTGGCGCTCGCCGCCACCATCGCCGACAACGCCCCCCTGGCCGTGCGGTGGTCGAAGTACGTCATGACCCGGGCCGCGGGCGTGTCGGAGGAGGAGGGCTGGAGGCTCAACGCCGAGGCGGTGGGGGCGGTGTTCTCCTCGGCCGACGCCATGGAGGGTCCCGTCGCCTTCGCCGAGAAGCGCAAGCCCAACTGGCAGGGGCGCTGACCCCCGTGCACGGCCTGCTCGCCGCGTCGGCCGCGCCCGCCGGAACCGGCCTGTCCTCGGCCCTCGACGGCGTCCGGCTGTCCATCCACGTGCTGGCGGCGGCGGTGTGGGTGGGCGGCCAATTCACCATGGCCGGCCTCGTCCCCGCGGCGCGGGGGCTGGGCGAGGGGGCGACCAAGACCCTGGCCCGGGCCTTCGGGCGCATCCAGTGGCCCGCCTACGGCCTGCTCGTCATCACGGGGCTGTGGAACGTGTCGGCCGTGCACGCCGGCCAGCCCCACGCCTGGCAGGTGGTCCTCGGGATCAAGATCGCCGTGGTGGCCCTGGCCGGGGTGGCCGCCTACCTCCACACCCGCGCCGCCACCACCCGGGGCCTGGCCGTGTGGGGGGCCCTGGCCTCCCTGTCGTCGCTCACCGCCCTGGTCATGGGGGTCTTCCTGGCCGGGTGACACCCCGCCCGGCGCGGCCCGGGGCGGGGCGACGCGGTGTCGCCGGCCGACGCTTGGGTCTAACCTGTAGGCAGGCTCCCGCTTGTCGGGCGGGATCCGGAGAAGGGAAGGCCCTCCGTGCACCCAATCCTCGCCGAGATCTTCGGACCGGACCTGATCGTCGTCATCGTCGTCATCGTCGTCGTCCTCTTCGGCGGGTCCCAGATCCCCAAGCTGGCCCGGTCGCTCGGCTCGGCCCACTCCGAGTTCAAGAAGGGCCTGGCCGACGGGGCCAAGGACAGCGCCGCCAGCGACACGCCGGCCCCCGGCGACAAGGCCACCACCAAGGACGGCGAGGGCCCCGCAGCTGCCTCGGGGTGACGCCGCCG
Source organism: uncultured Acidimicrobiales bacterium (assembly GCA_963839605.1). Classification (GTDB taxonomy): domain Bacteria; phylum Actinomycetota; class Acidimicrobiia; order Acidimicrobiales; family UBA8190; genus JBEKVE01. The sequence continues at coordinate 12,700 of CAWIWK010000064.1, read as the reverse complement.
ACGGCCCCCCCGATCCGGCCGCCGGCCCCGGTCCCAGCCGGTGGTGGCGCCGGCGGGCGGCACGACCGCTCGCCTTCGTCCTGCACCAACTGCTCGAGTACCTCCTGGCCGGTGCCCTGGCCGAGTTCTCGGTGCACATCGGCCGCAGCGTGCTTCTCGTGGTGGGCGCGGCGGCCTTCGGAGCCCTGGCCGTCACGGCCAAGGGCCCGCTGGGCCTGATACGAGTCTGCGGCCCCCGGGTCCACGCCGTGCTCGACGTGGTCGTCGCCGTGGGGCTGGCCCTGGCACCGCTTCTCCCCGCCCTCCGACCCGACGCGGCCGGCATCGTGGTGGTGGAGGTGGTGGCCCTGGCCTGGCTGCGCATGGCCACGCTCACCCGCTACCGCCGTCCCCTCCCCACACCGGCCACCGGCGCAGGGGCCTCGACCGGCGTCGGTCCGGTCGGCGGGACGAGGTCGCCGGGGACGGAGGGGCCGGGGACGGAGGGGCCGGGCTCGGCGTCCGTGCTGGCGCGCAACCTGGGTCTGCTGGCGGGCCGCTCGTCCCGGCGCCTCCCCGCCGCGCAGGACAGACTGGCGGAAGGCGCCCGGCAGGCGGGGCGCCACGCCGGACGCCTGGCCCGCACGTGGCGCCGGCCAGGGCCCTGAGGGAGCTCGACCGAGGGGAGGTGCGCGATGGGTGACGACGTCCTCGAGCTGGCCGACAAGCTGTGGCGGGGGGAGATCGACATCGTCGACATCCATCCCGTGGGCGGCTACATCGGCGGCCTGGCCGAGATCGGGCCGGACGTGGCCTTCGTGCCCTCGTTCGCCAACGTGTCCGCCTTCTCCACCGACGACGGGCTCGTCCTGGTGGACACGGGGTCGAGCTTCGTGGCCCGGGCCGTCCACGACACGCTGCGGCAGTGGTCGCCGCGGCGCCTCCACACCGCCGTCTACTCCCATGGACACATCGACCACGTCTTCGGTGTGCCGGTGTGGGAGGAGGAGTCCGCCGCCCGGGGGTGGCCGGCGCCGACGGTGGTGGCGCACGACGCCTTGCCCGCCCGCTTCGACCGCTACATCGCCACGGCCGGGTACAACGAGATCGTCAACCAGCGCCAGTTCCAGGTCCCGGGGCTGCGCTGGCCCACCGAGTACCGCTACCCGGACCGCACCTACGCCGAGCACCTGTCGCTCGAGGTGGGCGGGACCGGGTTCGAGCTGCACCACGCCCGGGGCGAGACCGACGATCACACCTGGACGTGGGTGCCCGGGGCCCGGGCGCTGTGCTGCGGTGACCTCTTCATCTGGGCCTCGCCCAACGCCGGCAACCCCCAGAAGGTCCAGCGCTACCCGAAGGAGTGGGCCGCCGCCCTGCGGGAGATGGTGGCCCTCGAGCCCGAGGTGCTGCTGCCGGGGCACGGCTTCCCGGTGGTGGGGGCAGGGCGCGTGCGCCAGGCGCTCACCGACACCGCCGATCTCCTCGACTCCCTGGTGGACCAGACGGTGGCGCTCATGAACGCCGGGGCCCGCCTGGACGAGGTGATCCACGGCGTGACGGCCCCCGCCCACCTCGTGGACCGGCCGTATCTCCGCCCCGTCTACGACGAGCCCGAGTTCGTGGTGCGCAACGTGTGGCGCCTGTACGGAGGATGGTGGGACGGCAACCCCGCCACCTTGAAACCCGCGCCCGAGGCGGTGCTGGCCGGGGAGCTGGCCGCCCTGGCGGGCGGGCCCGGGGTCCTCGCCGACCGGGCCGCCGCCCTGGTGACGGGGGCGGCCCGGGGTGCGGATCCGGGCGCCTCCCTGCGCCTGGCCGGCCACCTGGCCGAGCTGGCGGCGCTGGCCGCCCCGGCCGACGCCGGCGTGCAACGCGTCCGGGCCGAGGTGTTCGCCGCCATGGCCGAGGCGGCCACGTCCACCATGGCCAAAGGGGTCTTCAGCTGGACGGCCCGCGACGCACGGGGCCGGTCCGGCGGCGGTGACGGGGGCGGGGACTGAGCGGCGCGTCCCAACTACTACTCGCGGATGCCCGTTCGCTAGTGTCAGCGCCGTGAGCCCCCGAGCCGCCGAATCGACGGACACGGTCGCGCCGAGCCGCCGTCGCCGCCTCCTGCGGGCCCTCGCCGTGGCGGGCCTGCCCCTGCTGCTCGGCGGGTGCTCCCTGCCCTCGTTCTGGGGCTACAAGGGGTCGACCAAGCAGGCGCACGACGAGTTCCTCCTGTACTCGAGCACGATCATCGCCGGCATCGTGGTGGGCGGCATCGTCACGGTGCTCATCGTGTGGTCGATCATCCGCTACCGCAGGCGTTCGGGCGCCGACCCCGGGGACATGCCCCGCCAGTTCCAGTACCACCTCCCGCTGGAGTGGACCTACACCATCGTCCCCGTCATCATCGTGCTCATCCTGTTCGGCTTCACCGTAGTGGTCGAGAACCGGGTGGACGCCGTGAGCGCCACGCCGGCGGTCAAGGTGAACGTCACCGCCTTCCAGTGGGGATGGAGCTTCGGCTACCCGGGCAAGGTCACCGTGACCGGGGTGACCACCGAGGACCCCGACCCCGTCGGCGTGAACGGCGGCTCGTGCGCCCCGGCCGTGGACTGCCTGGGCCCGGGGCTCGTCGTCCCCGCCGGTGAGACCACCCGGATCACGCTCGTGTCAAAGGACGTGATCCACGGCTTCTACGTGCCGGAGTTCAACTTCAGCCGCTACGCCCAGCCCGGGGTCACGAACGTCTTCGACCTGACCGTGCAGCACACCGGCGTCTACCGGGCCCAGTGCACCCAGCTGTGCGGGCTGTACCACTCGCTCATGTTCTTCCACGTGGTGGCGCTGCCCCCCAACCAGTTCAAGGCGTGGCTCAGCTCCGAGCAGCACGGTGGGGCGCTGGCCCGCACCAGCACGAACACGTCCGACACGTCCAACACGAAGGCGGCAGCATGACCGTTCTGGCCGAGCGCGAAGCCGTCCACGGGCACGGACCCGAGCACGAGCACGAGGGGCCGAGCGGCCTCCTCAAGTGGCTGACCAGCACCGACCACAAGCTGATCGGCATGAACTACATGGTGACGTCGCTCATCATGTTCTTCCTGGCGGGGATCATGGCGCTGCTGCTGCGGACCCAGCTGGCAAGCCCCCACAGCTCGTTCCTCAGCTTCCAGCAGTACAACGCGCTGTTCACCATGCACGGCAGCCTGATGCTGTACCTCTTCGCCGGCCCCTTCGCCTTCGGCGGCCTGGCCAACTACATCCTGCCCCTGCAGGTGGGGGCGCCCGACATGGCGTTCCCCCGGTTGAACGCCCTCTCCTACTGGCTGTACCTGAGCGGCTCCATCACCATGCTGCTCGGCTTCGTGGTGGCGGGTGGGGCGGCCGCCTTCGGCTGGGTCGCCTACGCGCCGCTGTCGTCGGTGGAGTTCTCCCCGGGATCGGCCCCCGACCTGTGGATCCTCGGCATCGCCCTCACCGGCTTCTCGGCCATCTTCACGGGCGTGAACCTGGTGACGACCACGTTCTATCTCCGTGCTCCGGGGATGACCATGTTCCGCCTGCCCATCTTCACGTGGAACATGCTGGTCACGGCCATCCTCATCCTCATCGCCTTCCCCATCCTGACGGCGGCCATGATCCTGCTGTTCGCCGACCGCCACTTCGGCACCCACTTCTATTCCGTGGCGGGCGGCGGGGTCCCGGTGCTCTATCAGAACCTCTTCTGGTTCTTCGGCCATCCGGAGGTCTACATCCTCGCCTTGCCCTACTTCGGCATCGTGAGCGACGTCATACCCGTCTTCTCCCGCAAGCCCCTGTTCGGCTACAAGGGCATGGTCTTCGCCACCATGGCCATCGCCGCGCTGTCGACGGGCGTGTGGGCGCACCACATGTTCACCACCGGGGTCGTGCTCCTGCCCTTCTTCTCGCTGCTGTCGCTGCTCATCGCCGTGCCGACCGGCATCAAGTTCTTCAACTGGATCGGCACCATGTGGCGGGGGCAATTGATGTTCAAGACCCCGATGCTGTTCTGCATCGGCTTCCTGTTCGCCTTCCTCATGGGTGGCATCACCGGCGTCATGCTGGCGTCCCCGCCCATCGACTTCGCCACCCACGACACCTACTTCGTGGTGGCCCACTTCCACCAGGTGCTGTTCGGCACGGCCGTCTACGCCGGATTCGCCGGGCTCTACTACTGGTATCCGAAGTTCTTCGGCCGCATGTACCGCGAATCGCTCGGCAAGGCGCACTTCTGGCTCCTCACCATCGGCTTCTGGCTGACGTTCATCCCCCAGTACGTCCTCGGTCTGGAGGGCATGCCCCGGCGCGTGGCCTCCTACCCCTCGGGCCTCGGATGGCAGGGGCTCAACATCGCCTCCACCGTCGGCGCCTACATCATCGGCATCTCGTTCGTCTTCCTGCTGGTGAACTTCTGGGTGTCGTGGCGAAAGCCCATCCCCGCCGGTGACGACCCGTGGGACGCGCACACCCTGGAGTGGTTCGCCACCTCACCGCCGTCGCACCACAACTTCGAACGGCTGCCACCGATCCGGTCCGAGCGGCCGGTGTGGGACTACCACCACCCCGACGCCCGCACCGTGGCTCACGGCAAGGCGGCGCGCTCCAACGGGCACGCCCCCCTGGTGGGGGCGGCCTCAGGTCCTCCGGGCGACGGCGACCCGGGCAACGGCAAGGCATAAGGACGCCACGTGCGAATCGAAGCGCTCTTCCTCATCGGGGTCGCCATCTTCTTCGGCATCGTGGGGATCATCTACTGGTTCTGGGGCTACGAGCAGGGCGGGACGACGATGCTCATCGGCACCACGCTGCTCGGCTTCGTGCCCGGCAGCTACTACCTGTGGTGGTCCCAGCGGATGAAGCCCCGGCCCGAGGACCGCGACGACGCCACCATCGAGGAGGGCTCGGGCGTCATCGGCTCGTTCCCCAACTCGAGCATCTGGCCCTTCGTCCTCGGCATGGGTCTGTTCCTCATGGTGCTGTCCATCGTCTTCGGCCTGTGGCTCTTCGCACCGGGCGTGGCTCTCGTGCTGTCGGCCGTGATCGGCGTGACCGTCGAGAGCCGGCGCGGCGGAACCGTCTGACCGACCGGCACCGCCGGAAGGACCCGAGCCGGCTCGGCACCGGGTCGCAGTCCCCGATGCCGAGCCCGAGCCCTGAACCCGGGTCGGTCGTCCGGAATGCTGCCCCCCTCTGGACAAGCCCCCCGCGGACGACCGTCACGAAGCCTGCTCGCCGGGGATCAACGCCCATCCACGCCGCTGTCAACATCTCGCCAACAGGACGGCGCTCGGTGCTCAGCGCTCAGTGCTCCCCGTAGCGGCTGACCAGGTCTCCGCCGATCCGGGCCAGCAGGCTCCGGATCTCCTGCGGCTCGAGGACCTCGATGTCGGCGCCGAACCCGGCGATCTCCCCCGCCAGGGCCCGGGCGCTCTGCCCCCGCAGCTCGACCTCCACGCGGCCGTCGTCACCGGCCGGGCCGATGCGCAGGCGCCGGCCGAACACCCAGCGCAGCAGGTCGAGGACGCCCGGGTCCACCTGGGCCCGGGCCCGCAGCGGCGCCCGCCATTCGTCGGCAGCGGCGGTGACGTCGTTCCAGGCCTCGGCCAGGTCGAACCCCTCCGGACGGACGACGGGCTCGTCGGTGAGCTCGACCGAGCGGACGCGGTCGACGCGAAAGGTCCGGCGCCCCTCGCCCGTGTCGGCCACGCAGGTACCAGACCGCGCCCTTCACGGCGAGGCCGAGGGGGTGGACCACGCGCCGTGTGGCCCGCCCGTCGCCGGCCACGTAGTCGAGCACCGCCTGGCGGCCCTGCACCACCGCCTGCTGCACCGCGTCGAGGCGGGGCGGATCGGGCGCGGCGACGTGGCGCCGTCCCAGCCGCTGCGATCGACCACGACCGCCCGCGAGGCGGCCTCGGCCGTGGCCCGGAACGACTCCGGCAGGGCACGCACGAGCTTGCGCAACGCGGCGCGGAGCTCGGGGGTGGCCGGAGAGGACGGGCCGGCCAGCAGGAACAGCGTCCGCACCTCGGTCTCGGTCAACCCGCTCAGGTCGGTGCGCCCACCGCCGGCCAGGCGCCATCCGCCGTGGCGGCCCCGGGCCGCATAGACGGGGAGGCCGGCCAGGCCGAGTGCCTCGAGGTCACGCCGGGCGGTGCGCTCCGACACCTCGAGCTCGGCCGCCGCCTCGGCTGCGGTGACCTGGCCACGGCGCTGCAGAAGGAGGAGCAAGGCCACCAGGCGATCGGCGTGCGCACGGTGACAGCTTTCCACCAAAACCGGTCAGGAGATGGCCTGTTAACGGGGCCATGCTCGGCGGAGACACGGCTGGACGAGGAAAAGAGGACACACATGCCAGGCTCCGTTCCCCCCGTGGCCGACGAGCGCGACGGGCTCATGGGCTACCTCGCCCAGGAGCGGCTGGTGGTGCGCATCGCCGCCTACGGCCTGGACGACGACCAGGCCAGGGCCACCCCGACCGCCAGCACCCTCAGCGTGGGCGGCATCGTCAAGCACCTGGCGGCGGTGGAGCGGTCGTGGACCTCGCTCGTCCTCGAGGAGCCGAGGATCCCAGAGGGTGCGGCCGACGCCTACCAGGCCGGCTTCCGGGTCGGCCCGGACGAGACCCTGCAGGGCGTCCTGGACGACTACGAGCAGGCGTGCCGGGCCACCGACGACGCCGTGGCCGGCATGGCCGACCTGGGCCGGGCCGTCCCCGTGCCCGCCGCGCCGTGGTTCCCCAAGGACGTGGAGGCGTGGTCGGTGCGCTGGGTGCTGCTGCACCTGATCGAGGAGACGGCCCGCCACGCCGGCCACGCCGACATCGTGCGCGAGGCCATCGACGGCGCCTCGGCCTACCCCCTCATGGCGGCGGCCGAGGGTGGCCGGCGACGCCGTGGATGGAGCCCTGGACGCCGCCGTCCTGAACGGGACGCCCGAGGGGGCCGGCCGGCCCGAATCCGGCGGCTCCAACTCTGGGTTGCAATTGTACTAATGTATTAGTACATTCACACGCATGGACGTGGAGCCGACCATCGAGTTCCGACTCGACCGGCGATCAGGGGTGCCGGCCTACCGCCAACTGGTCGACCAGGTCCGCCACGCCCTTCGGCTCGGGCTGCTGCAGCCCGGGGACCGCCTGCCGACGGTGCGGGACGTCGTCAGGCAGATCGCCATCAACCCCAACACCGTCCACCGCGCCTTCCGGGAGCTCGAGCAGCAGGGCCTGACCGAGGGCAGGCCCGGCAGCGGGACCTTCGTCGTCGCCTCCCTGTCGGATGCCCCCGAGCAACAGAGCCGGCTCCGGGACGACCTGCAGCGGTGGATGCAGGCGGCGCGCGCCGCCGGACTGGGGGACGAGGCGATCTCCGCACTCGTCGCCGACGCCATGCTGCGCGTCTCCGAGCGCGCCCCGGACGCGCCCCGGACGACGCCTCGGAACACGCCTCCCCGCGCACCTCGGAGAAGGAGGGTCCTCCATGACCGCCGCACTCGAGACGGTCGGGCTCGGCCGTCGCTACCGCAGCCGTTGGGGGCTCCGGGATTGCACACTGGATATCGCCCAGGGGACGATCACCGGCCTGGTCGGGCCGAACGGTGCGGGGAAGTCCACCTTGCTCCGGCTCGCGGCCGGCATCTCCCGCCCCACCACCGGCACCGTGGCCGTCTTCGGCGAGCAGGTCGATCCGAACGGCACCCACCATCTGGGCAGGATCGGCTACCTCGACCAGCTACGCCCGGTGTACGGGGGCTTCTCGGTTCGGGACATGCTCAGCCTTGGACGACGCCTCAATGACACCTGGGACGACGCCGCAGCCGGGGCAGTGGCTCGACGATCTCGACATCCCCGTCACCGAGAAGATGCACACGCTGTCGCTCGGACAGCAGGCCCAGGTGGCACTCACGCTGTGCATGGGAAAGCGACCGGACCTCCTGCTGCTGGACGAGCCACTGGCGAGCCTCGATCCGCTGGCGCGCCGCCAGCTCCTCCAGACGCTGCTTTCTGCCGTGGCCGAACGGGGGACGACCGTGCTCCTGTCCTCGCACATCGTGAGCGAGCTCGAGCCGGTGTGCGATCACCTCGTCATCGTGTCGGCCTCCCGTGTGCAGCTGTCGGGGCCGATCGACGCGCTCGTGGGCGAGCACGCCGTCCTGGTAGGCCCCCGCGCCGCCCCCACACCGCCGGGCCTCGACGTCGTCTCGGCCACCGACACCGGCAGGCAGACGACGCGGCTCGTGCGGGGATCGGCGGCGGAGGTGGACCCGGCGTGGCAGGTGCTGCATCCGGGCCTGGAGGAGATCGTCCTCGCCTACCTCGGCCGGCCCGATACCCCCGTCCCAACCGGGTCCGTACGACCCCCCCACCATGGAGCCACGCGCATGATCTGGCTGGCGTTTCGTCGTCATCGGTTGCCGCTCTTGGTCATGGCGGGCGTCCTCGTTCTCCTCGGGATCTGGATGGCCACCGTGACGCACTCCTTCGAGGCGGCCTTGGGCACGCCTCCTCCGCACGGATGTCTCGACAACCTGCGGGCGTGCAACCGCGTGTTCCACGGGTGGGACTCGGCCCAGCAGCAGGCCGCACTCATCGACCTGGTGCTGTTCGTCGTGCCGTGCCTCTTCGGCGTCGTGCTCGGCGCCCCGCTCGTTGCCGGTGAGCTGCACGAGCACACCAACCGCGTGGCGTGGACTCAGGGCATCTCCCGCACACGCTGGCTCGTCACCACCTGGCTGGTGGTGGGGCTCAGCACGGTGGCGCTCATGGGGCTGTTCCAGCTCGTCGTGCAGTGGTGGTCGGGGCACGTGCTCGTCAACTTCCTCGAATCGCACGCCATCCTCGGGACCGACCGCATCGCACCGCGCCTGTTCGGCGTCACCGGGGTCGTCCCCATCGCCTACACGCTGTTCGCCTTCGTGCTCGGCGTCGCCCTCGGCGCGGTCCTCCGCCATGTGGTGTGGGCCGTGGTGGGGACGGTCGCCGGGTACGGCCTGGCCACGCTGGCCATGGTCGTCGGGATCCGATCCTCGTTGGCGGCGAAGGTCTTGGCGGTGGAGACCATCACCGGCGTCTACAACCCCGGTCCCTCCGGCGCCTGGTACATCGGGCCCGAGTGGCGCTTCATACCCGGCGCTCACCACCCGGTCGGGGCGTCGGTGGTCGGCATCGTCAGCCGGTGCATGTCCAGTGGCTACGTCCCGACCTACCAGCACTGCCTCACCACCCACGGCGTCGAGGGAGGGTTCCTGTACCAACCCCCTGGACCACTACTGGCCGATCCAGGGGTGGGAGGCGCTCATCTTCGTGGCGTCGAGTTTTCTGCGGGTGGGCGGCCGGCGTGTGCGGCGCGTCACCCGGCCCGCAGCAGCACCGCCGTGCCGGTGCGCGCACGATGAACCCCGGCACCGCCGCCACCAGGTTGGCGAGCACGATGGCGCCCGCGGCGATGCACCACTGATCCTTCCACCCCGCCGGCACGCTCGGGCTGGGCACGGCGTCGATCTGGCCCACGAACAGGTCCCACGACCGCGGCCCACCACGATGCCGAGTGGCACGCCGATGACGGTGCCGATGCCCACCGCCACCGTGGACTGCCACGACACGCTGGCGGCGAGCTGGCGGGTGGTGAAGCCGAGTGTCTTGAGCAGTGCCAGCGCCCGGCGGCGGCGGCGCACCGAGGCCACCAGGGTGATCCCCAGGCCGCCTACGGCACCGGCCGCCGGGCCACGCCGAGCAGGGCGGGGGTGGCGCCGAGAGAGCGATAGGCGTTGATCTCGGCGGGACGCTGCACCGCCTGCACCTGGGCGCCGTTGCCCTGGAGCCCGAGCGTGTCGATGACGTGCTGGAGCGACGCCCCGCCCGCGGCAGCGGCCGGCCTCGGGCGTGGTGCGCACCAGGATGGCGTTGGGCCCCGCCACGGGCAGGTCGAAGAGGTTGGTCTGGCTCACGGGGATGAGGGTGTGCGACACCACCGCCCCCGTCCCCATCTCCAGGTGGTTGATGCCGCCGATGCCGATGGCGGGCAGGGTGGCGGTGCCCACGATGCGCAGGCGCACCGGCGCCGATCCCGGGGCCGACACCGTCACCCAATTCCCCACGTGCTCGTGCAGGCCGGCCAGGGTCGCCGCCCCCATGACGATCTGGTCGGGGGCCCGGAGCGCCGTCCCCGACAGCACCGGCGGCGCCACCGCCGCTCCGGGTGTGGTGCCGAGGACGGGGACGTTCTCACCGCCGATGGACAGGGTGCCGAAGTAGACGCCCGACCACGCCGCCACGTCGCGGTCGTGGTCGAGGAGGGGACCGGCCTGGGCCGTGGGGATGTCGCCGAGCCCTCCCCCGCCGTTGATCTCGTAGGTCCAGTTCCACCCGTACAGGGGGGGATGCGACACGAGCGTGTCCAGGCTGGCGCCGAAGGTGACGGTGGCGGTGACCACCACCACGGCCAGCAGGCCTCCGAGGATGGCCGATCGCACCGGGGCGGCGCTGCGTCCCGCCCCGGGCTCCAGGGCGAAGCGGATGCCCGTCACGGCCGGCGCCGACAGGCCCGCCGCCGCCGCCAGCCGGGCCGCGGCCGATCCCCGGCACGGGGCGCGCCCGGCAGGCGCTCGGCCGCCCGCTGCGGGGCCTCGCGGTAGGCGACGGCGGCGGCCAGGAGGCCGAGCACCACCACCAGGATCCCGGCCCCGGCGCCGATCACGGTCCAGTCGACGTCCACCGACACGGGCAGGTAGGGGCGGACGGGCCCGAGCGGTGCCAGCGGCGACAGGCCCACCGCCACCACGCTGGCGAGCAGCGTGCCCACCACCACGGCCACCAGGATCCCGAGCACGCCGTCGGCGAAGGTGGTGGCGGGGTCGGCCCCGAGGGCGCGCACCACGGCCTCGTCGTCGGCGTCGAACTGGATGCGGCGGGCGATGACCTGGCCCACGATCACGAGGGCGGCCAAGGCGGCGATGCCGCCGAAGACGGCCAGGGCGATGGACTCGGGCCGGATCGAGCGCTCCGCCTTGTCCTCCACCACGGAGGCCTCGACGAAGTCGCGGGGCACGCCCTTCGGGAGCACGGCCGACACCTCGCGCTCCACCGCCGCCTGGTAGCGCTCCCCGCCCACCACCCCGCCGTCGAGGCGCACGGCGGTGAAGCTGTCGTTGGCACAGCACGCCACCAACGGATCGGTGATGGCCGGCGACATGAGGACGAAGTTGTCGTCGATGGCGTCCACGTCGTCCTGCACCACGTCCGAGGGACGGATGACCCCGATGCCCACCAAGGTGGCGGTGAACTCGGAGTGGGGCTTGAGGGTGGCGAACGAGGGGTTGGGGACGAGGGACTCGGCGTTGGTGATGGAGAAGAAGCGCACCTTCTGGCCCAGGTGCACACCCCAGGCCTTGGCCGTGGCGCTGTCGACGACGAACTCGGCGCGGTCGGCCTGCAGCATGCGCCCGTGCAGGATGACGGGCCGGTCCTGGTGGAGATAGATGCCGTCCACGCTGCCGTTGATCCCGATGCCCTCGGACGCCGGCAGGGGCTGGCCGTTGTTGCCCAGGGGACCGATGTTGATCTCGACCTGGCTCTCGGCCTGCGCCACGTGGGGGAGCCGGGCGATGGCCCGCTCCACGCTCGGGTAGAAGCCGGCGTCGAACCCGTCGGAGGGGTTGAAGGTGGCGACGGGGAACACGAGGTTCGAGGAGTCGCTTCGCTCGGCGAAGGTCACGAACGACGACTGGGTACGGCGGGCGCCGGCGATGGCACCCATGGCGAGGCCGCCGAGCAGCCCCACCAGCAGTACGAGCGACAGGTAGGCGCCACGCCGCTCCCGTCAAGGTCGTCCGGAAGCGGTACCACGCCACCCGCAGCACCACACTCACGGGATCGGCCCGCCCCTCATGCGCCGCATACCCGCCTCACTGCGCTCGACCCCCTCGGTGGGCCCGTGCCGGCGACCGACCGCCCGTGCACGGCCTCACCCGAAGTGTGCCCGACGGTGCCACGGCGGCCAAGGTGGGCACCCTGCCAAGCGCCCTCGTGCCTCCACCCCCCGGCCACGCCGGGTCTTCGCACCCGACCTGGCGGCGCACAACGCCCAGGCGGCGCGCCCGTCCTAGTGGCGCACCACACCCGGGGGCTGCAACACCGTCACGGCGGCGGCCTCGCGCACGGCCCGCAGCCGGCGCCGGGCGTCGCCGGCGTCCTCGGGTGCGATCGGTGGCAGGCGGAACCCGGTGTAGAGGACACGCCGCTCTCGCTCGACGGGGGCTGGGCCATGTGCATCGTGCAGCTCAGGTGGACCGTGACGTCGCCCGTCCGGGTAGGGAGGTCGACCACGGGAAGAGGGTTGTCGCGCTTCAACAACGCCGGCCACACGGCACGCGGTGGCTGCCGGCCACCACCCGCAGCTGGCCCGAGGTGGCGTCGGCACCGGTGACGGAGATGCCCACCGTGAGCGAGCAGCATTCGTAGCTGTGGCGCCCGAGAGAGCAGTCCTTGTGCCACGGCACGTCCGAGATCCCCTCCACCACACCGATCGGCTTGAACAGCGCCTCGAGGGCGTTGCCGTCCATCGACCCCCACACGTGACCGTCCCCGGTGAGCGCACCCAGCCGGGCCAGGCGACCGTCGCCGGCCCCGTCGACGATCCGCGCCGCGGTGTCCGAGCGGGTGTCGAAGCCCTGCATGCGCACCAACCGCTCCTCACCCTCCACCGTGCGGGCC
>CAWIWK010000063.1:0-50328 GCA_963839605.1 uncultured Acidimicrobiales bacterium | reverse complement strand
ATTTTCAGCCTGACCTACGCCGAATTGCTGCTGACGCAATTCGCTTTCATCATCGCCTATGGCTTCGTCTCCCTGCCGGCCGCGCTGCTGGTCTCGCGACTTGGCTATGGCCGATCGATCGTGTCTCTCAGCCTCGCCATCATGCTGGCGGGCTGCCTGGCGATGCTGGTGGCCACCGCTATCGGGCTTTACCCCTTGTGCTGGTCGCGCTGTTCATCATCGGCGGCGGGGTGACGCTTCTCCAGGTCGCCGCCAACCCGCTCGCAACCAATCTCGGGCCAGCCGATGGCGCACATCGACGACTGACGCTTTCCCAGGCGTTCAATTCTCTGGGAACCGGTTCTGGGTCCTCAGCTCAGCGCCTATGTGCTGCTGTCCGGCGGGGTCTTCCGCGCCGGGGCTGGCCTACCATCTCGATGAGGCCAGCCGTCAGGAAAGTCTACGCAATATCGATTTGCAATATCTGCTGGTGGCTGCCGCAATCGCGCTGATTGCGCTGATGATGTGGCGCGTTCGCGCCAGGCTCGCCACTTCATCGAAGGACGGTTCGGCCAGGGTTCGATCTTCGAGGGATTTCTGCTCCGGCTGGGCGATCGCTGGTGCCGCGACGATCTTCCTTTATGTCGGGGCCGAGGTGACGATCGGCAGTCTGATGATCAATTTCCTGGGACAGGACCAGATTTTCTGGGCGTTACCGCAGCGAAGGCTGGGCGATTGCTGAGTTTCTATTGGGGCGGGGCGATGGTCGGCCGTTTCGTCGGCAGCGAGCTTCTGCGCAGGATCAACGCAGGCAAGCTTCTGGCGGTGTTCGCTGGGGTTGCGGCCATTTTGTGCCTGACGATCACTCAGACGGCGGGTCTGACGGCGGCGGCGGCGGCGCTGTCGGTCGGCCTGTTCAACTCGATCATGTTTCCCACGATCTTTTCATTCACGCTGGAGAATCCACCGCCCATGCCTCGGCGACCTCCGGAATCCTCTGCCTCGGCATCATCGGGGGCGCGATCCTGCCGCCCACGACCGGATTTATCGCCGACAAGATCGGGCTGCAGACGGCCTATTTGCTGCCGCTGCTTTGTTATCTGGGTATCGGTCCTTTCGCTCTGGCCTGCGCCAGGGCGCTCAAGAAGCCGGTAGGCGTGATGTCACACTAAAGCTAAACCGGATCGCGAACCCGGACTTAGGAGCTAGCCCTTGGCTATGAGGCGGACGGACGGAAGCCCCTCGAAATGCCGGTCACATGTCAAAATATCCGCCCTATAGGCCTGACCGGTCGCATAGATGATCGCATCCGCGGTCGCCAATCTCAGGCGCCCGCAAATGTCTGCGGCAGAGAGAGCAATGGCCGTATCCAGTTCGACAACAATGCAAGTGTGCGTGAAGGCAATCACTTGGTCCGCTTTGTCTTCGCCAATCTCTGGTGTGGCCCATTTTGCAAGTTCAAGCTGGATTATCGTAGGCACCGACCATTCGTGTCGCTCCGGCAATTCCGCGGCGACCGCCCGGCCCGTGTTCGAACCGATGAGCCACTCGATCCAGGCCGAGCTGTCGATTAGTCGCATCAAAATCGATCCGATCGGTCCCTGTAATCTTCGGGATTGGCTCCTGTGGCGATTCCCGCCAAATCATCGAGTTTTGGAACCGGCACCAAAACGACACCCTCGCCTTTTGGAATAAAAGCGAACTCCTGACCGGCCTGCCAATGCTGAGCCTGTCGAACAGCCTTTGGGATGGAAATTTGGAATTTAGCCGACAATGTCGCCGTGTTTCGTAAACGCATTACAGATGTCCAATCGATCGCCAATCGGTAAGAATATACCACGGCAAGCCGCGAGGCAGAAGCACTCGCGAGCGATCGCACGCATCATCGACCATCTGTTTTGACTGGTAGTGTTATGATATAGACATTCTCTCTTTAATACGCGTAGGGGCGCGTATGCTCCGAATTGCCGCGGCTTTACTCGCGACGTTATTTTTGGCGGGATTTGCGGAGGCCGAGCCGCTCGCAACGAACGGGTTCAGCGAGCGTCTTGCTCCACGGACACTGGGCGACGAGAATGCGTCGGTCCGAATTGACGAGTATTTCGCGTTAGACTGTCCGGTATGCGCCGAATTTTACGCCGAGATTTTTCCGACTTTGAAAAGCGACTATATCGACAAGGGGCGGGTGAAAATCGTGATGCACGATTTTCCAGTTCACTCTTTGTCGGTGCCAGCGGCGATGCTGGCCCGTCGAGTCTCAGAGACCGCTATTTCGCATTTGCAGATGCGCTCTTTCGCACCCAGCGCGGTTCGGCGGGTCCCCAGGCTGGCCCGGATCCTCTCGTCGGACTAAAACAGCAGGCCAAATTCGCCGGTCTGACAGACGGTCAGATCAGCGAGTGTCTTGCCGATCGCACATTGGAAGATGCAATCCTGCAAGGCAGGCTGAACGCCCAAGATGCACTGAAAATCAATGCAACGCCGACTTTGATATTTAACCAATCCATCAACGACCAGATCGTGGGCGTACCTTCATTAGGCAGCCTGAAAAGTCGAATAGAAATGCTGCTGAGAAAATAGCTTGCGACCGTTGGTAACCAGGCGAGCCCATTCGGATATGCCAGAATTCCAGCCGGTCGGCAGCTTTCGCAGCTATGGCACCACCCGAACCGCGCCCCGGGCCGCGCTGGTCGTCATGGCGGCGTAGGCGCGCAGGGCCGGGGAGACCTTGCGGTCGCGCTTGGCCGGTTTCCAGGCGTCCTTCCCCTTGGCTTCCATCGCGGCGCGGCGGCGGTCGAGTTCCGCTTGTGGAACCTCCAGCTGGATCGAGCGGCCGGGAATGTCGATTGCGACGATATCGCTATTCTGCACCAAACCGATCAGCCCGCCTTCAGCCGCCTCAGGCGAGACATGCCCGATCGACAGGCCCGACGTGCCGCCGGAGAACCGCCCATCAGTGAGCAGCGCGCAGGAAGGGCCAAGACCCCGGGCTTTCAGATAGCTGGTTGGGTAGAGCATTTCCTGCATACCGGGGCCGCCGCGGGGGCCCTCGTAAATGATGACGACGACATCGCCGGCGACGACGTCGCCGCCCAGGATGCCGGCGACGGCGGCGCCCTGGCTTTCGAAGACTTTGGCCGGGCCTGAGAAGACCAGGCTGTTATCCGCGACGCCGGCGGTTTTCACGATGCAGCCATCCGCGGCGATGTTACCAGTCAGGACGGCCAGCCCGCCATCTTTGCTGAAGGCATGCGCGACATCGCGGATGACGCCTGTCGAGCGATTGGCGTCGACATCATCATAGCGCTCGGACTGGCTGAACGCCTCCATGGTCGGCACGCCGCCCGGCGCGGCGCGATAGAAATTGCGCACGCTTTCGCTGTTGGTGCGGGACACATCCCATTGGTCCAGCGCTGCGGCCATGCTCGTACTATGGACGGTCGGAATGTCGCGATTGATGAGACCCGCGCGGTCGAGTTGGCCGAGGATCGCCATGACGCCGCCGGCGCGATGAACATCCTCCATATGCACATTGGCGACCGAAGGCGCGACCTTGCACAGTACAGGGACGCGGCGCGACCGTCAGGCAGGTCACGGGCGCCGATGCCGTCGGGCGCGGCGCCGCCGAGGGCGCGCATGACGCCGGTGGGGCGCGGACCGTCGCGCCCGGCGGCGATGGCCTCGGCCAGGCGGGCCCCGAACACCATGCCCTCGAGCAGCGAGTTCGAGGCCAGCCGGTTGGCGCCGTGGACGCCGGTGCACGCCGCCTCCCCCGCCACCCACAGCCCGGGCATCGCACTCGCCCCGTCGAGATCGCTCATCACCCCGCCCGACACGTAGTGGGCGGCGGGCGCGATGGGCAGCCAGTCGGTGGCCGGATCGAGACCGGCGCCGTGCAGGGAAGCGGCCACGGTGGGGAAGCGGGCGTCGAATGCTTCGAGGGCGGTGGCATCGAGCCACAGGTGATCGACGCCCTGGGCCGCCATGCGGTCGGCCATGGCCCGGCTGACCACGTCGCGGGGGGCGAGCTCGTCCACGAACTGCTCGCCCCGGGCGTCGCGCAGCAGCGCGCCGTGGCCCCGCAGGGCCTCGGACAGAAGCGGTCGGGGCATGGCCGGGTGGTGCAGGGCGGTCGGATGGAACTGGAAGAACTCCACGTCGGCCACGGGCACCCCGGCGCGCAGCGCCATGGCCACGCCGTCGCCGGTGGCCTCGGGCGGGTTGGTGGTCACGGCGTAGAGCTGACCCGCTCCCCCTGTGGCGAGCACGACCCGGGTGGCCCGCACCTCGCGCAGCACGCCGTCGGGGTCGAACGCCACCACCCCGACGCAGCGGCCCCCCTCGACCAGGAGGTCGACGGCGAACCACTGCTCGAGCACCGCCGCCGCGCTGCGCCGCACGGCGGACACGAGCGCCCGCTCCACCTCGGCACCGGTGGCCGCGCCCCCGGCGTGCAGCACCCGCGCCGTGGAGTGCCCGCCCTCGCGGGCCAGGGCCAGGTGGCCCCCCGCCTCGCGGTCGAACACCGCCCCCAGGGCGATCAGCTCGTCGACACGGCCCGGGCCCTCGCCCACCAGGACGCGCACCGCGTCGGTGTCGCACAGCCCCGCCCCCGCCGCCAGCGTGTCGGCCAGGTGGAGGTCGGCGGAGTCCTCGTCGCCCCCCACGGCGGCGGCGATGCCGCCCTGGGCCCAGCGCGTGGCCGACCCCGCCAGGTCGGCCTTGGTCAGCACGCCCACCCGCATGTTCTCGGCCGTGGCCACGCGCACGACGGCGGACAGACCCGCCACCCCTGACCCGAGGACGAGGACATCGAGTTGCACAGGCGCGCGTCCCGGTGCGGCGGGGTGGGGAGGGCTCAGCTGGAGGTGGCCCGGCTCAGCTCGGCCTCGAGCCGTGCCGCGGACACCTCCACCGCGGCGTTGGAGGCGTCGACGTGCACGACGGTGGGCTCGAACCCGACGAGCTCGGCCACGTCGTACTCGGCGTAGGTGATGACGATCACCTTGTCGCCCCGCTGGACCAGGCGGGCGGCGGCACCGTTGAGGCACACCTCGCCCGGCCCGCCCACGATGGCGTAGGTCTCGAAGCGGGCGCCGTTGTCGATGTCGAGCACCGTCACCTGCTCGTACTCCAGGATGTCGGCCAGCGCCATCAGCTCCGGGTCGAGGCTGATCGATCCGACGTAGGCCAGGTTGGCGTCGGTCACCGTGGCCCGGTGGATCTTGGACTTCATCATGCGCCGGCGCATCTCAGCGCTCCTCTCCGATGTTGGCCAACACGAAACGTGACGTCGGGTCCCCGACCGGGGCGCTGCGCCCCTCGTTGTCGATGAGACGGACCGCACCCACCCTGGCCGCCACGAGCAGCCGCACGTCGCCGCCCACCTCGGGCGGGCAGCGCAGCGTGGCGGGATCCACCACCACGGCGTAGTCGGGGGTGACGAGCGGCTCGGCGGCGAGCACCGCCGTCATGGCCGCGCACACGCGGGCCGGATCGCGCTCGCCGCGCTCGACGCGGGCTCGTCCCGCCACCAGGGCACGAGAGAGCGCCGTGGCGGCGCGGCGCTGACGCGGCGACAGGCGGCGGTTGCGGCTCGACAGCGCCAGACCGTCCACCTCGCGCACGGTGGCGCACCCCACCACGTCGACGGGCAGCGACAGATCGGCGACCATGCGGCGCACCACGGCCAGCTGCTGGAAGTCCTTCTCGCCGAAGTACGCCCGGCACGGGCCGGCCAGCGAGAAGAGCTTGGTCACGACGGTGGCGACCCCGTCGAAGTGCCCGGGACGCGACGCCCCTTCGAGGCCCTCGCTCACGCCCTCGACGTGCACGGTGGTGGCGACGGGAGCGGGGTGGTCGGGGTACATCTCGTGCACCGGCGGGGCGAACACCATCGACGCCCCTGCCGCCCGGGCCAGCGCCACGTCGGCGTCGAGGTCGCGCGGGTAGGCGTCGAGGTCGGCGGCGTCGTCGAACTGCAGCGGATTGACGAAGACGGTGACGGCCACCACGTCGCACTCGCGGGCGGCACGCTCGATGAGGGCCCGGTGGCCGGCGTGCAGCGCGCCCATGGTGGGGACGAGGCCCACCCGCCGGCCGACGGCCCGCTCGGCGTCGAGAGCGGTGGCGAACCGGGCGGCGGCGGCGATGACGGGGGTGGCCCGCCGGCGTCGGGGTCGCCGCGCCATGGAGGGCGCCGGCGCTGTCGCCGGAGCCGGCGAGGCGGTTGTGGCCGCCGTCGTCGTGGCGGCGGCGGCGGTCGTCCGGGGGCGCGACGCCGCCAGCCGGCGGGCCAGCTCGACGCCGGCGTCGTAGGCGGGGACCTCGACCGGGTCGAGCACGGCCCGGTGCCGGCGCAGAGTGGCGTCGTCGCCCCGTGCCGCCGGGCCGGTGAGCGCGGCGGCGGGACCGAGGTCGGCCACGTCGGTGAGGGCAGCCCGGGCCAGGTCCACGAAGGCGTCGAGACCGAGACCGGCCGACGCCGCCATGCGCTCCACCTGGCCCATGAGCGCCACGACGTGGTTGGCGGCCACGCACGCCGCGGCGTGATAGGCGGCCCGGTGCTCGTCGGCCACCACCAGGGGTGTCCCGCCGAGCGAGCGGGCGAGCTCCTCGGCCACGGGGTCGCCCGCCACGGCGAAGGTGATGCCGCTTCGCAGCCGGACCCTCCCCACCTCGGGCGAGGGCAGCGGTACGAGCGGGTGCAGCGACGCCCGGCGGGCGTGGGAGCCCAGGACGTCGAGGCCGAGCGCCCCCGACAGGTGCATGACCACGGTCCCCGGCACCGGTGCCACCGCCGCCGCCACCTCGGCGATGGCGGCGTCAGGGGTGGCGAGGACGAGGACCGACACGCCCCGTGCCGCATCCGTCGGGTCGTCGTGCTGCGACAGCACGCCCCGCACGTCGTGGCCCGCGTCGGACAGCGCCGCGGCCAGCGAACGACCGGCCCGTCCGGGCCCGATCAGTCGGACAGTTGTCACCGGACCCCTTTCTGCGCTCCAGCCCCGTCGTGCGGGTGCCGGTCGCGTCAGGCGATCGGATCAGTACCCCGCCAGTCTACCCACGACGCGGACCCGCCCACCAGCCCGTTGCCGCACGTCGGGGGGCACGAGGTCGGGCGCCAGCTCGGCCAGCGGCTCGACCACGAACCGGCGCTGCCACATGCGGGGGTGCGGCACCACGAGGTCGTCCTCCTCCACCACGACGTCGCCCACGAGCAGGACGTCCACGTCGAGCGAGCGCGGCCCCCACGGCACGGTGCGGCGCCGGCCGGCCTCGGCCTCGAGGCGCCCGGCCACCTCCAGCAGCTCCCTCGGGGTGGGGCCGCCGGCCAGCTCCACCACCAGGTTGAGATAGGGCCGCTGGCCCGGTGGTCCCCCCAGGGGCTCGGTCTCGTAGACCTGCGACACCGCCACCACGCCGGGGAGACCGGCCACCGCACCGCGCAGGTGCTTTCGGCGGTCGCCCACGTTCGAGCCGAGGCCGACGAAGACGCGGCCCGCGGCCGGGCCCACCCGGCTGCGGGAGCGGTGGACGCGCACGGCGGTGAAGGCCACCGGGTGGTCGAGGGGCGGGCGCAGCTTGCGCACCGTGACGGTCACCGCCGACAGCGCCGCGTCGGCCAGGACGGCCTCGGCCACGGCGGCCGACAGCGATTCGAGCAGGCGGTGCGGCGGTCCTGTCATCACCGCCACGGCGGCGTCCACCGCCGCGGCGTAGTCGGCGGTGTGGGCCAGGTCGTCGCTCGACGCCGCTGTGTCGAGCGCCAGGTACAGGTCGAGGTCGAGCTCGAACGGCTGCGCCGCGGTGCGCTCCTGTTCGAGGACGCCGTGCACGGCCTCGACGCGCAGGCCCCGGACCTCGATGCGATCGCCGGCCGGCGCGCCCGTGGCGCCGGCGGCGCCCGGGGGGCGGGGCGGGCCCTCCACGCTCATGGCGACCGGAGCCGCGGCCCGCTCAGGTCCCGCCCGGGACGGGCAGCTCCGCGGCCCGGGCCACCATGTCGCGCCCCGGGGGGCCCATCTGGTGCCCGACCAGTCGCTCCACGGCGTTGATGGCCTGGGGGCCACCGGGCAGCCTGCCGCTCCACAGCAGGTAGCCGGCCACCACGCCCATGAGCCGGTCGCCCAGCTCCTCCTGGTGCAGGAGCAGGCGCTCCCCACCGCGCAGCCAGCCCTCGAGCTGGCGGTACAGGTCGAGCAGGGTCTCGCGCACGTCGCCGGTGGGAGCCAGGGGGAAGTGGGACCACACCAATTCCCCTTCGTCGTAGGCGGCCAGGTTGTGCGGCGACGGCAGCAACGACACCACCCGGTTGAACCCCTGGACCCGCAGCCAGATGATCTCCTCCTGGCGCCGCACACGCCGGTGGTGGGGGGCGAACCCCCCGGGCCGCTCGCTCACGGCCAGCTGGTCCTTGACCACCCAGGTGAAGTTGCGGGGAGGGATCCCCGCCGCCCACTTGCCCTTCACCCCGCACGCTCCGATCGCCCCGGTCGCCTCACACTCATGTCGCCTCTCACCCCGTCGCCGTCCGATCCCTCCGACGTCGCTCCTCCAGGCGGGTCGCGCCCACCAGGACGGCGGCCTGCACCGTGGCCGCCACGTCGTGCACCCGCACCATAGAGGCGCCCGCCAGCATGGCCCACGTGGCCGTGGCGATCGACCCGGGGAGCCGCTCGGCCAGGGGGGCGGGCTCCCCGTCGGGGCCCGGGGCCAGGCGGCCCACGAAGCCCTTGCGGCTCGTGCCCACCACCACCGGGTACCCGAGCGCCACCAGCTCGGGGAGGTGGTGCAGCAGGGCGAGGTTGTGGGCCGTGGTCTTGCCGAACCCGATGCCGGGGTCCACCCACACCTCACCCACGCCGGCCCGGCGCGCCGCGCCGGCCCGCTCGGCCAGGAAGCCGTGGACCTCACCCACCACGTCGTCGTAGCGGGGGTCGTCCTGCATGGTGAGAGGCGTTCCCTGCATGTGCATGGCGACCCACCCCACCCCGAGCTCCGCCGCCAGCTCCCACAGCGAGCCCGACACGTCGTTGAGGAGTGTGGCGCCCGCCGCCACCGCCGCCGCCGCCACCACCGGCTTCGTGGTGTCGATCGACACCCGCACGTGCGGCGCCAGCGCCCGCACCACCGCCTTCACCCGGCGCAGCTCCTCGTCCTCGGACACCGGCCGCGCCCCCGGGCGCGTCGACTCGCCGCCGACGTCGATCACCGCCGCGCCGGCGCGGGCCATGTCGAGCCCGTGGGCCACGGCACGCTCGGGGTCGACGTAGCGGCCGCCGTCGGAGAACGAGTCGGGGGTGACGTTGAGCACGCCCATGACCGCCGCGCCCTGCGGCCCGGCGACGGGTTGCGAAGGGCCGGTCGTCACCGGCCGTGCACGAACTCCATGGCCTCGGCCCGTGTCCGGGGGTCGTCGCGAAACAGCCCGCGCACGGCCGAGGTGATGGTGAGGGTCCCGGGCTTCTTCACGCCGCGCATCGACATGCACAGGTGCTCGGCCTCCACCACCACCAGCACGCCGCGCGGCGCCAGGACCCGCTCGATGGTGTCGGCGATCTGCGTGGTCATGCGCTCTTGCACCTGGAGGCGCCGGGCGAACACGTCCACCAGGCGGGCCAGCTTGGACAGGCCCGTCACGCGCCCGTCCTCGCCGGGGATGTAGCCGACGTGGACCTTGCCGATGAACGGCACCATGTGGTGCTCGCACAGCGAGGCGAAGGAGATGTCGCGCACCATCACCATCTCGTCGTGCTCCGCCGCGAAGGTGACGGTCAGGTACCGCTCGGGGTCGTCGTCGACCCCGGCGAACAGCTCCTGGTACATCGCCGCCACCCGGCGCGGCGTGGCCTGAAGGCCGTCGCGCGTCGGGTCCTCGCCGATGGCCTCGAGCAGTTCGGCCACGAGGCGCTCCACGCGGGCGCTGTCGACGGGCATGGGCGCGTTCCTCAGTCGACGGGCACGGGGCCCTGGTACACCCGGATGTCGGGCACGTTGCGGTAGCGCTCGGCCACGTCGAGCCCGTAGCCCACCACGAAGTCGGCGGGGATGCGGAACCCCACGTAGCGCAGGTCGAGACGGGCCCGCTGGCGCCCTTCTTTCACCAGCAGGGCGCACACCTCGAGGCTGGCGGGCTGGCGGGCGAGCAGGCTGCGGCGCAGGTACGACAGGGTGAGCCCGCTGTCCACGATGTCCTCCACCACGAGCACGTGGCGGTCGGTGAGATCGCAGTCGAGGTCCTTCACGATGCGCACCACCCCGCTGGTGGTGGTGGCCGAGCCGTAGGAGGCCACCGCCATGACGTCGACCTCGACGGGGAGCTGGATGGCCCGGGCCAGGTCGCTCATGAACACGAAGGCGCCCTTCAACACGCCCACCAGCAGCGGGGGCCGTCCCTCGTACTCGGCGGTGAGCTGCGCACCGAGCTCGCCCACCCGCTTCTGGAGCTCGTCCTCGGCCACCACGACGCGTCCCAGATCGGGGTCGTCGCGCCAACGGTCCTGGGTCACCGCCGCGTCCAGGTGGTCATCGGACGCCGACACTACCGGACGCCCTGGAAGCGACCGGCGCCGACGACAACATGCCGCGGGAGCGGCGGACGCGCACGCCCGGCGCCACCTCGGTGCCGAGCGCCGCGCCCCGGGCCACGGCCAGGACCCGCTCCACCGCCGCCAGGTCGGGGGGGTGCGGGGACGAGCCCCGTAGCCACCGACGGGTGGCGCGGCGGGCCAGCGCGGCGGGCGCGGCCGACAGCGCTCGGGCGTCGGCACCGTCGATGCCCGACGCCAACGCGTCGAGCAGGTCGGCCTCGGCCGCCATGACGCCTGCCTGGCGGGCGAGGACGGGGACGAGGTCTCGCCCCGCCACAGCGCACGCCAGGGGCAGCAGCTCGTGGCGGACGCGATTGCGTGTGAAGCGCATGTCGGCGTTGCTGGGATCTTCCACCGGCTCGAGGCCGACGGCACCGCACAGGGCCCGGGTCTCGGAGCGCCGCACGCCGAGGAGGGGATGGCTCGGTCCGGGCCGCATGCCGGCCAGGCCGTCGAGGCCCGCCCCCCGCAGCAGGTTGAGGAGGACGGTCTCGGCCTGGTCGTCCATGGTGTGCCCGGTGGCGCTGCCCTCGGGGAGGGCGCCGTGGCGCGCCGCCCGGGCCCGGGCCTCGAGGTTGGGACCGGGCCCGACCTCGACCCGCAGGCTGGTGAACCCGGCGCCGAGCAGCCCCGCCGCCGCCTCCACCACGTCGGCCTCGGCCGCCGAGCCCGGCCTGAGGCCGTGGTCCACGTGCACGGCGGTGGCGTCGCACCCCGCCGCCACGGCCAGGGTGAGCAGCGCCAGTGAGTCGGCACCCCCCGAGACGGCGCAGGAAAGGGCCGTCCCCGGCGGAGGGAACGTGCAGCGCTCCAGGAGGGCGGCGACCTCGACGGGCACGGGCACGGCGGGAACGGGCACGGCGGGGACCGCAGCGGTGGGGGCGCCGGCGCGGTCCTCGGCGCGGCGCGTCATCAGCCCGTGGCGACGTGGGCGGGGCCCACACGCGCCACCCACATGTCGGGCTGGCGGATCTCGTCCATGGTCGGGAGCATGTCGGGACCCTCCCACACGCGGGCGAGCAGCTGGGGGCCGCCCGCTTCCTCCACGGCATGGATGAAGCGCTCACCCATTTCGTACTGGCGCAGCTTGGCGTCGATCCCCAGCAGCTGCTGGAGCAGGCGGGCGGGGAGGCTGGCCCGACGGCGTCGCTCGCGCAGGACCCGGGAGAACCAGGCAGCGTCGGGCACGGCGTCGGCACCGGCCCGGTCCATGGTCACGTCGCCGTGCCCCTCGAGCAGGCTCATCATGGCCTGGATACGGGTGATGACCGCCAGCTGCTCGGGCGGGGCCACCAGTCCGAGCACGCCCGCCTCCTGGAGGGGGTTCTCTCCTGCCCGCACGGCCGCGGCGGCCCGTCGCAGCGCCTCGGCGAACCGGCGCGGATCGGGGGTCATGCCCGACATGGCCTCGTCCACGAGGGAGAGGAAATGACCCCGGAGCCACGGCACCCCCGTGAATTGGCACCGGTGGGTGACCTCGTGCAGGGCGATCCACAGCCGGAACTGCTTGGCCGGGAACCCGTGGCGGCGCTCGAGCGCCACCACGTTTGGGCCGACGTAGGACACCACCCCCCCGGTGTCCTCGGCTTCGGCCAGCAGCAGGTCGTACTGGCCCAGGACCCGAGTCGCCATCCACCCCAGGACCAGGCCCAGCTGGGCACCGGTCACCTGGCCCGCGGCCTGCGAAAAGAGGCCCGGGGTGGTGGTGGTCTGGAGCTGCTCCAGCATGGGCTCGAGCAGGCGGCGGAACGACGTCAGGTTGGCCCGCACCCAGCCGGCACGGTCGAGGACCAGGGCGCCGGCGCTCCCCGTGGCGGGTTGCAGCCCCGTGGCGGCGACGACGAGGGATTCGGCCCTGGTGGTGGCCTCGGCGAAGTCGGCCTCGAGCTGGGCGGTGGTGGTGGCGTCGAGGGTGCCGACGCCGGGTGGGCCGAACAGCGAGCCCCGTGCGCCGATCCAGGTGGCGACGCGCTGCGCCACTTCCCACGACACCGGGCTCGTCACGGCGCCCAGTGTAGGGAGCCGGGGACGCTGCCCGCCCCTCAGGCGATCTTCTTGCCTCGCAGGCGGGGCGTGCTCGGCGTCAGGTGAAGGCAGCAGTACTCGTCGTCGTTGTAGATCGACAGCTTGGTGTCGCAGCCGGGCTCGGCACACACGCGGCCACGGGCGAAGGTCCGTGCCGGGCGGCCGTAGCCGGTGAAGGCCGTGGCCCCGATGGAATGCTCGCTGTTCTCGATGCGGTCTTCCATGCCCCCTCAACCTCCCGCCGTGATGTCGTCGGCTTCCTATCGACGCCGGGACCCGCCGTCGTGAGGAGGAGCGAAAGGCGTTGTGCAACCGTTGTGATGACCTCGGAGGGTGGTCGTCGGTCCGGGCGGGAGCGAACCACGTCCTGTGGCCGGGGGGAGGCGGCGGTCAGGTGCCGGAGGGGTGACGCCGCTCCTCTTCGAGGAGAGCGTCGTACACGCGCCGGCGCAGGGCATCGGGTACGTGGTCCTTGCACCGGTTGGCGATCAGGATGCGGAGATCGGCCTCGAAGTCGAACGCGTCGAGGCACGGCGAGCACTCGTCCAGATGGTGCTGGATCTCCCTGCGCCGCTCGTCGGTGAGCTCGCCGTCGAGATAGTGGTAGAGCCGCTCGATCGTGTCGTTGCAGTCGAAGCCGGACTCCCCGGACCCCATCTCGCGTCCTCCCATCGACCCGAGACTAACGGCCGGCGTCGGTCGACCCGACCAAGCCACGTCCCACGGCATAGTCCAACAACGCCTTCTGCAGCGCCTTTCTTCCCCGGTGGATGCGGCTCATGACGGTGCCGATGGGGACGTCGGTGATGTCGGCGATCTCCTTGTAGGAGAAGCCCTCGACGTCGGCGAGCAGGACGGCAATGCGGAATGCCTCGGGCAGGGACTCGATGGCCTGCTTGACCTCGTCGTCGGTGAAGCGGTCGAGCACCTCGTCCTCGGCCGACTGCCCGGTGCCCGCCGGGAGGTCCCCGATGCGGTGGTACAGGTAGAGGTCCTCGACGTCCTCGACGTCGGCCTTCTCGGGTCGCCGCTTGGCGGCGCGGTAGCTGTTGATGAACGTATTGGTGAGGATCTTGTACAGCCACGCCTTGAGGTTCGTGCCGTCCTCGTAGCGGTCGAACGAGCGGTACGCCTTCAGGAACGTCTCCTGCACGAGGTCCTCGGCGTCGGCGGGGTTGCGCGTCATGCGCAGGGCGGCGGTGTACAGCGCCTGCATGTGCGGCATGGCTAGCTCGGTGAATCGACGCCGGTCGGCCATGAGCTGCACCATAGTCAGCGGGTGTACCGGCGGGGACGGCGGCCCGTTGGGCCGGTGGCCGCCGCCTTCTTCTGAGAGGGCGGCGCTACCTCAGGCGTCCGACGACGGCAGCTCGGCCCGGGCCCAGCGCCGGGACGAACGGGCCCCCATGGGGTAGAGCCGGAAGCTCACGACCGTCACCGGGGCCAGCGCGCCGTCCGTCGTGACGAGCCAGCACGGCAGCCCCAGATCGGTGGCGTCGCGCAGCTCGAGCCACGTGTCGTGGCTGATGGTGCCGTCGCCCTCGCTCAGGACGACCAGCCCGTCGATGCCCTCGCGGATGAAGGGCCACCGCAGTTGCCAGTCCGCACGGGACGAGAAGCCGCAGGCATCGGCGTCCATGAGGACGGCCCCGGGCCACGTCTCGGCCAGACGGCGCATGGCCAGCCGGTACAGCATGGTGCCGTAGGTGTTCTGGGCGGCCGCCAGGTACACCACAGCCGGGACGGGGACGGCGGCCTGGTCGGCGGCGGTGGCGGCGGCCTCCCTGGCGTCGGTGGCGGCGACCGTCTGCGAGCCGTTGGCACGGGACGCGGTGCGTCCCGGAGCCGTGCCCTTGTGTGTGTTCGACGGAATCGTGATGCTCATCGCGGACCCCCGGATCGCCTTCGCTGCCCGCGCGTCGCCGAGACCGTGATCTCGGCGACGTGCCCCCCCGGTTCCCCCCGGATGCCCCCCGGCACTCCTCGGCGAACCCCGGGATCATCGTGGCGTGCTTCTGTCACCGCACGTCCAAGATCAGGTCAACTCCCGCACAACGGGCCGGGCCCGGGCCATCTCCGGCCCCTTGGGAGCGCTCTGCCGGTGTGCGCCTGGGATGCCCTCGTGTGTACCCCCACGTATAACCCCACGCGAGGGCGGGCCGGGAGGAAGGGCGCCGTTGCCGTGACCGGGGGCGGCCCGGCCAGCCGCCCAGGGACGCGCGCCCGCCTGAGCCTGGGAGGGGACTCGAACCCCTGACCTGCGCATTACGAATGCGCTGCTCTACCAGCTGAGCTACCCAGGCACCGGGTTGTCGTCCCGGCCTTCGCCGTCGGCCCCGGCCACCAGCGGCGGCGTGGCGGACGGCGAAGGCACGATCTTACGGGTCGGGGGAACGAGCGGCGGCGGGATGGCGGGTGGCGGGCTCAGCCCGTCACGGCCGACAGGCGGACGAGGAGTGCCTCCAGGAGCAGGGCCTCGTTGGGGTTGCGCACGAGCTCGAGCGCGGCCCGCTCCACCTGGGCCACGGCGCCGGCCAGCTCGCGCACCCGCTCCCCGGCCCGCGCCTGCGCCACCGACCCGGGCGACCCGGGCGAGGCGGCGGCCATCATCCGGTCGCGGTACGCAGCGGCCAGCACGGCCAAGCCGGCGCGCAACTCGTCGGTGCGCCAGCGCCGCTCCTCGCGCCGCTGGCGGTCCTCGACCTCCTTGCGGCGCGGCACGCCGCGCTCGCCGCGCTGCTCGGCCTCGGAGCCGAGGGTCTCGAGCTCGGCACGGTGCCGGGCCCGCACGGGTTCGACGGCCCCGTCCGCCGCCGCCAGGAGCTCCGACGCCAGCGACGCGGCCACTGCTCCGGTGCCGTCGAGGCGTGCCGGCACCGACCGCCACAGCCCACGACGCTCGGCGAACCCGGCGTCGTCGGCCAGCAGCCGGGCCCGGTCGACGCTGCCGCCGGCCGCAGCGGCGAGCTCGGTGGCGAGATCGGCGGCCATGCCCTGCTCCTCGAGCCAACCCTGCATGACGGCGGGGGGCACGGGCCGAGCTCGATGCGCACGCACCGGCTGGCCACGGTGGCGAGCTCGGCCGGCACCACGTCGGCCAGGAGCACGAACACCGTGTCCCCGGCGGGCTCCTCGAGCGTCTTCAACAGCACCGGTGCCGCCAGCCGGGCCAGGTGGATGTCGGACACCACGATGACCTGGCGGTGCCCTTCGAGCGGCCGGCGCTGGGCGAGGCGCACCACGCCCCGGGCGTCGTCGACGCTCACCGACGCACCGCTGCGCTCCACCTCGACCAGGTCGGGATGCACCCCGGCGCGGGCCCGGCGGCAGACCTCGCAGTGCCCGCAGCCACCGTCGGGGCACAGCAGCGCGGCCGCGAACCCCCGCACCAGGAGGCGCTGCCCCAGTCCGGGCTGCCCCACGAGCAGGTAGGCGTGGACCGGCCTTCGGGCCGCAGCCCGCAATTGGGCGACTGCGTCGGGCTGGCCCACCACGCCGTCGAACAGTGCCGCCGCCGGGCGCGCACCGAGGTCCTCCTGTGCCGGCGACGTGTCGGGCACGGCGCTCACGACGGCACGGCGGGGAGCGGGCCGAGGCGTTGCGCCACCACCGCCAACAGGTCGGCGGCCACGGCGGCGGCGTCGGCCGTGCCGTCCACCACCACCCACCGGGGATCGCCGGCGGCGAGTGCCAGGTACCCGTCGCGCACGCGCTGGTGGAAGGCGCCGTCGAGGCGCTCCAGGCGGTCCGGGTCCGCCGCCACCCATGCGACCCCGGGCCACGGCCACGGGCACGTCGATGAGCACGGTGAGGTCGGGCTCGAGCCCGCCCGCCGCCCACGCTACGAGCCGCTCCAGCTCGGCTGAGGTCGAGGCCGCGCCCGTAGCCCTGGTACGCCAGGGTGGATCCCGAGAACCGCTCGGACACGACCCAGCGTCCCGCATCGAGCGCGGGACGCACGACCTCGTCGACGTGCTGGGCGCGGTCCGCCGCCACCAGGAGCGCTTCGGCCCGGACCGACACGGCGGGCGAGTCGGCGTCGAGCAGCAGCGACCGCAGCCTCGCCCCCAGGGCGGTCGACCCGGGCTCCGACGTCGACAACGCACCGACGGTGGCGGCCAGGGCGTGGGCGTGCGTGCTCTTGCCGCTCCCGTCCACCCCTTCCAGGGCAATGAAACGGCCGCGCCCGCTCACTCCGTGCCGGGTGTCCCCGCCGGCACGTCGGAGGCCTTGGCTGCTCCGGCGGCCTTCTTGGCGCCGGTCGCCTTCTTGGCCCCGGCGGCCTTGGCCCCCTTCTTGGCGCCGGCCCCCTTCTTGGCGCCGGTCGCCTTCTTGGCCGCCTTGGTCGTCTTGGCCGCCTTCTTGGCCCCGGCGGCCTTGGCGCCCCGGCGGGCGTGCGGGACAGGCGGACCGGCGGCGCGGCGGTCGGCCAGCAGCTCGGCCGCCCGTTCGATGGTGATGGTCTCGGGCTCGTCGCCCTTGCGCAACGAGGCGTTGGTGGTGCCGTCGGTCACGTAGGGGCCGAAGCGACCCGACCGCACGACCACGGGTCCGCCTGAGTCGGGGTCGTCGCCCAGCTCGCGCAGCGGTGCGGCCGAGGCGCGGCCGCGCCTGGTCTTGGGCTGGGCGAACAGCGCCAGCGCCTCGGGGAGGGTGACGGTGAGGAGCTGCTCCTCGGTTTCGAGGCTGCGGGTGTCGGTCCCCTTCTTGACGTAGGGGCCGAAGCGGCCGTTGAGCGCCTGGACGACCTCCCCCGACTCGGGGTCGGTCCCCACGGCGCGGGGCAATCGCAGCAGCTCGAGCGCCTCGTCCAGGCTGAGGGTCTCAGGCGTCATGGTCCGGAACAGCGACGCCGTGCGGGGACGCTCGCCGCCGTCGACCACCGGCCCGAGCTGCACGTAGGGGCCGAACCGGCCCGACCGCACGAACACCTCGAGGGTGCTGTCGGGATCGGTGCCGAGCGACCGGTCCCCCGACGGGGCGGCCAGCAGCTCCTGGGCGCTGCGCCACCGTGAGCTCGTCGGGAGCGAGGTCCTCGGGGACCCCGCCGCGGTCCTCGCCCCGCTGCAGGTAGGGCCCGTAGCGCCCCACGCGCACGACGATGGGCTCCCCCTCGTCGTCCACACCGATGGGGATGGAGTTCACTTCGCGGGCGTCGATCTCACCCAGGTGCGAGGCCACGTTCTCCTTGAGGCCGCGACGGCCCGTGCCGTTGCCCGACCGCGGCGCGGCATTGTCCCCCGTGCCGTTGCCCTCCCCGGCGGTCTGCGTGGCCGGTGACGGGGCCGGTGCGGTCGCCCCCGGCGCGGCGGGGACGCCGGTCCCGCCGAAGTAGAAGCGCGTCAGCCACGGCAGCGCCTCCTGCTGGCCACCGGCGATGTCGTCCAGGTCGTTCTCCATGGCCGCCGTGAAGCCGTAGTCGACGAGATCGCCGAAGTAGCGCTCGAGCAGGCCCACCACGGCAAAGGCGGTGAACGAGGGGACGAGGGCGGTGCCCTTCTTCCACACGTAGCCGCGGTTCTGGATCGTCCCGAGGATGCTGGCGTAGGTGGAGGGCCGGCCCACGCCCAGCTCCTCGAGCGCCTTCACGAGCGAGGCCTCGGTGTAGCGGGCCGGGGGCTGGGTGGTGTGCGCAGCGCGCCTCGATGGCGGTGGCGGCGGGGGTGTCGCCCTCCACCAGGGCGGGCAGCTGCACCTCGCGCTCGGCCAGTTCGGCCTCGGCGTCGTCGGAGCCCTCGACGTAGGCGCGCAGGAAGCCGGGGAAGCGGATGACCGTTCCCGACGCCGCGAATTTCGGCGTCCCCCGTCACCGTCGTCCCCGCCGGGCGCGGCCGGGGCCTCGGGCGTGCCCACCAGGCGCACTTGGGCGCTCGTGCCGGTGGCGTCGGCCATCTGCGAGGCGACGGTCCGCTTCCACACCAGGTCGTAGAGCCGCAGCATGTCGCCGGAGAGTGCCTGCGCGGCCTGGTCGGGCGTGCGGAACACCTCGCCCGCGGGCCGGATGGCCTCGTGCGCCTCCTGCGCGTTCTTCACCTTGCGCTCGTAGCGACGGGGGGAGGCGGGCACGTAGTCCTGGCCGTAGAGCTCGGCGGCCTGGGTGCGCGCCGCTGACAGCGCCTCGTCCGACAAGGTGGTGGAGTCGGTGCGCATGTAGGTGATCCAGCCCTGCTCATACAGGCGCTGGGCCACCTGCATGGTGCGCTGGGCCCCGAAGCGCAGCTTGCGGCTGGCCTCCTGCTGCAAGGTGGAGGTCATGAACGGCGGGGCGGGGGAACGCCGGTAGGGCTTCTCGGTCACCGACCGCACCGTGAACTGCGATCCGGCGAGACCCTGCACCAGGCGCTGGGCGTCGGCCTCCCCGAGGAGCACGACGTCGGGGCCGCGTGAGCCCCCCCGTCTCGTCGAAGTCGCGGCCCGTGGCCACCGACGTGCCCCCCACGGCCACGAGCACGGCGGTGAACGCCTGGCCGGCGGCGTCGAAGGTCCCCTCGAGATCCCACCACGTGGCGTCGCGGAAGCGCATGCGGGCCCGCTCGCGCTCCACGATCATGCGCGTGGCCACGCTCTGGACGCGGCCCGCCGACAGGCGCGGCATGACCTTCTTCCACAGCACGGGGGACACCTCGTAGCCGTACAGGCGGTCGAGGATGCGGCGCGCCTCCTGGGCGTCGACCAGCCGGCGGTCGAGGTCGCGCCACTCCTCCACGGCGCGCTGGATGGCCGATGGTGTGATCTCGTGGAACACCATCCGCTTCACCGGCACCCGGGGGGAGAGGACCTCGGTCAGGTGCCAGGCGATGGACTCGCCCTCGCGGTCCTCGTCTGTGGCCAGGTAGACCTCGCTCGCCTCCTTGAGCAACGCCTTCAGCCGGGTGACGACGGACTTCTTCTCAGGCGCCACCACGTACAGGGGCTTGAAGCCGTTGTCGACGTCCACGCCCAGTCGGGCCCACCCCTCACCCTTGAAGGCGGGCGGGACCTCGTCGGCTCGCCGGGGCAGGTCGCGGATGTGGCCCACCGACGACTCCACCACGAAGGAGGGGCCGAGCAGGGCCCCGATGGTGCGGGCCTTGGCCGGCGACTCGACGATAACGAGGGGCCTGGCACCGGACGCGGTGCGGGTCGACTGGGAGCGGGTGGAGGCGGGCATGGTCGTTGAGAGCGTGCGGGTCGGCGCTCGGCGGTGTCAACAGCGCCCGCCGGGAATTCCCGCCGCAGGGGCTGTGGCCAGGTCTTTCACCTGGCCGTGGCTCAGGCCTCCATGGCCGCCGGGGCGGCGGCGGGCTGGACGGGGGCGTCGTCGGCCATCTCCTCCTCGGCGCCGAAGCCCTCCGACTTGCGCTTGGAGAAGGCGATGGCCCCGATGAGGACGACGAGGGCGCCGCCGGCGATGCCGAGCCGGGCGCCGGTGTGGTGCCGCAGGGTGATGACGGCCGGCAGGATGAGCAGCGACACCAGGTTCATGACCTTGATGAGCGGGTTGAGGGCGGGCCCGGCGGTGTCCTTGAAGGGGTCGCCCACGGTGTCGCCGATGACGGCCGCCTTGTGGGCCTCCGATCCCTTGCCCCCCTCGTGGCCGTCCTCGATGTACTTCTTGGCGTTGTCCCACGCCCCGCCCGAGTTCGACAGGAAGTTGGCCATGAGCTGGCCGGTCAGGATGGCCGCGGCCAGGAACGCACCCAGGGCGAAGTAGTTGATGCCGAAGCCGACGATCACCGGCGTGAGCACGGCCAGCAGCGCCGGGGTGACGAGCTCGCGCTGGGCGGCGGCGGTGCAGATGGAGATGACCCGCCCGTACTCGGGCTTCTCGGTGTAGTCCATGATGCCGGGGTGCTCGCGGAACTGGCGGCGCACCTCGTGCACCACGGTGCCCGCCGAGCGGCCGACGGCGCGGATGGCGAGCGACGAGAAGAGGAACGCCACCGAGCCGCCGATGAGCAGGCCGATGAAGATCGTCGGGTTGGACACGTTGATCTGGGTGTAACTCTCCGTGAACAGCTTGGACGCGGACGGGTGCTTGCCGAGCTGGGTGGCGATGGTCTCGACGAAGGAGCCGAACAGCGACACCGAGGCGATGACGGCCGAGCCGATGGCGACACCCTTGGTGATGGCCTTGGTGGTGTTGCCCACGGCGTCGAGGCTGACCATGACGCGCTCGGCCTCGCCGGTGAACTCGCCGGACATCTCGGCCACGCCGGCGGCGTTGTCCGAAACGGGCCCGAAGCTGTCCTCGGACACCACCATGCCTGCCGTGGACAGCATGCCGATT
Source organism: uncultured Acidimicrobiales bacterium (assembly GCA_963839605.1). Taxonomy (GTDB): domain Bacteria; phylum Actinomycetota; class Acidimicrobiia; order Acidimicrobiales; family UBA8190; genus JBEKVE01. Next base: position 29,463 of record CAWIWK010000063.1, on the reverse strand, counting down.
CCGGTGAGCGACACCAGGTAGAGGGTGAGCTCGACGTTGCCGTTGGCCTGCCACACCGATACCCCCACGGCGAGGGCGATGGCGATGATGGCCCACACCGTCGACTCCAGCCCGAGGGCCATGCCCGACAGGACGGTCGTGGCCGGACCGGTGCGGGCCGACTCGGCGATCTCGCGCACGGGGCTGCGCTCGGTGGAGGTGAAGTGCTCGGTGATCTGGCTGGCCACGAGCACGAGGACCACGCCCGTGAGCACGGCGTAGAACGCCTTCATGTAGTGAAGGTAGAGGCCGGCCACGAGGCCCGCACCGAGCACGGTGATGGCCGCCGCCGTCCAGAAGCCGCGGTTGATGGGGGCCATGGCGCTCTTGTCCTTGGGGCGGGCGCGCACCACGAACACACCGACGGCCGAGGCCACGATCCCGATGGCGGGAACGATGAGGGGGAAGACCACGGCCCGGGCCGAGTGGGCGGCGAAGGAGCCGTGCAGGGACGTGAAGGCGGCGTAGCCGAGGATGATGGCGGCCACGATGGTGATGACGTACGACTCGAACAGGTCGGCGGCCATGCCGGCGCAGTCGCCCACGTTGTCGCCCACGTTGTCGGCGATGGTGGCGGCGTTGCGGGGGTCGTCCTCGGGGATGCCGGCCTCGACCTTGCCCACCAGGTCGGCGCCCACGTCGGCCGCCTTGGTGAAGATGCCGCCGCCGACTCGCATGAACAGGGCGATGAGCGACGCCCCGAAGCCGAAGCCCACCAGCACGGCGGTGGCCGAGTTCTGGAAGCTGAAGACGATGACCGTGGCCCCGAGCAGACCGAGCCCCACGCACAGCATCCCGGTGATGGCGCCGGTGCGGAAGGCCACCCGCAGCGCGGCGGGGAGCTTGCCGTCGCGGGCCGTGGCCGCGGTGCGGACGTTGCCCCGCACGGCCAGGCTCATGCCGATGAACCCCGTCGTCCCCGACAAGATCGCCCCGAAAAGAAAGCACAGCACCCGGAACCCTCCGGCGGCACCGAAGGAGAGGGCGGTCGTGCCGTTGGGGCGCTCCACCTTGGTGGCGGTGAAGAAGATCAGCACCGCCAGGGGGACGAGCACGATGCCGATGGCGCGGAACTGGCGGCGCAGGAAGGCCACGGCGCCCTCCTGGATGGCGCCCGCGATCTCGCGCATCTTGGCCGTGCCCTGATCGGCGCGCAGGACCCCCCGCATCAGGGCCAGGCCCACGACGAGGCCGAAGATGGCGGCGACCAGGGAGACCACCAGCCACACCTTTTCGGCGCCGGTGAGGACGAATCCCTGGTACCCCCCTTCGGCGGCAAGGAGGTGCGTCATGTGCCTGGTGCTCCCTTCGTGGGGACTCCGCCCGCAACGTGGGGCGGGCGGAGGAGGTCGTGGAACGGTCGATCGGTCGGGTCGGAGCCCCGTCAGGGGTCTCCCCCTGCCGCCGTCAGGGGTCTCCCCCTGCAGGACGGGGGCCGACGATACCGACTGAGCGAGACGACGGGCAAGGAAGGCACCCCCCAGGCAGCGCCGCGGACCCCGTCGACGGGCCGGGTGCGGGGCGGGGCGGGGTCAGTCCCCGATGTCGACCCCCTCGGTGTCGGGACCGGCGATCAGCTCGTAGTCGGGGTTGAGGATTGCCAGCCGCCCCTCCCAGGCACCCACCATGCCCTGGGCCACCAGGCGGGCGCCCTGCTGGATCCCCGGGATCCGGCGCCTGCCCTGGAACACGAGGAGGATGGCCCCGCCCGCGTCGACCAGCGTGCACACGAGGTTGGCGGTTGCCCCGCCGGTGGGGACGCGCACCGCCTTCACCCTGCCCGCCACCCGGACCCGCTGGCGCCACTGCGCCGCGGCGATGGGGGTCGTGCCCGCCACGGTGATGCGGTGGTCGGGCTCGGGGCGCCCCCCGGCCCGCGCCGCGCGCCCCGTCGGCTCGCCCGGCGCCGGCATGTCGTCGGGCGGGCGCCATCCCCCCACCAGCTGGAAGGGGACGATGGTGGCGTTGACATGGGGCAGGTGGCCCACGGCGGCGGCGATGCGGTCGGCGCTGCGGTCGTGCAGCAGCCGCCGCCACCCTGCCGCGTAGCCGCGCCGGGGCAGCAGCACGGTGAGCTCGGTGTTGCCGTCGCTCGTGCTCTGGGCGGCGAGCTCGAGGGCGGCGCGTGCCAGGCGCCGGTCGGGGCACTCGACGATGTCGAGCGGCAGGCGCGACAGGCCGAGGCGGCTCCAGTCCTGCTCGAGGGCGGCCGCCTCGCGTGGGTCCACGGCGAAGTGCACGGCACGCAGGCTGTCGGGCGTGAGCGTCCGGGCGTACTGCAGGGCGCGGGCCGTGGCCAGGTCCATGCGGTCCACCAGCACCACCACGGCGTGGCGGCGCAGCACGGGAGCTTCGCAGGCCGCGGCCGCACCGGACTCGAGCTCCTCGTCCTCGCGCACGTACTGGCGGTGCAGGCGCAGCAGGACGAGCACCCCGAGGGGCATGAGCAGGACCACGACCCAGGCGCCGCTCGTGAACTTGGTGACGGCGAAGATGAGCAGCACCACGAACGACAGCACCGCGGCCGTGCCGTTGATGGCGGCCCGACGTTGCCAGTGCGGTTCCCGGTTGGTGAGGTGGAACTTCACCATGCCCGCCCCGGCCATGGTGAAGCCGGTGAACACACCGATGGCATAAAGCGGGATGAGGCTGTCCACGTGGGCACCGGTGACGATGAGCAGCACCACCGAGGCCACGGTGAGCACGATGATCCCGGTGGAGAACACGAGCCGGTGGCCCCGCCGCGTGAGCTGGCGGGGCAGATAGGAGTCGTCGGCGGCGAAGCTGGCCAGGAAGGGGAAGCCGGTGAAGCTGGTGTTGGCCGCCAGCACCAGGATGAACATGGTCCCCGCCTGGAGCAGCACGAACAGGGCGTGGGGGAAGGCGCCCGGGCCGTAGACGTACTGGGCCACCTGGGCCAGCACCGTGGGGGTGCCTCCGGCCCGGGGCACGGGGTGGACGATGGCGGCCAGCGCCGCCACCCCGAGGACCAGGGATCCCAGGATGACGCTCATGACGACCAGGGTGATGCGGGCGTTGCGCGACTCGGGGTGGCGGAACACGCTCACGCCGTTGGAGATGGCCTCGGTCCCCGTGAGCGCCGATCCGCCCGAGGCGAACGCCTTCAGGACGATGAAGAGCGAGGCGCCGAGCAGCAGGCCCGATCCCCGGCTGCCCACGGCCACGGCGTCTGCCTGGTGCAGCACGTGGGCGTGCAGGTCGCCGAGCACGGCCTTGACCGCTCCCACCACCAGGAGCAGCGCCATGTTGGCGATGAAGAAGAAGGTGGGGATGGCGAACACCCGGCCCGCCTCGCGCACGCCGCGCAGGTTGCCGTAGGCGATCAGGATGACGAGCGCCACGGAGATGATGACGGTGCCGTGGTCGTGCGCCAGGCGGGGGAACACCGACGTGAGGGCGGCCACGCCCGCCGCCACCGACACCGCCACGGTAAGCGTGTAGTCGATGAGCAGAGCCACGGCCGCGATCTGCGCCACGCTCAGCCCGAAGTTCTCGCGGGCCACCACGTAGGCGCCGCCCGCCTTGGTGTACACCTTCACCACCTCGAGGTACGACAGCGTCACGAAGATGAGCACCAGGATCACGGCGATGGTGATGGGGACGACCAGGGCGAAGGCGGCGACGCCGATGGCCGGGATGAGCTGGTACAGGATCTGCTCGGTGGCGTACGCCGAGGACGAGATGACGTCCGACGACAGCACGGCCAGGGCGGTCGGCTTGCCCAGGCGCTCGGTCGCCTGGCGCTCGGAGGCGAGGGGGGGCCCGAGGAGGGCGTTCTTCACGCGGTAGCGGGAGTTCTCGGGAAGCAGCACCGCGTCGGGGGCGGGCAGGGCCTCGGGTGCCACGTGGCGCCCGTGCGCCACGGGTGCCTCCGACCCGGAGTCGGCCGCCCCCGGGCCGGCACCTCCCGGGGACGAGGGCAGCACCGGAGCCAGCAGGGGTGCGGGCCCGTCAGTGGCGCCGGGCTGAGGCTCGCTCACACCTTCAGGTTGGCACACCCCGGGAGTTGTCCCATGCAGTCGTGGCGTGTTGCATGGTGACGGTGCACGTCGTGATCGTGGGTTGCGGGCGGGTGGGGACCGGGCTCGCCCTGCGTCTGGGCGAGCAGGGCCACACGGTGGCCGTGATGGACAAGGTGGCACGGGCGTTCCGCCGGCTCCCACCGGAGTGGCCGGGCACGGCCGTGGTGGGCTCGGGCTTCGACCGCGACGCCCTCGAGCGGGCCGGTGCGGCGGGGGCAGGGGCGCTGGCGGCGGTGACGAGCGGCGACAACTCCAACATCCTCACCGCCCGCATCGCCCGGGAGAACTACGGCATCCCCAACGTGGTGGCCCGCATCTACGACCCTCGCCGGGCCGAGATCTACCAGCGCCTCGGCATCCCCACCGTGGCCACCGTGACGTGGACGACCGACCAGGTCCTGCGCCGCTTGCTGCCCCATACCGTGCTCGGGGAGTGGACCGACAGCTCGGGCCAGCTCGTGCTGGTGGAGCGGCTGCTCCCCGAGGTGTGGGCGGGCAAGGCGCTCGGCGAGCTCGGCCTGCGGGGCAAGGTCACGGTGGTGGCCGTGGTGCGTGGCGGCGTCCCGCGCCTCGACGTCGACGGCCTGGTGGGACAGGAAGGTGACGTCCTGCACCTGGCGGTGTTGAAGAGCGGCGTGGCCGAGCTCGAGCGCCGCTTCGAGGGGTTGCATCCCGCCGGAGGCGCCGGGGCGCCGCCGCAGCCCGGCGCCACGGGGTCGGCGCCGTGAAGGTGGCCATCGCCGGCGCGGGCAGCGTGGGCACCGCCATCGCCCGTGACCTGCATGCCAACGGCCACGACGTGCTGCTCATCGAGCGCGATCCCGATCTGGTGGAGCGGCTGCGGCCAACGGTCCCCGTCACGTGGGTGGTGGCCGACGCGTGTGAGGTGAGCTCGCTCGACGCGGCGGGCATGGCCCAGGTCGACGTGGCCGTGGCCGCCACCGGTGACGACGAGGACAACCTGGTCATCTCGCTGTTGGCCAAGCAGGAGTTCGCTGTGCCCCGGGTGGTGGCGCGCGTCGAACCACCCCGACAACCAGTGGCTGTTCAACCAGTCCTGGGGGGTGGACATCTCGGTGTCGACCCCCCAGCTGCTGACCTCGCTCGTCGAGGAGGCGGTGTCGGTCGGGTCCCTCGTCCGGCTGCTGCAGTTCGAGGGGGGCAACGCCCACCTGGTGGAGGTGACCCTGGCCGAGGGCTCGCCCGCGGCGGGCATTTCCCTCGCCGACCTGGAGCTGCCCCGCGACGCCACCGTGGTGGCCGTGGTGCGCGAGGACCGCCTGGTGGTGCCGAGGGGCGACACCGTGCTCGGCGTGGGGGACGAGGTCATGGTGCTCGTCACCGGGAACGCCGAGCCGGCGGTGCAGCGGCTGCTCGTCGGCGGCTGACAGCGACGCCCCTACAATTCCCGGCGATGGAGTTCTCCGCCACCGAGGCCCGCCCGCCCGTCACCGAGGCGGCCTTCTTCGACCTCGACAAGACGGTCATCGCCCGGGCCTCGATGGCGGCCTTCGGGCACCACTTCTACCGCGGCGGGCTCATCTCGAGGGCCACCGTGGTGCGCGCCCTCGCCTCACAGCTCGTCTACCTGCACCTGGGGGCGAGCGAGCAGAAGCTGGCCCGCATCCGGGAGTCGGTGCTGAAGCTCACCCGCGGCTGGAACCAGCGCGAGGTGTCGCGCATCGTGCGCGAGGCGCTCGACGACGTGGTCGAGCCCATCATCTACGCCGAAGCCCTGGAGCTGCTCGAGCAGCATCACGCCGCGGGCCGCAGGACCTACATCGTGTCCGCCTCCCCCGAGGAGCTCGTGCAGCCCCTGGCCGAGTACCTGGGCGTCGACGGCGCCATCGCCAGCCGGGCGGTGGTGGACCTCGACGGCCGCTACACCGGTGAGATGGCCTTCTACGCCTACGGCCCCTTCAAGGCCCAGGCCATGCAGGACCTGGCCCGGTTCGAGGGCATCGACCTGTCGGCGTCCTACGCCTACTCCGACTCCTACACCGACGTGCCCATGCTCGAGGCCGTGGGACACCCCGTGGTGGTGAACGCCGACCGGGTGCTCGCCCGCCTGGCGCGTGACCGGGGATGGGAGAGCGTGCAATTCACCAGGCCGGTGCGCCTGCGCGACCGTGTCCCGGTCCCGAACCTGCCGACCGCGGCCGCCCTAACGGGTGCGGCCGCCATCGCCGCCACCGGAGCCGCGCTCCTGGTGAGGCGGCACGGGCACAGGGCGGCGCGCGCTCCGTCGTGAACGGCGCCCGCGGGGGCGCCACTGTCGTGCTTCCACGTCGGACGTGATCGGCCGGGGCCGACCGCGTCGCTGATCAGGCGGTACGCAGGCGCTTGGCGGCGACGAGCCCGAGGGCGACGAGGATGGCGAGGATGAGAAGCTTCTTCACGGCTCCGATCCTACCCAGCGGACCGGGGTCGCGCCCGCTCCCACGCCGGTCGTGTCCGGGGGACGCCGGGCGGCGGGGACCCGGTGACCGGCGTCAGACGGTCAGGAGGTCGCGGCGCGCCGGTGTCCGACGACGGATGACGCAGCTTCGACATGGCCCGGGCCTCGATCTGGCGGATGCGCTCACGGGTCAGGTTGAAGTGCTCGCCCACCTCTTCGAGGGTGCGGGGCTCGCCGCGGTCGAGACCGAAGCGCAGCCGCAGGATCTCGCGCTCGCGCTCGTCGAGGGGGGAGAGCAGCCGGTTGATCTCGTCGGGGAGCAGGGACGTGGCCGCCACCTCGAAGGGTGACTCGGCGGAGCGGTCCTCCACCACGTCACCGAGCTCGGCATCGCCGTCCTCGCGGCAGGGGCTCGGACAGAGACAGCGGCTCGGCCCGGAAGCGCAGCGCCTCGATGAGCTTGTCCTCGGGCATCTCCACCTCGGCCCCGAGCTCGGCCAGGGTGGCGGGCCGGCCCAGCTTGAGCTCCAGACGGGCCTGGGCCTTCTGCACCCGTGCCAGCGTGTCGCCGGCGTGCACGGGCAGGCGGATGGTCCGGCCCGTGTTGGCGATGCCCCGGGTGATGGCCTGGCGGATCCACCACGTGGCGTAGGTCGAGAACTTGAAGCCCTTGCGCCAGTCGAACTTCTCGACGGCGTGCATGAGGCCCAGGTTCCCCTCCTGGATGAGGTCGAGGAGCGGGAGACCCGACGCCTGGTACTTCTTGGCGATGGAGACCACCAGGCGGAGGTTGGACTGCACGAAGGTCTGCTGGGCCTGCTCGCCGGTCTGGATCTTGCGCTTCAGCTCGCGCCGCTTGGCCGGGGTCAGTTCCTTCACCTTGGCGGCCAGCTCGAGCTCGGCGTCCCGGCCCCCCTCTATGGTCTGGGCCAGCCGGACCTCGTCGTCTTTTGTGAGCAACGGGTACTGGCCGATATCGGTCAGGTAGAGCCGGACCAGATCTTCCTCGTCGCGCTCGACGCGCTCCTTCGCCAACGTCTCAACCCTTCGTCGCAACCCTCCGGCGCTCCCTGCCGGTGGTCGAAGCTTTAAGCGGTGGCCTGCGGCCGGGAGCCGGGAGGGACCCTCGCCCAGGGCACGCATCCAGCACGCCTGTGGATATCAGTTTACCGGCGGAGTCAAGGCCCCATTCCGTGCGTGGGGGGCCCGGGAGCACGGCGCCGCGCCGGGGCCCCGGCCGGTGCCGGGTCGGTCACGGGGAGGGGGGATCCCCGCCCGGGCCGGGTGCCGGGGGTGCCTGCGCCACCGGGGCCCCGCCCGGACCAGGGCCCGGACCGGGCCAAGGCACGAGCCCGGCGCCCGCCTCGGCCACCATCTGCTCCAGGTGCTGCTGGTACCCCGACACCACGGCGATGTCGTTGGGCCGCCGCAGGAGCGACTCGGTCAGCATCTCGACGGCCTGCCACTGGTCGAGCTCGTCGCGCAGCACCAGCCGCAGGGCCCGGTGCAGGGGGGCCTCGGCCACCGGCGACAGGCGCCGGAGGTGGCGGCCGTAGCCCGACACCAGGCGGGGGAGCACCACGCGGCCCAGGCCCACGAGACGCAGCAGCGTCCCCCCGGCCGTCAACGCCGGTCGCCCCTCGTCGCCCTCGGTCCCGGCACCGGGCGCGCCGTTGGGCTCGCCGTCAGGGTGGCGCATGCCGCCCGCCAGCACGAGCAGGGCGCGATCGACGCCGGCGGTGGGGGGCACGGTGAGCGTGGCGGGGTCGATCGAGTCGAGCGTGGGCAGACGATCGGCGAACAGCTCGGCGTGCCAGGCGTGCTGCAGGCTGTAGACGTCGAAGAGCAGCTGCGCCTCGGGCACGGGCTCCGATCCGACCCACGCCCCGAGCACCTCGAACAGGCGGCGCTCCACCCACTGGTAGCCGCCCACGAGGCACGCCTGGATCTCCAGGGGCACGACGTCCACCGTCGGCGATCCGCCCCCGTCGAGGGCGGCGCCGCCGAGCGCAACCGACACCGCGTCGGAGCGGTCAGGCATCGGTGGCCGCCTCCGGATGGTGCCCGAGGCGCGCCGTGGCGGGATCGGGGGCGTGATCGCGGTACCGGTTGGTGATGGGCATGCGCCGATCCTTGCCGAAGGCCTTGGGGGTGATGCGAATGCCGGGCGGCGACTGGCGGCGCTTGTACTCGGCCCGGTCGACGAGCGACGCCACGCGCCACCAGCTCGGCGTCGAAGCCGGCGTCGACGACCTCGCGGATGGAGCGGTCGTGGACGACGAGCGCCTCGAGGAGCGGGTCGAGCACGTCGTAGGAGGGAAGGCTCTGGTCGTCGCGCTGGTCGGGACGCAGCTCGGCCGAGGGCGCCTTCACCAGCACCGACTCGGGGACGATGGCGCGGCCCGCCACGCCATTTCGGTGCCGGCACAACCGGTACACGAGCGTCTTGGGCACGTCCTTGATCACGGCGAAGCCGCCTGCCGAGTCGCCGTAGAGCGTCGAGTAGCCGGTGGCGAGCTCGCTCTTGTTGCCGGTGGTGAGCACGATCCACCCCGTGGCGTTGGACACGGCCATGAGGATCACGCCGCGGATGCGCGACTGGAGGTTCTCGTCGGTGAGGCCCTGGGGCTCGGCGCCGAGCACGGGGGCCAGGAGCCTGGCGAAGGCACCGTGCGCCTCCTCGATGGGGACGGTGTGCAGGTCGATGCCGAGGGCCTCGGCCAGCGTGGCGGCGTCGCGGCGCGATCCGGCGCTCGAGTAGCGCGACGGCATGGACAGGCCGTGGACGTGGTCGGCACCGAGCGCGTCGACGGCCACAGCGGCGACGAGAGAGGAGTCGATGCCCCCCGACAGCCCCACCACGGCGTCTGAGAAGCCGTTCTTGCGCAGGTAGTCGCGGGTCCCGAGCACGAGGGCGGCGTAGACCTCGGCGTCCTCCTGGAGCGGAGGTGCGAGCGGCGACACGAGGGGGGCATCGGCGGCCGACGGGGCGCGCGTGGTCGTGCTGATGCGCACCTCCGGCAGCGGCGGGCCGGCCGGGGGGGCATGCGGTGCTGGCACCGTCAGGTCGACGACGAGCGTCGTCTCGGTGAAGGCGGGGGCGGCCGCCACCACGGCACCGGTCGCGTCCATGACGAAGGACCCTCCGTCGAAGACGAGCTCGTCCTGGCCGCCCACCTGGTTGACGTAGACGATGGCGCACCCCGCCTCGGCCACGCGCTCGGCGGGCCACGGCGTGGCGCTCGGCCCAGCGACCGATCGAGTACGGAGAGGCATTGACGTTCAGCACCACTCTGGCGCCGCCCGACGCCGCCGCCGCCACCGGCCCGTCGGGGAACCACAGGTCCTCGCAGATCGAGACGCCGACGGGCACCCCGGCGATGTCGTAGAGCTCGAGCGGCGAGGAGCCCGGCGCGAACCACCGCTCCTCGTCGAACACCCCGTAGTTGGGGAGCCGCCGCTTGTGGTACACGCCGCGCACCGCACCATCGGCGCACACCGCCACGGCGTTGCGCAGACGCCGGGGCGCGCCGCGCACCGCCGCCTCGCGCGCCACGGTCCCGGCACCCGAGGCGTGGGCGACGGCGTCGTCCACGTCGTCGTCACCGGCCACGTCCACGAACCCCACCAGGGCGGCACAGGCGCCGCTCGCCCCGGCCACGCGATCCAGCGCGGCCAGGTTGTCGACGACGAAGGCGGGCTTGAGCAGGAGGTCCTCGGGCGGGTACCCGGTGAGGGCCAGCTCGGGAAAGACGGCCACGTCGGCGCCCTGCGCCTCGGCCCGGGCCAGGTGCGCCACGACGCGCTCGACGTTGGCGGCCAGCCCACCGACGTCGGTGTCGAGCTGGCACAGCGCCACGCGCAGCCGGGACATGGCGAAAGCCTACCGGCGCGCCACGCGCATCCAGCCTGGCAAGCTGCGGTGGTGGCGTTGCCTGCAGCACTGGCCGATCTGGCCGAACGCTCCGCCGCCCCCGAGACCGTCACGGCCGTGCTCGGCCGTCTGGTCGACGAGCGTCCTGACGCGCTCGAGCGCATGGCACCGGGGCACGGGTCGGACGCCGGCCCGCTGGCGACCACCCTCGTCCGTGTGATCGGGGCCAGCAACGCACTCGGGCGCCTGTGCGTCGTGGACGGCGCCGCCCTCGACGTCCTCGACGCCCTCGACGACCCCGTTCCCGTCGACGTGTCGGACCCGGCGGCGCTGGCCCGCTCCAAGCGCCTGGAGCTGCTGCGCATCGCAGCGCGCGATCTTCTCGGGCGCGACCCCCTCGAGGCCGTCGGGGCGGCGCTCGCCGACCTGGCCCAGCGCCGTCCTGCAGGGTGCGGTGGCCCTGGCCGGGGGCGAGCCCCTGGCCGTGATCGGCATGGGAAAGCTCGGGGGCCGCGAGCTCAACTACGCCAGTGACGTCGACGTCCTCTTCGTCACCGAGGACGAACCCCTCGAGGACCAGGCGCGCCGTGTCCTGCACGTCGCCGCCGGCTGCTTCCGGGTGGACGCCAACCTGCGGCCCGAGGGCCGGGCGGGGCCGCTCACGCGATCGATCGACGGCTACCGGGCCTACTGGAGCCGCTGGGCGGCGACGTGGGAGTTCCAGGCCCTGCTGAAGGGGCGCGCCGTGGCCGGGCAGGCGGAGCTGGGCGGGCGCTTCGAGCAGGCGGCGTCCGTCGCCCTGTGGGGGCGGCACTTCAGCGCCGATGAGCTCGCCTCGGTGCGGTCCATGAAGGCACGGGGCGAGGGCATCGTCACCGGCCGGGGACTGGCGGGACGCGAGATCAAGCGCGGTCCTGGTGGGATCCGCGACATCGAGTTCGCCGTCCAGCTCCTGCAGCTGGTGCACGGCCGGCGCGACCGCGACATCAGGGACCGGTCGACGCTGGGGGCGCTCACCGAGCTGGCCGGGGCGGGATACGTCGCCCACGCCGACGCCACGGCGCTGGCCCGCGCCTACCGGTTCCTGCGCACCGTCGAGCACCGCCTGCAGCTGGTGGAGGAGGAGCAGACCCACGCCGTGCCCGACGACCCCGCGGCCCGGCGGCGCCTCGCCCTCGTCCTCGGCTTCGCCGACGACGCGTCGGCCCCCGCCACGGAGCGCTTCGACGACACCCTGCGCCGCTGCCTGCGCGACGTGCGGGCCATCCACGAGCGGCTCTTCTTCCGCCCCCTGCTCGAGGCCTTCGCCAGCGTGGAGGGACCGCTCAGCGGGCCGACCATGTCCGACGAGGCGGTGGCACGGCGCCTCGCCGCCTTCGGCTTCGCCGACGCCACCCGCACGCGTGCCGCGGTGGAAGAGCTCGCCGGCGGCCTGACGCGGCAGCTCGCGCCTCATGGCCCAGCTCCTCCCCCTCCTGCTCGACTGGCTGTCGCTCACACCCGATCCCGACCTCGGGCTGCTGGGCCTGCGCAACCTGGTGGTCAGGCCCCATCACCGCTCGCTGCTGCTGTCCACCTTCCGCGACTCCCCGGAAGCCGCCCGTCGGCTGTGCCTGTTGCTCGGCTCGAGCCGGACGCTGTCGGAGGCAATCGAGCACAACCCCGAGCTCGTCACCATCCTCGACGACGACGACGCCCTGGCACCGACGGCCCCGGCCGCGCTCGTGGCCGAAGCCGATGAACGCCTGCGCCGCGACGAGGACGACGCCTGGCGCCGCCGGCAGCTCGTGCGCGTCCGCCAGGACCAGCAGGTGCGCATCGCGGCGCGCGACCTGCTCGACCTGGACGACGTGCAGACCACGGGGGCGGCCCTGGCCGGGTTGGGCGAGGCCCTCCTGCAGGCCGGCCTCGACGTGGTCGGTCCCGCCATGCCCTTCGCCGTGGTGGGCATGGGCCGCCTGGGTGGGGCCGAGCTGTCCTACGCCAGCGACCTGGACGTCCTGCTCGTGTACGCCGACGCACCGGAGGAGGCGGGCGAGGCCGTGGCCGAGGCACTGCTCCGGTTCGTGCACGGGGGCAGCCCGTCGCAGCGCGTGGCCTCGCTCGACCTCGGACTGCGACCCGAGGGCGGCCAGGGCCGCCTGGCGCGCGACCTGCACGGCTATGCGGCCTACTTCGGGCGCTGGGCCCAGACCTGGGAGCGCCAGGCACTGGTGCGGGCGCGCGTCGTAGCCGGCGACAGCGCCCTCGGGGAGCGGTTCATGGAGCTGGTGGGACGATTCGTGTGGGAGCGCCCCTTCACGGCGTCCGACGTCACCGACATCAGGCGCATGAAGGCCCGCATCGAGCGCGAGCGCATCTCGGCGCGTGACGACCCGCAGTTCCACCTGAAGCTCGGACGCGGGTCGCTGTCCGACATCGAGTGGACAGTCCAGCTCCTGCAGCTGCTGCACGGCGTGCCGGGCACGGGGACGATGGCCACCCTCGAGGTGCTCGGTGAACGGGAGATCCTCCCGCCGGCCGACGTCGAGGCGCTGAGCGCCTCCTACCGCTTCTGCGAGCGGACACGGAACCGCTGGCACCTCGTGGGCGCACTGGCGGGCGGGGCATCCCCGGGTGACGCCCTGCCCACCCAGGCCGACCAGCTGTCGCACCTGGCCCGCAGCCTCGTCACCACCCCGTCGACGCTGCGCGACGACTACCGCAGGGTGACGAGGCGGGCCCGCCGCGTGGTGGAGCGCGCCTTCTACGGCATCGACGACACGTGAAGGATCCGGGACAGGGCGCCACGGCCGGCGCCGGACGGCGTGGCGTCCCAGGTAGCATCGGCACCCGGACGACACCGGGGATCCCGTGAGCGCTGTGACCGGAGGGCACGAGGAGATCGACACGGCGGGCCCGGGCGAGCGCCCCGTCGGCGTGGTGGACGTGATCCTCGATCTCATGCCCGACGCTGCGGTGGTGGTCGACGGGGACGGGCAGATCGTGGCGGCCAACACCGCGGCCGAGACCATGTTCGCCGCCCCCGCCGGCGGCCTGCGCGGGGTCGGAGTGGACGTCCTCGTGCCCGACCGGTTCCGGCCCAATCACGCCCGACACCGCGCCTCCTACGTGGCCCGCCCCACCCAGCGGCCCATGGGTGCGGCCACCGAGCTGTGGGCCACGCGCTTCGACGGGACCGAGCTCCAGGTCGACATCAGCCTGGCCCCCATCGGCACCGCCGAGCAGCCCCTGACCCTGGCGGCGATCCGCGACCTCACCGAACGCCGTGCCGAGTGGGAGGCCGCGGCGCGCCTGGCCGCCATCGTGTCCTCCTCCGACGACGCCATCGTCTCCACCGACCTGAACGGCACCCTCGTCAGCTGGAACCCCGGGGCGCAGCGCCTGCTCGGCTACGAGTTCGGGGAGATCCTGGGTCGGCCCGTGTGGCGGCTCGTCCCCGAGACGCTGCGCGTCGACGTGGAGGAGCAGATGGCGCGGTGTGCGCGGGGGCATGCACATCCCCACCCGCGACACGCTGCGCCTGCACAAGTCAGGTCGCGAGGTCGAGGTGGCGGAGTCCCTGTCGCTCATCCGGGACCCGGCGGGCAAACCCATCGGCATGTCGGCGGTGATGCGCAACATCACCGAGCGCAAGCGGTCAGAGCGCGAGCTTCGCCGCCTGCTCGTCGACGGACAGCGACGCGAGCGCTGGCTGAGCGCCATCTCCGAGGTCCGGCTGTCGATGCTCGGTGGTGGGACCCTCGAGCAGTGGCTGGCGCTCATGGCCCGGCGCGCCGTGGAGCTGGCCGACGCCGACGGTGTCACCTTCAGCGTGCCCGCCGCCGAGGACGACACGCTGCTCGAGGTGGTCGCCGCCCACGGCGCGGCCATGGAGCCGCTTCTCGGGCAGCTCGTGCCCGTCGAGGGCTCCGCCGCCGGCAAGGTGTTCACCTCGGGTCGCACGTCGGTCTTCGAGGGCCCGCCGGCGGTGACCGAGGCCGACCAGACCGACGCCGTGGCCCGGCGGGTCGGACCCACGCTGCTCGTGCCCGTGAGCACCGCCCAAGGGCCGGGAGGCGTCCTGGCCGTGGTGCGCCTGGTGGGCAACCCCCCCTTCAGCCCCGAGGAGATCCGGGTGGTGGAGAGCTTCGGGCAGCAGGCGGGGCTCGCCATCGAGCTCGACCGGGCCCAGTCCGACCGCGAGCAGCTGGCGCTGATCGGAGACCGGGAGCGCATCGCCCGCGACCTCCACGACCACGTCATCCAGCGCCTGTTCGCCGTGGGCATGTCGCTGCAGGCCGCCACCCACTCCATCACCGACGGCGCCGCTCTCGACCGCATCAACGAGTCGGTCGAGGAGCTCGACGCCACCATCCGCGACGTGCGCTCGACCATCTTCTCGTTGGCGCTGCGGGCCAACGAGAAGGCGGAGACGAGCACACGGGCTCGGATCCTGGAGGTTGCGAGTGCGGCCTTCACCACCCTCGGGTTCCAGCCCCGCCTGCGCTTCGACGGCCCGGTCGACACGAGGGTGCCCCCCGACGTCGTGCCCGACGTGCTGGCGGTCCTGCGCGAGGCGCTGTCCAACGCGGCGCGCCACGCCCAGGCGTCGCGGGTCGAGGTCCTCGTGGACGTCCACGGCGACCTGATCGTCACCGTCGTCGACAACGGCAAGGGCATCGGCGACACCACCCGTTCGAGCGGGCTCGCCAACATGCGGGCACGGGCCGAGGCCCGGGGCGGCACGATGACGCTGCGCGACAGCAAAGGGGGCGGGACCACGCTCGAGTGGCGGGTGCCGCTGCCGAGCTGAGGAACCGGCCCTACTCGCTCTGCTCGGGGGCGTCCTCCAGGTCGACGTCGCGACGGCCGATGACATGCACGTCCACCCCGCAGTCGGCGGCGAAGCGCAGCACGCGCTGGACGACCGAGCCCTTGGTGAGCTCCTCCCACCGGCTGCGCCGGCTCGATCCCAGGACGATCTGGGTGACCTGGTGATCACGGGCGAAGTCGACCAGTCCCCGGGCCGGATCGTCGAGGTTGAGCTCGTGCCACTGCGCCCCGAGGTCGTCGGCCAGCTTGTGCAGCGTGTCGAGGCGGGTGGTGTCGGTCCGGCCGGACTGCTCGGAGGACACCACGTGCACGGCGTGGAGATCGGCCTTGGTGCGCGCCGCGATGCGCGCCGCCTGGCGGATCACGCTGTCGGTGCCGTGCGCGCCGGTGACGGCGACCATGATCCGCTCACGCGTCTCCCACACCGCCTCGGGGTGGCGGTCGCGGAGGAACCCCAGGAGCTCCTCCTCGGTCTCGTCGGCCACGAAGCGCAGCGCCAGCTCGCGCAGAGCCACGAGGTTCTCGGTGCGGAAGAAGTGCGTGAGCGCATCGGCGACCTTCTCGGCGGGATAGATGTTGCCGTGCAGCATGCGGCGACGGAGGGCCTCGGGCGAGGAGTCGATGAGCTCGAGCTGATCGGCACGGCGCACGACCCAGTCGGGGACGCGTCGCGTACCCGGGTGCCTGTCATGCGCTCCACCGCGTCGGCGATGCTCTCGAGGTGCTGCACGTTCACGGTGGTGATGACGGCGATCCCCGCCTCGAGCAGCTCCATGACGTCCTGCCAGCGCTTCTCGTTGCGGCCCGATCCCGGCACGTTGGTGTGGGCCAGCTCGTCGACCAGGGCCAGCTCGGGGCGACGGGTCAAGACGGCGTCCACGTCCATCTCCTCGAACTGCGTCCCCCGGTAGACCACGACCTTCGCGCCACCACCTCCAGGTCGCGGATGAGCTCGGCCGTCCGGGGGCGGCCGTGGGTCTCCACGAAGCCCACCACCACATCGGCGCCGCGCCTGTGCCGCCGCCACCCCTCGTCGAGCATGGCGAAGGTCTTGCCCACCCCGGCCACGGCCCCCATGTAGATGCGGAAGCGCCCCGTCGGCCCCACGGCGTCGGACTCGACCTCGTGACGGTCGCCCCGGGGACCCGTGTCGTCGTCCATGGGGACATTGTGCCCGGTGCCGGGGGGTGCGGCGCCTCTGTGCGGCGGGGGCCGCCGGTAACGTGGCCGTGGGCGTCGAGGACGAGGCAGGACCACATGGGAAGGAATCGGCGGGGGGTCGTGGGCTCGCTCGCGGCGCTGGCCGTCATGGGCGTGCTGGTGGCCGCCATGCTGCCGCTGCGGAGCCACCTCGAGGTCGCCACCGCCGCGCTGGTCCTCGTGGTCCCGGTCGTCACCGGCGTGGTCGTGGGGGGCATGCCCGCCGGCGTGTTCAGCGTCGTGGCCGGGTTCCTCGTCTACGACCTGCTGTTCATCCCCCCCTACGACACCCTCGCCGTGGGGGCGGCTCGGAACTGGATCGCCCTCGCCGTCTACGGGGCGGTGATGCTCCTCGTGGCGAGCGTGGTGGCACGCCTGGAGGTCACCCGTGGCGACGCTCACCAACGCGAACAGGCCGTGCGGCGCCTCTTCGACCTCACCGACCTCCTCATCGAGGACCGGCCCCTGCCCGAGGTTCTCGAGCTCGTCGTGTCGACCGTCCACGACGCCTTCGGCCTGCGCAACGCCTCCCTGCTGCTGCCCGTGGAGGAGCGTCTCGAGGTGGTGGCATCGGCCGGGGAGCAGTTGTCGGAGTCCGAGCGCCGGGCCGTCGTCCCCTCCCCCGGGGTCCCGGCCAGCCTGCGGGCCCAGGCCGATCCGGCGGGGGGCGACGGCGTCCAGACCGTGGCCCTGTCGGCCACCGGCCGTCCCATCGGGCTCCTGCGCATCCAGGGGCCGGCGCTCAGCCGCCACGACCAGGCGCTGCTGCGCACGTTCGCCAACCACCTGGCGCTCGTCCTCGAGCGCGCCCAGCTCCGGGAGCAGGCCGTGCGCACCGAGCTGCTCGAGGAGGTCGAGCGCCTGCAGCAGGCCATGCTCCGGGCCGTGTCGCACGACCTGCGCACCCCGTTGGCCACGATCAAGATGTCGGCCTCCACGCTGCGCGACCGCCACGCCGAGGTGGCGCCCGAGCAGGCCGACGAGCTGCTCGACCTGATCGACGAGCAGGCCGACCGCCTCGACCGCCTGGTGGCGAACCTCCTCGACGTGTCGCGGGTGCAGGCGGGGGCGCTCGTGCCGCGCACCGAGCCGATCGCCGTGGTGGACCTCGTCAACGAGGCCCGGCGCGGTCCTCGGCCACCTGGCCGACGGCACCCCGGTCACCCTGGCCCTCGAACGCGACCTTCCGCTCGTGGACGTGGACCACGTCCTCATCGGGCAGGTGCTCGCCAACCTCATCGACAACGCCGTGCGCTACGCCCCCCCGGGCACGGCCGTGACCGTGTCGGCCCGGCCCGTCGCCGGCGGCGCCGTCGAGGTGGCGGTGCAGGACCGGGGCCCCGGTGTGGCGCGCCGGGAGCGCGGCGACGTCTTCCTCCTCTTCAACCGGAGCGGGACGGGCGGGGGGACGGGCGTGGGCCTCTCCATCGCCCGGGCCTTCCTGGCCGCCCACGGCCAGGACATCTGGATCGAGGACGTGCCCGGTGGTGGCACCCGGTTCTGCTTCACCCTTCCCGTGGCGCCCGTGTCGCCCGTGTCGGCGAGGGTCACGAGGTGAGCGTGCGCGTCCTGGCCGTCGACGACGACCAGGCCCTGCTGCGGGCGCTGCGCATCGGCCTCGGAGCCCTCGGCTACGAGGTGCTCGTGGCCTCGACCGGAGAGCAGGGCGTGTCGCAGACGGCGGTGGGATCGCCCGACGTGGTCGTCCTCGACCTCGGGCTCCCCGACCTCGACGGCATGGAGGTGTGCCGTCGCATCCGCCAGTGGAGCGACGTCCCGGTCATCGTGCTCTCGGCCGACGGCACCGAGGACCGCAAGATCGCCTCCCTCGACGGCGGGGCCGACGACTACATGACCAAGCCCTTCGGAATGGGCGAGCTCGACGCCCGGCTGCGGGTGGCGCTGCGCCACCGGGCCACCGAGCGCGACACCGACGACGCCACGCAGCTCACGGTGGGGCCGCTCGAGCTCGACCTGGTGCATCACCAGGCCACCATGGCGGGCCAGGCGATGGAGCTCACGAGCCGCGAGTTCTCGCTGCTCGCCTACCTGGCCCGGCACGCCGGTAAGACCTGCACCCACCGCATGATCCTCGAGCACGTGGGGGGCCCCACTACGGCTCCGAGACGCAGTACCTGCGCGTCTACGCCTACCGCCTGCGCCGCAAGCTCGGTGACGAGGAAGGCACGTTCCTGCGCACCCACGCCGGCGTCGGCTACGAGCTGGCCCCCGATCGCTCCTAGGCCTCGGGCTTTCGCCCGCCGTGCCCGAGCTGGGGCCCGGGGTTGACGCTCAGTGCAGCCGTTCAGTGCTTCGTTCAACTGCAGCACGTCGATGTAGCTGCTGCCGAGGAAGCCCAGTGGCGCACTGTTGGTCTCACGGGCGATGAGTGCCCGCAGGGTCGACGGGGCGATGCCCCTGGCCTTGGAGACCATGGGGATCTGGACGAGGGCGTCGGCGGGGTGATGTCGGGGTCGAGACCGCTGCCCGAGGTGGTCACCAGATCGGGGGTCGGGTCGCACGCCGAGCTTGTGCCAGTAGGCCACCAGCGCCTGGGTGTTCTGCAGCAGCACCTTCGAGCGGGGTCCGAGATTGGTCGGCGCCGACTCGCCGCTCACACCGTTCGCCACGAGCGGGTTGTCCCCACCCGGCGACGTCGTCTCTTCGGGGTCTCGCGGCGTAGGGCCCGGCGTCGTCGGGCCGACCGTGGAACACCACTTCCCGTGGCCCGGCCTGGTCGCCCAGTTCTGGCCGATCAGGGTCGAGCCGTTGGCGGTGATCGACCCGTCGGCCTGGTGCTTGAACAGGAGCTGGGCGACGCCGGTGCCGACGAAGGCGTAGACGAATCCGAAAAAGACCATCATCACGACGACCGAGACGAGTGAACGGCGCAGGTGGGTGAGTATCACGGTTCGTTCCATCAGTAGGCGTGCAGGGCGACGAGGATGAGGTCGATGAGCTTGATGAAGAAGAAGGGGATGATGATCCCCCCGACGCCGTAGATCCAGACGTTGCGGCGCAGGATGGCCGCCGACGACGCCGCCCGGAACTTGACGCCACGCAGGGCGAGGGGGATGAGCGCGACGATCACCAAGGCGTTGAAGATCACGGCGGACAGCACCGCGCTCTGCGGGCTGTGCAGCTTCATGATGTTGAGCGTGTTGAGCTGCGGATAGGTGGCGACGAACAGCGCGGGGATGATGGCGAAGTACTTCGCCATGTCGTTGGCGATCGAGAAGGTGGTGAGCGAACCTCGGGTGATGAGGAGCTGCTTGCCGATCTCCACCATGTCGATCAGCTTGGTCGGGTTGGAGTCGAGGTCGACCATGTTGCCGGCCTCTTTGGCCGCGGTCGTCCCCGTGTTCATGGCCACGCCACGTCGGCCTGCGCCAGGGCCGGCGCGTCGTTGGTGCCGTCCCCCGTGATGGCCACGAGCTTCCGCCCTCCTGCTCGGACCGGATGAGTGCCATCTTGGCCTCCGGGGTGGCCTCGGCCAGGTAGTCGTCGACGCCGGCCTCCTGGGCGATGGCCGCGGCCGTGAGCGGGTTGTCACCCGTGATCATCACGGTGCGGATGCCCATCTGGCGCATCTCGTCGAACTTCTCCCGGATGCCGGTCTTCACGACGTCCTTCAGTTCGATCACGCCCAGGATGCGCGGCCATCGGCCACCACCAAGGGCGTGGAGCCGGCCCGGGAGATGCGCTCCACGATCTGGTCCAGTCCGTCGGGGATTCGCCTCCCTGCTCGCTCCACCCACCGCCGGACCGAATCGGCCGCCCCCTTGCGGATGTGGCGGCCGTCGAGGTCGAGGCCCGACATCCGGGTGGGGCGGAGAAGGGCATGAAGGTGTGGTCCCCGCCAAGTCGCGCTCGCGGATGGCGAAGCGTTCCTTCGCCAGCACCACGATGGAGCGGCCCTCGGGCGTCTCGTCGGCGAGCGAGGCCAGCTGGGCCGCGTCGGCGACCTCCTCCTCACTGTAGCCCCCGGCGGGGAAGAACTAGGACGCCATGCGGTTGCCGAGTGTGATCGTGCCGGTCTTGTCGAGAAGCAGCGTCTGCACGTCGCCGGCCGCCTCGACGGCCCGGCCGCTCATGGCGAGCACGTTGCGCTGCACCAGCCGGTCCATGCCGGCGATGCCGATGGCCGACAGCAGCGCCCCGATGGTGGTCGGGATGAGGCAGACGAGCAAGGACACCAGGATGACGACTGAGACCGTCGCCCCCGAGTAGTGACCGAACGGCTGCAGGGTCACCACCACCGGGATGAACACGATGGTCAGCACCGCCAGCAGGATGGTGAGGGCGATCTCGTTGGGCGTCTTCTGCCGGTTGGCCCCCTCCACCAGGGTGATCATGCGGTCGAGGAAGGTCTGGCCCCGCTCGGCGGTGATGCGGACCACGATGCGGTCCGACAGCACCTTGGTCCCGCCGGTGACGGCGGAGCGGTCCCCCCCCGATTCCCGGATGACGGGGGCCGACTCCCCGGTGATGGCCGACTCGTCGACCGAGGCGATGCCCTCGACGATCTCGCCGTCGGAGGGGATGAGGTCGTCGGCCTCGCACACCACCAGGTCGCCCTTGGCCAGTTCGGCGGCGGCGACCCGCTCCTCGGTCCCGTCGGGCCGAGCCGGCGGGCCTCGGTCTCCGACCGCATGCGCCGCAGCGTGTCGGCCTGGGCCTTCCCCCGTCCTTCGGCCATGGCTTCGGCGAAGTTGGCGAAGATCACCGTCAGGAACAGCCAGATGGTGATCAACCAGGTGAATTCCCGGGATGGGCGATCGACTCGATGAGGGTGACGACCGTGCCCACCAGCACCACGAACATGACCGGGTTCCTGACCTGCACCCGGGGTCGAGCTTCTTGAAGGCGTCGACGAGCGCCCGGCCGAGGATCTCGCGGTCGAAGAGGCTTCGGGCCTCGGCCACCCCGTGGGCGGCGCCGTGCCGCGGCTGCGGTGGCGGTTGGCGGCTGGGTCGTCATGTGTGGTCATCAGAAGAACTTTCCGTGGCTGAGCTGCTCGACGATCGGGCCGAGCGAGATGGCGGGGAAGAAGGTCAGGCCGCCGATGATGATGATCACGCCGACGACTCAGGCCGACGAACATGCCGTTGTCGGTTCGGAACGTCCCGAGCGAGCGGGGACCGCGTTCTTGGCCGCAAGGGAACCACCGAGAGCGAGTGCCGGGATCATGATGCCGAACCTGCCGATGAGCATGTCGATGGCGCCCACGATGTTGTAGAAGGTCGTGTTGCCGGTGAGGCCGGCGATGGCCGACCCGTTGTTGTTGGCCTGTGAGGTGAGCCCGTAGAGGATCTCGGTGAATCCATGAGGGCCGGAGTTGCCAGGTCGGTGGCAGAACCCAGTGCCAGGCCGACCCCATGCAGACTCACCGGATAGTCGGCGCGCAGGGTGGTGAGCACCTGCAGGTCGCGCCCGCCGGGTCCGAAATAGTTCTCGCTGTGCACCTCGATAAAGTCCACCGCCGCGCGTCCTTCGAGGAAGTCGCGGTAGTGGCAGTGGCGCAAGCCGATGCCGGTTCCCAGGTTGGGCTGGCGGGCGGGCATGGGCTTGCGCTCGTATCAGGTGTGCGGAGTAGCGGCCGTGCTGCTTATTTTTTCATCGGCGCGGACATCTTGCCGCCCATCTGCTCGCACGTGCCCTTGGCGACCAGCTTCCAGTCGTCGGCGCTCAGGTCGACCTTGCTCTGGCCGGCGCAGGAATGGGTGCCGGCGCCGTTGGCGCAGTCGTTCTGCCCCGCCTTGGAGACGCCGTAGCATTTTTCCTTGCCGCCGGCCGCCGTTGGAATCCGTGAATTCGTAGACTTCAGGCTCGGCGGAAACCTGCTTGATAGCGGCCTGTTTCCAGGGCAGTTTTGGATTGGCCGGACCTTCCTGATACCACCCGCTCAGAATACATTCCTGAGCACCTTTGGCACCCCATGATGAGCAGGCATTGATCCAGTATCGGGGCGAGCCGGGGGCGCCTTGGCTATCCTGGGTCCACTCGTGCTTCCAGCGGTCGTGTCCGTGCATCAGGCAGAAAAAGTAAAGATCCAGGCGCTTGCAATACTGGCTCTCGAAAACATCCAGGTGGAACGATCGCTGCCACCCGCCGGGCGAGAAAGTGGTGGCGAATTTCAATTCTTCCTGGGGGTTAGTGGCTCCGTCGCAAGGCAGGCGGCTGGCGATCCGTACGCCCTGCACGCGATCGACAAGATCGTCGCCGCGGTGCGAGCGGGCAAATAGGCCGGCTCCCAGTGCCAGGATGCCGAGTAAAGCGAGGGGCTTAGCGGATCGGATCATAAACGCTTATTTTAGCGCTCTACCGGCCAGATATGCTTTTCTTCCGGCCCAACGGGAAAATCAAAACCGATATTGGCCGCCGATGAACGCCGAGTGCGCCGATAAAAACAGCCGATCAGCCGCCGCGTCACCGCCTTGCTCTAATAAACTTTACAAAATCTTTATCCAGTGGTATCCTTCTTTAACATGTTGGCTTTGGCTGCGAGCGGCGCTTCGTCATCCTGGTGGCCGGTCGTGGTGGTGGGGCTGATCGGCGTGTCGTTGATCTGGGCGCTCCGGAAGAAGTCACCGTAACGGGCGGACCAAGGCAGTGGCGGTGTTCCAAATGTTGACGATGAACAACTTTCCAGGCGAAGACCATGGACGGCGCATGCGCCGCCGGTTTCCCATTGTACAAGATGTGCGTTATCAATGCGTTAAGGGCAGCCGGATCACCCTCGTGGGAGTGGGCAAGACACTCGAAATCAGCAGCCGGGAAGTCCGCTTCACTACCCAGCACCCTTTGAAGCACGGGCAGAAAATTCGGCTGGCGGTAGATTGGCCAGCGTTGCTCGATAACACCTGCCGGATGAAGCTGGAGATCGCCGGTTGGATCATAGAGAGTGTGGCGGGCGAAGCTGCCGTAAAGATCGAGCGCTACGAGTTTCGGACCCGCGGCGCACAGCTCGCGGCGATTGATTCTTAAGCGGCCGGGCAAAAGCCGGCTGCGGACATGATTGCCCGCCCCACGGGCGTGGTAGAATTCCGCGCATGAGGGTGCTCACTGGTTGCGGTCTTTTCCTGGTTCCACTGCTCGCCGCGGCGCAGACTCCGTTTGTTGAACCCGGAGGCGTGGTGGACGCGGCCTCTTTCATGGCGCCGGCTGTTCCGGGCTCGCTGGTCTCTATTTTCGGTTCTAATCTTGCGGCAGGCCCGGCTTTCGCAAGCACCGTGCCATTGTCCGATACGCTGGGCGGCGTCACGGTCAGCTTCAATGGGATCGCCGCGCCGCTGCTTTACGTCTCGCCGCAACAGATCAACGCGCAACTCCCGTGGGAAGTTCCCACCAGCGGAACGGTGACGGTGGTGGTGACGAACGGTACGGAGTCATCCACGCCGCGGGCCGTGCAAGTGGCCGCTTTCGCGCCCGGACTCTTTACGGTTGGGGGCTACGGCGTGGCCGTGAATCTGGATGGGTCGTTGGCCGCGCCCACGGGAGCCATCCCCGGGGTGGCCAGCCATCCGGCGACGCCGGGCGATTCACTGGTCCTGTGGGGGAGCGGATTCGGAGCGGTGAGCCCGCCGGCAACCACCGGTAACAACTCGCTCGATACGCTGCGCAGGGTAACGAACTCGCCGACGGTGACTATCGGGGGCGTGGCCGCACAGGTTACGTTTGCCGGATTGTCGCCGCAATTCGTGGGGGTCTACCAGATCAACGTAACCGTGCCGTCCACCGCGACGCCCGCCAGCACAGCGACGATCCAGATTGAAGCGGGCGGGGTGACCGGTACGGTCCAAACCACCATCGCGATCGGCGCGGGTTGGCCGCAGTGGGCGCAAAACCCACAACATACCAGCGCCCTGGGTGTGGCCGGGCAGAGTCTGAACCAAATCCTGGAGAACATCATTTACGATCCGCTGGTGCCCGAGGAGCAACAGTACAACTACAACGAACTGGTGGCGCATTACCAGGTTCCGCTGGTGGACGGGAACGATCTGTACATGGAGTACAAGTCGGGCAGTTACACCAGCAGCTCCTTTTCCACGCAGATTTGGGGCGAAAACAAGTTCACCTGGCAGAACGGGCAACTGGTCCAGCAATGGGGCTATGCCAGCGATTGGAAAGCGCCGGGATCGAGCAACGATTTTTGGGAGCCGGTGTTCCATGCCGCGTTAGGCAACGGGGTAATCTATCTGCCCGGGGCCAGCGGCAGCGTGATCGAACTGGACGAGGCCAGCGGAGCTCTGATCCAGCGCTTCGCTCCATTTGGAACGGATCCGAACACTTACGAGACCGGACCCATCACGATAGACTCCAGCGGAAACCTGTACTACAACGTGGTCCAGGTAGTGACGACGAACGGATTTTATGGCAACGATTCCACCAATTCCTGGGTAGTCAAGATCTCTGGGGGCGGCGCGGTATCGATGGCGAGCTATGCGGCGATGACGGCATCTCAAGCGCCCGGCGCGACGAGCCAATGCGTGACATCCTTCGATACGCAGTTGCCGTGGCCGCCCAGCACGACGGCGGTTCCCCAAACCAGCACATGCGGCAGCCAGCGCGCGGGCTTGAACGTATCGCCGGCGGTGGCGCCGGACGGCACGATTTATACGGTCAGCCGGGCACACTTCAACGACCGCTACGCTTTTCTGCTGGCTCTGAATCCGGATCTGAGCGTGAAATGGATCGCTTCGCTGCGGAACCGGTTCCATGATGGTTGCGGGGTTTCGGTGGCCGATGGGGGATGGCTTCCGCCGAACGGCACGCCTGGAGGTTGCAGCGCGGGCGCCTTGCTGGGCGTGGATCCGCTGACGAATCAGCCCGGCGACGGCAGCGTTCTGGACGACGCTTCATCGACGCCAGTGGTGGCGCCCGATGGTACGATCCTGTTTGGCGCCTGGAATCGCTACAACTATGCCCAGGGCCACCTGATGCATTTCGATGCCAGCGGTAACTATCTCGGCGCATTCGGTTTCGGTTGGGATACGACGCCGGCGATTTACGCGCACGACGGCACCTGGTCGGCGGCGACGAAGAACAACCACTATGGCGGCCTGGGATCCTAACTGCAACGACGCCACGGCGCGCCCCGGACCGCACCACGGCATCCCGCTTCGCCGGAACAGTACTTCGTGACGCAGCTCGACGCGAACCTGAATATCGAGTGGAGCTATCAAAACACGAATACGGAGAGTTGCACGCGCAACGCGGACGGATCGCTGACTTGCGTGTCGGACCATCCTCGGCCGGATTCGAATGGTGCGTCAAGCAGCCCGGCGATCGACGCGAATGGCGTGGTGTACGCCAACAGTCGAAGACTGCAACCTTCGGCTATCGGCAGGGCGGATCGATGCTGCAGGAGATCTTTCAACAACTGGCGCTGGGCGCGGCGTATACGCCGGCCTCGATCGGCGGCGACGGCAAGATCTATTCGCAGAACGACGGACATCTGTTCGTCGTAGGCCAGTTATGCCGGAGCGGGAGTTCTCCGCCCCTTACGATGCGACGGCGAAGTCTGTCACCGTGGGGTCTCGGTGCTGCTCATCGTCGTAGCGTGGATGGTCCACATCATCTTCATCGCGTTATTGTTTCGCGTCGTTGATCGGGCTGGCCTATGCGTATTCTGAAGAGGGTACTCGGTTGCCGGGGGCGCGATGTGGTGAAAAGGCTGATCGGGAACGTGCGCGTGCCGCGCGGCGGACATTCGCGAGGTCAGGGCCGGCAGTCCGGACGACTCTAGAGGCGTCATCCGGTTATTTGGCAACGGAGGACTCTTCGGATTCTACGGCTTGTTCCGCACCGCGAAACCGGGGAAGTGCAATTGGTATGTGACGGACCGGAGCAAGACGGTGATTGTGGTGACGTCGAGCCGAACGCTGGTGCTGAGCCCGGACGATGTGCAGGGTTTCATCAGCGCGACGGGCGCGCCTTCGACCGGCGCCGCGGGAGGCGGACCGCAATTCCAGACGGGCGGGAATGCTATCGGCAAGATGGGTAGCGATCTCGGTGGCGGCGATCGTGCTGGCGATGGTGGCAATGACCGTGGCCTACGCTCCGGGGCCTCCCGGCTACACCCTGACGCGGGATACATTAACGATCGCACGACAAGTTCTATCCGTGACCCTGCATGCGGACGCGACGGACGCGGCCGGCATCCGGATTGTTGACCTGAGGCAGGATTCGGAGTGGCGGCCGACACTACGCACGAACGGGTTCGCCAATAAGAATTACCAATCCGGATGGTTTCGGGTGACCACCGGCGCGACCGTGCGGATGTATCGCGCGGGCGGCCAGCGCCTGGTGCTGATTCCTCCCAAAGGCAGCGGGACGGCGGTCCTCTACCAGGCCAAGGATCCCGACCGGTTTGTGCAAGAACTGCGGCAGGAGTGGATGCCCTAAAGTCCCGAGACGGGTTAGCCGATGGTCCTTTACAGGAAGGCGCCTGATGGAACTGGAAAAGCGAACGGCTGACACGCATTTCATGACATGGAGGCCCGAGTACAGCGTCCGAGATCGACGCGATCGACAGCCAGCACAAAGCGCTGGTGGGCTTGATTCGCGAACTGCAGGAGGCCATGGAGGAAGGCCGCGGGCGAGCTTTTCAACATACCCTCATCGAGCGCCTGGTAGCTTATGTTGACAAACACTTTAGCTTTGAAGAAAACCTGATGAGAGAGCGCGGCTACGAGGGGTTTGCCGAGCATCTCGAACTACACCGGGCGATGGTCAGCCAGGTGTCTAAGATCGAGCAGACTATACAGGCCGGGGGAGCCGTCTCAAACGCATCGCTCATGCTGTTTTTGCGGCATTGGTTGACGGACCATATTATGGAGCACGACCAGAAATACGCGCGCGCTTTGAAGATCGGCAGTTAGTGTAGTGCGTCAGGCAGATTAACGATTATGCGTTGCATTGTGGGGCGGGCTATTCAGCTCGCGGACCCGCTTTCCAGCGGGTCTAGCCGCCTGGAAAGGCGGCTGCGGCCAGGATTGGCCGCCCCACGAATCTAGGCGCGGGGTGCAGACTGTATAATCTAGCCCTGGGAGATTATCTCGATGGGACCCTCGCGCCGCCAGTTCCTTTCCTTACCTGCCCTCGCCGCCGGCCAGACATCCGGCGGACATGCCACGAAGATTGTGTGCGTGGGCGGCCATCCGGACGATCCGGAATCGGGCTGCGGCGGAACGTTGGCGCGCTACGCCGCGTTGGGGGCCAGCGTAACGATCGTCTACCTGACGCGCGGCGAGGCGGGAATTCCGCGCAAATCTCATGAAGAGGCGGCCGCTATCCGGTCGGCCGAGTGCGCAGCCGCGTGCCGGATCCTGGGCGCCAAGCCGGTCTTCGCCGGCCAGATCGATGGCGCGACGGTGGTTGACCGGAACGCGGCGGAATCCCTGCGGAAGTTGATCGAGGCCGAAGATCCGGACGTGGTATTCACTCAATGGCCGATCGACTCGCACCTGGACCATCAGGCCGCCGGCACCTTGGCCTTCCGTGCATGGCTGGCCGGGAGGGGACGGTTCGAGCTATATTATTATGAAGTCGACCTGGGTGCGCAGACCATGGGCTTTCATCCTACTGATTATGTGGATGTTACCAGCGTGCGGGAGAAGAAAAAAGCGGCCCTTTTCGCGCACCGAAGCCAGGACGGCGAGCGTATTTACCGCGATTTTCACCAACTGATGGAAAGCTGGCGCGGGCGCGAGTGCGGCTGCGGCGCGGCGGAAGCCTTCGTGCACCTGGCACGCGTTCACAGCACGACCAGGCTGCCGGGGATGGGGGCTTGAGGCATGCCGCGGAGTACTAGTTTGCGCAACGGACCACAAGCCGCAGCCGTCTGAAGACGTAGCTACCAACCAATGCCCGGACTGTCTTCCAGCCAGGAAATGCAACTCGAATATGTGACTTGGCGCCCGCCGGAATCGCCGCCCATCGATATTCGCCGGCGCGCGATGGAGGGTATCCACCAGGAAGTCAATGAAGCTTTCGCATCCGCGCCGCATCGCAGCGCCGAGACGGGCGGGATTCTGCTCGGGCGGCGTGCGGAGGACCGGATCGTGGTGGAGGACTTCGAACCGGTCCCCTCGGAACATCGCTTCGGCCCCTGCTACCGCCTGTCAGATGCCGATCGGGCGCAACTCGAGGAAACCGTGGAGTGGTTTCGCGGCGGTGCGCAGCCGGGGCTGTCGGTGCTCGGTTATTATCGGAGCCAAACGGCGCCGGACTTCGAGCTTTCGCGGGAAGACGAGGAACTGCGGAACGCATATTTTGCCGCCGACGAGGACCTGGTTTTATTGGTCAAACCCAGCCTGATGGGAATCAGCGACGAGGACTTCTGCTTCAGGCGGTGCGTCCCGCAGGCCGGTCCGCCCGCGGTGCCCGTCCCACCGCCGTTGATGAGTTGGCCCGCGCCGCGTCCCCGGCAGTCGGTCAGCTAGATACTGATCCGGAGGGTTCCGCAGAAGGCGCTGGCCCTGGTATCGCGCGGCCATGCTGCTGGGCTTGGCGTTGGGCGCACTCGGTTATGTATGGTGGAAAACGAGGTCGCATGCAGCGAGCGGCCCGGCCCGGATCGCGGTGGCAACGGCGGCGACGCCGGCGGTACAGCCGCCGCCGCAGCCAGTCGCGCCAGCGGCAAGCGCGGAAGGCATCGTGGAGGGCACGCCGGTTCCGTCCATGCCGGATACCTCCGGGGTTCGCATGCTGCTGGATCGTTGGGCGGGCGCACTGAAACGTGGCGATGCCGACGCCGCGGCGCAATGTTATGCGCCGGTGGTGAACACGTATTTCGACCGCCACGCGGTGACGCGCCAGGCCGTACGCCAGACATCCGGAAGCCCCACGCGCGTTATGGCCATCTGGACGTTTTTCGCATCTCCGACCTGGGGATCACGCCGGTAAGCGAGGATCGCGCGGTAGCGACGTTTCGCAAGCATTGGCGGATGTCGGGACACGGAAAATCAGCCGGTGAAGAAGCAGGCAGCCGCATGACGCTGGTGCGGACGGACGAAGTCTGGCACATCTCGTCGGAGCAGGCGGAGACTGCGGGCGCGGAGGCGCGCTCGCCATCGCTCTCGAGGGGTCCG
>CAWIWK010000062.1:0-88739 GCA_963839605.1 uncultured Acidimicrobiales bacterium | reverse complement strand
GCGGGGGAGGAAGGTCTTGGCGTTGCGGGTCATGCGGGGACTCTCGGGGCGAGGGATGACGAAGGTAGGTAGGGTCTCGGCTCTTTCGGCGGGACGCGGCTCAGATAGATATCTCGGTAGTCGCGACCGCCAACCCGATAGACGCGTCGAAACCCGTGCATCGGCTGAGCAGATGGACGAGATCTCCGATCGGTCCAATTGGGCAACGGAACTTTCCTTTGGCGATCCTTCACCGAGGGGCGCCGGCTCGCGGGAGAATTGCTCGATCGC
Source organism: uncultured Acidimicrobiales bacterium (assembly GCA_963839605.1). Taxonomy (GTDB): domain Bacteria; phylum Actinomycetota; class Acidimicrobiia; order Acidimicrobiales; family UBA8190; genus JBEKVE01. Next base: position 88,469 of record CAWIWK010000062.1, on the reverse strand, counting down.
CGCGGATTTCGCCCCGTCGCCGTCGCATTCGAGCTGTGACAGCCGGAGGGCGAGCAGGCTGCGGTCGCCGTGCACCGGCTCGAATCCCTGGGCCGTGACCGACACCGTCCCGGGGGAATCGGCCACGGGCACGACCGACAGCACCGGGGCGGCGCAGCGCTCGAGCAGACGCTCGTAGGGCACGTGCAGCCGGGGGAACCGGTCCGGCACGTCCCCGGACCCCGGGTCGGCACGATGGCCGCCGGCCACGTCCCAGGTCACGGCCAGCGCGCCGGCCAGGGCCGCCTCCTCGTCGTTGAGCTCGGCGGCCCGGTCCCGCACGCGGCGGGGATCGACGAGGACCACGAGACCGCCCGGTCCGACCAGGTCGGCCAGGACGCGCTCGCCGTCCACCAGCCACGGCAGCCACGACTCCATCCCGTCGAAGAGCTGGCCCTCGGCCAGGCGCTCCCACTGCGCCCTGCCCCACGGCTCGCTGCCCACGAGCGCCGCCGCCCGGGCCCGCACGGCGGGGGTGGGCAGAACCTCCCGGCACCCGAACACCTCGACCTCGTCGAGGGTGTCGAGCGAGCGCTGGTCCCCGGGGTCGAACTCGGTCAGGCGGTCCACCTCGTCGCCCCACAGGTCGACGCGGACGGGCAGCTCGGCCGTGGAGGGGTAGACGTCGACGATCCCGCCCCGCACGGCCAGCTCGCCGCGGTGCTCGACCTGGTACTCGCGCCGGTACCCGAGCGCCACCAACCGCTCCACCAGGTCGTGCTGGTCGAGCCGGCCCCCCCGCACCACCCGCACCGGGGCGGCCGCCTCCTCGAAGGACCCCAGGCGCTGGAGCAGGGCCCGCACCGGTGCCACCACCACGTCGGGTGCGGTGGCGGGGTCCTGCATCCGCCACAGCAGCCGCAACCGGGCCCCCATGGTGGAGGACTCGGGGCTGACGCGCTCGAAGGGCAGGGTGTCCCAGGCGGGGAACAGCGACACGGCCTCGGGTCCGACGAAGACCCCCACGTCGTTGGCCAGGCGCTCGGCGTCGCGGACGGTGGGGGTCACGACGAGCAGAGGGCGGCGCCCACCCAGGCTGCGCAGCCCGCTCAGCACGAAGGCGGTGGCGGCGTCGGGCACGGCGAGCACGCCCGCGCCGGCGGCGGCGGCGTCGGGCAGGGCCGGCTCCGACAGGAGCAGCGTGGGCAGCGAGCGGAGGCTCACCGTCTCAGGGTAGCGACGCGTCGGCCGTCGGCCCGCCGTGGGAGGCCGACACCTACGACGAGGTCGCGTCGGTGTTGAAGCGCTGCATGGCCGCGTCGATCCCGTCGGCGGCGATGGCCTCGACGGCGTCGGCCGCCACCTCCACCGCCACGTCCAGCGCCTCGCGCTCGGCCCGGGCGGGCCGGTGCAGCACGTAGTCGGCGCCGGGCTGGCGTCCCGGGGGCTTGCCGATGCCGATGCGCACCCGCACGTAGCCGGGATCGTGGAGATGGGCGTGCAGCGACTTGAGCCCGTTGTTGCCCGCCGTCCCCCCGCCCACCTTGAGCTTGACGCGTCCGGTGGGCAGGTCGAGCTCGTCGTGCACGACGACCAGCTGCTCGAGACCCGGGAGCCGGTAGCGGCGGACGAGGGCGGCCACGGCCAGCCCGGATTCGTTCATGTAGGTCTGGGGCACCGCCAGCGCCACCAGCTTCCCGTCGAGTCGGGCCGACGTCACGAGCGCCCGGGTGCCCTTCTCCGGTCGCAACCGCTCGCCCCGGCGCGACGCCAGGAGCTCCACGGTCTCGGCTCCGAGATTGTGGCGGGTGCGGCTGAACTCGGTGCCGGGGTTGCCCAGCCCCACCACCAGCAGGTCGGCGGCCGCCCCCCTGCCCGACGAGGGCAGCAGTCGGCGGATGGCTCAGCTCTCCGAGCTGGACTCGTCGCGGCCCTCGGCGGGCGCCGTCTCCCCTGCGCCGGCCTCGCCCTCGGCCGCCTCGCCCTCCGCCGCCTCGCCCTCGGCCGCCTGCACCCGGGGTGGCTGGCCGGCGGCCACGATGGCCTCGGGGTCGACGTCGGTGCTGACGTCGGCGGGCAGGGCGATGTCCGACACCCGGACGGCCGCCCCGATGACGAGGTGGCTGATGTCGACCTCGAGCGACGAGGGGATGTCGGCGGGACGGGCCTTGATGGTGAGGGCGAACATCTGCTGCTCGAGCACGCCGTCGGCCCGGTGCAGCTCGAGGGCGTCGCCGGTGAGGGTGATGGAGACCTCGGCCGACACCTCGCGGTTGGGGTCGACCACCTGGAAGTCGACGTGGGTGACGGTGCCGCGTACAGGGTGACGCTGCAGCTCGCGGGCCATGGTCAGGAAACGCTGGCCGTCCACCCGCAGCGTCACCACGGCGTTGAGCCCGGCGTCGGTGCTGAGCACGGCCCGAAGGTCGCGGGCGGACACCGACAGGGCGATGGGATCGACGCCGGGGCCGTAGACCACCCCGGGGATGCGCCCGTCGTGGCGCAGCCGGCGCGCCACGCTGCTGCCGGTGGGGCGGCCGGCATCGGCCACCAGTGTCAGTTCGGCCATGGGAACGTGCTCCTCGGGTGTGCGCCGGGCGGGCCCTGCCCAACAGGGGGGATGTGTCGACCGGGCGTCACAGCATAGAGGCCCCGGCGGTGGGGCGGAATTGCCGCCGTTGGGCACCGGTCCGCACCGGGAGCGGTGGCCGGGCGGCGGCATCTGTGGGGCCAGGTGCCAACGAGGGGCCCGTCGCCGTCGAGCCCCTGCCGCCTGCCCCTCTGCCGGTGCGCTGCCCGGGGTCGGCGGGACGACGACGACCGGCGCCGAGACCCGGCAGCCGCCCCGGTACCCGCACCTCGTCCCGAAGGTTCTGTCGATCGAGTCCAGAGGATGCGAGGCTGCGCCGCGGCAGGCCCTGATGGCTCCGCCCTGGACCACATCGACCTCTCGGAACCGGGGGCGACGGCCCTCAGGTGAGGTTGTCGCCGCCGAAGATCTCCGACACCGACTTGTCCCCGAAGGCGGCGTCGATGGTGTCGGCGATGAGCTTGGCCACCGACAGCACCGTGAGCTTGTCGATGCGGCGCTCCTCGGCGATGGGGAGCGTGTTGGTCACCACCACCCGGCTCAACGGCGACTTCTCCAGCCGCTCGAGGGCGGGGTCCGACAGCACGCCGTGCGTGGCCATGGCCGACACGTCGGCGGCCCCCTGCTCGAGCAGCAGCTCGGCCGCGGCGCAGATGGTGCCGGCGGTGTCGATCATGTCGTCGATGAGCACGCAGTGCCGGCCCTCGACCTCACCCACGACGTCGAGCGCCTCGACCTGGTTGTGGGTGCCACGGGGCCGGCGCTTGTGCACGAAGGCGAGGTCGGCGCCGAGGTGCTGGCTGAAGCGCTCCGCCACCCGCACGCGGCCGGCGTCGGGGGCGACGATGACGAGGTCGCTCGTCCCCAGCAGGCGCAGCTCCTCCACCAGGACGGGCGTGGCCGTGAGGTGGTCGAAGGGGACGTCGAAGAATCCCTGGATCTGCCCGGAGTGCAGGTCCACGCTCATCACCCGGTCCGCCCCCGCCACCTGGAGGATGTCGGCCACGAGCTTGGCCGTGATCGGCTCGCGCCCCGTGGCCTTGCGGTCCTGGCGCGAGTAGCCGTAGTAGGGGCACACGGCGGTGATGCGCTTGGCCGACGCCCGCTTGGCGGCGTCGATCATGATGGCCTGCTCCATGATGGCGTCGTTCACCGGGCCCGAGTGGGTTTGGACGATGAACACGTCGCTGCCGCGCAGGGATCCGTCGTAGCGGCAGTGGATCTCGCCGTTGGCGAACTCACGCAGGTTGGCGCCACCGAGCTCGAGGCCCAGATGAGATGCGATCTCCTGGGCGAGGGCGGGATGGGAGCGTCCGGAGACGAGCTCGAGGTGCCGACGGGGGACCAACTCCATGCGTCCGCACGCTACCGCGCCGCGGGGTCACCCGCCTCTGGGCGGCGCGGCGGTGGACCTCGGCGGCGGACGTCGGCGGCGGGTGGATAGAGTGCGCCTGGAGGGTGTCCATGTTCTCGTCCCTGGTGGTAGGCACAGACGGCTCGGAGACAGCGGCCGAGGCCGTGCGCGGCGCCACCGGGCTGGCCAAGCTGCTGTCGGCCACGCTCCACATCGTGACGGTGTACCGACCCACGGCGATGCGGGGGTCCGGTGTGCCCGACGAGTACCGCCACGCCCTCGGCAGCGGTGGGATGGCCGAGGCCCTCCTCGACGACCAGTGCGCGCGGGCCCGGACCGCGGGGGTGACGGTCGAGGGCCACGCCGAGACGGGTGACCCCTCCGAGGCCCTGGTGCGGGTGGCCGAACAGGTGCACGCCGATCTCATCGTGGTGGGGAACAAGGGGATGGCCGGGGTCCGGCGCGTGCTCGGCAGCGTCCCCAATTCCGTCGCCCACCAGGCGCCCTGCTCGGTGCTCATCCTTCAGACGACCTGAGTCGTCCGGCCTGCCCACCCCGCTCCCGCCGGCGGCGGGCCGGGCAGTGCCCACCGCGGGCGGGCAGTGCCGGTCAGTCGAGTGCCGGTGCGTCCGCTCCCAGGTGGGTGAAGGGGCCCACGACCTGCCCCTCGGCCACCGCCGCGCCAGGACCGAGCACGGCGAAGGGTCCGACCCGGGCGTCGTCACCCACCTCGGCCCGCACCACGGTGCTCTTGGTGACCTTGGCCCCGCGCCCCACCACCGAGTCGACCAGGTGGACGTCGGGACCCACCTCGGCCCCGGCCCGCACCGTGCACTCCCCCTGGATCACCACACCGGGGAGGAGCACGACGTCCGGCTCGAGGTGGGCGCCGGCGTCGACGTAGGTGTGCTCGGGGTCCCACATGGTGACGCCGCGCCGCATCCAGCGCTCGTTGATCCGGTCGCGCAGCTCGGCGTCGGCCACCGCCAGCTGGGCCCGGTCGTTCACACCGGCCGCCTCCATGGGATCGCCCACCACCAGCGACTCCACCCGGTACCCGGCGTCGTGCAGCACGGCGTAGATGCCCGTGAGCGAATGCTCCCCGGTGGGGTCCACCGGTCGCAGACGCCGCAGGGCGGGGGCGAGCACGGTGTGGCGGAAGCAGTGGATGGCCGTGGCCACCTCGTCCACCAGCGCGTCGTCGCCGACCACCTCGGCGTCCTCCACCACGCGCACCACGGTGTCGTCCTTGCCCCGCACCACCCGGTCGTAGCCGGTGGGATCGGGGAGAACGGCGGTGAGCAAGGTGGCGGCGGCACCGGCCTTGCGGTGATGGCGCACCAGCGCGGCCAGCGTGGGGGGGCGCACGAGGGGCGTGTCGCCGGGCAGCACCACGACGTCGCCGTCGGCGTCGTCCAGACCGTCGGGCAGGGCGGTGAGTCCCACGGCCAAGGCGTCGCCCGTCCCCAGCTGCGCAGGCTGCTCGACGAAGTCGATGGCGAGCGAGCTCGGGGCGTGGTCCACGAGCGTCTTGGTCACCCACTCCCCGCGGTGGCCCACGACCACGACCACCCTGTGCACGCGCAACTCGGCCAGCGCGTCGAGGACGTGGAGGATCATCGGTCGCCCGCACAACCGGTGGAGGGGCTTCGGCCGCGCCGAGCGCATCCGCGTGCCCTCCCCGGCGGCGAGCACCACTGCGGAAAGCGGCCGTTGCTGCATGCGGTTTAGTCTGTCACCCCATGACGAGGAGGACAGCGCACGCCACCACCTGCGGCGCTCCCGACGCGCCACCAACGCCCTGCCCGGGCCCATGGCCCTCCTGACCTCCTCCGTCGACCCGGCCTCCGACGTCTTCCGCCAGAACCGCCAGGCCATGGAGGCGGCCCTGGGCGAGGTCGAGGAGCAGCTCGCCGTGGCCCGGGGCGGCGGCGGCCCACGCTATGTGGAGCGGCACCGGACCCGGGGCAAGATGCTCGCCCACGAGCGCGTGGAGCTCCTGCTCGACCGGGACTCCCCCTTCCTCGAGATCGCCCCCCTGGCGGCGTGGGGGACCGAGTACACGGTGGGGGCGAGCCTCGTGTCGGGCATCGGGGTGGTGAGCGGGGTGGAGTGCCTCGTCTCGGCCAACGACCCCACGGTGCGCGGCGGGGCCACCAATCCCTTCACCATGCGCAAGTCGTCGCGCCTGGCCGACATCGCGCTCGAGAACCGACTGCCCTCCATCAGTCTGGTGGAGTCCGGCGGAGCAGATCTGCCCACGCAGTCCGAGATCTTCATCCCCGGCGGTCGCGGCTTTCGCGACCTGACGCAGCGCTCCGCCGCGGCGCTGCCCACCATCGCCCTCGTGTTCGGCAATTCGACGGCGGGGGGCGCGTACGTGCCGGGCATGAGCGACCACATCGTGATGATCGAGGGAAGGTCGAAGGTCTTCCTGGGCGGACCCCCGCTGGTGAAGATGGCGACGGGTGAGGAGTCCGACGACGAGGAGCTCGGTGGCGCCGACATGCACGCCCGGGTGAGCGGCCTGGCCGACTATCTCGCCACCGACGAGACCGACGCCATCCGCATCGGCCGAGCCATCGTGTCCCGGCTCAACCGGCACAAGCGCGGACCGGGTCCGACGCTCCCGGCCGACGACCCCGTGCACGATCCCGACGAGCTGCTGGGGGTGGCGTCGGCGGACCTGCGCGTGCCCTTCGACCCACGCGAGGTCCTCGCCCGCGTGGTGGACGGCTCGCGCTTCGACGAGTTCAAGCCGCTGTACGGGCCCAGCCTGGTGACGGGCTGGGCGTCGATCCACGGGTATCCCATCGGCGTCCTCGCCAACCACCGCGGCGTGCTGTTCAGCGAGGAGTCCAACAAGGCGACGCAGTTCATCCAGCTCGCCAACCAGACCGACACGCCGCTGCTGTTCCTGCAGAACACCACGGGCTACATGGTCGGCAAGGAGTACGAGCAGCGGGGGATCATCAAGGACGGCGCCAAGATGATCAACGCCGTGTCCAACTCGCAGGTGCCGCACCTGACCGTCAACATCGGCGCCTCCTACGGGGCGGGCAACTACGGCATGTGCGGACGGCGCCTACAACCCCCGCTTCCTGTTCGCGTGGCCCAACGCCCGCTCGGCCGTCATGGGGCCGGCCCAGCTCGCCGGTGTGCTCTCCATCGTGGCGCGCCAGGGAGCGGCCGCCCGGGGTCAGGACTTCGACGAGGCGGCCGACGGCGAGATGCGGGCCATGGTGGAGGCGCAGATCGAGGCGGAGTCGCTCCCCCTGTTCCTCACCGGCCGGCTCTACGACGACGGCATCATCGACCCGCGTGACACACGGCACGTGCTCGGCATGTGCCTGTCGGTGATCCACAACACCCCCATCAACGGCACACGCGGCTACGGCGTGTTCCGGATGTGACGGCGTGATCCGCAAGCTCCTCGTGGCCAACCGGGGCGAGATCGCCCGCCGCGTGCATGCGCAGCGCCCACGCCCTCGGCATCACCTGCGTGGCGGTGTGCTCCGATCCCGACGTCCACGCGCCGCACGTGCGCGAGGCCGACGAGTTCGTCCGGCTCCCCGGCGCCACCCCGGCGCAGACCTACCTCGACGTCGACGCCGTGGTGGGCGCGGCCCGTGCCAGCGGCGCCGACGCCGTGCACCCCGGGTACGGCTTTCTGTCCGAGCACGCCGGCTTCGCCCGGGCCTGCGCCGAGGCGGGCCTCGTGTTCGTGGGGCCGCCCCCCGCCGTCATCGAGGCCATGGGTTCCAAGCTGGCGGCCAAGGCCACCATGGCCGGCGCCGGCGTTCCCGTGCTGCCCACGGTGGAGATCCCCGCCCTGGCCGTGGCCGGGGCCGGCGGCGGAGGCACCGGGACCGGCGGCGTCCTCGACGCCGAGCTCGAGCGCCAGGGCCGCAGCCCTCGGGTGGCCGGTGCTGGTGAAGGCCTCGGCCGGGGGCGGCGGGCGGGGCATGCGGGTGGTGGAGCGGCCCGCCGAGCTGGCCGACGCCCTGTCCTCGGCGGCGCGCGAGGCGACCTCGGCCTTCGGCGACGGCACCGTGTTCCTGGAGCCCTACGTGGCCCGGCCCCGCCACGTCGAGGTGCAGATCCTGGGCGACGCCCACGGCACCGTGGTCCACCTGTTCGAACGGGAGTGCTCCATCCAGCGCCGGCACCAGAAGATCGTGGAGGAGAGCCCGTCGCCGGCCGTGTCCCCGGCGCTTCGGGCCGAGCTCGGCGCAGCCGCCGTCGCCGCGGCCCGCGCCATCGGTTACGTCAACGCCGGCACCGTCGAGTTCCTGCTCCTCCCCGACGGGAGCTTCGCCTTCCTGGAGGTGAACACCCGCCTCCAGGTGGAGCACCCCGTGACCGAGCTCGTCACCGGTCTCGACCTGGTGCGGCTCCAGCTGCTCGTCGCCGACGGCCTGCCGTTGCCGCCCGAGGTGCTGGGGGCGACGCTGTCGGGGCACGCCATCGAGGTGCGCCTCTACGCCGAGGACGCCACCCGGAACTGGCAACCCTCCGCCGGGCACCTCGAGCGCGTGCGCTTCCCCACCGCCGCCGGTGTGCGGGTCGACAGCGGCGTCGAGGACGGCTCGGACGTGTCGCCGCACTACGACCCCATGCTGGCCAAGATCATCGCCCACGCGCCGACGCGTGCCGAGGCGGCCCGCACGTTGGCCGGCGCCCTGGCCGGGGCGCAGGTGCACGGGGTGACCACCAACCGCGACCTGCTCGTGCGCATCCTGCGCCATCCCGAATTCCTGGCCGGTGCCATCGACACCGGATTCCTCACCCGCCACGACCCCGCCGTGCTGGGGCGCCCCTGGCCGGCGAGGAGGCGGTCGGCCTGCACGCCGTGGCCGCCGCCCTGGCGGCCCAGGCCGAGCGACGGCGCCGGGCGCCCGTCCTGGCGGCGATGCCCTCGGGGTGGCGCAACAACCCGTCGGAGCCCCAGACGCACCGCTTCACCGCCGGCGACCGCGACCGTCGACGTGGCGTACCAGTTCGACCGCACGGGCCGGTGCAGCTTCGTGGCCGTGGACGCAGCGGTGCGCGCCGACCTGTCCGTGCTGTCGTGCGCGCCGGATGCCGTGGTCCTCGAGGTTGGCGGCGTGGCCCGGCGCTACGACGTGGCCCGCGCCGGGGCGGTGGCGTTCGTCGACGGGCTCGACGGCTCGTCGACGCTGTCTGAGTCCGAGCGCTTCCCGCTGCCGGGCTCGCAGCTGGCCGAAGGGGCGCTCGTGGCGCCTTTGCCGGGAACGGTGGTGAAGGTGACGGTGGCGGTGGGCGACACGGTGGCGGCGGGCGACACGCTGGTCGCCATCGAGGCCATGAAGATGGAGCACGAGGTGCAGCGCCCCGGCGGCGGGCCGCGTCACCGAGCTGCACGTGGCGGCGGGCGAGCAGGTGGAGGCGGGACGCCTCCTGGCCGTGGTGGACGGTTCCGCCCCGGACGGCTCCGCCCCCGACGGCACGCCAGCGTGGACGCCTGATGGCAGCGGCGCCGCCGACCGGGACCACCGGTCCCGCCGGTGAGGTGCTTCGCATCGCCAATTGCTCGGGCTTCTTCGGCGACCGTCTGGCGCGCGCCCCGCGAGCTGCGTCCAGGGCGGACCGGTCGACGTCCTCACCGGGGACTACCTGGCCGAGCTGACCATGCTCATCCTGTGGAAGTCGCGCCAGCGCGACCCGAGCCTGGGATACGCCCGCACCTTCTACCGGCAGATGGAAGAGGTCCTCGGCACCTGCATGGACAAGGGCGTCAAGGTGGTGGCGAACGCCGGGGGGCTCAACCCCGGTGGCCTGGCCGACCGCCTGCGCGACCTGGCCGCCACGCTCGGGCTCGACGTGGCGGTGGCCCACGTCGAGGGCGACGACATCGTCGACCGCCTGGGGCAGCTGCAAGCAGCGGGGAACACCCTCGCCCACCTCGACACGGGGCGCCCCCTGGCCGCGGCCGGCAGCGCGCCGGTGAGCGCCAACGCCTACCTCGGGGGGTTCGGCATCGCCGACGCCCTGGCGGGCGGGGCCGACGTGGTGGTGACGGGGCGGGTGACCGACGCCTCGCTCGTGGTGGGTCCGGCGGCGTGGCGCTTCGGCTGGGCGCGCACGGACTGGGACCGCCTGGCGGGCGCCGTCGTCGTCGGTCACGTCATCGAGTGCGGTACCCAGACCACGGGGGGCAACTACGCCTTCTTCGGAGAGGTGCCCGGTCTGGAGGACCCCGGGTTCCCCGTGGCCGAGGTGGCGGCCGACGGCTCGGCGGTGATCACGAAGCACCCCGGCACCGGCGGGCTGGTCTCGGTGGGAACGGTCACCGCCCAGCTCCTGTACGAGATCGGTGCTCCTCTGTACGCCAATCCCGACGTGGTGGCCGACTTCTCCACCATCCGCGTCGAGCAGGTCGGTCCCGACCGCGTGCGCGTGTCGGGGGTGCGGGGCCTGCCCGCACCGGAACTGCTCAAGGTGTCGGTCAACCTCCTCGGGGGCTGGCGCAACACCATGACGTTCGTCCTCACCGGCCTCGACATCGAGGAGAAGGCGGCGCTCGTGGCGCGCACCATGGAGCACCGCACCGGCGGGGCACGGTCCTTCGCCCACTACGACACACGCCTGGTGCGCACCGACGTGCCCGATGCCCCCAGCAACGAGCAAGCCAGCGCACAGCTGCGCATCACGGTCAAGGACCCCGACCCCTCCAAGGTGGGCCGCCGGTTCTCCGACGTGGCGACCGAGCTGGCGCTGGCGAGCTATCCCGGCTTCTACCTGACATCGCCGCCGGGCGAGGGCACCGCCTACGGCGTGTTCTGGCCCACGCTCGTGCCCCGGACCGTCGTCGACGAGATCGTCGTCCACGCCGACGGCCGGCGGGTGACGATCCCTCCCCCGCCCCTGGCGCCGGGCACCCCCGGCACCCCCGGCACCCGCCGGCACCCCCGGCACCCCCGGCACCCCCGGCACCCCCGGTACCCCCGGCACGGCCGCGCCCGGCACGGCCGACGGCGCCACGGCCGACGGCGCCGGTGCGGCGTTCGGTGTGACGCTCCGGCGCCCGCTCGGCGTCGTGGTGGGGGCGCGCTCGGGGGACAAGGGGGGCAACGCCAACGTGGGCCTGTGGACCCGTGACCCCGCCGCCTTTCCCTGGCTGGCGGCCACCCTGACGGTGCCGCGCCTGCGCCAGCTCCTGCCCGAGGCCTCCGACCTCGACATCGAGCGCTACGAGCTGCCCAACCTGAGCGCCCTCAACTTCGTCGTCCACGGGCTGCTCGGAGAGGGTGTCGCCTCCTCCACCCGGCCCGATCCGCAGGCGAAGAGCCTGGGCGAGTACCTTCGCTCCCGCGTCGTGGACATCCCCGTGGCGCTGCTCGACGAGGTCCCGGGCGCCGGGGTGGCGACCGGCGGCCCCGGACCGGCGTCCGAGACCTGAACCGCCGCGTTGCGACGCGGCCATCTGCACACGAGGTGACCCATGGACTTCCGTGAGACCGACGAGCAACGCATGCTCCGCGAGGCGGTGCACGGCATCGCGTCGAAGTACGGCCACGAGTACTTCACCGAGCGGGCCCGGGCCGGGGGGCGGGCGGACGAGCTGTGGAACGAGCTGGCCGCAGGGGGCTTTCTGGGGGTGAACGTCCCCGAGGAGTACGGCGGTGGCGGCATGGGCATCGCCGAGCTCGCCATCGTGCTCGAGGAGCTCGCCGCCAACGGCTGCCCGCTGCTCCTGCTCGTGGTGTCACCGGCGATCTGCGCCACCATCATCGCCCGGTTCGGCTCGGACAGCCAGAAGCAGAACTGGCTGCCGCGCTTCGGATCGGGCGAGCTCAAGATGGCCTTCGCCATCACCGAGCCCGATGCCGGATCGAACAGCCACAACATCGCCACGACGGCGCACCCGCGACGGCGACGTCTACCGCCTGTCGGGGACCAAGTACTACATCTCGGGGGCCGACGAGTCCGAGGCCGTGCTGGTGGTGACGCGCACCGGCGTGGACGAGGACACAGGGCGCGGCCCGGCTGTCTCTGTTCGTGGTGGACCTCGACAGCCCCGGCCTCGACCGCACGCTCATCCCCGTCGAGATCGTGGCACCCGAGAAGCAGTTCACCTTGTTCTTCGACGACGTAGTGGTCCCCGCCGACCGCCTCCTCGGCACCGAGGGCGACGGCCTGCGCCAGGTGTTCGTGGGCCTCAACCCCGAGCGCATCATGACGGCCGCCATGGCCACCGGGATCGGTCGCTACGCCCTCGACAAGGCGGCCGCCTACGCCCGCGAGCGGTCGGTGTGGGGCACGCCCATCGCCCGGCACCAGGGCATCTCCCACCCCCTGGCGAAGGTCAAGATCGAGGTCGAGCTGGCCCGCCTCATGGCGCAGAAGGCGGCCTGGGCCTGCGACACCGACGCCGACGCGGGCGTGGCGGGCGAGGCGGCCAACTTGGCCAAGTACGCCGGCGCCGAAGCCGCCCTGGCTGCGCTCGACCAGGCCATACAGACCCTCGGGGGCAACGGCATGTCGTCGGAGTTCGGCCTGGCCGACATGTGGGGCATGACGCCGCCTGCTGCGCACCGCGCCCGTGAGCCGCGAGATGATCCTCAACTTCGTGGCCCAGCACTCGCTGCACCTGCCCAAGTCCTACTGACCCCGCAGGGCCCCGGCGGGGCGTCGGGCGCGGGTGGGGCGGGGCGTCGGCCGCTCAGGCTCCGGTGGCGAAGCGCCGGGCGTCCTCGGCCGCGTACTTGGCCACCACGGTGTCGATGGAGGCGGCGCGCTCGACCGCGGCCGTCACCTCGCCCAGCCGGTCCCCGGGGAAGGCCACGGTCATCTCCTCGGGGCGCATCCCGGTGCGTGCCCGGCTGAGCGCACAGCCCACGCTGGCAGCCACCGCCCCCTCTTCCTTGGCCAGCGCCACGATGTGGCACTGGGGCTTGCCCTCGATGCGCAGGCCGGGCAGGGCGTCGGACAGGACCATCATCTGCCGGCCGTTCAGGCGCAGCAGCACGACGTCGGGGACCGAGGCGGCGTCGGCCACGGGGCCGTAGGTGATGACCTCGGCGCGCTCGGAGATCGACGGGATCGATCCCACGGCTTCGGCGTCCACCCACCCCGACTCGAGCAGGGCGGCCACGTCGGCGTTGCCGGCGATGTCGTCCATGGCGGCCAGGCCGTGGGTGTAGCGGCCCACCGAGCAGTTGCCGTGGTCCTCGGGCACGGTGCTGAAGCTGCGCTCGGCGGCGCGCACCCAGAACACGCACCCCGCCGGGACCCGTCCGGCCCGGCCGTCGGCGGCCGGCTCCGACATGGGCTCGTCGAAGGCGGTGACGCCGTCGGGGGCGCCGGTGCCGAAGGAGATGCCGATGGGCGCCACAGCCAGGTGCAGGGCGCCGGAAAGCGAGGCAGACAGGGCGCGGTGGTCGGAAGCGGAGGTGGTGGGGGCGTCGGTCATGGCGTCATCCTCGACGGGTCCGGGGCCGCGCACAAGTGCGGGGTGCCACGTCGGGTCCCTTCCCCGCGCCGGCGCCGTCAGACGCCGGGCGTCCACGTGGCGCCGGACGGCCCTGCGGCCTGGAGCCCCGGCACCTCTCCCCCGGTGAACAGCGCCTGCGAGCCCGTCCAGAACCCGACCGCCTCGATGCGCAGGTCGACGCGCTCGCCGGGCGCGACGGGGTTGTCGTCGACGGGTGCCACGGGCGAGGCGGGCAGCAGCTGCCAGCTGTCGGTGGCCGGGACGTAGACCGCCGAGCCCAGCGCGAACCCGTTGTCGGGGGACGTCGAGGTGGTGGCGACGCCCTCGCCACCGAGCACCACCACCTCGTGGCCGGTCCACACCGCCGCCGCGCCGGACCGGGCCGTGAGCGGCGACGACGGCAGCACCCGCCACGCCGAGGTGGTCGGGTCGTAGAGGGCGCCGTCCGAGCGCAGCGTGACGGCATCCGACGCCGAGCCCGGCGTGGGCACGGCACCGCCCCACACGAACAGCTCGGAACCGGTCCACACCGCGCTGACCTGGTTGCGCGCCGGGATGGGGGCGGGGGCCATGGCCCGCCACGCCCCGGTGGCGGGGTCGAGGATGGCGCCTTGCACCGACGCGGCGGCGGGCACCGTCGTCGGTGTGGTGGCACCGCCAGAGGGGGAGCCCGGCCCCGGCCACACGAGGAGCCCCGTGCCCGCCCACACCACCACGGCGTCGGGCTCGGCCGAGGCCAGCGAGGACGCCAGCTCCGGCGCCGGCCCCAGGGGGACCGTGCGCCACCGGTCCGTGGCCGGGGAATAGGCGTAGACGTGCGCGGTGCCTGCTGTCGGCGCCCACACGAGGACCTCGGACCCGCTCCACACGGCGCGGTCGCCGCTCCACGCCGTCCCCTCCAGGGCGGTGGGAGCGGGGGCGATGGGCGTCCAGGTCCGGGTGGCGGGGTGGTAGGCGGCGCCGTCGGCCAGGGGCACGGCGTTCTGCGCGTCGGGCACGGCGCTGCTTCCGGCGGGGAGCCCGGTCCCTCCCACCACCACCAGCTCGGTGCCGGTCCACACGCCGAGCGCCCCCTGGCGCGCCGACAGGGGTGATGCCGGCAGCGATGCCCACGTCCGCGTGACGGGGTCATAGGCGTGCAGGTCGGGCGAGCCCAGCCCGTCGCAGCACCCCCCTTCGTCGGCGAGCAGCTGCGTGCCGGTCCAGGCCACCACCGACCCCGGGCTCACGGGGTCGGGCGCCACGACCCCCCACCCCGGCGCGTAGGACGGTGCCGTGGTGGTGCTGGCGGGGTGCGTGGTGGAAGGCGCGGTGGACGCAGTGGCCGTGCCCCGCGTCCGGATGCCGGCTCCTGTGGCGCACGCCGCGCCGAGCACACCCACCACGAGCACGGCGGCACATGCCGTCACCATCCGTCGCACGGTGCCACAGTACGAGGAGGCGGGCACCGCGCCCAGGGTCCTTGGCCCCGAAGGGCGGCTCAGGCCAGTTGGGCGGAGGCGTCGGCCACGAAGCTGAGGCGGACGGTGCGCTCGGGGTTGTCGGGGTTGGTGTCGACGAACACCACCCGCTGCCACGTCCCGAGCGCGGGCCTTCCGTGGAGCACAGGCACCACCATCGACGGCGACACGATCACGGGCAGGAGGTGGTCGGCCCCGTGCCCGGGAGAGCCGTGCCCGTGGCGGTAGCGGTCGTCGCGCGGCAGCAAGCGCTCGAGGGCGTCGACCAGGTCGGCCTCCGAGCCCGACCCCGTCTCCATGAGCGCCACGCCGGCGGTGGCGTGGGGGACGAACACCGAGCACAGGCCGTCGCCCCGTCCGGTGCAGAACCGGTCGACCACGTCGGTGATGTCGACGACCTGGCGCCGCGCCGTGTCCACGGGCACGAGGGTGCTGTCCATCAGGTGCCCGGGAGGATGCCCTCGATGGCGCCCACCAGGCCGGCGTCCTCGGGCTCGACGCCGGGGCGGAACCGGCCCACGACGGCGCCCTGCGGCGACACGAGGAACTTCTCGAAGTTCCACTGCACGTCCCCGGCGTTGCCCTCCGCGTCGGCCTCGTCCTCGAGCACGCCGTACAGCGGATGGCGGTCAGGCCCATTGACGTCGATCTTCTCGAACAGCGGGAAGGTCACGCCGTAGTTGACGGAGCAGAACTCAGCGATCTCGTCGGGCGAGCCGGGCTCCTGCTCGAGGAACTGGTTGCAGGGGAACCCGAGGACGCTGAACCCCCTCCCCTCGTAGGTGTCCTGCAGGCGCTGCAGGCCGGCGTACTGGGGGGTGAGGCCGCAGCGCGACGCCACGTTGACGAGCAGGAGCGCCTTTCCCTTGTAGGGCCTGAGCGAGGAGTCCTCTCCCCGGAGGGTGTGGATGGGGATGTCGTAGATGTCGGGCACGGCGATCTCCTCTTGGGGCAGCGGACGACGCCGGCATTGTCCCACGCCGCCGACGGCCGGCGCCGAGCGGGCTACGGTCGCCGCCGTGGCCACCATCGGCGTCACGGGGGCGGACGGCGCGTACCGGGTCGAGGTGCGCGACGGGGGACGGCGCACCGTGCACGAGGTGACGGTCCCCGCCGGCCTGACCGAGGCCCTGGGATGGGACCCCTCCCGGACCGGGGAGCTCGTGGAGGCGTCCTTCGCCTTCCTCCTCGAACGCGAGCCGGCCTCGTCCATCCTGCGTCGCTTCTCCCTCGACGTGATCGGCGACTACTTCCCCGAGTACCGCGACGTCATCAGCCGGGGGGCGGGGCCTCGGGCGTAGGGCCTCCCCCGTCCACCATGGCGCCGAGCGCGGCGGCGCAGCGCGCCCACACGGCGTCGTCGAGCTCCTCCAGGGAGCCGAGCACCACGTCGGCGCGGGCCAGGGCGGCGGGGGCCCCGGGCTCGGGCCGGCCCTCCTCCGAGGCCGGCAGTTCGGGCACGGCCACGCAGGCCATGCCGGCCGCCTTGGCCGCGGTCACGCCGGCGGCGGAGTCCTCGAACACCACGCACGTCCCGGCCTCGACGCCGAGCAGCCGGGCGGTGGTGCGGAAGACGGCGGGATCGGGCTTCCCCGCCTCCTCGTCCTCGGCCGAGCGCACCACCGAGAAGCGCGCCTCGAGACCGGCCCCGGCCACGGCCACGTCGATCAGCCGGCGCGGCGAGGAGGAGGCGAGCGCCAGGCGCGCCCCGCGGTCCCGGCAGAAGTCGAGGGCGTGGACCACGCCCGGCTTGAGCGCCACCGATCGGGCCAGGCGGGCGGCCATGGCGTCCACGACCTCCGCCGCCACCGCCTGGTGCGACGCCCCGTCCCACGGGTAGCGGGCGTGCCAGTACGCCACCACCTCGCCCAGGAACATCCCCTTGGTCTCGAGGCACCGCTGCACGGTCAGGGGGACACCGTGGCGGCCGAAGACCTCGATCTCGACGTCGTGCCAGACCGGCTCGCTGTCCACCAGGAGCCCGTCCATGTCGAAGATGGCGGCAGCGGGACGCACGTTGAATTCGAGGATGTTCACGGCGCGCGAGAACACGAGCGCCACGGTGAGCAGCGACGCCAGGGACTGCACCATCATGAGGATCTTGGCCCACGCCGTGAGCGGCATGGTGTCGGTGGGGCTGAAAGCGGTGGCGTTGGTGAACGACACGTAGAGGTAGTCGAGGAACGTCGGCGACCAGTCCGGCCCCGTCGACTCCGGCGCCGTCATCTGGGGGAAGAGGAAGTCGGGCCGGCGCCGGCGGGCGAGGAGCCGGGCGGCGGGACCGCCCCGGTCGAGCTCCCAGTACCACAGCCCGAACACGAGCACGTTGGTGAACCAGATGGGGACCGAGGCGTAGATGAGGGCGCGGCCTCCGGGAGAGCCGTGCGACGACGCCAGCAGCTCGTGCACGAGCTGGCCCAACGACACCACGTTGGCCAGGTTCACGAAGGCGATGAGCACCATGCCGACGGTGCGCAGTCGCGTCGACGGCTTCGTGATGCGAGGGCTGGCGATGAGCAACGTGGCCCCCAACGCCCCCTCGAGGGTGGGGACGAGCCAGCGCGGCCCGAGGCCGGAGATGAGACGCTGGGGCAGGACCACGAACAGGGCGATCGACGCCACCACCGCCAGCGAGGCGGGCCACCGCGGCTCGCTGCGGGCGCTCTCGCCCCACTGCGCCTGGTCGTCGCGCTCCTGACGCAGACGCTCCCGGTGCTCGTCGTCGGGGTCGTCGGCCCCCCCGGGCGCGCCGTCGGGGCCGTCGTGGGACGCGCCGTCTGGAGCGTCGGGCGGGGCCACCCGGCCACGGTAGCCAGCGCCGGGAGGGGCCGGGGCGATGACGCCGCCGTGCACGTGAACGCCGCCTACCTCTCGTCCGTACTCCCTGTCGTCCGCCGTCCTGCAACCGACCCGGCGAGCGCGCCGGACCCGACCGATGGAGCCGCACCCATGACCAGCGAGGCCCCCCTCCCCTCCCCCGTTGCGTGCGCCCCGACGCCGCGCACCCGGCGCACCTCGGCGCTCATCCCGGTGGCGCTGTTCGCCGGCGTGGCGCTCGTGCTGGCCGCCTGCGGATCGAGCTCGGGGGCGTCCACCACGTCCACGGCGGCGGGCAGCACCGGGCCCGCCGACGCGGCCGGGTCGAGCTCCACCTCGGCCACGGTGCAGGCCGTCACCACTAGCCTGGGCAAGATCCTCGAGAACAGCAGTGGGATGGCGCTGTACACCTACGGCCCGAATCACGGGGGCACCACCAACATGTGCACGGGCGCCTGCCTCCAGGCGTGGCCCGCCCTGACCCTCCCGGCCGGCACCACCCCGAAGGCGGGGCCGGGCGTCACCGGCACCCTGGGGACGGCCACGCAGGCCGACGGCACCACGCAGGTCACCTACGACGGCAACCTGCTCTACACCTTCCTGTCCGACGAGTCGGGCAAGGTCACCGGCAACGGCGTGGCGGGGTTCTCGGTGGCCAAGGTGGCGCCGTCCACGACCCCCGGCGCAAGCAGCGGCCGCGGCCCCGACCACCACGACGTCGAGCGGGAACGGCGGCTATTGAGCCCCCAGCCGGTGTCCAGGCACGGTGGGGCGCCTCCCGGGCGTGGCGTCGACGCCGGCGGCGGCGCGCCCGGCGACGTGGCGGTGCGCGAGTCCGCCGACGCGGCCGGGCTGCGCGTGGCATTCCTCGCCCACGGGGGGGAGCTCTACGGCTATGCCCGGCGCTCCCTGGGCGACAACGGCGCCGCCGAGGACGTGGTGCAGGAGACGTTCATCCGCGCCTGGCGGGCCCGTGACCGATTCGACGGCAATCTCGGCACGCTGCGGACGTGGCTGTTCACGATCGCCCGGCGGGTGGTCATCGACCACGCCCGATCGCGTGCGATCCGACGCACCGACCCGCTCCCGGTGGACGCGGCCATGGCCGACGACGACGTCGAGCGGGCCATGACGGGGTGGCAGGTGGAGGAGGCCATGCGCAGGCTGCGGCCCGAGCACCGCCAGGTCCTGGTGGAGACCTACTACCGGGGGCGCTCCGGACGCGACGTGGCCGAAGCGCTCGGCATCCCGGAGGGCACGGTGCGCAGCCGCCTCTTCTACGCGCTTCGCACCCTCCGCCTGACCCTCGAGGAGATGGGGTGGGACGCATGAGCACCGGATCCTGCGAGCGCTTCCAGGGGATCATCGCCATGGAGGTCGTGGGACACATCTCGGATTCCGAGCGCGCCGCGCTCAGCGCCCACACCGAGGGGTGCGAGTCGTGCCGCGACGAGCGGCGCGCGCTCATGGCGCTCCCCGACGTGCTCGGCGCCGCCGATCCCGACCGCTTCGACGATCAGGAGATGCCCTCCGGCCTGCGCACAGCCGTCCTCGATCGCCTGGCGGGAGAAGGACGGCGCCAGCGGCGCCACGCCGTGCGCACCCGACTGCTCGTGGGATCGGCGGCAGCGGCGGTGGCTCGCCCATCGCCACGGTGGCGACGCTGTTGTGGCCGACGGGCGCGACGGTGCGCACGGTGGCGTTCGAGCGAGCCCCGGCGTGCACGCCGTGGTACCGCCTGACGGCCGAGCCGTGGGGCACGGCCATCGAGCTGCGCGAGTCCGGGCAGGCCCCGGGTCAGCTCCTATCGGTCTCCACCGAGTCGGCGTCGGGCTCGTGGTGGCAGACCGGCACCTACCGCACGGCGGGCTCGTCGGTGCGGGTCACCATGGCCTGTGCGCCTCCAGCTGTCTCACATCACGCGGGTGTGGGTGCGCGACAGCGAGCGGCACCATCCTGCTGCTGGGGTTCGGTGGGCGCCGACGGGGGCCACGCCGCCTGAGCGACCCGCCGGCACGCCACGCCGCCGCCGGTCGGGCGGCGCCGGTCCCGGCGCGCTCAGCTGGCGTGGGGCTCGTGGCCGTCGATGTAGGTGCGCCGCAGCTCACGCTTGAGCGGCTTGAAGGCGCCCGACAGCGGAAGAGGACCGTCGTGGATCTCCACCGACTTCGGGACCTTGAAGCTCGTCAGGAGCTGCCTGGCGTGCTCGATGAGCTCCTCGCCCGACGCCCGCATGTCCTCCTTCAGCACCACCACGGCGTGGACCGCCTCTCCCCAGGCGTCGCTCGGGACGCCGATCACCGCCACGTCCTGCACCGCAGGATGCGACGCCAGGGCGTTCTCGACCTCGGTGGAGTAGACGTTCTCGCCCCCGGTGATGATCATGTCGTTCACCCTGTCGGTGAGGTGCAGGAAGCCCTGTCGTCGAGATACCCGATGTCACCGGTGCGGTACCAGCCGTCCTCTGAGGGCCTCGGCCGTCCTCGGCCGGCTTGCCCCAGTACTCGCGCATGAGGTTGCCCCCCCGGGCGCACACCTCGCCCGTCGTCCCCGCGCCAGCGGCGTTGCCGAGCGAGTCGGTGATGCGCAGCTCCACGCCGAACACCGGGGCGCCGCCGCGGTGAGCAGGTTCGCGCCGTCGCGATGCTCGTCGGGCCGAGGAAGGTGAGCACCGAGGCCGCCTCGGTCATGCCGTAGCCCTGATGGAAGTCGGTGTCGGGGAGCATCGCCGACCAGCGCCCGATGAGCGACGGGGCGATGGGCGCCGCCCCGTAGACGATCTGGCGCAGGCTGCGGAGCCGGGCGAGAAGCTCGGGTGCTTCTCGAGCATCGACAGCATGACCGGGACCGATCATGGTGGTGTCGATCTCCTGCTCTCGATGACCGACAGCACGAGCTCGGGTCGAACAGCGGGATCGACACCGACGTCCCGCCGCTGGCGCGGGATCCCGACCACCCCGGCCACGACGGCGGCGTGGAACATGGGCGACTGGAACAGGAACGCCTCGACTCCGCAGGCCGATCTGGAGCCCCACGTGGTACAGGTTGAGCGCCTCGGCCCGCTGGTCGAGCAGGCGCCCTTGGGGAGCCGGTCGGTCCCGCCGGTGTACATGAGCACGCCGGGTCGTCCTCCTCGGGGTCCGGGGGCATGACCGGCTCGGCCGGCCAGGAGGTCCTCGTAGGCGACAGCGAGTCGTCGTCTCGCCCGTGATCCCGTCGCCGGGCCGTCCCCGCCGATGATGATGAGCTTCTCGACCTTGGCCCCCTCCTCGTCCCGGGCCTTGTCGACCAGCGTGGCGAACACCGGGTCGGTGAACACCACCGTGCTGCCGGAGTCGTTGAGCACGTAGGCGAGCTCGGCCGCGCTGAAGCGGATGTTGAGGGGTTGATGACCCCGGCGCCGAAGAGGGCGGCGTGGTACAGCTCGATGAACTCGTGCCCGTTCATGGCCAGCACGGCGAAACGGTCCCCCCGCTCGATCCCGAGCTCGTGGCCGAGGCATGCGTCAGCGCGCATGACCCGCTCGACGTGGGCAGCGAAGGTCCCCGGTAGCGGACCCCTCGCGTGTCACGTCGACGAAGCCGATCTTGTCGGCCAGCCGCTCGGCCCTCGACAGCAGCAGGCGGGGATAGATGAGCTCCTTCATGGCACCGGCCTCCTTCCTGGACACGGGGCGTTCCCGCGCCGCGCCGAGGAGACGGCCGGCACCACGTTGCCATTGCGCTCCCGGGGCAGGGCACCGGCAGCGCCAGCACCTCGTCGAACCCCTCCGCCAGGCAGTGGGCGAGCACCGCTGCGTCGGGCACGGCGGCACTGTCCATGCTGATCCCGACGCAGGCCGGCCGGCCGGGGTGACGAGCGACACGTTGAGCGCCGCCCCGACGGGGGCGAAGAAGGCGTAGAAGCGCTCGACGCGGGCGCCGGCCAGATAGGTCTCTCGTCGCCGGTCCCGGCACGTTGGTGGCCACGAAGTCGTCACCTTCAACAGGCTCCCCACAGCGCCCGACGAGCGGCGGGGGCAGGCGGTCGAGGCCGGCGGCGAGCACGTCGCTCAGGCCGAGGCCCGGGGCGACGCTTCCAGGACTCGGTCACCCGGTGCACCTCGCGCAGCCGCCGCGGGGCCGCGGCCAGCGCCAGGGCGAAGCGGGCCCGGCACGAAGTGGTTGCTCCTTCACCGTGGCCGGCCTGCGCACGTTGACCGGCATGAGCACCGGAGGCTTCCACGCCGTGGCGTGGCGCTCGTCGGTACCGGGCGAGGCCCCGAGCACCCCCGCACCGGAACATGTCTTTGACGGTGCGGCCCGTGGCGTCCTCGCAGGCGCCAGCCGGACGGATCGAGGTCGAGGCACCTCGAAGCGGCGCCGATGCTGCGCCGACCAGCAGCTCCGACAGGGGTGGGGGCGGGGGCGAGGAGGCGGGCGGCGGAACGGGCGCGGCGCGCCGTCTCCTGCAGCGCGGCCGACGGGGCGGGCGCGCCGTCTGCAGCGCCAGCACCGGCGAGGCGGCGGCGGGCGGGGCCGAGCGCCGGCCACGGCGGCGAGCGCGGGCTGCCGGGGCCCGACGGGCGCATCCCCCGGGGGCCGCCGGCGTCCGGCGCCGGGACCGGCGGGCGGGCGGCTTGCGTCGAGGAGACGCATGGCCGACCCGATGCCCCGACGCCGTCGTCACGGAATGGTGCAGCTCACGACGAGGGGCGGCAGGCCCGCCGTCGGAGCCCTCGACAGACCGCCTCCACAGGGCAGGGCCGGGTCGAAGGCCCTCGTCCCCATGACCTGGGCCAGGTCGAGCACGCTGCGAACGGTGGCGGGGGCGGGCGCCAGCATCCGACGGAGGTGGCGGTCGACGTCGAAGGCGTCGTCGGCCACCACGTGGGCCGACCCCAGCCGAGCGGTCCGGGGGCCACGCACGACCGCAACCGGGGGACGGCGGCGGCCACGTCGCAGTCCGCGCCCGGACGTGGGCGAAGTCGGGGGCCCGGTCGAGGACGGCACGGCGACGATCGTGGTGCGCAGGACGGGTCGCGTACCGATGTTCCAAAGCTAGGGCGTCGCTGTCGCTCATCGTGCCCGTCACCTGTCGCCTGCTGCCGGCATCGGTCTCCCCTATCACCTACGCTCCGATCGTGCGACCGGAAGGGGACGCAGGAGCTCCGGAAGTCCCGAACGGAACCGGCCGCGGACGACCGTGGCCGACCTCCTGCTGGCCCGCGCGCCGACGACGACGCCCCGGGCCTGCTCTTCGAGGACCGGCCTGGACGTGGGCCGAGGTGGTGGCCGAGAGCGCCCGGCGGGCGGCCCTGGCCACGTCGCTGCGGCGGCCCGGGCCCTTCCACGTCGGCGTCCTCCTCGACAACGTCCCCGACTACCTCTTCTGGCTGGGCGGCGCCGCCCTGGCCGGCGCCGCGGTGGTCGGGATCAACCCCACCCGGCGCGGCGAGGAGCTGGCCCGCGACATCCGCTTCACCGACTGCCAGCTCGTCGTCACCGACGCCGCCGGCGCCGAGCCTGCTCGACGGTCTCGATCTGGACGGCCCCCGACCGCGTGCTCGCGCGTCGACGACGGCGCCGGCACCGCGCTCCTGGCGGCCGGCGACGGCACGGCGGCGACCGGGCCCGCCGTGTCGCCCGCGGATCTCTTTCTCCTCCTCTTCACCTCGGGGACCACCGGCTCACCCAAGGCGGTGCGCTGCACCCAGGGACGGCTGGCCGCCATCGCCTGGCGGGCCGCCGACGGCTACGGGTTCCGCCGCGACGACGTCTGCTACTGCCCCATGCCGCTCTTCCACGGCAACGCCATCATGGCGCTGTGGGCGCCGGCGATGTCCGTGGGCGCCACCGTGGCCCTCACCCGCAGGTTCAGCGCCTCGGGCTTCCTGTCCGACGTCCGCCGCGTCGGTGCCACCCGCTTCACCTACGTGGGCAAGGCCCTGGCCTACGTGCTGGCCACCCCCGAGCGCCCGACGACGCCGACAACGCCCTGCGCCAGGGTTCGGCACCGAGGCCTCGGCCCCCGACCGTGCCGCCTTCGACCGCCGCTTCGGCTGCCGCCTGGTGGAGGGCTACGGCTCGAGCGAGGGCGGCGCCGTCATCAACGTCACCCCCGAGACGCCGCCCGGTTCGCTCGGCGCCCCCGCCCGGCGACGACATCGCCGTGCTCGACCCCGACGACCGCCGCGGAGTGCCCCCCGGCACGCTTCGACGACGCCGGTCGGCTGCTGCAACGCCGACGAGGCCATCGGCGAGATCGTCAACCGGGGGCGGCGCGGCGGGCTTCGAGGGCTACTACAAGAACCCCGACGGCGACGCCGAACGGGTCCACGACGGCTGGTACTGGACCGGCGACCTCGCCTACCGCGACGAGGCGGGCTTCTTCTACTTCGCCGGCCGCGGCGACGACTGGCTGCGCGTCGACTCCGAGAACTTCGCCGCCGCCCCCGTCGAGCGCATCGTCGAGCGCCACCCCGACGTCGCCGCCGTGGCCGTCTACGCCGTTCCCGACCCCCGCTCGGGCGACGCAGTCATGGCCGCCGTCGAGCTGCGGCCAGGGGCGTGACTTCGACCCCGACGCGCTTCGCCGCCTTCCTGAGGCCCAACCCGACCTCGGCACCAAATGGGCGCCCGCGCTTCGTGCCCGGTCTGCCCGGCCTGCCCCTCACCGCCACGGGGAAGATCACCAAGGCCCCGCTGCGCCGGGCGTCCTGGCAGTGCCACGACCCCGTGTTCTGGGCACCGGGCCGCGGCGCCCTCGGCTACCGCCCGCTCACCGAGGAGGACCGGGGCACCTGCGCCGCGCCTTCGACGGCACGGGCGGGCCAGCTCCTCGCCGTACCGGCCGCCGTCTCGACCCGGCCCGCACGTGGCGGACGACCGGCACGGCCTGACGACAGGGCACGGCGCCGTCGCCGTGCCCACCGGGTGCCGGCTCTCGACGACGCTCGCGGGCGTGCTCTGATCGGAGACCGGCACCACCAGAAAGGTACCACGCACCATGAGCGTGATGAAGCGGCTGTCCGGGATCGTGCAGGCCAAGGCGAACAAGGCCCTCGACAAGGCCGAGAACCCCGCCGACATGCTCGACCTCTCCTACGAGAAGCAGCAGGAGAACCTCCAGAAGGTCCGCCGGGCCCTGGCCGACGTGGCCACGGCCAAGAAGCGCCTCGAGCTCCAGGCCACCGAGCTCCAGGCCCAGGCGACGAAGCTCCAGGACCAGGCCAAGCAGGCGCTGGCCCAGGGCCAGGAGGACCTGGCCCGCGAGGCCCTCGACCCGCCGGGCGGCGCTGGCCGACCAGCTGACCGACCTCGGCACCCAGCACAGCAGGTCGAGGCCCAGCAGCAGCAGCTGGAGACGACGGCCACCCGGCTCTCAGGCCCAGATCGAGGCCTTCCGCACCAAGAAGGAGACCCTGAAGGCCAGCTACACCGCCTCCAAGGCCCAGGCCAGCATCGGCGAAGCCGTCTCGGGGATCTCCGAGTCGATGACCGACGCCGGCATGACCCTCGACCGGGCCCAGGACAAGATCAGCCAGATGCAGGCCCGTGCCGGCGCCATCGACGAGCTCCTCGACACCGGCGCGCTCCCCGACGCCCTCGGCGGCGGCAAGGACGACATCCAGACGCCAGCTCGACGCCACCTCGCAGCCGGGCCAGGTCGACTCCGAGCTCGCCGCCCTGAAGGCGCAGTTCGGTGCTCCGCCGGCGGCCGGCGGCGCCCTGCCCGACGGCGCAGCCCCCGGCGGCCGGCCGCCGACGGCCGCGGCCCGGCGCGGAGGTCGCCTCATGATCGTCCGCATCCTCGGACAGGGCCGCTACGACGTCCCCGAGGCCGACCTGCCGGCCATCGAGCAGCTCGACGCCCAGCTGTCCGACGCCCTCGACCGCACCGACGAGGCCGAATTCGTCTCGGCACCCTGGCCGACCTCATCGGGCAGGTCCGCCACACCGGCACCCTCCTGCCGGCCGACGACCTCCAGGCCTCCGGCTCTGGTCGTCCCCCACGCCGGGGTCCACCCTGGCCGAGGTCCAGGGACTCCTGGCCGAAGGAGTCCTGACCGCGGGAGCCGCCCTCGGCGGGCGCGCCCGGGCCTGTCAGTGGGCGCCGGCCTGGGCCGCCGCCATGAGCTCCACCGATCTCGGCGCGCTCCCCGGTTCGAGCGCGCCGAAGGCCCGGGCCACGACGCGGTTGGTGGCCGCTCGGCCTCTGCCACGCCGGACCGCACGCCGCCCGTCGGGGTAGGGCTCTGCCAGCCGAAGATGCCGGCCATGCACGGCGTCCTCACCATCACCGCCTGGAGCGGCTCCAGCCCGGCGGCCAGCACCGAGGCCCCGTGGACGCCGCCGCGCAGCTCCCGCAGCACGTTCATGCGGTGCAGCGCCAGCGCCTTCGGGTCCGTCGGGCTCGGGCATGACCCGCCACGCGGCGAACAGCGGGGCGCCGGCCACGCGAGGCGGCCGACGACACCTTGGCGCTCAGCTCGGCCAGACGCCCGTAGTCGAGGCCGTCGCCCAGATGGGCGTCGGCCCACGCCGCCAGGCAGTGGGCGAAGGCCCCGGCCGACTCGCCGGCGCCATCACAGCGCGGCCCCGCTCCCACGCGCTCCACGATGGTGGCGGGTTGAAGAAGACGAACGCCGCCGCCACGACCGAGCCGTCCACGTCGCCGAGCGCTCCCCCGCGGCCCGCTATGTAGAAGTCGATGCCGTCGAACCCGAGCTCTGCCCGCGCTCGTAGGTCGCCCCGTCGAACATGAACCCGGCCGGCAGCGTGCCGATGACATCGGCGCAGGCGCGGGCTGCTTCTTCGGGGTCCATGGGGCGCTCCTTCGTCGGCGGCCCCGGTCGGTCGACCCGGTCCCGGTCCGGCGCGGGACGCTATCAGCGGGCACGGCCGCCGCCGGCAGCCGCGGCGTCGATCGGCGGGCCCCGGCCGCTACCCTCGTCGTTGGTGACGACGGGCAATCGGCACGGGTGCGACATGAAGGTCCGCATCGGCGTGGGCACCGGCACCGCCGCCATGGGCGGCGACGAGCTCTCCGGCGTGCTCGAGGACCTGGAGGAGCTCGGCTTCGACTCCCTCTGGTGGTCCGACGTCCTCACCGTCCCCGGCGACGATCCGCTCGCCGCCCTGGCCTTCGCCGCCGGACGGGTGCGGCGCCTCAAGATCGGCACGACGATGGTGCTGCCCGGTCGCAACCCGGTGCGACTGGCGAAGCAGATCGCCACGCTCGACCGCCTGTCCGGTGGCCGCCTCCTCGTGACCTTCGTCCTCGGCCTGCGTCTGGCGGCGGAGCTCGACGCCATGGGCTGTCGCGCCGGCGACCGGGGTCCGCAGGTCGACGAGCTGCTCCCCCTGCTGCGGCGCCTGTGGGAGGAGGACGACGTCGACCACGTGGGCGCCACCTGACCCTGCGGGGCATCACCGTCGAGCCCAAGCCGGCGCAGCGCCCGCTCGAGGTGTGGCTGGGAGGCAGCGTGCCTTCGGCATTGGCGCGCGTCGGCGGCGGCTGGCCGACGGCTGGCTCCCGGCGCTGTGCACCCCGGTGGAGGCGGCCGCCGGGCGGGTCGTGATCGAAGAGGCGGCCGCGGCGGCGGGGCGGAGCATCGACCCGGAGCACTTCGGGGTGAGCATCGGCTACAGCGCGGGCGAGCTCCCGGCCGAGCTGCTGCGGCGCGTGGTCGCCCGCCGCCCCCCGTCCGCCGACGCCACCGCCGACGTCCGCGACCTCGTGCCGGGCGGCATGGCAGAGCTGCGGAACCTCCTCGAGCGGTTCGCCGAGGTGGGGTTCTCGAAGTTCGTCGTCCGCCCCGTCCTCCCCCCGCTTCGTGGCGCCACGAGCTCGAGACCCTGGCAACCGGGGTCCTCCCGCTGCAGACCTGACCCGGCCCCGCCGGACCTGACGGGGCGGGGCCGTCGTGGCATGCTGCTGGCTTCCGGGGACGATGGAGGGACCGTGGGCAAGGCGAGCGCATCGATCGACATCGACCGAGCCGGCCGACGCGGTCTGGGCCGTGGTCGGCGACTTCGGCGGCATCGCCGCGTGGATGCCCGGGATGGAGTCCTGCGTCGTCGACGGCGACGACCGCATCCTCAAGATGATGGGCATGGAGATCACCGAGCGGCTCGAGACGCCGCGACGACGACGGCCGGGTGATCGTCTACGGCATCGTGGGCGGCGTCCCCGGTGGGCAACCACAAGGCCACCATCTCGGTGGTGACGGTGGGCGACGGCTCCCACGTCACCTGGGACGTCGAGGTGGAGCCCGACGAGATGACCGACATGATGCAAGGATCTACCAGCAGAGCCTCCAGGCGCTGAAGGAGCACCTGGCGGTCGACCGTGACGCCGACGGCCTGCCGGCTTCGACGTGACGCGTCGCCACGAGTTCGAGGCGTCGGCCCGCTCCTCCGCCGGACGCCAGGTGCTGTGGCCCCTCGTGGGTGAGGCGGCGCGCTGGCGGGACTGGTCGTGGATGACGCGCACCGAGCTGCTGCGCCGCGGGGCGATCCCGCCCCCGACGGCGTGGGGGCCCTGCGCCGCTTCGGCACTGGGGCCGGGGGGCAGCCAGGAGGAGGTGGTGGTGTGGGACCCGCCCGGACATCTCGGCTACGTCGCGGTGCGGGGCCTTCCCGTGCGCCTCTACCGGGCCGACGTGCTGCTCACCGACGCCGACGCCGGTGGTGGCACCGTGGTCACCTGGCGCTGCGTGGTCGAGCCGCTCGTGCCCGGCACGGGCCGGATGCTGCGCTTCGTGCTGCGGCGCATGGTGCGCGGCTTCGCCCGCAGCGTGTGCCGGTACGCGGACCGCCAGGCGGGGGCGGGCTGACCGCCCGCGTCACATCGACGCCGCTCGGGTGTCGACCTCCCGCAACCGGCCCGCCATGGACTCGAGCAGCTTGCGCACCACGGTGGGGACCTTCTTGATGAGCTTGTTGAGGTCACGCCCGTCGATCTCGAGCACCTCCAGATTGGTGAGCGCCTTGACCGTGGCCGAACGGGGCTGGCCGTCGATGAGCGACAGCTCCCCCACCACCGCACCGGGACCGAGGGTGGCCAGGCGCGTGCCGTCGCGTGTCACCTCGGCCCGGCCCGATGCGATGACGAAGGCGAGGCCGCCAGCCGCACCCTGACGGGTGAGAACCGTTCCCGCCGCGAGCTCGGCCGGCTCGGTGAGCGCCGCCACCTGGGCCAGCTCGCGCTTGGTGCACGCCGAGAAGAGCCCGATCCCCCCGAGCAGTTCGATCTTGCGATCATGACCCCACTTGAGCGCCGCCACCACCGACCTCCTCGTCTGCCGTCTGCCCGCGGCTCGCTCCGGGCGGCCGCTGCGGCGCCACGATACACAGGTGGTCGCGGCGGGACCGGGGGCGCCTCGGTGCGCCGGCCGGACCGCTGCGTCAGTGCGGGGGGCCGGCGGGATCGGGTGGCGCCACGTCGGGATACCGGGGGTCCATCTCCTCGAGGGTGTGGATGAGGATCTGGCTGATGACCCAGTTGCGGTACCACTTGTGGTCGGCGGGGACGACGTACCACGGCGCTGCCGCCGTCGAGGTGTGCTCGATGGCCCGCTGGTAGGCGTCCTGGTAGGCGCCCCACATCCGGCGCTCGGTGAAATCGGCGGGCTGAGCCTTCCAGCGCCGCTCCGGATCGTCGACGCGGCGCTGCAGGCGCCGGCCCTGTTCCTCGAAGGAGATGTGCAGGAAGCACTTCACCACCGTGGTGCCGCTGTGGCCCAAGAGCTCCTCGAACGACCTGATGTGCCCGTAGCGCTCGTGCACGACGGCGTCGGAAACGTCCCCGTGGACCCGCACCACCACCACGTCCTCGTAGTGCGAGCGGTTGAACACCCCGATCTCTCCGCCGCCGGCGTGCGGGCGTGCACCCGCCACAGAAAGTCGTGGGCGAGCTCCTCGTGGGTGGGCTCCTTGAACGACACCACCCGCGTGCCCTGGGGGTTCACCCCGCGAAAGACGTGCTTGATGGTGCCGTCCTTGCCCGAGGCGTCCATGCCCTGCAACACCACCAGCAGCGACTGCTTGGCCTCCGCCCACAGCCGGCTCTGCAAGGAGAACAGGTCGTCGCTGAGCGGGCCGACGGCGGCCTCGAGGACCTGGCGATCACCTGGCGCACCGGCGGTGGAACCCGGATCGAGGGCCTCGAGCCGCACCCCGTCGCCCGGATGGACGCGCCACCGGCCGACGTCGCCCACGCCGGCGCCTACTCCTTGTCGTCTGGGTGGCGGACCACGACCACCGGGCACGCGGCGCGTGGGCGGCACAGTGCTCGGACACCGATCCGATCATCATGCCCACGAAGGCGCCGTGTCCCCGGCTGCCGACCACGAGGAGATCAGCCCCCTCGGCCTGCTTGACGAGCACCGGTGCCGGGTGGCCCTCGACGACGGTCAGATGCACGGGGACCTCGGGCGACGGCCCGAGCACGTCGGCCACGGTCTGCTCGAGCGCCTTGCGCGTGTCGGCCTCGGGATCGAAGTCCGGAGGGTACGGCGGCGCCCACCCGAAGGTGGCCGGGAACTCCCACGTGGTGACGATGTTCAGCTCTGCACCTTGGTAGGTGGCCTGGCGCAGGGCCCACTGCAGGGCCCGGCGTGACGGCTCCGAGCCGTCCACCCCCACCACGATCGTCGGTCGCTGACCTGCCTCGGCGTTCATTGTTCCTCCGTCCGTGTTCCCAGTGACCGCACCCGCCCGGCCCATCATGCCGGAGGGACCGGGGCCCCGCGCCCGATCAGGCTCCCAGCTCGGACCGCAGGGCGTCGAGATCCCGGCGCACGGCCTCGACCTCGGCCTGCAGACGGCGCACCTCGGCCCCGAGCGCCGCCACCTCGACGGGCACGCCCACCCCGGGGCGGGGGGCGACCCCCACCGCGGTGGAGGGGGCCACCGAAGAGGGGGGTGCGCCGACCGTGGCCTCGGGTGCCGATCCGGGTGGCACCTCTCCCCGGGGGCGCCACCTGTCGCCCTCACCCGCCGTGCCGTGCACCGGCGCGCCCCCGAGCAGGTGGGCGTACCGGTCCTCTTTTCTGCCCCGGGCCGCGCCCCAGCCGGACCACCAACGGATCGTCCCGCCGGACCAGGGCGTCGAGCTCGGCCTCGACCTCCTCGATGCCGCCGAAGCGCGCCATGCGCTCGGTGCGCGCCCGCAGCTCCCCCGGCGTCTGGGGACCACGCAGGGCGAGCACGGCCAGCAGGGCCAGGGGCCGCTCGTCCAGGCCGAGCTGCTCGTCGAGGGTGTGGCGGAAGCGCAGCACCGAGCGCCCGTGCGAGGGGTGCACGAAGGCGGCCAGGCCCCTCGTCTTCGCCCTGGTGACAGCGGCCTCGACCCTCGCCTCGTCGTAGTCCACCACCGGGTCGCGGTTCGACGCCTGGTTGCAGGCCAGGGTGAGGGCGTTGAGGGTGAGCGGATACTGCTGGGGGGTGGTGAGCCGCTTCTCCACCAGGCACCCCAGGACCCGCAGCTCCTCCTCGGAGAGTTCCACGGCGCGAGCATACGGTGGGCGGAATACGCCACCGCCCGCAGCGGTTGCCCGAGGGACGGCGAGACCGGGAGGCACGACATGCACGTGAAGGAGCTCGGACACCTGGTGCTGTACGTGCGAACCTCGAGCGGTCCGTGGCGTTCTACCGCGACGTGCTCGGGTGGAGGCAGCTCGCCCCGAGCCAGGAGTTCGGCTTCCCCGCCGCCGCATTCTCGTCCCCCTCCGACCGCACCCACCACGAGCTGCTGCTCATCGAGGTGGGCGAGGACGCCACGTCGGTGCCCGCCGGCCGCCGGGTCGGCCTCTACCACTTCGGCCTCAAGGTCGGGGACACCGACGACGAGCTGCGCGAGGCGCTGCAGACCCTGCACGAGGCGGGGGTGACGGTGGTGGGGGCGAGCGATCACACCGTGACCCACAGCCTCTACATCCTCGATCCCGACGGCAACGAGATCGAGCTCTACGTGGACGTGCCGGGCGTCGACTGGACGTCGGACCCCGCCCTCGTCTTCAGCCCGATCAAGCCGCTGGCGCTGTAGCGTCGGACGCCCGGCGCCCCGTGCCGGCGACGGAGGGACGGGCCATGACACGCGTCTGCAGCGCAGGAGGAGGACCCGTGAGCGACGACGCCCACACCGGCGCGCCGAGCGGGGACGGCGGGTCCGGCCCGGTGGTCACGGTCTTCCGCTCCCGGCTGCGGTCCGATGCGGGGGCGGCCTACGAGGACACCGCCGCCCGCATGCTCGAGCTGGCCCGGGGCATGCCCGGCTTCGTCGAGTACAAGGCGTTCCTGGCCGAGGACGGCGAGCGTGTGTCGATCATCACCTTCGCCACCCTCGAGGACCACCGCGCCTGGCGCGACCATCCCGAGCACCGCCAGGCGCAAGGTGCAGGGCGCGCCCACTTCTACGCCTCGTACGACGTGACGGTGGCCCGGGTCCTGTCGGCCCGCCACTTCAGCGCCTGAGGCGGACCGTCAGGCCGCGTCGGCGCCCTGGGCCACGGGGGCGTGGCTCGACACGGCCACCCCGCCCGCCACCTCGGCCGTGACGGCGAACCGCTGCACCACCGCCCCGGGGTCCACGGTGAACGCCACCTGCCGGGGATCGCGGCCGAGCAGCCCGAGCGACACCACCCTGCCGCTCACGACCCCCCACAGCTGGTAGGTGCGGTCCGACGGCAGGGGCGGCAGCCCCGTGTTCAGTGCGTAGGCCGTCCCGTCGGGAAGGATGACGAGGAGAGCCGCCTGGGACGGTGACCCGCCGGTGCGGTCGAGTGTCACCCGGTGCGCGGCGGGGTCGACCAACGCCGCCTGCACCGCCTGGGAGATCGTCGCCGCACCCGCACCGGGCAGGGCGCTCACGCGCTGGTCGAGATGGTGCACCTGCACCGCCAGCACCACCACGGCAACCACCGCGGCGGCGGCCACGGCCCCCACCGCCGCCCACACGGTGCGCGCACCTCCGGGGCGGCGCCCGGCGCGGGCCGTGCCCGCCACGGCGGGAAGCGGTGCGATCGGTGCCAGCCGGGGGGCCGGGGTGGCGGGGCCGTCGTGCTCGAGGCGGGCGGAGATCCGCTCCCACAGCGCGGGGGGCGCGTCAACACCGGCGTTGGCGATGAGACCGGCCACGGCGCGGTGCTGGGCCACCTCGGCCGCGAGCGTGGGCACTCGGCCAGGTGCGCCTCGACGGCGCGCCCCTCGTCGGCGTCCACGGCGTCCAAGGCGAACGCACCCAGGAGCTCGGCCACCTCGTTGTGGCTCAGCTTTCGGTCCACGCCACCTCCACCCCGTGCTGCGGAAGGGCCGTGCGCAGACGGCGCAGCCCGCTGCGGATCCTGCTCTTCACCGTTCCCTCGGGCTGGCCCAGGATGGAGGCCACCTCCCGGTACGTGCGGCCGTCGAAGTAGGCCATCTCGATGGCGGTGCGCTCGTCGTCGGGCAGGCTCGTGACCGCCGCCTTCACCTGCTCGGCCACGGCCAGGTCCCACGCCAGGTGCTCGATGTCGTAGCCCGAGGACACCGTCTCGCGCACCGTGCGCTCCTCACGGCGGCGACGGGCCGACTCGGACCGCAAGATGTCCACGGCCCGGCCGTGGGCCTTGGTCATGAGGTAGGTGCGCAGGGCACCGCGGCCCGGGTCGAAGCGCTCGGGGGTGTTCCACAGCTCGACGAAGACCTCCTGGGTCACCTCTTCGGCCAGGTCGACGGAACCGAGGACGCGCCGCGCCAGGGCGAACACGGGCCCGGCGTGGCGCCGGTAGGCCTCGGCCAGCGCCAGGTCCTGGCGGCGGGCGATCCCGACCACGAGGGCAGCGTCACTGGCCGTGTCGAGCTTCGGCATGGCAGGGGGTTCTTCGGAGCCGACCCCGGGGCCGGATGGGTCGGGCCCTGGCACACCCCGACGGTAGCCCTTGGCCATCGGCCCGGTCCCGGAGCCATCGCCAACGGATCGCCCGGAGCCATCCGACGGACCCCGGGGCGCCGAAGACAGCGTGTGGGAACGGACACCGACACCCTGATCCGGCGCTCGGCCCGGCTCGATCTGGCCGACATCGACTTCGCCGCCTTCCGCCGCCAGCCCCTCGACCCCGACACCCTGCGGTGCCTGGGCTACATGCACGACGTCGAGGGCCACACGGCGTGCTATCTCCGTGACCTGCTCGCCACCCGCGCCCACCGCGATCCCGAGATCACCGCCTTCCTGGCGTGCTGGGGCTACGAGGAGCACTGGCACGGCGAGGCCATCGGCGACGTGCTGCGGGCCCACGGCGAGCCCGCCGGTGCCGAGCGCCTGGCCGGCGTCCGCCGCCACCTGCCGCGCTACGACGTGTGGCGACCCTTCGCCTTCACGCTCGCCTCCGCCGTGACGCCGCACATCGTCACGGTCCACATGACGTGGGGGGCCGTCAACGAGTGGACCACCCAGGCCGCCTACGGACGCCTGGCCGCCAAGGCGCGACACCCGGTGCTGTCCGAGCTGCTGCGCCGCATCATGCGCCAGGAGGGCCGCCACATCGATTTCTACGCCATGCAGGCACGTCGACGGCTGGCCGCCAGCCCCGCGGCGCGCCGGCTCACCCGCGTGGCGTTGCGCCACCGCTGGGCCCCGGTGGGCTCGGGCGTCATGCCCGACGCCGAAGTGGCGTTCATGGCGCACCATCTCTTCGGCGACGCCGACGGGCGAGCCGTGGCCCGGCGCGTCGACCGCATGGTGCACCGCCTGCCCGGCCTGGCGGACCTGCACCTGGTGGCACGCGCCGTCGACACCCTGGCGGGGACGCCGTCACGCACATCGCCGCCGTCATCGTCCTCCACGTCGGCACGGACCGAGGAGCGGGCCGGTGCGTGCTGAGATCTTCGGGCACGACGGCACCTCCTGACGCCGGGGGTCACCCGGGTCCCCGCGCCGGCGGGTCGCCGCCTACGCGTCCTCCCAGTCGTCGTCGAGGTCCCCGTCGCCGCCCGACGCGCCCGTGCTCTGCCGGGCACGCAGCCACGCGCGTATCTGGTCGGCCACCCGCTGCACGCCGCCCCCCACCCGGTCCACCATGGCCTCGAAGCGCTCGGCGTAGTGGGCCACGGCCGCGTCGAACTCCTCCGACGCCGGCGGCTCCTGGCCCCGGCGCACGTAGTGGCCCGACCGGATGCGGTCGAACTCGCCGTCCGACACCCACCGGACCAGCTGCGCCACCCGACGCACGGCGAAGGGGTGGGGCCGTCCCACCTCCTCCCAGAAGCGGGCGTGGCGGGCGTAGAGGTCGTCCTCTTCCTCGTAGGCGGTGGCCTGGCGGATGAAGGCGTCGAGGTTGAGGCCTTCGACGGGGCCCCCGGCGACGCGCATGAGCATCTGGCACACCGGAAGCGGATCGGCGAGCACGAGCGCCGCGGCCCGGTCGCTCGACAGCTCGGCCATGCGCGACCACTCGAGCAGGGCCAGGTACAGGGCGCGCACTGGGAGCCCGGCGAACAGCGACAGGGGCAGCGCCCCCCGGACCACCTGGGAGATGATCACGAGCGCGGTGGTGTAGGTGTAGTGCTCCGACAGGACGTGGCCCACCTCGTGGGCGAGCACCGCCTGCACCTCGACCGGCTCGTAGGAGCCCACCAACGACGAGTACACGATCACGACGGGGTTCTTCGCCCCCACCGTCATGGCGTTGACGAGCGGCGTCTGGGTCAGATAGAGGTCCGGCACGCGCTCGAGATCGAGCACGCGTACGCAGTGCCGGTACCGGTCCCACACCGCCGGCACCTGGTCGTCACCCACCCGCACGGCGTTGCCGAGCAGGACC
Source organism: uncultured Acidimicrobiales bacterium (assembly GCA_963839605.1). Lineage (GTDB taxonomy): Bacteria > Actinomycetota > Acidimicrobiia > Acidimicrobiales > UBA8190 > JBEKVE01. The sequence goes on along the minus strand of CAWIWK010000062.1, from coordinate 53,027 downwards.
TGGCGCAGGCGCCGCTCGTGGCCCAGGTCGCACAGACGCTTGACGAGCTGGTCCATGAGAGGGATCGACCGCAGCGCGGCGGTGGCGGCCCGGTCGGCGGGATGCTCGTACGCCTTGGGGCTGATCCCCTCGTAATGGACGGTGGCGTCGATGGTCACGGTCCCGGCTCCGCCGCGGTCATCGGAGCGGCCATCGGACCCCCTCCCGGCAGGCGTCGGCGCCCGCCGGGGTCAGGCTACGACGCCTTGCGCCGCTTCGCCGGGCGGGCGGCGGCGGACAGCGCCGCCTCGAGCTCGTCCTTGGTCATGCGCGAGCGCCCGGCGATGCCGAGGTCCGCCGCCCGGGCCAGGAGCTCGGCCTTGCTGAGGGCCGACAGGTCCTCCTCGGCGCGGGTGGGCGTCCTGCGCCCGGGTGCGCGCCGGGGCGGGGGGCTCGTCGGTGGCGGGGGTGAGCCGCCGCCCGGGCTTGTGGGCCCGGGCCGCCTCCACGCTCGCCTGCAGAGCCTCCATGAGGTCCACCACCGGCGTGGGCGCCGGCTCGCGCCGCTCGGCGACGACGACCGTGCCCTGGCGCTTCTCCTCGATGAGCTGCTCGACCCGCTTGCGGTACTCGTCCTCGTACACCTCGGGGTCCCACGGGCTCGTCATGGACTCGATGAGCATCTTGGCCGTGTCGAGCTCGCGTGGCGTGAAGGTGAGGTTCTCGTCGAGACCGGGCACCTCGCGCGCCGGGTCACGCACCTCGTCGGCGAAGTACATGGTCTCGAGGGCGAGCACCGAGTGCGTGGGCCGGATGGCGACGAGGTGCTCCTTGGAGCGGAGCACGAGCGTGGCGATGGCGACCTTGCTCGAGGCCTCCATGGCCTGGCGCAGCAGGGCGTAGGGCCGCGCCGCCTGCTCGCCCTGGGGGCCGACGTAGTACGTCGACTTGTAGTGGATGGGGTCGATCTCCCCCAGGTCGACGAAGTCGGTGATCTCGATGGTGCGCGACCGGCCCGGCTCGACGGACTCGAGCTCCTCGGGGGTGAGGATCACGTACTCGCCGCCGCCCAGGTCGTAGCCCTTCACCACCTCGGCGTACTCCACCTCGTCGCCGGTGCGCTCGTTGACGCGTCTTCTGCCGGATCCGGTCGGCGGTGCCCGACTGGAACTGGTTGAAGTGGATGGTCCGGTCCTCGGTGGCGGTGAAGAGCCCGACGGGCACGTTCACGAGCCCGAAGCTCAGCGACCCCGTCCAGATCGCCCTGGGCATGGCGGCTCCTTTCGCAGGCGGGGACCCATCCAGTCAACCACGGGTCACAACGCCCTGACCAGGACCGGTACCCCGGTCCACCACCCTGTTACACCGTGTCGGCACACTGGGATCGAGGGCCAACGTACGGCTGACCAGGAGGTTCCGGTGGGAGGTGCACGACTCGAGTCCGTCGGTGAGCGGTCCGTCGAACGGTTCGTCCGGGAGGCACTTGTGGGCCTCGCCGCCCTCGAGGCCGAGGATCGGACACCCGGCAACCTGAGCCTGCCCCTCGGCATGAGCCTGTGGATGCGCCGGGGCGGCGTGGGTGTCTTGGGGGCACGCGCCGCGCTCCTGGCGCTGCGCGGCGCGCTGCTCGAGGCCTCGGGCCTCGACGCGCGCAGCGAACCCGTTCCCCTGGTCGTGGCCGACCCGTCGGCCGCCACGATCAGCCTGGCGCTGTACCTCGACGGGCTGCTCGAGCGGGCCGCGTCCACGGCCCGGATGTCGCGCCAGGACATGGCCGAGCGCGCCGTGGCACTGCTCGTGGCGTAAGCGTCCACCCGGCGGAATCGGGGGCCGGGCGGCGCGGGTAGCTTGAATCGCCGTGGTCACGCCACAGCCGGAAACGCCTCCCGACGCACACACCACCACCGCACCGCCTCTGGTGGTGGGGCGCGGCCTCGTGAAGCGCTTCGGGGACTTCGTCGCCGTCGACGGCATCGACTTCCAGATCGAGCGGGGAGAGTCCTACGGGCTGCTCGGTCCGAACGGCGCCGGCAAGACCTCGACGATGCGCATGATCGCCTGCATGTCCCCGGTCTCGGGGGGCACCCTACGCGTCCTCGGCATGGACCCGGCCCGGGACGGCACCCGCATCCGGGCCCGGATCGGCGTGGTGCCCCAGGAGGACAGCCTCGACCTCGAGCTCACCGTCCTCGACAACCTCATGGTGTACGGGCGCTACTTCGACCTCCCCCGCCGCCTGATACGCGAGCGTGCCGAGCAGCTGCTCGAGTTCACCCAGCTCTCCGACCGCGCCCACGACAAGGTGGACCCGCTGTCGGGGGGCATGAAGCGCCGGCTCACCATCGCCCGTTCCCTCGTGTCGGACCCCGAGCTGCTCATCCTGGACGAGCCCACCACCGGGCTCGACCCCCAGGCCCGCCACCTCGTGTGGGACCGGCTCTACCGGCTGAAGCAGCAAGGTGTCACCCTCGTCATCACCACGCACTACATGGACGAGGCCGAGCAGCTGTGCGATCGCCTGGCCGTCATGGACGGCGGGCGCTTCGCGGCCGAGGGGTCCCCCCGCGCGCTGATCAACCGCTACTCGACGCGCGAGGTCCTCGAGCTGCGTTTCGGCGCCGTCGACGCCGACACCGAGGCGGTGGCGGCCCGCCTCGACGGGCTGGTGCAACGGGCCGAGGTCCTCCCCGACCGCCTGCTGCTCTACACCGAGGACGGCGAGGCGGCGCTGGCCGAGGTGCACCGTCTGGGGTTCGTGCCCGACAGTGCGCTCGTGCGGCGCTCGACGCTCGAAGACGTGTTCCTGCGGCTGACGGGCCGCACGTTGGTGGACTGAGCGGCGGGCGACGGGCGATGCACGTGACCGCCGACGCTCGGAGCGCGCCGGGCCCCGCCGGTGGCGACGGGCGCGGCCCGTCGCGCCGGCGGGCCACGCCGCCATGGGTCCGGTCCATGTGGTACTGGCTGTACCAGTACAAGCGCACGTGGCGCGGCTCGATCACCACCAGCTTCCTCTACCCCGTGCTGTACCTGACGGCCATGGGCCTCGGGCTCGGAACGCTCGTCGACCACCACGTCCACGTGGTGGGGGGAGAGGCGAGCTATCTCGACTTCCTGGCGCCCGGTCTCCTGGCCGCCACCGCCATGCAGATCGGTGGGAACGAGGCCATGTACCCCGTCATGGCGGCCATCAAGTGGCTGCGCACCTATTTCGCCATGCTGGCCACGCCGCTGTCGGTCATCGACATCCTCCTCGGCCACCTGGCGTGGATCGCGCTCCGGCTGTGCATGGTGTGCACGATCTACCTGGCCATCATGGCGGCCTTCGGAACGGTGCAGTCGGCGTGGGCCGTGCTCGCCGTCCCCGTGGGCGTGCTCACCGGCATGGCGTTCGCCGCCCCCATCGCCGCCTTCGCCGCCACCCAGAAGAACGACACCGGGTTCTCCACCATCTACCGCTTCGGGATGATCCCGCTGTTTCTGTTCTCCGGGGTGTTCTTCCCCATCGGCCAGCTGCCGGGGTGGTTGCAGCCCGTGGCCCAAGCCACGCCGCTCTATCACGGGGTGGCGCTCGCCCGTGGGCTCGTGAGCGGTCACCTCGGGGCCGCACCGGCGCTGGCGCACCTCGCCTATCTGGTGGTGCTCACCGCCGTGGGCGTGGTCCTGGCCGCCGGCACCTACCGGCGGCGGCTCGTCACGTGAGTGCCGGGGGTCCGATTTCGACGCGCCGCGGACCGGGGGCCTCGGTGGGCGCCGTCCTGCGCATCGTGCCGCCCGGCGGGTTCGGCACCCGCCGGGCCCGGAGGCTGGTGGAGCGCAACGTCCTCGTCTACCGGCGCGGCTGGATCTTCTTCGTGTCGGGCTTCTTCGAGCCCTTCTTCTACCTGCTGTCGATCGGGGTGGGACTGAGCAAGCTGGTGGGCGCCATCCACGTCGGCCACACACTCGTGCCCTACACCTCCTACGTGGCGCCCGGGCTGCTCGCCTCGTCGGCCATGAACGGCGCCACGCTCGACTCGACCTTCAACATCTTCTTCAAGCTGAAGATCGCCAAGACCTACGACGCCGTGCTGTCCACCCCCCTCAGTCCCGGGGACATCGCTCTGGGCGAGCTGACGTGGTCGCTCATGCGCGCCACCACGTACTCCGCCGCCTTCCTGGCCATCATGGCCGGGCTCGGCTACGTGCTGTCGTACTGGGCCGTCCTGTGCCTTCCCGCCGCCATGCTCGTCAGCTTCGCCTTCGCCGCGGTGGGGATGGCGGGTACGACCTACATGCGCAGCTGGCAGGACTTCGACAAGGTGTCGCTCGCCCTCATCCCGCTGTTCCTCTTCTCCGCCACCTTCTACCCGCTGTCGGTGTACCCGGCCTGGCTGCAGGTGGTGGTGCGCTGTACGCCGCTGTACCAGGGGGTGGCGCTGCTCCGGGGACTCGACACCGGCATCCTGTCGTGGTCCCTGGCCGCCCACGCCGCCTATCTGGCGGTGGCGGGCATCGCCGGACTGACCGTCGCCACCCGGCGGATGGCCACCCTGCTGCTGCCCTGACGCCTACGCCGTGGCCGGCAGGCCCACGATGCGATTGACGTCGACGGCCACATCCATGCGATGCGACTCGCCGCCGCCCTCCACCGATCCCCGCAAGGGGGACACGTCCCAGTAGTCGCGGCCCCAGGCAGTCGTGATGTAGGACTCCGCCACGAACTGGTCGTTGGTGGGATCGATGTCGACCCACCCCCACCCCGGCAGGTAGACAGACGCCCAGGCGTGCGAGGCGTCGGCGCCCACGAGCCGCTCCTCGCCCGGCGGGGGCAGCGTCTCGAGGTACCCGCTCACGTAGCGCGCCGCCAGACCGAGCGAGCGCAGGCAGCCGATGATGAGATGGGCGAAGTCCTGGCACACGCCACGCCGGTGCTCGAGCACCTCGAGCAGCGGCGTGGCTATGGACGTGAAGCCCGGCTCGTAGACGAACTCGCGGTGGATCCGCCCTGACAGGTCCTCGACCGCGTCCACCAGGGGCCGGCCGGGGAGGAACGACGGCTCGGCGTAGGCGACCAGCGCGCCCGACGTGGGCACCAGTCGTGACGCCGCCCGGCACCGCCGGGCGTCACGCGCCGCGGGCTGGCGGTCCATGTCGAGCAGCGACCGCACCGACTCCCACGGAGGTCCGGCCGGCGGCGGGGGCGGCGCGCTCACGACCACCTCGCTCGTGGCCGTGACCGACATGGAACGGAACCCGCCCTTCACCACGAACGTCGTCACGGTGTTCCCGAAGGGATCGGGGTACTGCGACCACGACGTGGGCGCCGGGTCCACGGTGATGTCGTGCATCAAGCAGACCTGGTGCTCCCCCGAGCGCGGCCGGAGGTGGGCTTCGTTGTAGGACTGCTCGACCGGGGCGTCGTAGTCGTAGGTCGTCCGGTGCGTGACGTGGTACACGCCGGCTCGGCCGGCACGGTCTCGATACTGCCCCTCGTCACCGCCGGCGGTGTGGACCCCCGCCACCGCCGGGTGCCGTCCCCCGAGGCGGCGATGCCGGAGCGCTCCGGGGCCTCGGCGTCTGTCTCCCCCCCAGCCCGCGCCGCGTCGGCCGGGCGGGGGGGGCGAAGTAGCAGGCGTCCAGGTGGTCGTGCACGGCGGCGACGGCGGGCACGAGCTCGCCCAGAAAGGCACGCAGGCCCACGGCGCTCAGCTCGGACACCGGTGCGTCCGCCACCACCACGGCGGCGTCGGTGCAGGCCGCCAGCACCTCTTCGTTGCGGGGCAGGGTCTTCACCAGGTCGCGCATCTCGCCCAGGCACGCCGACACGGCGCGGGGGAACGCGTCGTCCTGGAGCAGGAAGCGCAGTGTCGACCCGGCGTCAGGCCGCGCCGGCATGGCGCGGCGGAACGGCTGGTAGGAGGCGAGCGAGCGCAGCAGCGCCATGCGGTGCACCTCGTCGTAGGGCTCGCGGCCCGTGCCGGGCACGGCGCTGTCGGCTCGGACCTCGAGGAGCCGGCACGTGAGCTCGGCCCGTTCGAGCTGCTGCCCGAGCTGCAAGAAGGCGAGGGCCTCGTCGCGCCGCATGGTACCGATCAATACCCCGCTCATGCGCTGGCATTCCTCGACGACGCGCCGCAGCCAGCGCACGCGGTCCTGACGCCGCGTGACCTGGGAAGCGTCGGCCCCCGAGGCGATCCACAGCCGGTTGCACTGCTCCCACACCTCGCGGGCACCACCGGCCGGGCCAGGCGCAGGTTGGCACGGGCGCCGGCGATCGACGACGCGATGGAGGACGGGTTGCTCCGGTCGGTGAGGACGAACGCCACGATGCGGCCCTCGTCCGCCACGGCCGACGGTGCCCGCGGCGGCGCCCCGGGAGTGCCGGCACCCGGTCGCCCGTAGCGCTCGTCGTAGAGGTCGCGCTCGCCGGCGATGTCGATGAGAGGACCCCACCCGACGTCCTCACCCACGGGAAGGTCGATGTGGGTCTCGCCGTGCACCGCCACGATGCGCGCCATGTCCTCGGCCCGCTCGAGGTAGCGGCCCGTCCAGTAGGTCGCCTCTGCCAACCTCGCCAGCAACATCGCCTGTCCTCCTCCCCCGTCACCGGCTGGCGCGTCGGGCGTCGTGCCCGCCGCCGCCGGCGTCTCGCTCGTCCCCTCCGGCACCGCTGTCTTTCCCCCGTCGTCGTCGATCTGCGCTGCGCCCCCCGCTCACTGGGTCGGCGCCCACATCTGCTGGCTGCGTGCCTCGTCGTCCCCGTGCAGCGCCGCGCCCACCACCGCCGGGGCGGCGCCGTCCGGCGCGGCGACGCTCCCCTCCTCCCACCCCTCGCCGCCGAGATCGCCGTCGACGAGAGTGGCATCCACGATCCAGGTGTCCTTGCTGCCGCCACCTTGGGACGAGTTCACGATGAGCGATCCGGCCGTGCGCGCCACCCGGGTGAGGCCGCCGGCGGTGACATAGGCGTCGTCCGGCCCCATCAAGGTGAAGGGACGGAGGTCCACGTGGCGCGACACCACCGCGCCGTCGCACAGCGTCGGCATGGTCGACAACGGGATCACGGGCTGTGCCACCCAGTTGGGAGGGTGCTGCTCGATGCGCTGCGCCACCAGAGCGAGGGCGGCCGACCCCGCGCTCGGACCGATGACCACCCCGTAGCCGCCCGAGGCGTTGGCCGGCTTCACCACCAGGGCGTCGAGGTTGGCGAGCACATACCGGCAATCCGCCGGGTCACCGCAGCGCCAGGTGGTGACGTTGGGAAGGATGGGCTCCTCCCCCAGGAAGAAGCGGATGATGGCGGGGACGAAGGGGTAGACGGCCTTGTCGTCGGCCACTCCCGCCCCCGGGGCGCTCGCCAGCGCCACACGGCCGCGCCGCCAGGCGCGCAGCAGTCCGGGCACCCCGATGAGCGAGTCGCGCCGCAGGAGCTGGGGATCGAGGTACATGTCGTCGATACGCCGGTACACGACGTCGACGCGTTCGAGACCCCCCACGGTGCGCATGCACACCGTGTCGTCGTCGAGGACGACGAGATCTCGACCTTCGACCAGCTCGATCCCCATCTGCTGGGCGAGGAAGGCGTGCTCGAAGTAGGCGCTGTTGTGGACCCCGGGGGTGAGCACGACCATGGTGGGGTCGGGGCCCGGGGCCAGAGACGACAGCAGCTCTCCCAGCCGGGCGACGTAGGGGTCGACGGGCTCGATGCTGTAGAAGCGGAAGAGCTCGGGGAAGACGTGCTTGGCCACCATGCGGTTCTCGAGCACGTAGGAGACACCCGAGGGCACCCGGAGGTTGTCCTCCAGGACGTAGAAGGTGCCGTCCTCGCCCCGCACCAGGTCGCTCCCGCACACGTGGGCCCAGATCCCACCGGGGGGATCCACCCCCATGCACTCGGGGCGGAAGTTGGGAGACCCCATGACGATGTCGGCGGGCAGCACGCCGGCCTGGATGGCGCGCTGCTCGTGGTACACGTCGTCGATGAAGAGGTTGAGCGCCCGCAGACGCTGCACCAGGCCGTCCTTGATCCGGGCCCACTCCGACGAGGCGAGCACGCGGGGAATGACGTCGAAGGGCCAGGGGCGGTCGACGACACCGTCCCCCTCGTTGGTCTGGAAGGTCATGCCGATGCTGTGGATCTCGCGGTCGGCGGCCTGTTGGCGCTCCACCAGGGATTGGGCTCCGAGGTGCTGGAGATGGCGCCACAGTCCCTGGGCGATGGGCCATGGGGACCCGTCGGGCGAGAGGAGCTCGTCGTAGCCCGGACCCGGCTCGTAGCTCGACAGCATGGGACCCTCCGCCATCCCGGCGCGTGACGTCGAATTGTGAACGGCACTCACGGTACGGAAGGGACGTGAACGGCGAGGGTCCCGTCGATGACGGCTGTGTTAACCGGGGGCCCGCGCCGTGGGCCGGTCCCGCCGCGCCAGGGGGCGCGCCGGCGCCGTGGGAGGAAGCGGAGACGGCCCCCGCCACCATCGCCCGGCCGGCGTTAATGTGCGGCCATGGAGACACATGACGTCCTGCGCCGGGGGGTCGACGCCGTGCTGGAACGGCGGGGGTGGCCCCTCACCGGCTGCATGGAGTGGGGTTTCCTGGAGCGAAGCGGCGTCCTGATCGACGCCCAGGCGGAGGACGATCCCGCCACCTTCCTGGCCGGCGAGATCCGTGAGCTGCGCCACGAGGTCGACGCCATGGCGGCCGAGCGTGCCCCGGTGGTCTCGGCGCCGGCCGGGTCCCCCGTCGATCTGGTGTCGCGGATCCAGGCCGAGCTCGAGACGCTCGAGGCTTCCGGCGAGGGGGAGAACCCCGGGCTGTGGGAACGGGCGCGCGCCGCGGCCCACCTCTTCTACCTGGAGCGCACGGGGCGGACCCCCACCGCCCGGCGCAACGCCAACGGCCCCCTGCCCTCCGACGACGCCGCCGCCTTCGAGATCGCCCACCCCGTCCGGGTGCTCGGGGTCACCACCGTCGGCGAGTGGCAGGCCACCACCAAGGTGACGCTCGCCCTCGATCCCACCCTGAGCGCCGCCCAGGTGGCGGCCATGTGGCAGAAGGTGCGCTCCGCCATGCTGCGCCAGGGGGCGCGGGGCGCTCGGTCAGCCGCAAGTCGCTGGCCCTGGCGCTGTTCGTCGCCCACCATCCGGGGCGCCCGTGGGCGGACCTGCGTCGCACCTGGAACCAGCTGTATGCCCATTGGGCCTTCAAGTCACCGGACCTCCGGGTCTTCCGCAACGCCGCCGTCCGGGCCCGGCGCTACCTCCTCGAGCCGCCCGAGCTCGACGACGTCGCCGCCGGCAGGTGGCAGTGGATGCACCGCCAGGCGGCGCGCCTGGCCTCGGGCGCCAACAGCGGGTGACGGCCCCCGCGCCGGCCCGGCGTGGAGGGAGCCCGGGAGCGGACGGGCGCGATGCGCGCGAGGACGCCATGAGCGTCCGCGTGCGCCTGGCCGACGCCCCCGACATGGGGGCGTGGGTGGCGGCCATGGGGGTCGGCTTCCTCTTCCCCGTCGCCGAGGGATATGCCGAGTACTACGCCGAGGAGGTCGACCTCGATCGGACGTGGGGCGCCTACGACGGCGGGCGTGTGGTGGGGACGCTGCGCTCGTTCCCCACCACCTTGACCGTGCCTGGCCCGGCCCAGGTGAGGGCGTCGGCGCTCACCAACGTGACCGTCTCCCCCACCCACCGCCGCCGGGGGCTGCTCACCGACATGATCGTGCCCAGCCTGCGTGCCGACGCGGCCCGGGGGGAACCGGTGAGCATCCTCATCGCCTCGGAGTACCCCATCTACGGGCGCTTCGGGTACGGGGCGGCCATCGAGGGGGCGGCCTACAGCCTCGACGTGGCCACGACGCGATTCCGCAGGCCGCCCGTGGGTGAGGTCGAGCTCGTCGACAGCGACGTCATGCGCGCCGTGGCGCCCGGTGTCTACGAGCGCTTCCGGGCAGCGCGCCCGGGATCCATCGATCGGGCCGACCGTTGGTGGGACCGGACGTTCCATCAGGTCGTCGTGCCCGGCGACAAGCCGTTCGTGGGCTACCACGCCCTCTACCGCTCCGACCGGGGCGAGCCCGAGGGGTACGTGAGCTACACCGCCGCCAACCGCTGGGAGCACATGCGCAAGGCGGGCGAGCTCACGGTCGACGAGCTCATCGCCACCACGCCCGCCGCCTACGAAAGTCTGTGGCGACACTGCTGCGAGGTGGACCTCGTGACGGCGGTCCATGCCGGAGACCGCTGCGCCGAGGAGCCCCTGGCCTGGCTCCTCGAGGACGGCCGGGCACTGCGGCGCACCGGTTCGTTCGACTTCGTGTGGGTGCGGGTCCTCGACGCCGCCTCGGCATTGGCGGGCCGGCGCTACCCGGTGGCGGGAGCGCTCGTCGTGGAGATCGTCGACCCCCTCGGTCTCGCCGCCGGACGTGTGGCGCTCGAGGGGGGCCCAGACGGTGCCACCTGCACCCCCACGAGCCGATCCGCCGACCTGACCATGCCCGTCGACACCCTGGGCTCGCTGTACGTGGGGGGCATCTCGGCTCTCGTCCTGGCCGAGGCGGGACGTATCGACGAGCATCGGGCCGGGACCGTGCTCCTGGCCGACGCCATGTTCCGGTCTCCGGTCACCCCGTGGTGCACGACCTGGTTCTGACCTTCACGGGCCGGTCCTGACGCTCACGGGCTGGTCCTGACGCTCACCGGCCCGGGCCCCCAGGCCATCGTTCCCGGCCCACTCGTGCCCGCCGCCTCCGACCCGGTTCGGGGCCGACCCGGTCGGGGCGCCGGCCCGGGGCAGAACCGGGATCGCCCGTCGGCCGTGAACATCGGGCCCCTCCCGCCCGTAACCGGCGCGTCGTCGTGCCCGACTGCCGTCGAAGGTGCCCGTGCCGCACATCCCCCTGACCACGAGTCGTGACGCCCGCCCTCGAGGAGCGCCGGGCGCCCATGGCGGCGCCCCGTCGGTCTCGCCGCCGTTCGCGGTGCTCCGGTCCCCCGGAGCCCCACCCGGTGTGCCCCGTGCGGGGGTCCGACGCCCCGGCCCCCTGCACGGGTGCACCACGCCGTCGCACCATGGTGCGCGCCGCGCTCAGGAGTTGAAGGCGCGCAAGCCCAGCGCCTCGAGATGCGCCATGAACAGCGCGGGCTGCTGGAACATCCAGTCGTGATCGATCGGCCTGCGCCCCGATCCGGACGCCACCGTGAAGCTCGCGCCGAGGGCGCGGGCGAACGCCTCGCCATCGCTACGTGACAACACCGAGTCGCGGTTGGCCCACAGGACGTGGGCCGGCAGCCCGGCGTCGCCCACGGCATGGACGCCCCGGTCGCGGGCACTGGTGAAGGCCCACAATGCCGCGTCGACGAGCTGCATCGGGTGCTCGACCCAGGAGCGGACGAAAGCGCCGACGGCGGTGGGTGTCGCCAGTCGCAGCAGCCGGAAAGGGTGGCGCAGGGACTCGTCGGCCAGGCGCCATTCGCGCGAGACCGCGAGCGTGTCGGAGAACACCAGCTCCACCGTCCGCTCCGGGAACAACGACGCCAACCCCAACTGGACTGCACCACCGAAGGAGTGCGCCAACATCGACATCTGCTCGATGCCCCGGTGGTCGAGGGCAGCGGTGACCCCTTGCAGGATGCGGTCGTAGCTCCACCGGCCCCGGACGGCGAAGAGGTCGGGGATGAGCACGCGACAACGCGTCGACAGTGCGTCAGCCAGGCCGCGGTAGGTGCCGGGGCGCATGGCGAAGCCGTGGAACACGACGACGGGTGCGCCGGTGCCGACGTCGACGGGCACTTCGAGCATCTCCACGGGGCCCGAGTCAAGCAGACGCAGCGCGGTTTGCCCTCTTTCGCAGCGGGGTAGCCTGTGCGACGGGGCAAGGGGAGGGCCGTCATCGATGATGCACGGCACGCAACAGGGGATGGCGCTAGAGCCCGATCCGACGCCGGCTGGTCCTGCGGATCTGCGGGGGCGGCGCTCGAGGCGGCGATTCGGGCTCCTGCCCAGGATCACGTTCGGCGTGCTCCTGCTGGCGGTCGTGGTGTTCGGCTTCTTGCGAGCACACAGCGCCACGCACGACTTCCTCACAGCCTTCGACCACTTCAGCGTGCGACGCCTGCCGTGGCTGGCACTGGCCATCGGCGCCGAGATGGCCTCGTTCCTGTGTTACGCGCTGGTGCAGAGACGGTTGTTGCGCGCCGGTGGTACCAGGCTGACCCGACGCACGATGGTGGGCCTCGCCGTCGCCGCCACGGGTATCACCAACCTGGTGCCCGGTGGGACCGCACCAGCCAGCGGATGGTTGGTGGGGCAGTACCGCCGCCGCTGCATCCCCATGCCCTTGGCGGTGTGGGTCGTGCTGGCGGGAGGGTTCGCCGCCATCGTCTCGATCATCGCGCTCCTGGTGGCCGGGGCCGGTGTCGCCGGGTTGCTGTCGTGGTGGCAGGCGTTGGGATGCGGGGCGCTCGGATTCGGTCTCGCCGCGTCGATCGTGGTGATCGTGCACCGCGCCTCCGCCGTCGACGCGTGGTTGGATCGGCGCGCCGGGCGGAAGTGGGCGCGCTGGGTCCGGGCGCTCACCGCCCGTGCCGCCGATGTCGTGCAGTACCGGGTGACGATCCCGACCGGTGCGCAGGTGCTGGGGCTCAGCCTCGCCAATTGGTCGATGGACGTCTTCTGCCTGATGGCGTCGTTCGAGGTGCTGGGCAGGCCCATTCCCTGGCACGCGGTGCTCTTCGCCTACGCCGTGGCCCAGGTGGCGGGAAGCCTGGCACCTGTGCCCGGCGGGATCGGCTTCGTCGAGGGCGGCATGGTGGGGGCGTTCGCGCTCGTGGGATCACCCGCCGGCGACGCGCTGGCGGCCACTGTCGTCTACCGGGCCATCACGTGCTGGGCTGTCGCGGCTGTCGGCAGCGTGATGCTGGTCGTGGTCGAACGCAGGGCCGCCCCGTGCGCCGAGGTCGACGACGACCACGACACAGAGCAAGGCGATACGGCACGCTCCTCGCCGATCGACCCGCCACCGCGGGCCGTCGGCGATGCGGGACGATCTCCGACATCCGCCACTCGGAGGGCACGACCCCTGACCACGCCCCATGACCGGAACGCGACGACCACGGAGCTACCGTGATTCCGAGCTCGCACACCCACGACGCGGGAGGGGGCAACGATGGCGCAGGTGACTGCGGGCGTCGACCTCGGCGGCACCAAGATCCAGGCTGTGGCGGTGTCGAAAGGCGCGGTCGTGGGCCAGTCGCGCCACCAGACGCCGAAGACGGGCGCGGCCGACGTGATCGCCGAGATCGTGGCGAGCGTGGTCGCGGCCGTCGAAAGCGCGGGCCGCGATCTGACGGAGGTGCGCGCCATCGGGATCGGCACCCCGGGCTCGGTCGACAGGAGCACGGGCCACGTGTCGAAGGCCGCCAACGTGCCGGGGTTCATGCAGGACGTGCCGCTCGGTCCGGCGGTGAGCGCCGCGTTCGCAGGCACCCCCGTGACCGTGGACAACGACGTCAGGATGGCGGTCATCGGTGAGTACCACCGCGGCGCGGGCCGTCCGTACCGGAACCTGCTTGGCGTGTTCGTGGGCACCGGTGTCGGAGGCGGCCTCATCCTCGACGGCGTGCTGCGCCACGGCCGGGGCAATGCCGGCGAGATCGGGCACACCACGGTCAAACCTGGTGGCCGTCGCTGCGGCTGCAACCGACTCGGGTGTCTCGAGGCCTATGCCGGTCGCATGTCCATCGAGCAGACGGCACGGGGCCGTGTCACCAAGGGCCAGAAGACCAAGCTCTTCGAGATCATGGAGCGCAAAGGACGCGACCGCGTCACGAGCTCGGTGATCGCCGACGCGCTCGAGGCGGGGGACCGCCTCACCGTCGAGCTCATGGACGAGGCCGTGGACGCCCTGGGGGTGGCGCTGGCGAACGCCCAGAACCTCCTCGAGCTCGAGGCCATCATCGTGGGTGGCGGCCTCGGTGACCGGCTGGGCGAGCCCTTCGTGCGCAAGGTGGAGCAGGCCATGGCCAAGAACCTGCGGGTTCCCGAGTTCCCTCCGGTGGTCCTGCCCACCCAATTGGGCGACCTGTCGGGGGCGGTGGGCGCCACCGTGCTGCTCGAGGGTGCCCCCCGGGGCGCGTGAGCCCGGACGTCACGGGAACGACGCCAGGAGCGACAACCGGCTGGGGCGCCGACCAGCGCCACTGCTGGGGGGGCAATCTCCTGACCGGCGCTCGCCGGAATGGCGCCCCAGCCGTTCTTCCAGGGTACGGACCGCGGCCCCCGGCCACATCCGTTTCCCCCCGCAATCCACGCGGTGCGGACCCGCACAACCCCTCCACGTGGGACACACCAGGTCAGGGCGTCGGCGGCCCGCCCTCCGGGGCGGAGGCCCCGTCGCCGCCGCCCCCGGCGGCGGCGCCACCGCGGCGGCCCCGACCCACACCCGGCCCACCGCTCTGGCGCACCCGCGCCGCCAGCGTGGCCACCCGCCGGTGGGGATCGAAGGAGGACTCGTCGGGACGCCGTTGCGGCGGGCGCCGGGGCTCGACCGGACCCGAGCGGAGATGGCTGCGGCGCCCCGACCACGGAGCCGGGGGGGCGATGACCCGGTCGGCCAGCCGGTAGGCGTTGGTCTCGTAGTTGACGCGCCAGCCGCGGAAGTCGGGCCACGCCTCCTCGGCCGTGCGCTCCATGGGGAAGCCGACCCCCTCCAGCATCTGCACCGCCTTGTCGAACTCCTCGTAGGTCAGCTCGATCGGCCCCTCGGGGTTGGGGTCGGGATCGGTCTGCCATCCGAGTGCGTTGGCGATGCGGTTCAGGGCGGTGAACCCCATGCGCAAGCACAGACGGGCCTGCGACGACGCCCCGTCGGGGGCCAGGGCGAGATGCATGGCAGCCCCGTCGAGCACGGCCAGCAAGCCGACGAGCCACGAGTACCACGGCTCCGGCGAACGGAACAGCAAAAGGACCGGATACGTGGTGTGACTCTCGGCCAGATCGGCGGCCCATCGCTCCCACTCGGCGTAGAACCCCGGCAGGGTGTCGATGATCCCCACCAGCTGATGCCGGGCGAGCAGTTCGGGCCCCCACGCCGGCAGCCCGGCGCGGCTCTCCAGCATGGCCACGAGCCCCTCGCGCCGCGTGAAGGCGTCGTAGAGCGCCGGGAGGTAGGCGATCTGCAACGCCACCACCACCGCCCACGTGGCCCCGGCCGCCACGTCGACCACCTGGTCGGGCCGACCCCCGGCATGCTCGGTTCCCACGCTGAAGAGCGACACCGCCGCCTGCACGAAGGCATTGGAGAAGCTCCCCGCAACGTGCTCGACCATGAGCGCGTAGCCCGTCACGAACAGACCGAGCCACACCCCGAGCAGGGCCAGGAGCGCCATGGGCCCGGTGGGGGCCAGCAACGGCGTCCTTGGCTTCATAGCTCTTGGCCAGACGCGACAGGGCGATGAAGGCACCCCGGACCACTCGGTTCACGAGGAGCGACAACCGCCCGAACCCGGCGGGGCGACGCGGCAGGACCAGGGTCAACAGGACGTCCATGGTGGTGACCACGACGATCAGCGTGCCCACCACCAAGCCGAGGACGCCCACCTACCCTCCCGTCGCCTGCGATCAGTACGGACCGGTGACGCAGATCCTCCCACGCCGCCCGCGTCCTGACGACGGGCACCGCGCTCGGCGGCCTCAGGTGGTGGCGGGCGCCCGCGGGAGAACCCTCCCCGCGCCGATCCGCGGCCACGCCCGCCGCCGGCCGCGGCGACATGCGGAGACGGGGCGTAGGCTGGCGGCGTGGGGAGGGTGCGGGTCCTCGTGACGGCCGCCGTGACGGTCGCCGCCACCGTGTTCGGGTTGAGCGCATCGGCGAGCGCGAGCGGGCCGTGGATCGCGCGGCCCGGCCTCGTGTGGCAGTACCAGCTCCAGGGGACCGTGAAGACCAACCTGTGCGTGGTCCCGGTGAGTGGGGGGTCCTGTATCCGGCCCCAGGTCTACGACGTCGACCTGTATGCCGGCAACGGGGTGACGCTCAACTCGGCCGCCGTGACCGCCATCCACGCCACCGGCGCACACGCCGTGTGCTACGTGGACGCGGGCACGTGGGAGAACTGGCGGCCGGACGCCGGAACGTACCCGTCGACGGTGTTGGGTGCGTCGAACGGGTGGCCCGGCGAGCGCTGGGTCGACATCCGGGCCACGAGCGTGCTTCTTCCCATCCTGTCGGCCCGGGTGGCCAAGTGCGCCCAAGCAGGGTTCGACGCCGTGGACTTCGACAACGTGGACGGCTACGAGAACGACACCGGGTTCCCCCTGACGGCGGCGCAACAGCTCACCTTCGACACCGATCTGGCCGGCATCGCCCATTCCCACGGGCTGTCGGTGGGACTGAAGAACGACCTCGACCAGCTCGGGCAGCTGCAGAACGTCTTCGACTTCGCCATCAACGAGCAGTGCGCGCAATACAAAGAATGCGCCGCGTACGACGCGTGGAGAGCGGCAGGCAAGGCGGTGGTCGAGTTGGAGTACCACGTGCCCGCCCGTCGGGTCTGTCCGCGGCTGACGCGGCGGGGCGCGACGCCATCCTGAAGGCGGTGGCCCTGCGGGCCAAGCCCTGGAAACCCTGTCGCTGAGCGCTCCGTTCGGGCTCAGCGGCCGAGCAGCCAGGTGGCGGCGGCCAACAACCGGCGCTTCCAGCCCGGGGCACTGTGCGCACGCCCGGTGGCGCCGTCCTCGGACCCGCGAGCGGTTGCCGAACCGGTGCCTTCGCTCATCACCACACCCTCGATCTCGGTGAACACGACCACACCGGTGGGGCGGAGGGCGGTGAGCGCCTCGGGACCGGACTGTGCGCCCCCCCGGCGGCGACCCACACCCGGGCGTCCGGGTCCTGGCGGTCGCTGACCCCGCGGGCGCCGTCTGGGGCCCGGCCCGGCCGCCTGTCCACGACCTGCCGGCGATGTCGGCGTCCTGGCGGAGCGCCCGCTCGCAGCGTTCTGCTCGCTCGCACTCATCTTCGGATCACCTCGATCCATTGTACGCGACGGAATTGATCTCTTCCCGCGCCGGTCGAGCCCCATGCGGCGTCACTGCCGACGCGACGTGTCAGCTGTGTCGACGAGGGCCGTGTTCGCGTCCGTGTCGCGTCACGTCCGTTTCGCGTCACGTCCCTGTCACATCGTGCGTCACGGCGTCGCACGTGGCGGGGCGCGTCACGTCACGTCACGTCGCACGCGCCACGGCGGAGCGGTGTCGTGAGATGACACGACGTCGTTCCACGCGCCACGCATTGCGTTTGCGTTGTGCCGGCGCAGGGAAGGAATGAGCCTACGGGGACGTGACCGGATGGTCATGCGGCCACCATGACCACAGGGGTTGCGGTGAGCCCACCCGTGCAGGAGCTGTCATGAGGAATACCTGGAAGGGCCTGGTGGTGGGGGCACTCACGGGAATGGCAGGTGGTGCCGTCATGGATATGGCGGCGCGCGCCGGTCGTTCGGCCGCCAGCCTCGTGGACGGCGCCAAGGAAAGGGTGCCCGACGCCACCAGGAAGGTGAAGGACGCCACCGTCAGCCTCGTGGACGACGCCATGGAGAGGGTGTCGGGCACCGCGTCACACTGACCGGCGTCATACCGGCCGTCCCCGACGGGCACGGGATGGCGGGCTCCTCCTGAGCACGAGGGGATCAGGGCTGCACGAAGGCGTAGACGGGCATGCCGTTGTAGCTCTCGGAGTCAGCCGGCAAGAAGGGCCCGTTGAGCGTCACGGCGTACTTCCCCGCCGGCTCGGGGCCCGAGTCCCCGTCGATCGTGGTGATGGCGCCGTCGGGCCACACCTCGGCGACGATCGCCATGTGCGGCGAGGTGGTGGCATTGCGTGGTCCGGTGCCGTAGAGCACTGCGTCACCGGGGCTCGGCGTCGACGTGGGGGAGCGGTCGAGGCCACGGCCGCCCCCCATCCGTAGACGTCCCCGACGAAGGGGTAGCGGGGAATGGAGATGCCGGCCTGGCTCCACACCCATGTGGCGAAGAGCGCGCACCACTGCTCGCAGGGGCCGTAGGGATTGCAGTACGGCCCGTCAGCGGTGTCGGGATCCGGGCCGATCTGGCTCGCCGCGATCGGACCGCCTGCTGACCGGCGGTGCTCGTCGGTGGATCGGGATCGGTGAACGTGGTGTCGATGGAGTCGGGCTGCAGCAACCAGTACCCCTTGCCGTCGGGCGTGGGGGCGATGGCGGCGGTCGGCGCGAACGGCGGTGTGTTGGGCGTCGGTCCGTAGGAGACGGCGTCGCCGAAGACGAGGACGGCCGCCGTGGCGGCAACGAGCCAGTAGCCCTGGCCGTCGGGCGTGGGGGCGATCCCCGTCACCCAGGTGCCGAGGTTCTGGGAGGCGGCCGAGCCGTAGAAGGCGGCGTCACCGAAGGCGAACACCCCGCCGTCGGCGGCCACGAGCCAGTACCCGTGCCCGCTCGGGGTGGCCGCCATGCCCACCACCGGCTGCGACAGCCGCACCGCTCCCATGGACCCGTCGAAGGCGGCGTCACCGAAGGCGAACACCCCGCCGTCGGCGGCCACGAGCCAGTACCCGTGCCCGCTCGGGGTGGCCGCCATGCCCACCACCGGCTGCGACAGCCGCACCGCTCCCATGGACCCGTCGAAGGCGGCGTCACCGAAGGCGAACACCCCGCCGTCGGCGGCCACGAGCCAGTACCCGTGCCCGCTCGGTGTGGCCGCCATGCCCACCACCGGCGCATAGAGCGTGCTCGTCCCCATGGACCCGTCGAAGGTGGCGTCGCCGAATGCGAACACCCCGCCGTCGGCGGCCGCCACCCAGTACCCCTTGCCGCTGGGCGTCGGTGCCATGGCCACAGCCGGGGCGGCAGGCTGATGCCCGAGAACCCCGCCAGGGGCTGGGCGTCGCCGTAGGAGGCCACTCCGGTGCCCGAGAACCCGACGAAGGCCGTCGGGGACAGCGCCGGCGTGTGCCGTAGACGGGTGGCGGCGCCCCCGGGAGCGGTGATTCCCACCACGACGCACACCGAGACGACGACCCAGACGCGCAAACCCGGACGCAACACGCCCACAACGGCGGTCCGCCACTCCGGGACGAGGCGGCGACGGCACAGCACTCCTGGCGATCGTAGGAGACACGACGCCGTTCATCGAGTACCTGCTCGGCGACCCGGCAGGTCTGCTCGGCGACGACAAGGGGGGGCCCACACGGGCGGTCTCGATGGTCGACCGCCGTGCCGGCCGACGCCCGTACCGGTGCCGGCGTGTTCCAAGATGTGTCACAGGTTGACAGGTCAGAGTGCTGTACTGGCACCGGAACGCCACCGGTGACCGGCGGCGCCGAACGACTCGGAAGCAGGAGCAGGTGAGCGACCAAACGGGTGACGACCAGGCACAAGACGACCACGGTGCCGATCCGGCGCCGGTGGCGGAACCGGGCCGGAACCTCGACGATCAGCCCGGACGAGCCGTCTCGGCGGGCGGCCCCGTGGCCGCCACCCCACAGGCCCCTGAGCCGGGTCCCCTCGGCGGTGACCCGGCTCCCCCGCCCGCCCTCGGCGGTGCGCTCCCCCCGCCCGCCTTCGGCGGCCCGGCTCCCGCCCCCGAACCCATCCCCAATCGCCGGCCTTTCCCGCCCCCGGCGGTGCCGTGCCGCCCCCCGGCGGTGCCCCACCGCCCGACGCGCCACCCTGGTTCGGTGCCGGCGCGCCCGACCCGGCGCATGCGGCGGTCCCCCCCTACGGCACTCCCCCTTTGGTGCTCCTCCCTACGGCGCTCCCCCCTTCGGTGCTCCCGGCGCTGCGTACGGCGGTCCCCCGTATCCCCCCGCTGTGGCGCCCTACCCCTACCCCGGGGTTGGCTGGTACGGACCGACGCCGCACCCCTACGCACCGACCGCGCCTCGCAAGGTCGGTCCGTTCCCCGTCGTCGTGGCCATCATCGCCTTGTCCTGATCGCCGCCGCGGCGGGCGCCGGCGTCAAGTACCGCGCTCAACACCAACACCCCGAGCAACCAGTCGGCGGGGTCGGGCCTGTTCCCCACCATCTCCCTGCGGGTGGGTGAGCTGGGAACGACCCCGCCCGGTGTGAGCGTGTCGGCCATCGCCGCCAAGGTTCGACCCCGCCGTCGTGGACATCGACACGACCCTGGCCGAGGGGGCGGGGCGGCGGGCACGGGCATGGTCCTCACCTCGACGGGCCTCGTCCTCACCAACAACCACGCCGCTGGAGAACGCCTCCACCATCGACGTCCAGATCGACGGCCAGGGACACACCTACAGCGGCACCGTTCTCGGCTATTCGATCAACGACGACGTCGGCGTCGGTGCAACTGAAGACGCATCGGGGCTGAAGACCGTCACCACCGGCAACTCGTCCGACCTCTCCGTCGGCGCCACCGTGATCGGCATCGGCAACGCCGGCGGCGTGGGTGGGACGCCGAGTACGGGCGGCGGCTGATCACGGCCCTGGGCCAGACCATCACCGCCAGCGGGGACGGCCTGCTGCCCGAGACGCTCCACGGCCTCGTCCAGATCGACGCCAACATCGAGCCGGGCGACTCCGGAGGGCCGCTCGTCGACAAGAACGGGCACGTCATCGGCATGGACACCGCCGCTGCGGTGAACGGCAGCGGCTTCGGTGGCCTCCGACGGGCAGCACCGGAGAGGGCTATGCCATCGGGATCAACAACGCCCTCGAGCATCGCCGACCAGATCAAGGCGGGGCAGGCGAGCGCCTCGGCTGCAGATCGGGTCACGACGCCCTGCTCGGCGTCGAGGTCGAGTGACGGTTCGTCACCGGCGGGTGCATCGGTGCAGCTCGTGGAGCCGGGGAGCCCGGCGCAGGCGGCGGGGATCGCCCGGGGCGACACCATCGTGTCGGTGCTTCGCACCGACGGTGTCCTCGGCCGCGAGCCTGAGCCGACGCGCCGGTCAGCCACAAGCCGGGCGACAGCGTCACGGTCGGCTGGGTGGACGCCTCGGGTGCCAAGCACCAGGCAGCGGTGACCTTGATCGCGGGCCCGCCCGACTGAGCGGGGTGCGGCAACTGGGGCGGGCGCACCCGCCGGGCGGGACGTAAGGACGGGGAAGTGCTCTTGAGCCATGCTGTGCATCGAGTACGACGTCGACGACAACGGGGAGATCGAGCTCGTCGCCCTGATCAACGTGGTCGACGAGGACGGCCTCGATCCGCAGGGCGAGGAGTGGCTGGCATGGCGGGCAGGGCACGACGACCAGGGCATGGGATGTGTCGCCGTTGCGGACACCGACCTCGAGGCCATGGAGTCGAAGCCGAGAGCCCTGAGGCGCTCCGCGCCATCGTGCAACGGGTCATCCTCTCCGATCGGGCAGCGAAGGAGATCGCCCGGTGAGCACCACGCGCTCGACGCTCTACCGGCTGGCCCGGGACCTCGGCAACATCGAGGCGGTCGAACACGGGTATCGCCGCGGAGGCCTGTAGGTGGCGTCGAAGGCGCGGCCGAACGCCAGGTCCGCAGGGCGATTTACCGACAGGGCAACCGCCAGATCAACCGGTTCGTCCGGGCCGTCGGCCTGTCTTCCCGGCACCGCTGACGGCTGCCGACGCTCCCCACGCCGTCGCAATCAACCCCCACGCGTCGCAACGACGCCTGCATCGTCGTACGGCGCCGACGCGGCGGCGGCACCTTGCCCATTGGCGGGCGGCGCCAAACCCCGTGTGCCGCGTTACGGGAATGTTTCCCGACGATGACGCCAGAACACCGGTGTCCATCCGGCCACGCGTCGTCGTAGGACCGGTATCCTCCGCCTCAGGGCGGCGGCAGCACGATGTGCCGTCACGCCGCGACGGAGGCCGGCATGCGGGTGGCGATCCTGGACGACTATTTCGACACCGTCCGGACCTTGGACTGCTTCGACAAGCTCGCCCGCCACGACGTGACGGTGTTCACCGACCACGTCCAGGACCCGGCCGTCCTGGCCCAACGCCTCCACGACACCGAGGCGCTCGTGCTCATCCGCGAACGCACCGCCATCCGCACGGCGCTGCTCGAGCATCTGCCCGAGCTTCGGCTGATCAGCCAGCGCAGCGTCTATCCCCACATCGACATCGACACCTGCACCCGACTGGGCATCATCGTCTCGTCCGACTTGCACGAAGCGTCCCCGTCGTACGCCGCCGCCGAATTGACCTGGGCGCTCGTCCTCGCCGCCGATGCGGCACATCCCGAGCAGGTGGAGGCGCTTCGTTCGGGCCGTGGCAGACGAAGGCCGGTCGGACCCTGGCGGCAAGACCCTGGGTATCTTCGGGTACGGGCGTATCGGCAGGGTGGTGGCGGGCTACGGCGTGGCCTTCGGCATGGACGTCGTGGTGTGGGGCAGACCGGACTCCCTCGCCCGTGCCCACCGTGACGGGCACGGCACCGCCCGCAATCGGGCCGAGTTCTTCGAGAGCTGCGACATCGTGTCGCTGCACCTCCGCCTGGTGGACGCCACCCGAGGCGTGGTCACCGCCGACGATCTGGCCCGCATGCAGCCCACCGCCCTGCTCGTGAACACGAGCCGCGCCGGCCTCATCGAGGAGGGCGCCCTGGTGCAGGCGCTGCGCGCCGGGCGGCCGGGCCTGGCCGCAGTCGACGTCTTCGAGCGCGAGCCGCTCCTCGACGTGGAGGATCCCCTGCTCCAGTTGGACAACGTCATCTGCACCCCCCACATCGGCTACGTCACACGAGACGAGTGGGAGATCCAGTTCTCCGACATCTTCGACCAGATCAACGCCTACGACGCCGGCTCGCCCGTCAACGTCGTGAACCCCGACGCGCTCGCACAGGCCCGTCCCCACCCATGACCGGCGCCGAGCTCACTCGGCGGCCTCGGGTGACGCTCGCAGACCAGGCGACGTGCGTCGAGGAACCGACGATCCCGGCGCCGCCTGCACGTCGCGGCGGGTGACGGCCAGAAATGCCACCAGCGCCACGATGACCACCGTGAGCGCCAGCGCCACCGTGCCGTCGCCCCAGGCCAGGCCACCGACGCCGCGTGGCTTTCCCATCCAGTCGGCGAACGACGCCCCGAGCGGCCGCGTCGCCACGTAGGCGAACCAGAACGAGAAGATCGGGTTCCAGCCGAGGAACCGGAACCCGAAGGCGGGGATGGCGATGATCCCGGCGAAGAGAAGCGCCGAGGAGAAGTAGCCGAGGTGCAGCGTCGTGGCCGTCAGGTCTCCGAGGGCGGTCCCCATGGCGAACGTGGCGACGACGGCGGCCCAGTAGAACAGCTCACGGCGTGTGGTGTCGATGCTGTGGATGGAAAGGGTCCGCTCGGTCTTCTGCCAGGCGGCGAACACCACCACGAGCACCACGGCGTAGAGGAGGCTCGACACCGGATAGGGCACACCGAACCCGACATGCAGGACGTCGGCGGCCATGGTGCCGAACACCCCGACACCCACGACCGCCAGCCAGTAGGTCCACGCCACGTAGCGGCGCATCGACAGCTGCAGGGCCAGCGCCACCGCGAAGCCGACGAAACCGATGGCGACGGCGGGCGCGGGGTGCAAGCGATGCACGGCGTAGTCCGACGTCCCCTCCCCCATGGCTGTGGAGAGCGCCTTGATCACCCAGAAATAGACGGTGATCTCCGGGACGCGCAGGGCTCCCGGGGTGGTCAGGCGCCCGGTCAGGCTCTGGCGGTCCATCGCCACATTCTTGCCCGAGTCCGACCCGCCCAGGGGCGCCGGAGCGCCCATCGCCAGGGCCCGGTGGGCCGGCCCCGGTGCTCCCCTGGCCATCGGTCAGACCCCGGAGGCGGCCCGACGGGCACGACCCGGGAAGCGGCCAGACACTAGAAATATCGTGGTAGATCTCCCCTCCCCGCCGGAGCGCACGTGAAGCTCGGACGATCGTTCACCGCCCGTCGCCGGGCCCGTCCCGTGGCCAACGTGCGCGTCAGGGAGCCGGCGCCGCTGCTCAAGCAGCGGCTGCCCTCGGGGCGCGGCGCCACCGAGCAGCCCAACGCCACCGGTGACGGCGACGCACCCCTGACGGCGCGCTTCTGGCTGGCCGTGGTGCTCACCGGCGTCGCCACCGGGCTCTTCGGCGCCCTGCTCATGCTGATCCTCTTCTCGGTGCAGCACTTCGCCTTCGACTACCACAGCGGTGGACTCGAGCAGGCGGTCGAGCACGTGGGCGATGCCCGACGCATCACCTCCCTCGTCATCGCCGGCGTCGTCGGCGGTGTGGCCTGGTACCTGCTGCGCCGGTACACGAAAGGTGAGCGGGCCGAGGTCGACGACGCCATCTGGACGGGGCACACCCGCCTTTCGTTCCGCCGGTGTCTCGGGACAAGCCTCATCTCGGAGCTGGTCATCGGCATGGGCGCGTCCATGGGCAGGGAGCAGGCACCCAAGGTCATGGGGGGCGCATCGGCGAGCGCCGTGTCGAGCTGGTTCGACCTCACCGACGGCCAGCGCCACCTGCTCGTGGCCTGCGGCGCCGGGGCGGGCCTGGCGGCGGTGTACAACGTCCCCCTCGGCGGGTCGTTCTTCACCATCGAGGTCCTCCTCGGCACCATGGCCCTGCCCGCGGTCCTGCCCGCCGTCGTCTGCTCCTTCGTCGCCACCGCCACGGCGTGGGTGTACCTGCCCACCCACGCCACCTACCTCAACATCCCCGCCTACCGCTTCTCGGGATCGATCATGGCGTTCTCCCTCGTCGCCGGGCCGGTCATCGGCGTCGTCGCCGCCGGCTACATCCGCCTCATGGGGTGGGTGTCGCACCACCGGGTCTCGGGCACGCCCGCCCTCGTGGCCCCCGTGGTGGCGTTCACCGTGCTCGGGCTCATCGGGTTCGCCTATCCCCAGCTGTTCGGCAACGGCAAGGACATGGCCCACGACGTGTTCGTGGGACAGGGCTCGGTCCTGTTGCTGTTCGCGCTCTTCGCGCTCAAGCCGCTCGTCACCGCCCTGTGCCTGCAGAGCGGCGCCACTGGCGGACTCTTCACGCCCACCCTCAGCACGGGTGCGGTGCTGGGCGGCTTCCTCGGCATCGTGTGGTCGCACCTGTGGGCGGGCTCGCCCGTGGGCGCCTTCGCCATGATCGGCGCCGCCGCCATGATCGGCGCCTCCATGCAGGCTCCCTTGGCCGGCCTCGCCCTCGTGCTCGAGCTCACCCACAGCGGGTTCTCGTTGATGGTTCCCATGATCGCCGCCACCGCCGGCGCCACCGCGGTGGCACGGCACATCGACGGGTACTCGATCTACTCGGCCCGCCTCCCCTCCGAGCGCTGAGCCGACGGCCGGCAGCGCCCGGTGCCATCTACGATCCGCCTCGTGACGCTGGTCGGCGCGGTCCGGATCGTCTGCATCTTCCTCGGTGTTCTGCTCGTGTTCGTGGCCGTCACCGTGGCCGTCGTCCGCCTCCCCGTCCCCGCCGCCGGGGGGACGTGCGGCCCGGGGACAGGGTCGGAGTCCGCCGTCACCGCCTTCTTCAACCCCGGCTCGATCGGGGCGGGACCAGAGCCGTCCGCCGCGTCAGGGGGCCGCTCGCAGTGGCAGGCGTTCGTGTCGCAGTGCCAGTCGGCCACCGATTCCCGCATGGCGGTGTCCGGGGGCATCCTCGCCGGCGCCCTGCTCGTGCTGTTCGGCACCCCGTGGGTGGTGCGGCGCATCGCCCGGGCGGCGCCTGCTGCCCCGGCGGCGGTGTACGCCCCGGCCGGGTGGTACGCCGACCCGTCCGATCCGAGAACGGTGCGGTGGTGGGACGGGTCGACCTGGAGCAATCCCTACCAGCGGCCCCCCGACCAGTGACGCTGCGCCCGCCCCCATAGCGCCGGGCGGGGGTCGTCCCGCCCCGGTGGATATCGAACACCTGTTCGACTACGGTCGCTCCCATGGCGCCGGGCCGAGCCGCCACCATCCTCCACGCCGACCTCGACGCCTTCTACGCCTCGGTCGAGCAGCTCCTCGACCCCTCCCTGCGCCACCGGCCCATCGCCGTGGGGGAAGGGGTGGTCCTGGCCGCCTCGTACGAGGCACGCGCCTACGGGGTGTCATCGGGCATGTCGGGGACCAGGGCCAAGCGCCTGTGCCCGGGGCTCACCTTCGTGGCCGGCCACTTCCGTCAGTACCAGGAGCTGGGTGACCGTGTCGTCAAGGTCCTCGGGTCCTTCACCCCCGCCGTCGAGCGCGTCTCCATCGACGAGGCCTTCCTCGACGTGGCCGGGGCGCGCCGGCTGTTCGGGTCTCCCGCCGACATCGCCGCCGCCATCCGCCACCGGGTCCGCACCGAGGTGGGATTGGCCATCTCCGTCGGCGTGGCGCGGACGAAGCATCTGGCCAAGGTGGCGTCCCAGGTGGCCAAGCCCGACGGGTTGGTGGTGGTGCCCGCCGACGGCGAGGAGGCTTTTCTCGAGCACCTGCCGGTGGAGCTCGTGTGGGGCGTCGGCCCTGCCACCCGGGCCCGCCTGGCCGACGCCGGCATCCACACCATCGGCCAGCTCGCCGCCACCCCCGGCGCGTCGCTCGGGCGCATGGTCGGGGCGGCGGCGGGGAGCAAGCTCGGTGCCCTGGCGAGCAACGTCGACGTCCGCCCCGTCGCGAGGGCGCGCCCGGCGCGTTCCGTCGGTGCGCAGGCCGCGTTGGGCCGCGCCGTCCCCACGCCCGATCTCGTCCGCACCACGCTCGGCTATCTGGCTGACCGCGTGGCCGGCCGCATGCGGGCCGCCGGACGGGCGGGGCGCACCGTGGCGGTCAGGGTGCGCTTTGCCGACATGCGCGCCGTCACCCGCTCCCTCACCCTCGCCCAGGCGGTGTCCTGCACGCTGACCCTGTCCGAGCTCGCCACCGACCTTGCCCTCGGGGCCCTGCACGACCACCCCCAGGAGCCGCGGATCACGTTGCTGGCCGTCTCGGTCGCCAACCTCGTCCCCGACGCCACCCTCCAGCTCGAATTGCCGCTGCCGGCGCCGGGCGACGCTCGCCTGCGACCCGGCTCCGACGTCGGCGCGGCCCGCTCGGGGGTGGACCGGTCTGTCGACGCGGTGCGCTCCCGGTTCGGGCACGGCGCCGTCGGATACGCCGGCACGGTGTTCTCGGAGACGGCGGTCGTGCCCGACGCCTTTCGCGAGCTGGCTGAACGCCGCCTCGCTCAGGACTCCACGGCCCGGCCCCCGACCGACCGGCGCATGGCGGCGTGGAGGCGGTTCGGGGTGAGCACCCCGAGGTAGCGGTCATCGGCGTCGAGGACCGGGATCCAGCGCACGTCGTGCAGGAGCATGGCGCCGAGAATGTCGCGGAGCGTCGTGCCCAGTGACGCCGTGGTGGCGAAGGG
This sequence comes from uncultured Acidimicrobiales bacterium, assembly GCA_963839605.1. Taxonomy (GTDB): domain Bacteria; phylum Actinomycetota; class Acidimicrobiia; order Acidimicrobiales; family UBA8190; genus JBEKVE01. Next base: position 25,753 of record CAWIWK010000062.1, on the reverse strand, counting down.
CTCGGTGTGCTCGCCCACCCGTCCCGGGATCTCCTGGTCGAGCGGGACCCATCCCACCAGGCGCCCGTCGTCCCCCACCACCACCGCCGTCCGCGCCGTCGTCGCCGTCCGACGCCGCCCGGGCCTCGTCCATGGACGCTCCGGGGGCGACGACGGGGGGCGGGCCAGGTCTGCGGCGTCCACCCGCACCACCGACAGCCGCCGCACGCCGCGGTCGGCCCCCACGAAGTCGGCCACGAACGGCGTCCTCGGACGCCCGAGCACTTCGGTGGGCGTGTCGTACTGCTCGAGCACGCCACCCTTGGACAGCACCGCGATGCGGTCCCCGAGCCGGGCCGCCTCCTCGATGTCGTGGGTCACGAACACGATGGACTTGCGCAGCGTGGCCTGCAGCTCGAGGAACTGGTTCTGGAGTCGTTGGCGCGTGACGGGATCGACGGCCCCGAACGGCTCGTCCATGAGCAGCACCGGCGGATCGGCCCCGAGCGCCCGAGCCACCCCCACGCGTCGACGCTCCCCTCCGGACAGCTCGTGGGGAAAGCGCCGGGCGTAGCGGGCGGGATCGAGCCCCACGAGCTCGAGCAGCTCCTGCACCCGGCCTTCGATCCGGACCCGGTCCCACCCGAGCAACCTGGGCACCACCGCCACGTTGTCGAAGACCCGGCGGTGGGGGAAGAGGCCGCCTTGCTGGATGACGTAGCCGATCCCCCGCCGCATCTGCACGGGGTCCTGGGTGAGGACGTTCTCCCCGCCGATGAGGATGCGGCCCGACGTGGGCTCGATGAGGCGGTTGATCATCCGCAACGTGGTCGTCTTGCCACAGCCCGACGGCCCCACCAGCACGGTCAGCTCTCCCTGCCCGACCTCGAGGCTGAGGTCGGACACCGCCACGTTCCCGTCGCCGTAGCTCTTGGAGACCTGTTCCAACCGGATCATGGGCGCCCAACGATAGCCAGGGCCCCGTCGCCCACACCGTGGGCCGGACGCGTCGCCGTACGATCACGGCGGTGTCTGCGGCCCAGCCTTTCTTCCAGTGGAGCTACGTGTCGGGCCAGTGGGGCCAGATCAGCGCGGATCTCGTCCAGCACATCACCTTGAGCCTGCTGGCGCTGGCCATCGGCCTCGCCCTGTCGCTGCCGCTGGCCTTGGCGGCGTGGCGGTTCCGGATCCTGCGCGTCCCGGTCGTCGGCCTGGCGAGCGCCCTGTACATCATCCCCTCGCTGGCGCTGTTCGCCATCCTCGGTCCCCTCACCGGCTACGTCGCCTCGTATCCCACGGCGGAGATCGCCCTCGTCGGGTACACCCTGCTCATCCTGATCTGGAACACCATGGCGGGTCTCGACGCCGTTCCCGACGACGCCCGCGAGGCCGCCACCGCGCTCGGCTACTCGCCCACCAGCCGGCTCCTGCGCGTCGACCTGCCCCTGGCCCTCCCCTATGTCTTCGCCGGGCTCCGGGTGGCGGCAGCCACGGTCATCGGACTCGTCACCGTCACCGCCCTCATCGGGCTCGGGGGCCTCGGCCAGCAGATCACCTACGGCTTCAACATCGGCTTCTACACGCCCATCATCGTCGGCCTCGTCCTGTCTGTCCTCCTCGCCGCGGTGTGCGATCTGCTCCTGGTGGCGCTGCAGCGCCTGGTCGTCCCGTGGACGCGGTCGGGACGCCGCAGTCGGGCGACGTGATGGCCGTCTGGGACCACCTGCGCCATTTCACCGCCAGCGTGGCGGCGTGGTTCGCCACGTCGGCGAACTGGAGGGGCCCGAGCGGCGTACCCGAGCTCCTGTGGCGCCAGGCCGAGCTGTCGGCCGCCGTGGTCGTGGGCGCCATCGTGATCGGCGGGGGGATCGGCGTCGTGTTCGGGCACACCAACCGGGGCGGGCTGCTGGCCGTCAACGCCGCCAACGTGGCCCGGGCCGTGCCCAGCCTGGCGCTGCTCACCCTGTTCGCCATCATCCCGTGGATCTCGCTGCGTGGCGGCGGGTTCCTGGCGGCGTTCCTCGCCCTCGTGGTCCTGGCCATCCCTCCCATCCTCACCAACACCTACGTGGGGATGCGCGAGGTCGACGCCGACGTCCGTGACGCCGCCCGGGCCATGGGGCTCACCGGGGGGGAGATGCTGCGCTCGGTGGAGCTCCCCCTGGCAGCGCCTTTCATCATGGCCGGCATCCGGACGGCCGCCATCGAGGTGGTGGCCACCTCCACCCTCGCCGCCTACGTGAGCTACTCCGACCTCGGCACCCCGATCATCTCGGGCCTCAACACCAACGACACGGTCGAGGCGTTCGCCGGCGCCATCCTCGTGGCGCTGCTGGCCGCTGTCGTGGCCCTGGCGCTGGGCGTGGTGCAACGGGTGGTGACGCCCGAACCCCAACGCAGGCAGCGCCGATCCCTGGCCGGCATCGCGCCGCCCCGCCGACCTGATGGCAGGGGCCAGAAGTTGACCAAAGTGGTCGGGATTCTGTACTTTGCACTACCGCCAAACCGACGGATCCGGACGCGTGGCCCGTGCAGGGTGTGCGCAACCATCCCAGAGGAGGGTTCCCCCGATGTTGCTCCGACGCTCGATCGGTCCCGTTGCGGCGCTGGTCCTCGCCCTCACGCTGGCGGCGTGCAGCAGTAGCCCGAGCACGACCAACACCAGCGCCAAGAAGCCCACCATCACGATCGGCGCCACCAACTTCGAGGAGCAGGAGATCGTGGCCAACCTCTACGGCGACGTCCTGGCCCACGCCGGGTACCCCGTGAAGGTGGAGCCCGCCCTCGGGACCCGCTCCGTCGTCGTCCCCGCCATCGAGCACGGGCAGATCGACCTGGAACCCGACTACGCCGCCTCGCTGCTCGGCTACCTCCACGGCGGGAAGCCCCAGCCCGCCGGCGACCAGATCGGCACGGCAGTCGCCGCCGACAACAGCGCCCTGGCGCAGTACGGGGTCACGGTGCTCCCTGCGTCGAAAGCGCTCGACACGAACGTGTTCGCCGTGACCAAGGCGACGGCGTCCTCGGACCACCTGAGCACCATCTCGAGTCTCGCCCCCTACGCCTCGAAGATGACGCTCGGGGGACCGCCCGAATGCCCGACCTTCGCCGGGTGCGAGCCGGGTCTCCAGAGCGTCTACGGCCTGCACTTCGCCGCCTTCAAGTCCCTCGACGAGGCCGGGCCCCTGAGCGTGGCCGCCCTCAAGAACGGCGAGGTCCAGGTGGTCGAGCTGTTCTCGAGCGACGGCAACGTGGTCAGCAACAACTTCGTGGCGCTGACCGACAACAAGCACCTCGAGGGGGCCGACTACATCGTGCCCGTGGTCCGCAAGTCGGTGGTGAGCACCACGCTGACCGACGCCCTTGCCAAACTGGACAACGCGCTCACGACCGATGCCATCTCCACGCTCAATCTCGACGTCACCGCCAACAAGCAGCAGCCGGCGGCGGTGGCCGAGGCGTGGCTCAAGGCCAATCACCTGATCTGATCAGCAGTCCTGATCTGATCAGCAGTCCGGAGGGACACATGAAGAAGCGGTTGGTGACGCGCTACGACACCCGCTCCCCCGAAGCGGCGGACGAGAACCAGCGCCGCATCGAGGGGGTCTTCGCCGAGCTCGCCGCGTCGAAGCCGGACACGGTCTCCTACATCGTGCTCCGCCTGGACGACGGCTCGTTCCTGCACGTGTCGTTCCACGACCACGAAGACGACGACGTCAATCCGATCGCGTCGAGCGACGCCTTCGCCCACTTCCAGGACGGTCACGCCGAGCGGCGCCAGGGGCCGGTTTCCCAGCAGACGGCCACCCTCGTCGGGGCCTACGTCACGAAGATCGGCTGAGCCCGCGGCCGGGGGCCCGGAGGCCTCGCCCCGGGCTCTGTGCCCCGGCGACCACCGTCGGGGGGCCGGCTCCGGTCGCCGCGCTGTGCCAGGATGGTCGGGCTCGGCGACGGGGGCAACGGGTCCGCGGGGGGTGGCTTGTCAACAGCGAGCACGCGACTGGCCCAGCGCGAGGAGCAGGGTCCGGTGCCTGCGCCGGCGGGGTGGTACCGCCGGCTGGCGCTGGTGTCGGCGGTGGCCCTGTGCATCAGGGTGGCCTACGTCCTCGTGTCGAAGCGCCACGCCGCCGCAACCGGTGACGCCTTCTACTTCCACCTCCAGGCCGATCTGCTCGTCACCGGCAAGGGGTGGTTCATCGACCCCTGGGCCTGGTCCGTGCACCACACCGTCGTGCAGAGCGCGTACCACCCGCCGCTGTGGACGCTCGTCCTGGCCCTGCCGGCGGCCCTCGGGGCACAGAGCTTCCTGTCGCAGCTGCTGTGGTCGTGCGTGGTGGGCACCGCCGCCGTGGCCGTCACCGGGTTGGCCGGACGGCAGGTGGCGGGGCCGCGCGCCGGGCTGCTCGCCGCCGCCATCGCCGCGGTCTACCCCAACTACTGGCTCAACGACGGGTCGGGGCTGTCGGAGACCCTGGTCCTGCTCCTCGTGGCCGCGGTGGTGCTCGTGTCGTACCAGCTGTGGCGGAGCCCGAGCCTCGTCAAAGGAGCCCTCCTCGGCGCGCTGTGCGCGCTGGCCGCACTGACGAGGGCGGAGCTGGCGCTGCTGGTGCCGCTCGTGCTCGTCCCCGTGTGCCTGGTGGCGCGGCGTGCCCCTGTGCGGCGTCGTGTGGCGGTGGCGGCGATGGGGATCGCCGTCGCCCTGGTGACGGTGGCCCCATGGATCGGCTTCAACCTGTCACGCTTCGACCATGTCGAGTTGATCTCGTCGGAGTTCGGCACGGGACTCGCCTCCGCCGACTGCAACAGCACCTTCTACGGGCCGTTCATCGGGTACTGGAGCTTCGCCTGCCAGGCCCGGCGCCATTGCGGCGTCGTGCCCGTCCAGGCCGACGAGGCCGAGGCGGACGCCCGATGCCGGAGCATCGGATGGGCCTACATCCGGCGCCAGTCGTCGCAGATCCCCGTGGTGGCGCTGGCCAGGGTGGGTCGGGAGTTCGGCTTCTACGCCCCCGTCCAGCAGCTGAACCTCGACGGTGGCTTTCCCCGCTTGATGTCGTTCGAGACCGCGGCCCTTCGACTGGGCCGCCGTCGGCCTCGGGATGTACTACTGCCTCCTGGCGGCGGCCGTTGGTGGGGTGGTGGTGCTGCGCCGTCGCGGGGTCGTCGTGGTGCCCCTCGTGGGCGTGCTCGTCAACGTCGTGGTGGGCGCCGTGCTCCTGTACGGCGACACCCGCTTCCGCACGCCCTTCGAGGTCGTCCTGGCCGTCCTCGGAGGCGTCGCCCTCGACCGCCTCCTCGACAGCGTCGGCCGGGGACGGGGTCGGCACGCCACGGCGTGAACGCCGGGGGGACCAGGGCGAAATCCCCAGCCCAACCACCCCACAACCCCGACCCTCAAGTATCGGGGGGCGCAGGTCGACATTATCCGGGCTGACCTGCACCTTTCCCGATCCCGGCCGCTTCCGGGGCGCGGGTCGAGCGGAGACCATGGACGAGCCCGAGCCCCAGGCCGAGCACCCGGCCACCAAGGCACCGAGAGGCGTGCCCCTGTGGGGCATCGGTTACGGCATCCCCGCGTTCGTCGTGCTCGCCATCGCCCGTCGCTACGGGTTCATCGAGCCCGTGCCCCTCGCCCTCGTGTTCGGCGAGCTCATGTTCACGCTGGCCGCCATGGAGGTCTTCACCTCGCGGTTCCCCCCCGGCAGCGACCGGGCCAGGCCGCGCCTGCACCTGTTCATCCAGATCCTGCTGGTGGGGATCATCGTGTACTCGCTCGGGTGGGGATCGCTGCTCGCCGTGGGCTTCATCTTCCCGACGGCCAACATCATGAGCCGCGACGGATCACGCTACGGACCGTGGGCCATGGGCTGCATCGTGCTCACCGTGGCCGCCGGGGAGCTCACGGTCGCGCTGGGAGGCGTCAGGAGCATGGTGGGCGGGTCGACCGGGCACGGGCTCGCCCTCCTGGAGGTGGCCGGTACGTGTGCCGTCATCGGCATCCTCACCTTCAACCAGAAGGACAAGGAGCGGATCGAGCAGTCCATCGTCCAGAGCGAGCAGCGCTTCCGGGCCCTCGTCCAGAACGCCTCCGACGTGATCATCGTCGTCGCCCCCGACGGCACCCTCAGCTACGTGAGCCCCGCCTTCGAGTCGACGCTCGGGTATCCCCAGGAGAGCTCGATCGGCATGGAGGCCGTGTCGCTGCTCGCCGAGGACGACCTCGAGCGCCTCGCCTCGATGACCGACACGCCCGCCGGCACCCCGCGCCGGTCCGAGATCCAGCTCCGCCACCACGACGGTTCGTGGCGCTGGTGCGAGGTGACCTTCACCGATCTGTCCGATGCACCGGGCATCGACGGATGGGTGGCGAACCTCCGCGACATCACCGAGCGCCGGGACGCGGAGGACACCCGCAAGGCCATCAGCGACCAGCTGGCGTTCGAAGCGGCGCATGACGTCATGACCGGGCTGTCCAACCGGACCCGGTTCACCGAGCGCGTCACGGGGGCGCTGCACACCTCGGCCGGTCCCGTGGCGGTGCTGTTCGTCGACCTCGACCACTTCAAGATCGTCAACGACGGGCTGGGTCACGCCGCGGGCGACGAGCTGTTGGTGCACGCCGCTCAGCGGCTGCGCAGCGTCACCCGGCCCGGAGACGTGGTGGCCCGCTTCGGGGGCGACGAGTTCGTGGTGCTGTGCGACCAGGTGACCGGGCTCGAAGGCGCGTCGCAGGTGGCCCAACGTCTGCTCGGCGCGCTGGCCGAACCCATGATGGTGGCGGGCAACGAGGTCTTCGTCACCGCCAGCGTCGGGATCGCCCTGTCCACCGGAGGCGACACCGCCGACACCCTGCTCCGCCAGGCCGACGCGGCGATGTACCAGGCCAAGAACGACGGCCGGGGTCGCGCCGTGGTGTTCCGCCCGGAGCGCCATGGTGCGGCCGCGGCGCTCCTCAAGACGGGAAACGACCTGCACCGGGCCCTCGAACGCGACGAGCTCCTCGTGTACTACCAACCCATCGTGAGCCTGGAGACAGGCCGTGTCGTGGGGTTCGAGGCGCTGCTGCGCTGGAACCATCCCGAGCGCGGCGTCCTGCTCCCGGCCGAGTTCCTCGGGCTGGCAGAGGAGACGGGCCTGATCGTGCCCATCGGTATGTGGGTGCTCGAGACGGCGTGTCGCCAGACCGCACAGTGGCAGCAGACGCGTCCCGACAGCCTGTCGTCGACTCCCCTCGTCATCAACGTGAACCTGGCGGCGCGCCAGGTCTCCGACTCGCTGTTGGCCAAGTCGGTGGGACAGGTGATCGACCGGACCGGCATCCGACCCGAGGCACTGTGCCTGGAGCTGACCGAGAACACGCTCATGTGCGACACGGCGTCCACCATGGAGGTGTTGCGGGCCCTGCGCCGCCTGGGCGTCCGGCTCAGCATCGACGACTTCGGGACGGGGTACTCCTCGCTCAGCTACCTGAAGCGCTTCCCCGTCGAGAGCCTCAAGATCGACCGGAGCTTCATCGACGGGCTCGGCCGCGAGGCGGAGGACACGAGCATCGTGCAGACGATCATCACACTGGCCCACTCACTGGGCCTGTCGGCGGTGGCCGAAGGGATGGAGGCGCCCGCCCAGCTCGAGGTGCTGCGATCCCTCGGGTGCGACCTCGCTCAGGGCAACCTCTTCGGCTGCCCGCTGCCGCCCGAGACGATCGGCGACCACCCCGCCGACGACCTGACAGCCTGGCAGCACCTGCCGCTCACGTAGCGCCTGCCGGACGCGTGGGCGCCCGGGCGGATCAGGACGCCATACCCACGATGGGCCGGTTGAGCACGCCGTCTCCGGTGGACCCGTAGAACGGGGCGCCGCCGAAGGAGAAGACGCCCCCGTCGGCGGCGACCAGCCAGTAGCCGAGCCCCAGGGGGGCCGACGCCATGCCCACGATGGGCCGGGCCAGGTGCTGGGCCCCCATCGATCCGTAGAACCGGGCGCTGCCGAAGGCGAAGACCCCGCCGTCGGAGGCCGCCAGCCAGTAGCCGTTGCCGAACGGCATGGCGGCCATGCCCACGATGGGCCGGGCCAGGTGCTGGGCCCCCATCGATCCGTAGAAGCGGGCGCTGCCGAAGGCGAAGACCCCCCCGTCGGCGGCCACGAGCCAGTAGCCGAGCCCGAGGGGGGCCACCGCCATGCCCACGACAGGGGCGCTGAGCGTCGTCCCCCCCGTCGATCCGTAGAAGTACGGGCTCCCGAAGGCGAAGACCCCCCCGTCGGCGGCCACCAGCCAGTAGCCGTTGCCGAAGGGGGCGGCGGCGATGCCCACGATGGGGGCGCGCAGGTGGGTGCCGCCCATCGAGCCGTAGAAGGCGGCGTCCCCGAAGGCGAACACCCCGCCGTCGGCGGCGGCGAGCCAGTAGCCGCCCTTGTCCGGGGTCAAGGCGATGCCGACGATGGGGGCGCTGAGCGTCGTGCCGGCCATCGATCCGCACATGGGGTAGTCGCCGAAGGCGAAGACCCCCCCGTCGGCGGCGGCGAATGAATACCCGAGCGTGTACGTCGGTGCGCTGCACGGGGGCGGGTTCGGCTGGAGCTGCTGCGGGGCGGTCGTGGTGGTGGAGGGCGGCGTGATCCCGATCATCGACTCCGCCTGCGCCCACGTGAACACGACGTCGGTGGGGGCCGGCGCGCCGCAGTAGCCCTCGAACACCGCCGCCAGTGCCGACGTGGCCTGGGCGGCACCCATGTCGAGCGAGCAGTCGCTCCCCGTCGAGTAGGGCCACAGGATCTGGTTCCGGTGGTTCCAGGGTTCGGGCGTGGCCGTCGAGCATGTGATGTTGACGATCGACGGCCCGGTGCAGCCGTCGTCGTACATCCAGTAGAAGTCGGCCACGAGCGGGGCCGCCGTGCCGCTCGCCTCCACCACGCCCTCGTTGCCGAACCCGGGGATGGACGGTTGGGGCGGATCGCCACCGGCGTCGGCACCTTGCTGGGCCAGGGCGTCGAGCGAGGTGGTGAGGGCGTCGAACGGTGCCAGCGACCGCCCGATGCGCTCCAGGTTGACCACCACGAACAGCTCCTCGGGACCGGTCAGGGCGTCGAGGCCCGTGCCCGGTACCGGCCCCACCGCGTCCTGGGCGCGGCCCAGATCCACGTTCTGCAACGGGGTGTCGGCGCCGGCGTAGGCGAGGTTGGTGCTCGGGTCGCTCAGCGCCGCCGCCCCGGTGGCCGGACCAAGCAGGGGCACGGCCACCGCCCCGGCGGCGACCAGCACCACGGCGGGAAGGGCCCACCTGCGCGCCGCGACGGCCACGTTCCGCCGGTCTGCGTCGGAACGTGGACGTACCCGTCGGAACATCCGGAACGGCCCCCCCATACACCCCCCCAACTCCACAATCCTAGCGACTGGGAATTTCCTGCACCACAGCCGGAACGCCCCCCCGGCGCGCCGGCAGTTCCCGTCGGCCCCTTCGCTCGACAGCTGACCCGCCGACGTCGTCAGGTGACCCAGCGACCGCGCAGGTCCTCGAGCCACGCCGGCAGCTCGATGGGTGGGTCGGGCAGCGCCACGGCGCCGTGCAGGGCCAGCGTCGCCTCGAAGGATGCGGGATCGTCTCCCCACCCCCGGGGGTCGCCCATCATGACCTCGAACAGCACGGCACCACGGGGGCCGGCCACGAAGGGGCCGAACGCAGCCCCGAACGGCAGCTCGATGTGGGTGCCCGCCGGGCAGAGGCGGTCGCCGCACTGGATCTCCCCCTCGAGGACCATGAGGACGTGGGGCGAGGTGCCCGTGCCGGCGCTGGATGACCCCGGGATCCCACTTGGCGTAGAGCGACAGGTACAGGGGATCGGGTGAGAAGGCCAACCATTTCTCCCACACCGATGCCACCGTGCCGTCCGCCCGGCGGACGGCACGCACCTGCTGCCACGGGACGTCCTCGTCGTCGAGCTGGCGGAAGACCGGGACCGGGCCACCGATGGGTGCGTCGTCTGCGGGCACGTCGAGTCCTCCCCCGCCGGCCGGCTCGGCCGGCCGGGCGACGACCCAGAGCCTCGCGCCGTCTGGGCCCGAGGACGACGCCGCACCGAGGACGCCCACGGGGGCGGCGACCCGGGAGGCGTGCCGGCGTGGCGGGAACCGAACCGGCGGCGGGGTCGTCCAAGGCCACGAGACCGAGAAAGGGGCGCACGCATGCCGAGTCGAAGGACGGTGACGACGCTGGTGGTAGGCGGGGTGGCACTCGTCGGGGGGCTCAGCCTCCCGCTGGCCCTGGCCGGTCCGCCGGGCCGGGCCGACACCCACGGCTCCGCATCCCGACCGTCGGCCGAGGCGCTGTCCTCGGCGCCGGCGTCGCCGACGACGGGGGCGGGGTCCGGCTCCTCGAGCGCCGTCTGCCCTCTGGCGGGCACGGCCACCGGGTCGGCCCCGACGACCTCGTCCTCCGCCGCGGGTTCGTCCCCCGCCGTGGTGTCCCCCCCGGCTTCGTTCCCCGTCGGAAGCGCCACCCACGTGTTCACCCGCACCACCGCCGATGGCATCGCCATCCGTGCCTACCTTCTCGACGGGGACGTCGCCACTGGCTGCGGGCCCGTACCGGTGACGGGCGGTCCGGTGGACCCCATGGCGCCGTGCGCCTCGAGCGCGGTGTCGATCGAGCTGTCGGACGACAGCGCCGTCGGCCAGGGCACGCTGAGCACGCCGATGTTCGTGCCCGGAGCGGCCGGTTCGGCGTCGGGGTCGGCCGGTTCGGCGTCGGGGTCGGGAGACCTGGCCGTGCCCGGGAGTGAGCCTGAGCAGGGGCTCACGTCCGGTGCCTTCGGTGTGGTCGAGGGCGATCCGGTGTGGTGGGTGGCCGTGCAGGTGGGCAGCGCCGTTGCCGACGCCACCGTCACGTTCCCCGACGGGTCCACCGACACCATGGCCCCGGTCGGTGGTGTCGTGGTCCTGGCCCACCATGTCGCCGTCACCACAGCCGCCACCTCCCCCTACGACGTGCAGGGCACGGTCGTCCTCCTGGGATCGTCGGGCGACGTGCTCACCACCATCACCCTTCCGCAGGATGCGCCGTCCACACCCGCACCGGTCCCGACGCCCCTCCCCGCACCGGTGCCCCTCCCCACGCCCGTGACGCCCCCTGTCACCATCCCGCCGGCGCCGGGAACCACCGGCACCGCATCGGGCACCGCGGCCGCGACGGCGGGCGGCGCGACGGCGGCGAGCGGAGCGAACGCGACCACGAGCGCGTCGCCGCCGGCATCAGGCTCAGGCTCAGGTACGGGCGCGGACGTCGTGCCGCCCACCGGGGACTCCGGCGGTGCCATGGTGGCGTGTCCCCTCGAGCCGGTTGCCGACTCCTCTGCGTCGACCACGCCCTGAGGACGACGCGTCCGGCGCAGCGCCACGCGGCCCGCCGGCCGAGCGTGGAGTCAGACGGACACGGACTGGGCGCTCGACATCCGGCGCCGGGTCAGGATGCGGCGCCGCTCCCGCTCCGAGGCGCCGCCCCAGACGCCGTGGTCGATGCGGCTGGCCAGGGCGTACTCGAGACACTGGTCCACGACGTCGCACTCGGCGCAGATGCGCTGCGCCACCTGGACGCCGATGCCGTCGGTCGGGAAGAAGACGTCGGGGTCCATGTCCTTGCATCTCGCCGCAGCCAGCCAGTGTGTGTCCATCGGACCTCCTCGGACACAGCACATCGTGCGAACCTGTGAGCAACCTGTCGACGGCCTGTGAAATCTGTGAGGCCTCACAGCCCGGTCAGTTCTCCACCTCCACGGGCGTGCCGGGCACCACCTGCTGCGCCAACGTGGCGATGTCGTTGTTGTAGAGCCGGATGCACCCGTGGCTGGCGTAGGTGCCGATGACCGATGGTTGATCGGTCCCGTGGATCCCGATCTGCCCGGGGCCACCGTCGAAGCTGTAGTAGGTGCCGGAGAAGTCGGAGGTCCCGAAGGCGTCGGGTCCGTAGGGCCCCGAGGGATCCGTCACCCGCACCTTGTAGGCCACGAAGAACGACCCCGTGGGGGTCGGGGCGTCAGGGGCGCCCGGCGCCACCGGCGCCGTGTACACGGGCTGGTTGTTCCGGTACAGGATGAGCTGCCGATCCCCCAGGTGGACGACGATGTGCTCGTCCACCGTGGTCAACGCCACGTCGGCGGCCGGGACCCACGCCATGGTCTCGTTCGGACGCACGGGGACGTACGCCTCGACCCAGTTGGGCTGCTGGGCGGTGACGAGGAGGACGACAGTGGCTCCGAGGTTGTTGGGATTGGCCATCGTGCTCGACGGCGCCGCCGCCCCCGGCACGGCGTAGAGCGGCAAAGTCCGCGCCCGCGCCACCGCCACCGTCGAAGGGTCGGTGACGTTCATGGCCGCCCCGGGGGTTCCACGCGGCAAGGGGCCGCCCACGGCGCGGGGTTGGGCCGGCGGGGTCACCCGCGAGCGGGCCGAGGCCGGGGCCGAGCGCGCCGTGGCCACCGTCCGATCGGCGGTCGCCGGCGCGGATGGAGCCGGCGCCGTGGTGGACGGTGCGGCGGGGATGACGATGAGAGAAGGTGCGGGGGGAATGACGATGGGCGCCGATTGGAGCACGGGGAGGAGGTCCCAGAGCCGGCGGGGTGGTGTTCGGCGCGGCGCCGGTGGCGGCACGCCCGCCCAGTCCGTGCCCTGCGCTCAGGGTGATCGCCGCCGCCCCGCAGGTGATGGCGACCGCCGCCACGACCAGGACGATGGCCAGCACGCCCCCGCGCAGGTTCCTCCACCCACTCGCAGGCGACGGCACGCTTGGGCCCAACCGTCTCGCTCCCAGTGCTCCGTCCCCCGGATCCGGTCTGCGCCACGCCAACGCTACTGCAGGATCATCGATGTGCGCACCCGCTCACAGACCGCGCCACGCCCCTCTCCGGCACGGTGCGGTGGGGCCCACGATCGGCGCGGCGCCAGCCCGACGGCCCGATCGGCGGCGGTAGCGTGACGGACGTGGCGACCTTGCGACGTGTCGGCCATGGCGGCGGCGCTGCCCGAGGTGGTCGAGGGCAACCGTCGCGGCACCCGAATCTGGTCCGTCGGCGCCAAGACCTTTGCATGGGAGCGGCCGTTCACGAAGGCTGACCTCCGCCGCTTCGGGGATGCACCGGTCCCCGACGGACCCATCCTGGCCGTACGGGTCGAGGACCTCATCGAGAAGGAAGCCGTCCTGGCCGAGCACCCCGGACCCCTCTTCACCATCCCCCACTTCGACGGGTTCTCGGCGGTGCTCGTCCAGCTGCGCCTCGTCACCAAGACGGTCCTCCGCGAGACGTTGCTCGACGGGTGGCTGGCGTGCGCGCCCCCACGCCTCACGAACGCCTACGCCACCGAGGGCAACGACGCGCCACGGGGGTGAAACCGCCACCGGGTCCGACGGAGTCCGCACATCACGGATCCGTCCCCGCCCGGCGGAGTCCGCTCGCGCCCGGACCCCCGGCCGTCGGGGGAGGCGGCGAGGGGTCCGGGGGAGATGCCTGGGTGGGGGTTTCCTGCGGGTCTCATACCATGCGCGGTGCACCTCCTCCGAGGAGCATTCGCCTCCTCCTCGATCCGTTACCGCCAGTGTGCGGCACGGTGCTTGGCGCCGGCTCCCGGTGAGCTGTGCGGCGGGTGTGAACAGCGACGGCGCGGGCATAGGCTGACACCGGTGTTCGAACGCTTCACGGACCGCGGCCGCAGGGTCCTGGTGCTGGCGCAGGAGGAGAGTCGCCTGCTCGGCCACGCCTTCATCGGCACCGGGCACATCCTTCTCGGGCTCATCCACGAGGGTGAAGGCGTCGCCGCCATGGCCCTTTCGCAGCTCGGCATCCAGCTCGAGGCCGTGCGTCGCAAAGTGGGGGAGAGGGGGGAGAGGACGGGGCCCGGCGCCTCCCCGGGCCTCAGCGGTTCCTTCACGCCCCGGGCGAAGAAGGTCCTCGAGCTGGCCCTGCGCGAGTCCCTCCAGCTCAACCACAACTACATCGGGACGGAGCACCTGCTCCTCGGGATGGCCCGCCAGGGTGAGGGTGTCGGCTTCGAGATCCTCGCGGAGCTCGGGTCCGACGAGATCCGGGTGCGCCAGACCGTCCTCGGCCTCCTCTCGGACGCGACAGCCATACGAGGTCGTCCCCCCGTGGCGCTCGAGCGACGCGCCGTCCAGGCTTCGTCGGGCGTCGCCGGACACCTCGGTCCAGGTCCGGGGGGCCTCACCGCGGTCTGCTCGTTCTGCGGCCGCGACCTGTGGGAGGTCGGCCGCCACGTGGTGGCCGAGTTCGCTGCCATGTGCGAGGAATGCGTCACCACCGCCGTCTCGACGCTCGAGGCAGGCGAGGTCGACCAGACCGGCGCCGTCGACTTTCCGCCCCGGCTCTTCGGACACGCCCCGGACGACGACGCGGTCCGGCAGGTTGTGGCGTCGTTCCGGTCGACCTTCGGGCCACCGGCGCAGGAGCCGGCGCCGTGCGAGGACGCAGAGGAGTTGGCACCTTTTCTGCTCCGGTTGTCGAGGGATCGCAGTCGACACCTCCTCGTCACCCGGGTGCGGTTCCTCGACGACGACCGCGCAGAGGTGACGATTCAGTCCTGCGTGGGGGCCGGCCGTGCGGCATTCGGGTTCGGCCGTCCGCGCTGACGGTACGTGGCGGGTAGCGCCCCACACCGTGATCTCGACGCTCCGGTCTGCCGGCATCGTCGTACCGACGCCGCCAGGTGAGCCGCCCTCCTCGCCATCAGGAGAGCCGCCAGGCGGTGCGGCGTGACGGACGTGATCGAGGACCACCGCCTCGCCTGTGACGGATTCGCCGCCGCCGTTCGCTCGGCCGCAGGCCGTTGGGACGCCCCGTCACCGTGCACGGAGTGGGATGCGCGGGGCGTGCTCGAACACGTCATCGGGTTCCATGACGTGCTGCTTCTCGTCCCGCTCGAGGCCAAGCCCGACAGGCCGAGGGACGATCCCGACGAGCGGTGGCGGGTCACCGTCGATGCCCTGTTCGAGGTCCTGGGCCGTCCCGGCGTGCTCGATGCGCAGCGGCAGGGCCTCCTGGGGGTGCTCACCACCGATGTCCTCGTGCACACCTGGGACCTCTCGAAGGCGACGGGAGCGGCGGTCGCCCTCGACGCACGGCTCAGTCGGATAGGGCTGGACCGGGCACTCGCCAACAAGGAGAAGTTCGAGGGCTCCGCCATGTTCGGGCCACCCGCACAGGTGCCGGGGGACGCCTCGGTGCAGGACCGCCTGTTGGCCGTCTTCGGCCGCCAGCCGTGGTGGTCACCGCCACCCTCCTGAGAGGTGCGGCCCGGTCGGGGCCGATCACCGGGCCTGCGCCAGCTCGGCCACGTACCGAGTCGCCCATTGATCGTTCCGCTCGTCACGGAGTCGCCGGTGCATGGGTGTGATCGGTGCGCCGGGAACGGGCTCGAGCGCGAGGTGCTCGAGCACTCCGAGCGTCGTGCCCACCGGGTCGGCGTCGAGGTCCTCGTAGCGCACACGGTGGGGTCGGACGCCGGCCCCTGAGAACCACACGCTCCAGGCGTCCTCGTCGCTGCGGATGGCCCGAACCGCGTGGTCGATGGCGTGGAAGTCGTACCGGGGCTCCTGTCGGGGTGCGGGGGCCGGCCGTCCTTCCTCGTGGAACCAGACGTCGGACTGCTCTGCCCGAACCCTCGACACGCCCTGCGCCACGACGTCACGGCGCGAGAGGTGGACGAACTGTGCCGACCCGAAGGCCCGCGTGAGCATGGCCAGAGGCGGCGACGCGGCGTCGTGGTGCAGCGACCGCAGGTCGTCGACGAGCTCGTCCATCGTGCCCCACATGATCCTCGCCCCGAACACCCCGTTCGCCGTGGTACCGGCGTTCAGCGCAGCCTGGAGGAACGCCATGTCGAACGACCCGTCAGGTCGGCTGACGCCCCATCGGGCAGCCCACGTCCCCCGGTCGGGCTTGCGAAAATAGGATTCGGGCCGGCCCGCCGTGCCCGCCGAGGAGAGCAGACCGCACAGAAGCGAGCTCCCGGTCCGAGGGGTGGCGCAGATGAAGTAGGAACGCGTGTGCGGTGGCATATCCATCACCGGCCCGAGCCGGCGTCGAGTGCGGCGCCAGGGGTGTCGCGTATGAGTCTCCCATGACGGGCCCTCCGCAACATAGCCGGGCGCTCCGTGCGGGGACCGCCACACTGGCGCAGATCAAGCCGACCGGTTGATCCTGCCCTTCAGGGCCAACAGTGCCAGCGTCATGCCGACGGCGCCGATCCCGGCCATGGCCGCCATTCCCTCGAGCAGCGTCCGCACCTGCCATCCGGAGGCAATGAGGGACCGCAACGCCCCCAGGACGTAGGTGATGGGGTTGTAGGTGGCGATGGCGGAGAACCAGCCCGTGAGCGACTGCTTGGGCACGACGGCGTCGCTCAGGAAGAACAGCGGGAAGAAGATGATGAAGGATGCGTTGACGGCGGCTGGGCTGCCTGTTTTGAGTGCCACCGCGTAGGGCAGGCCCGTGAAGACGAGTCCCCACAGCGCCGACAGGGCAATGAAGGTCAGGATGCCGGGCACCCCGGTGACGAAGCGAACGCCCACACCGAATCCGATGGCCAGGACCGGCAGGCAGAGCAGCACGATCAACGTGACGTCGGCCACCATCAGTCCGAGAAGCAGGGCGAGGCGGTGGATCGGCGTCATGCACAGGCGGTCGAAGTACCCACCCTGGATGTCGGTCACGAGCGTCGGCGCCCTCGACATCCCCGTGACGGCGAAGGCGATCGCCATGGGGATGAGGAAGGCCTTGTAGCTGAATCCGGGGGCGCCGTGGGCCAGGTTCTCGAGGGCGCCGAGGTTCGTGGTGTAGAAGAAGGCAGGCACGAGCACGGCAGGGAGGAACGAAGCCGGCTCACGAGGGATCTGTCGCAATGCGCGCCCTGCCACGGAGCGGACGTCGCGCACGAACCCGGCCTCCCTGGCCCTGACGGGGGGACTCTGGCCGGCGTTCACGACGCGGTGGTCTCCATGTCGATGCGCGAGCCGGTCAGCTCGGCGAACACGTCGTCCAAGGTCGGAGACCGAAGCGTGAGGCTCATCACTTTGAGCTTGGTCTTGTTGAGGGCGACGACGACCTCGTTGAGCGCCATCCGGCTGTCCGAGGTGCTGATGGTTATGGATCCACCCGACACCGAGACCGAGTCGACCAACTCGAGACGGCGAAGGCCGTCGAAGGAGCCGGGATCGTCACCTTCTGCCTCCACCACGATGACGTCCTGGGTGATGGACCGCTTGAGCGCGTCGGGCGCGCCCTCGGCCACGAGGTGGCCCCGAGAGATGATCCCGACGCGATGGGCCAGCTCGTCGGCTTCTTCGAGATACTGCGTCGTCAGGAAGATCGTCATCCCCAGCTCCGTGTTGAGACGACGCACCTCCGACCACACGCTGGCGCGGCTGGTGGGATCGAGCCCGGTGGTGGGCTCGTCGAGGAAGAGGACCTCGGGGTTGTGCATGAGGGCGGCGGCGAGATCGAGCCGGCGCTTCATCCCCCCCGAGTACGTCCCGATGCGCCGGTCGATGGCGTCCCCGATGTCGACGAGGTCGAGAACGTCGCCCAGGCGGCGCCCGGATCTCGGCCGTGCGCAGGCCGTAGAGGCGACCCTGCAGGACCAGCAGCTCGCGCCCGCTCTGGCGGTCGTCCAAGGCCGCCTCCTGCAGGGCCGCCCCGATGCGGAAGCGCACCTCCTGGGGCTCGGCGACGACGTCGTGGCCGGCCACGAACGCCTGCCCGGCGCTGGGGCGAAGCAGCGTGCACAGTACCCGCAACAGGGTCGACTTCCCCGCCCCGTTCGGTCCGAGGAAGCCGTAGATCTCGCCCTGCTCGACCCGCAGATCGAGCCCACCCAGGGCCGTGAGCTGCCCGAATCTGCGCACGAGGCCGGACGTGACCACTGCAGGCCCGGGGCCCCGGAGCGTGGCGCCCGCCCCGCCGTTCGCCCCTGCTGAGTACCCCCTCGAATCAGACATACTGGAGAGTATCTATTATGCTCCGGGGTAGCGCAAGGCCCATGACGATCCAACCCCTCACCCCCGAGCGCAGGCGCCAGCAGACCCGCGAGCACCTGCTGGCGGCGGCTGCCCAGGTGTTCGCCGATCATGGATTCCACGGCGCTTCCCTCGACGAGGTGGCGGCCGTGGCCGGCTTCTCCAAGGGGGCGGTGTACTCGAACTTCAGAAACAAAGAGGACCTCTTCCTCGCCATGTTCAAGGCGAACTTCGACCGGGAGATGGACGCGTTGCGCTCCACCCTCGAGCGCTCCGACGTGCCCCCCGAAGCCCGGCTCTCGGATTTCGTGTCCTTGATCAGCGAGGAGATCCGCACCACGCCGGGCAACCCGGGCGTGCTCTACCAAGAGTTCTGGCTCTATGCCCTGCGCAATCCGGCAGCCCGAGAGCAGCTCGTGCGACTCGAGGAGGAGAACGTACGCGGCATCGCCGAGATCATCGAGACGGAGCGGGTACGCCAGGGCCTCGAGCCGCTGGCGTCGGCCGAGCGTGTTGCCCGGATCGTGACGGCGCTTTTTCGCGGGCTCAACCAATTGCGGGCGCTGCAGCCCGAGGTGGCGGACGATGCCCTCCTCGAAGAGGCGATAGCGTTGATCAGCCGCGGGCTCGGAGTCGACGTGCAGATGGACATCGAGGGTTGGGCGACACCCGGATGTTGAGCGCCAGGGTGATGCTTGGCGCCCTCCTCATGTGCATCACCGCCGTGGTGACAGAGGGAGCCACCATCGCTGCTGCGGCCGGCACCGGGGCCCCACGGCCCGTGGTGATGCGGGGACCCACCTGGGCAGAGCACGAGCGGACTTTCGCCCGGACCGCGTTCGACATCGAGTCCTACAACTGGTCGGGCCTCGTGGACACGGGGAGCACCTTCACGAGCGTGGCCGGAGCGTGGGTCGTGCCCACGGTGAAGCCTTCGCAGCCCGAAGAGGCGTCGGCGGAATGGGTGGGCATCGGAGGAACGACGTACGCGCCACTCATCCAGACCGGGACCTCGCAAGTGAGCATCAGGGGCATCACGCAGTACGAGATGTGGTACGAGATGCTGCCCGACACCCCCGTGGACTTCGCCACCGCAAGTCCCGGTGACCTGATCTCGGCATCGGTCACCAACGTCGGTGTGAATTCCTGGCGGATCTACATCACCGACGACACGTCCCACGTGGGGATCGACGAGGTCTTCTCGTACGACACGCCCGCCGAATCAGCCGAGTGGGTTATCGAGGCACCCACCGACAGCAATGGACTCGTGCCGTTTGCAGACTTCGGATCGATCACGTTCTTCGACCTGGCGGTGACGGGGGCCAACCTCGGTCAGGTTGCAGTGCTGGCAGCCGACGCCTATGACCCGTACTCGGGCATGCTCCTGGCGCAATCAACCGGTCTCATCCCCGGCGACCAGGTGACGGTCGACTACGTGGCCCAGGGCTACGACCTCGTCGGCGCCGACGGAGACGTGACGAGCTTCGGCTTCGCACCGGACCTCGGGTCGACATCCGCCACGGGCCTCGATCCTGAAGCCGCTATGGCTGTCGATCCGACCACGGGCGGCTACTGGCTCGTGACCCGCCGCGGCCTGATCGATGCGTTCGGCTCCAACGACTACGGATCGATGGCCGGCATCCCCCTCAACCAACCCATCGTGGGCATGGCCGCCGATACCGCCTCCGGGGGATATTGGCTCGTCGCCGCCGATGGGGGGATCTTCGCCTTCAACGCCCCGTTCTTCGGCTCCATGGGTGGCACCCGCCTCAACCAGCCCATCGTCGGTATGACGCCGACACCGGATGGCGGCGGATACTGGCTGGTGGCAGCCGACGGTGGCATCTTCGCCTTCGGCGACGCCGCCTTCTACGGGTCGATGGGCGGCACGCGACTGAACAAGCCTGTCGTCGGCATGGCCGTGGACGCCCAGACGGGCGGTTACTGGTTGGTGGCCTCCGACGGTGGGATCTTTGCCTTCGATGCCCCGTTCTTCGGATCGATGGGCGGTACGACACTGAACCAGCCCATCGTCGGCATGGCACAGACCAATGACGACGGTGGGTATTGGTTCGTCGCCTCAGACGGGGGAATCTTCAGCTTTGGTGACGCGGAATTCCTGGGCTCGCTCGGAGGAGAACCGCTCGCGGCACCCATCGTCGGGATGGCAAGCGCTGGATGACAGACCCGCAGACCACGCTCTCGAACGAGGCGTGCCTGCCTGACGACGGCGCGTGGCGCACACGATGCCAGCTCCGTCGGGCTCGGCATTCGGCCAGTCTCGGCCCGGGACCCGGTGCTACCATCACCAGCCGAGAGGTCCCTGGGCCGATCTCTGCGGGGGTAGGCCCAAGGTGGGGACCGTGCGGGAGAAGCGCAGCAGGCCGACGCTTCCCTCGGCCCGCCGTCGTTGGATGTGGCCGGCAACATGCCTCCTGGGTGTGGCCGCGGCCTTGATGCCGGTGAGTTCCGCCTCTGCGGTGAAGGCGGCGGAAGTCGCACCCGGGTCAGTCAGTTGTTCGGTTTCGGCCAAGGTGACGTTCTCGCCGTCGCTCACCCGCGCAGGCGGGGGCACAAGCCCTTCTACGGTGAGTGCACGGCTGTCGGCCTGTACGGCGAGCGACACCTCGATCAGGATCTCGAGCGCATTGGCCAAGGGGACCTTCTCGAGCAGCCCCCTTTCGTGCGCCACGCGTGCTCAGACCGACGCGCTCGCATCGCTCAACATCACGTGGCGGGGTTCCCACCTGGTGGCGACGGCGGTGAGCGGAGACATCTCGATCGGCTCCTTCGCCGGCCCGGCGAAGGTCAGTCTCTCCTTCCCGAGCCGCTGGTCAGCCCCTTCCCGGCCGCGCCTACTTCCCCACCAGCATCACCGAAGGGCCGGACGGCGCCATGTGGTTCACCGACCTGAACGACACCATCGGGCGGATCTCCACCTCGGGGGTCATCAAGATCTACACGTCCCCGAGCATCTCCGATCCCCAGGACATCACCGCCGGACCCGACGGCGCCCTGTGGTTCACGAACACGTCCAAGGCCTCCATCGGGAGGATCACCACCTCGGGGGTGGTGACGAGCTTCACGGGGCCGGGCATCACCGGACCGTACGCCATCACCAGTGGACCTGACGGCGCCCTGTGGTTCACCAACTACACCTCCACCATCGGAAGCATCACCACGGGCGGCGTCGTGACGACCTACTCGGTGCCCGGTGACGGTACGCTTCCGGACATCACCGCCGGACCCGACGGCGCCCTGTAGTTCGTGAACAGCAGCGCCGACACGGTGGGGCGCCTGACGCCCCCGTAGGTCACCGTGGCCCGGAGAGGACCCGGCCGGGCGATGTCGGCGGGCATCGACGGGAAACACCACTGGGTATGTTGGTGGCATGGGCGACGACACCTGGGCCGGCCTGGTTGATCAATTCGCCGACAGGGCGTACGCCTCGGTGAAGGGGTACGTGCGCACGTACGTGATGCACGAGCAGTTGCTCGAGCACCTGCCGGAGCCGCCGGCGTCCGTGCTCGACGTGGGCGGGGGCGCCGGCCATCAATCGTTTCCCCTGGCCCGAGCCGGCTACGAGGTGACCTTGCTCGATCCGTCACCGGCCATGCTGGACAAAGCCCGACAGCGACTCGAGCAACTGCCTTCCGAGGTCCGCCAGCGGGTGACGCTCGTGCAGGCCGACGGTGAGAGCGCCGATCGGGCGGTGCGTGGGCGACGCTTCGCCGCCGTGCTGTGCCACGGCGTCCTCGGGTACCTCGAGGGGCCGGAGCCGCTGGTCGACCAGCTGTGCCGATGCGCCGCTCCCGGTGGCGTGGTGTCGATCATGACGGGGAACGCCAAGGCGATGGCGGTGCGTCCGGCCCTGGAACGACGGTGGGACGACGCGCTGGCGGCGTTCGATGCCAGAACCGAGATCGGGGTGCTCGGAGTGCCGGGGCGGGCCGACACGGTGGAGGAACTGAGCGAGCTCATGCGCGACCGGGACGTGGAGCCACTGCGCTGGTACGGGGTGTGGCTCTTCGTCGACTGGCTCGAGTTCAGCGGCGTCGACCTGGACCCCGACGATGCAGACCAGCTGGCGGCGACCGCCGCCGTGGAGCTCGAGGCCAGCCGGCGAGACCCCTACCGCCAACTCAGTCGCGTCTTTCATCTGGTGGGGCGCAAGAGCACGGGCTGACAACCCCCTCGAAGCGGAGCCCCGCCGCCGATCGCGCCGTCGTGGAGCGTCGACCTCCGGTCAGCGTCCGGGCGAGGAGATGAGGACGCGCTGGGCCAGGTCGTCGGGTCCGAGCAAGCGCCAACCCATGTGGACGAGGACGATGCCGACGCGGCGCGACACGATCCCGGGCCTGCGCCCACGCCCCGGTGCTCCGATCGGGCGTGTGCCCGAAAGCACCCGGAGGTCGGCCTCATGTGCCCGGGCGGCGGCAAGGCCAGCACCCGGGTTCACGTTCCACCGTGCCTTCGGAAACCGGGACGACTTGCCATGGCGCCATCATAACCCTCATTTGTAGACAAAACAACTAAATCGTGATATAGTCATCTGACTATGCAAGTGGCAGACAGCGACACAGCGGCGCCCGGAGCGGTCACGGTCCTCGGCCCGTCCCTGGCGTTCGAGCTCACGTGGGCCATCCACGGTGCGAGGTCGGCGGAGCTGCGCAGCTCCCACCCCGTGCTGGGCCCGCTGTACGAGGGCCACCCCGGCCTGCGGGAACGGGTCGTGTCGTTCTGGGACGACGCCATCGACTGCTTCGTCGAGTTCGACGTGCTCGCCCACCATGCCGGCGCCCTGGAGGGCACCGACTTCCCCGCCGTGCGCGCCGCCGTCGAGGACGCTCTGGGCACGCTGCCGTCCGACCTCCCCCTCCGCTCGGAGACGCCCGAAGCGTGTGCCGCCATCTACGCCCGGGTGGACGCCCTGCGGAGCTCCGACGCACGCCGTGGCGAGTACTTCCAGCTGCTCGCCGATCTGGCGTCGGGCCTCGAACCGTGGTGGCGTTCCGAGGGTCTCCCTGCCGTCGAGCGGGTGGCGGCGCAGACGCGCCTGGTCCTCGAGCGCGGCAGGGATTGGCGTGAGCTGATCGCCCCCGGGTGTGACCTGTTCACCGTTCACCTCCCCGACATCGTCGAACGCCACGCGGCGGGGGCCCCGCTCGTCATGGTGCCGTGCGCCCTCTTCGGCAAAGGCCTCTACCTCGACCTCCCCGGCGCCATCCTCATCGGCTTCGGCGTCAACCGGGGCGACGTCATGGCGCGTGCCCGGACCGAGCACATGGCCCAGCGGCTCAGGACGCTCGCCGATCCGACACGCCTGGCCATCCTCGACTACCTCGCCGCTGGTCCGATGTCGGTGGGGGACGTCGCCCGCGCCTTTTCTCGCTGTCCCAACCGACGGTGAGCGCCCATGTGAAGCAGCTGCGCGAATCGGGCCTGATCGCAGCCAAACGCCGGGGAACCCGCCTCGAGATCTCCGTGGACCGCAGCGCCACGGGCGGGCTGGCCGACGAGCTGCGCACCCTCTTCTCCCCCTAGACGGTCATGGGTCCGTCACGCCGGCCGGGGTCGGAGTGGGCTCGCCGATGTGGAGCCAGGCGGCGTAACGCTCAGCCGGGGTGCGGATCGGAGCGGAAGCGCTCGACAAAGCGCACGAGCTCCGAACGCACCCGGGGAAGCAGGGCCTCGGGATCCGGCGAACGGGCCAGAAGGAGCGCGGCGGCGGTCACCGAGCCGAACAGCAGCTCGGCCAGGATCTCGGAATCCTCGGCCTCCACGAGATCCTGGCTGCGCAGTCCTTCGATCATGGACCGGATGAGGGTCACGAAGTAGACCTCGCCCTGGCGCCACCAATCGTCGAACCCCATGACAGCGGGGCCCTCCTGAAAGCACAACCGGCTGTAGGTCGGGTCGACACAGCGGTGCAAGAAGGCGTCGAGACCGGCCACCGCCCCGTCCCATGGCGACGTGTGTCCGGCCGCCGCCTCGACGATGGCGGTCACCGCCTGTTGCTCGGCCTCCTCACTGAGCGCCTCGTACAACGCCCGCTTGGACGGGAAGTGGTGGTAGACGGCGCCCTTGGTGACCCTCGCCCCCGCCGCCACCTCGTCGAGCGAGGTCGCCACATAGCCCTTCTCCAGGAACCTGGTGGCTGCGCTGTCCAAAAGGGCGCGCCGGGTCGCCTCGGAGTACTCCGCCCGGCGGGAGATGACCACGGGGTCCGACTGTAGCCTACTTCGCAGTCTTATACATACCGACTACCCCTAGCACACCCGAAGTTGATCTACATACTCTGAGTATGCCATGGTAGCGAGGTGGCAGCGGTAACCGTGGATCGGCCCGAGGCGTCGGTCCCAGGGGCACGGCGCCGGGGGCCGCCCCCGATTCTCGAACGCGTCGGCATGGCGCTCTCGCCGGCGAAGGTGGATCCTCGCCGGCGCGGTCGTGTTCGTGATCGTGGCTGCGGGTTTCGGCGCCTCCGTCCAGAGTCGTCTGTCGCAGGGAGGATTCGACGCCGGCTCCGAGCCGTCGGTGCAGGCCGGCTCTATCTTGCAGTCGCGGTTCGGGATCACGCCGCCCAACCTGGAGATCATCGTGCGGGCGCGAGCCGGCACCGTGGACTCCTCTGCCGTACGTGCCGCCGGCACGGTCCTCACTCGACGCCTGGCGTCGCTCCCCCACGTCGAGGACGTGGCGTCCTACTGGAGCCAGGGATCCCCCGCGCAGCTGCGAAGCGCATCAGATCGCGAAGCGCTCGTCCTCGGTGCCATCGAGGGGAACGAGAACCAGGTGGTCCGGTTCGAGCCCGGCGTGGCGCGCGCCCTCGGTCACGTTCCGGCGGCCGTGACGATCGAGATCGGCGGATTCGGACCCACCTTCAACGAGGTGAACACGGTCATCGAGCACGACCTGGTGAAGGCCGAGGCGGTGGCCGTGCCGGTCACCCTGGTGCTCCTGCTCTTCGTCTTCGGGTCGTTGGTCTCCGCCCTTCTTCCGCTGGTGGTGGCGGGCGTGTCGACCATGGGGACCCTCCTGGCGCTTCGGGTCATCACCAGCGTGACGCCGGTGTCGATCTTCGCCCTCAACATGACCACGGTCCTGGGGCTCGGACTGGCCATCGACTACAGCCTGTTCATGGTGTCGCGGTTCGCGAGGAGCTGGGAGCCGGAGACGACCCCGAAGGGGCGTTGGCCCGCACGATGGCGAGCGCAGGGCGCACGGTGGCCGGGACGCGTTGACCGTGGCCGCATCGCTGTCGGCGCTGGCGGTGTTCCCCATCACCTTTCTCCGCTCCTTTGCCATCGCAGGCATCGCCGTTGCCATCCTGTCGGGCCTCGCCGCCGTGGTCGTGCTTCCGCCGTCCTCGCCTCCCTGGGGCGGCGCGTCAACAGCGGAAGGATCTGGAAGCGGTCGGTGCGCCCGAGCAACGAGGGGCACTGGTCCTCTGGAGCGCGAAGGGTGATGCGCCACCCCTGGCTGTCCATCGTGGCCGGGCTGGCCGTGCTCGGCGTGCTCGGTTCACCCGTGGTCGGCCTGCATCTGGGGTATTTCGACACCCGGGTGCTGGCCCCCTCCGACCAGGTACGCCAGGTGGACGACCAGCTGTCCGCCGTCTTCGGCCCTGGGGAGACGTTCGCCCTCTTCGCCGTCCCGCGCTCCGCACACACCTCGTTGTCGGGCAAATCGCTCGATGCGTACGCCGCCCGGCTTCCGACGTCCACGCCGTGGCCCGGGTGTCGACCGTGTCCGGGATC
>CAWIWK010000061.1:0-6690 GCA_963839605.1 uncultured Acidimicrobiales bacterium | reverse complement strand
CACCATTACCTGTCCCGTCGTCACCATCTGAGGCCCTCGCTGATCGGTGCCTGCCGCCACGACGGAGGCAACGCACGTTCTCGTGCGTGCGCGGAGTCCGGCGCTTCGATTCTGCGTTCGCACGCCCATTGCGGTGCCACAGACGTTTGCAGCCAGGGCCTGGGTCCGGCCCGCATGCATCTCGGCGCGTTCAGCTCAGCGCGCCCGACTCGCGCAGCTTCGCCACCACGCTCTCGTCGACACCCCACTCGACGAGCCCGGACACGGTGTCGGCACCCGGCGGGGACGGCGGCTTCGAGACCGCCGACGGCGTCCGGGAGAACCGCGGCGCGGGAGCCGGCTGCACGGCACCGTCGACCTCAATGAACGTCGAGCGCGCCACGTTGTGCGGGTGCTCGTGCGCCTCCCATGCGGAGAGCACGGGGGCCACGCAGGCGTCGGTCCCGTCGAAGACGGCACACCACTCGTCGCGGGTCTTGGTCTTGAAGACTGCGGCGAAGCGCTCCTTCATGGCCGGCCAGTCCTCTCGCGACTGTTGGTCCGGCAGCGTCTCGTCGTCGGCCAGGCCGAGGCCCTCGAGCAGTGCGGCGTAGAACTGGCGCTCGATACCGCCGGCCGCCATCCACTTCCCGTCCGACGTCTCGTAGACCTCGTAGAAGGGCGCCCCCGTGTCGAGCATGTTGGCTCCACGCTGCTCGTTCCACATGCCCGCCGAGACGAAAGGAGTGGATCATGGTCATGAGGGATGCCGCGCCGTCCACCATGGCGGCGTCCACCACCTGTCCCTCGCCGGAACGGGCCGCCTCGAGCAGGGCGGCCACCATGCCGAACGCGAGCAACATGCCGCCGCCGCCGAAGTCGCCGACGAGATTCAGCGGGGGACCGGGGCCGAATCGGCCCGGCCCAGCGACCACAGGGCACCGCCGATGGCGATGTAGTCGATGTCGTGGCCGGCCATGGGCGCCATCGGCCCGTCCTGACCCCAGCCCGTCATGCGCCCGTAGACCAGCCGGGGGTTGCGCTCGAAGCAGGCGTCGGGCCCGACGCCCAGGCGTTCGGCCACCCCGGGCCGGAACCCCTCGATCAGGCCGTCGGCCTCAGCCACCAACCCGAGCACGAGCTCGACCGCGTCGGGATTCTTGAGGTCGATGCCCACCGAAGGGCGCGACCGGTTGAGCAGATCCCAGTACGGGCCCTGCTCCCGCGGCCCGCATCTCCTCGCCCCGCTCCACCGCACCCGGCGGGTGCCCGTTCGAGGCGCAGCACCTGTGCCCCGGCGTCGGCCAGCATCATGCAGGTGTAGGGAGCCGGCCCGATGCCCGCCAGCTCAATGACTTTGATCCCGCTCAGCGGTCCACTGCGGTCGGCCATCGCAGGATCGTGACCCGCGCCGCCCACGATGGTCAAGCCGACACGTCTGCTGAGCCAAGCTGGGGCCGTGCCAACCGCGAGTGCCCCTGGACGAGTGACCATCATCGGCGACCACACCGACTACAACGCAGGGCTCTCGCTGCCCATGGCCATCGAGCTGGCCACCGAGGTGGCCTTCACACCGAAGCCGGGCAGCTTCCTCGTCGGGATCGACTCGGACCAGTTCCCCGGTCGACCCATTGAGATCATGCTGGGGCGATGCCGCCCCGGTGCCGGCCGAGGCCGCCCTGGCGGCCGGGCTCCTCCGCCTGCAGCCCCCACCGAGCGGCGGGGCGGTCCGGGTCACCAGCACCATTCCCGTCGGAGCCGGCCTGTCCTCGAGTGCCGCCTTCTCGGTGGCGCTCCTGCTCGCCCTGGGGCACGATCCCGACCCGCTCGCCCTGGCCCGGGACTGCCAGGAGGCCGAACGCAACGCCGGCGCCCACGTCGGCCTGCTCGATCCGCTGGTCATTGCCGGCGCCGAGGCCGGGCACGCGCTCCACATCGACTTCGACACCCTCGAAACGCGGCAGGTCGCCGTGCCCGAGGCGGCGGCGTTCGTCATTGTGCACAGCGAGGCGCCCCGCCTCCTCGCCAGCACCCCCTACGCCGACCGGCGCGCGGAATGCGAGCGTGCCGCGCACATTGTGGGGCGACCCCTGGGCCTGTGCACGCTCGGCGACCTCAGCGCGCTCCACGATCCCGGTCCTGCGCCGGCGGGCCCGCCACGTCATCACCGAGTGTGCGCGGGTACGCGAGGCTGAAAGGCTCCTGGCCCGGGGCAACCTCACCGGGCTGGGCGCCGTCATGACCGAAGGGTCACCGCAGCCTGGCCGGCGACTACCGCATTTCGGTGCCGGCCGTGGACGAGCTGGTCGAGCACCTGCTCGGTCAGCCGGGTGTCCTGGTGCCCGCATGAGCGGCGGCGGCTTCGGCGGGTGCGTCATCGCGCTGTGCGATCCCGACTCGCCCGCGCTCGACCCCGAGACCCATGCCCCGCGCCGGAGCTGGCGGGTCAGCCCGGTTGCCGGCGCAACTCGTCTCGCGACGTAGCGATCAGACGCATCGAGCACCTCGACGGCCCGGCCGCTGTCGATGGAGTCCGCCGCCAGCGCCAGCCCGCTCTGCAGGTCGTCGACCCGGCCCGCCACCTTGAGCGCGGCCGCCGCGTTGAGGATCCCGATGTCGCGGCGGGGGCCCTGCTCCCCCTCGAGCACGGAGCGGATCACGCCGGCATTGAACTCGGCGTGGCCGCCGCGCAGGTCCGCCATGTCGCCGGGGCGAGACCGAGCTCCTGGGGGTCCACGCGCCACTCGGTGACCTCGAAGGCGCCGCAGCCGTCGCCGCGCACCTCCAAGACGTTCGAGGGCGACGTCACGCTCAGCTCGTCGAGGCCGTCGTCGGCATGCACAATCAGCGCGTGCCGGCTTCCCGTGGCCCCGAGCACGCCCGCCATGATGGGGCGCCATGGCCGGGTCGCTGACGCCGACCAGCTGGCGCCGCGTCCGGGCCGGATTGATCAGCGGCCCGAGGAAGTTGAACACGGTCGGCACGCCGAGGTCCTTGCGGACCGGCCCACGAAGCGCATGGCCGGATGGAAGCGTTGGGCGAAGCAGAAGCCCATCCCGGCCTCGCTGACGCACCGGGCCACGCCCTCGGGTCCGAGCTCAATGGCCACGCCGAGCGCCTCGAGCACGTCCGCCGTACCCACCGACGAGGAGGCGGCGCGGTTGCCGTGCTTGCACACCGGCACGCCGGACCCGGCGGTGATGAACGACGCCAGGGTGGTCACGTTGATGCTCGAGAGCCGGTCGCCGCCCGTGCCGACGAGGTCGACGGCGGCGTCGGCATCCTTCTCCGCCAGCGGGCACGGCACGGCGGCATCGACCATGGCGCGGGCCAGCCCGGTGACCTCCTCGGCCGTTTCGCCCTTGGCGTGCAACAGGACCAGAAAGGCACCCACCTGGGTCGGCGTGGCCTCACCGTTCACAACCGTCTTCAGGGTCGCTTCGGCCTCCGCCGCACTCAGCGGCTCCCGCCGGCTCAAGCGGGACAGAACTTCGGGCCAGGTCAGTCCCACCACAGGTCCCTCTCGAGGACACCCCGGGCGATCAGCCCCAGCTGCACCTGGGACGTGCCTTCCACGATCGTCAGCTGCTTGGCGTCCCGGTACCACTGCTCGGTCGGGTGGTCCTCCATGTACCCGGCCGCGCCGAGCAGCTGGACGGCGAGCGACGAAGCCCGCACGGCGAGCTCGGTCGCGTGGTATTTGGCCATGGACAGGTAGGGGACGTATTCCTTGGTGAACTTGCCCTCGTCGGCCAACACGGCGGCCCGGTAGGTCAACAACCGGGCCGCCTCGATGTCGACGGCGCACTTGGCGATCTCCCATTGGATGCCCTGGAAGTCGGCGATGGTCTTCCCGAAGGCGGCCCGCTGCTGCACGTAGTCCGTGGCGTACATCGAGGGCGCCCTCGGCCAGCCCTATGCCGCGTGCCGCCACGATGGGACGCATGGCGTTCAGACCCAACATGGCCAGGCGGAAGCCGCCCACCTCACCGATGACGTTCTCGGCCGGGACGTGGACATCCGTCAGCAGGAGTTCGCCGGTGTCCACCCCCTTGACGCCCATTTTGTGGTCGGTTCGGCCGACCTCGACCCCGTCCCAGGCCCGTTCCACGATGAAGGCCGTCACCGAGTCGTGCGCCCGGCTGGTGGGGTCGCTGGTCTTGGCGAAGACGGTGTACCAGTCCGCCTCGCGCACGCCTGACATCCAGCACTTGGTGCCGTTGAGCACCCAGCCGCCGTCACTGCCCTCGTCGGGCACCCCCCGGGTCCGCATCCCCATCACGTCGCTGCCCGCCTGAGGTTCGGACAGCCCGAAGGCGGCCCGCAAGGTGCCGTCGCCGATGCCGGGCAGGTAGCGCCGCTTCTGCTCCTCAGTGCCGGCGATCATCACCGGCCCGGTCGGCAACCGGGTCAAGCAGGAGCATGAGCGCCGCCGTGTTCGAGTACTTGGCCACCTCCTCAATGGCCACGGCCAGGCCGAGGATGCCTGCGCCCGATCCCCCGAACTCGGCCGGGATGCACAGGCCGAGCAGCCCGGCGTCGCGGAACGCCTCGAAGATGTCGGTCGGGATACGAGGCCCTCTTTGTCGATGGCCCGGGCCCGTGGCTTGACCTTGTCCTGAGCGAGACGCCGGACCGAGTCGCGCAGCTCCAAAAGCTCGTCGGGGAGTTCGAAATCCACCGGTGAAGGGTATCGGACCTCCCGGCCAGGTACTTTCTGATCCTTGACCCCCGACGAACCCGGATCCCCCCGGCCTTCCGACGCCCCGAGGATCACGCCAAGTCGCGGGCGGACCTCCAGGCCGAACTCCGCTCGTCGAGAAAGAAGGAACGGAAACGCCAGCACCGCTGGCGTCGCCGTTCCCTCTACGCGCTCTCCATCGTGATCGTGCTGGCCGCCCTCGGGGTCGGGGGCTCTACGTGTACGCCAACTACCGCTTCAACCAGATCAAGAAGGTCCACGCCAAGCACCTGGTCGCCGCCCCTGCCGCGCCGGGGAAGCCGTTCAACCTCCTCCTGGTCGGCTCGGACTCACGTGCGTTCGTCTCCAACGCCACGCAGGAGAACGCCTTCGGCAACGAAGCGAACGCGGGCGGGCAGCGCAGCGACGTGACGATCGTGGCGCGCTTCGACCCCGCCGCCAAGACCGTGACCATGCTCTCCATCCCACGCGACCTCTGGGTCGACATTCCCGGCAACGACAGCGGCATTTCGGGCATGAACCGCATCAACGCCGCCTACGACAGTGGGCCCGACCTGTTGATCCAGACGATTGAGCAGGACCTGGGGATCCCCATCAACCACTACATGGCAGTCGACTTCCCGGGGTTGACGGGCATGGTCAATGCGCTGGGCGGCGTCTCCATGTTCTTCTCGACCCCGGTCAAGGATCAGTACACCGGCCTCAACGTCAGCACCGTCGGGTGCCAGGTGGTGAACGGGACCACGGCGCTGGAGCTCGTGCGAAGCCGGCACCTCTATTACAAGAACGCCAACGGCGTACTGGGAGTACGACGGCCTCTCGGACTTCAGTCGTATCCAGCGCCAGGACGCCTTCTTCCGGGCGGTGCTGAGCAAGGTGAACTCGTCCATCACCAACCCGCTGACCATCAACTCGTTGATCGGCGCCGCGGTGGGCAACCTGACCATCGACGACACGCTGACCAAGGGCGACCTGTTGCACATTGCCGATGTCTTCCGGGGGCTGCCGGCATCGAACCTCGTCACCGAGACCCTGCCCACGGTGGCCTACACGAGCTCGGGTGGCGCTGCCGCCTTGAAGGAGGCGCAGCCCTACGCCCAGAACGTGATCAACCAGTTCAACGCGATCGGATCGACGCCGCGCCGACGACCACGACGACGACACCCGCCAGGAGGGCAAGGGCACCACCACGACCACGACGACGACGCCGAGGGAGGCCCGCCAGCCTGGTCGGCGTCGACGTCCTGAACGCATCGTCCGTGAGCGGCATCGCACACGCCACTGCGACCGCGCTCACCGCCCAGGGCTTCCACGTCAACGAGGTCGGCGACGCCTCCACCCAGCTCACGACTCCGGCGCCCGCCCGAGATCCTCTACGGACCGTCGGGCACCGAGGCCGCGCACACGCTGGCGTCGCGTTCGACGGCACGGTCACCCTGGTACCCGACCCGAGCCTTACGCGGACTCGACGGTCGAGCTCCTACTCGCCGGCACCGCGCCTGACCGTGGCGATGCGCCCGGGTCATCGTCAAACGGGACGACAGCCACCACGACAACCACGCGCCCAGCTCGGCCACGACAACAACGATCCCGTCGGACGTCTACACGAACGCTACAGCCCGAGCCCTGGAATCCCTCGCCCTGCACCCCGGGCCAGCCGGCCACGACCACGACCACGACGGCCCACAAGGCCGCCAAGAAGAAGTAGGTCAGGCCGACTTGCGGCGCTGGCGCACAATCCGCCGGCGCTCCCGCTCGGTCGTGCCGCCCCAGATCCCTTCACGCTCGCGGTGGGCCAGGGCGTGCTCCAGGCACGCTTGGCGGACCGGGCAGTCGGCGCACACAGCCTTGGCCTCGGCCGCATCGGCCTCGTCCTCGGTGACGGGATAGAACGCCTCGACGTCGAGACCCCGGCATGCGGCTTGCTTGCGCCACGTGGTGGCGATCATTGGAAACACTTCCTCAATAACGGATGAAAAGGCGGATACTTGATTCGCCAGCAATATGAG
>CAWIWK010000060.1:0-66774 GCA_963839605.1 uncultured Acidimicrobiales bacterium | reverse complement strand
GGCGCACCTTCGATGGTCAGGCCGGCCGAGCGAAGCCGCGCAGGAAGGGAAGATCGCCGGCGACGAAATCGAAGCTTGCGAGGTGCGCGCGTGGCTCCCAGCGCAGCTCGTGGAAGATCAGGTTTCGCGGCTCGCCCTGAAAGCTCGTGATGCGGAAGAAGATCAGCGTGATCGGGAGCTTGCCGGGATAGGTGTACTGATAGCGGGCCAGTTCCTCGCCGGCCGCACGGCGAATCCCTAGCTCCTCTTCGAGTTCGCGCGCGAGTGCCTGCGCCGGCGATTCGCCGGGCTCGACTTTACCGCCCGGAAACTCCCATTGGAGCGGATGCGCCTGGTGGGGCTGCCGGCGGCCAATCAACACGCTTCCATCGCGTTCGAGAATCGCCGCCACCACCTCGATCATGCCCATATTGGAACATACGCACGCACGGTGGCGGGCAGGGGCGGGTACAATCGCCCATGACCGGGTCGACCGACGAGGTGGTGGCGATGGCGTCGGCCACCAGGCCGCCCCGGAGCATGACCGGGAGGCTCTGCATGTTGACGAACGACGGGGCCCCGGATGTGCATCCGGTAGGGCTTGGCCGACCCGTCGGACACCATGTAGCAGCCGATCTCGCCCCGGGGCGACTCGATGGCCGTGTAGACCTCGCCCTCGGGGACCTTGAAGCCCTCGGTGAAGATCTTGAAGTGGTGGATGAGCGCCTCCATCGACTCGTCGATCCGGGCCCGCGGCGGCGGGGTCACCTTCTTGTCCTGGACCCGGTAGTCGCCGGCCGGCATCCGGTCGAGGACCTGGCGGATGATCCTGATCGACTCCCGGACCTCGTTGAAGCGGATGGCGTAGCGGTCGAAGTTGTCGCCGTAGGTGCCGATGATGACGTCGAAGTCGACCTTGTCGTAGTCCAGGTAGGGCATCGTCCGGCGCAGGTCCCAGGCGATGCCGGTGGAGCGCAGGATGGGCCCGGTGGCCGACAGGGCCAGCGCCTCCTCGGCCGTGAGGCCCCCACCCCCTCGGTCCGCTCCCGGAAGATGGGCTGGCCGGTGAGGAGCTCGTCGTAGTCGTCGAGCCGGGCGTCGATGGTGTCGACGATGACGGTGACGTCGTCCTCCCACCCGTCGGGGAGGTCGGCGGCGGTGCCCCCGGGGCGGATGAAGTTGTGGTTCATCCGCACGCCGGTCGTCTTCTCGAAGAAGCCGAGGACCATCTCCCGCTCGCGGAAGCCGAAGATCATCATGGTGGTCGAGCCCGAGGTCCATCCCGTTGGTGGCCAGCCACATGAGGTGCGACGCCACCCGCTGGAGCTCGGCCAGGAGCATCCGGATCCAGACGGCCCGGGGCGGCAGCTCGATCCCGAGCAGGGCCTCGGTGGCCAGGGAGAAGACGAGCTCGTTGGTGAGCGGCGACAGGTAGTCCATCCGGGTGACGTTGGTGGCCCCCTGCTGGTAGGTGAGCTCCTCCCCCGTCTTCTCCATCCCGGTGTGGAGGTAACCGATGACCGGCTTCGTCCGCAGCACCGTCTCCCCGTCGAGCTCCATCATCAGCCGCAGGACCCCGTGGGTCGAGGGGTGCTGGGGCCCGAAGTTGATGATCATGGTCTCGTCGTCGGGCGCCTCGACGTCGACGTCGCCGGGATCCCCGGGCACGGCCTCGGGCACCCGCAGGACCGCCCCTCTCCCGGGCCAACTCGTCGGGCGGTCGTCCGGGTCCGGGCCAGCAGCTCCTGGCCGCCCTCGTCGGTCTCCCCGATCAGCCCTCGGGCGTGGTCAGGTCCACCCGCGGGGTCGCTCGTCCCGCCGCCGCCGGGTCGTCGCCCCGGTGGCCTGTCGGTCGCGTCATCGGGGCCCCGGGGATTCCTTGAACTGCACGGGGACCCGGCCCATGCCGTAGTCCTTGCGCAGCGGGTAGCCCTCCCAGTCCTCGGGCATGAGGATCCGGGTCAGGTCGGGGTGGCCGGTGAAGCGGATCCCGAACATGTCGAAGACCTCGCGCTCCATGGCCTCGGCCCCCGGGTAGAGGTCCCACACCGAGGCGATCACGGCGGTCGCCTCGGGCACCTGGATCCGGATCCGGACCCGCCGGGCGGCCGACAGCGACAGCAGGTTGGTCACCACCTCGAAGCGCTCGGGGGCCACGCCCGTCGGGCAGGGTCCGCGCCCGGGTGGACCAGGTAGTCGACGGCGGTGAGGTCGGCCAGCATGGCGAAACCGGCCACCTTGTAGGCCGTCGACCACCTCGTGGTAGCCGGCCACGGCGGGGAAGACGACGTCCTGGCCGGTCGAGGCGGCGGCCGGGCGGCACCGCGGGCACGACGGGCGCGACGGCGGCGCCGACGGTGTGTCGCGTCCCCGGGGCTCATCGCGGCGTCCCCACGTGGATGTCGTCGGGGCGCTCGGGGGTCCAGCCC
The DNA here is from genome assembly GCA_963839605.1 of uncultured Acidimicrobiales bacterium. Taxonomy (GTDB): domain Bacteria; phylum Actinomycetota; class Acidimicrobiia; order Acidimicrobiales; family UBA8190; genus JBEKVE01. The sequence goes on along the minus strand of CAWIWK010000060.1, from coordinate 64,366 downwards.
GCCCTCCTCGGAGCGGGCCGGGGCGGCTACCTTGCGGCGGGTGATCTCGCCCGTCCGGATCTTCTCGTGGAGGGTGAGGATGGTGTGCAGGAGGGTCTCGGGCGAGGGCGGGCAGCCCGGGGCGTAGACGTCGACGGGGACGATCTGGTCGACGCCCTGGACGATGGCGTAGTTGTTGAACATCCCGCCGGTGGAGGCGCAGACGCCCATGGAGATGACCCACTTGGGCTCCATCATCTGGTCGTAGACCTGGCGGAGCACCGGGGCCATCTTCTGCGACACCCGGCCGGCCACGATCATGAGGTCGGCCTGGCGGGGCGAGGCCCGGAACACCTCCATGCCGAAACGGGAGATGTCGTAGTCGGCCGTCCCCACCGCCATCATCTCGATGGCGCAGCAGGCCAGGCCGAAGGTGACGGGCCACACCGCTGTTGCGGCGCGCCCACTTGACCAGGTCCTCGATGCCGGCCGGTCAGGAAATTGTGCTGGAGGTCCTCGAGCCCCACGCGCTCCCGACCGCCTACGCCGCCCGGCCGTCGGGCCCGGCGTCGGGCCCGACACGGGCGATGGTCGACTGGGTGGTGCGGCGTTCGTCGGACAGGGCCGGCCGCAGGCGCTTGGCCGGGCCCCAGTCGAGCGCCCCGTTGGACACGAGGTAGAGGAAGGAGACGAACACCGCGGCGGCGAAGACGATGACCTCGATGAGGCCGAAGGTGCGCAGCTGGCGGAAGATCGACGGCCCAGGGGTAGAGGAAGACGATCTCGATGTCGAAGATGATGAAGATCATGGCCACCAGGTAGAAGCGCACCGGGAAGCGCTGCGGGGGCTCGCGGTCGGGGACGATCCCGCACTCGTAGGGCGCCCGCTTGGCCGTGGTCGGCCGCTTGCGCGGGGCCGAGGAGCGAGGACGCCACGAAGGACAGGGCCGCGAAGAGAAAGCCCAGCACCAGAGCACCACGATGGGCAGGTATTGGTCCATGGCCGGGTCCGGTTCTACCACGGCGCCTTCGCGCCAAGCACATCGGCAGACCGCGCGTCGGACCGATGCCGGGGCCGGCCCCGGCGGGTGCCGCCGCTCCGCCGGGGCCCTACGATCGAGGCGGTGGACCCCGACCCGACCCCGCGACCGGGACCGCTCCCGGCCGGCCCGCGCCGCCGACGACGACGGCTCGTCCACGACGTCCTGGTCATCGGCGGGGGCCCCTCGGGTTCGGCCTGCGCCTACTGGCTGGCCGACGCCGGCTGGGACGTGGTGGTGGTGGAGAAGAAGCACTTCCCCCGGGAGAAGACCTGCGGCGACGGCCTCACCCCCCGGTCGGTCCGCCAGCTGGCCGACATGGGCCTCGAAGGCGCCCTGACCGGGGCCCACCGCTTCGACGGGCTCCGGTCCTGCGCCTACGGGATGACCATGGACCTGCCCTGGCCCGACCACCCGTCTTCCCGCCGTACGGCTACGTCATCACCCGCCACGATCTCGACCAGCTGGTGTCCGAGCGGGCGGCCAAGGCCGGGGCCGTCGTCTGGGAGGGGGCCGAGGCCGTCGGCCCGCTGCTCGACCGGCCAGGCGGGCACGGCCGACGCCAGCGGGGCCGAGGGCCCTGCCCCGCTGCGGCGGGGCGCGTGGTGCGCGACCTGGACGACGGGCCGGACCCTCGAGATCCGGGCCCGCTACGTGGTGGTGGCCGACGGGGCCAACTCCCGCTTCGGCCGGGCCCTGGGCACGCAGCCGGGACCGGTCCTTCCCCATCGGCATGGCCCTGCGGGGCTACTTCCGGTCGCCCCGCCACGACGACGGTTCATCGAGTCCCACCTCGACATCCGCGACGGCTCGGGCAAGGTGGTCCCCGGCTACGGCTGGATCTTCCCCCTGGGCGACGGCCGGGTGAACGTCGGCGTGGGCCTGCTGGCGTCGAGGGCCGCTGGAAGGGCGTCAACACCTGCCACCTCATGGACGCCTTCGTGGCCGGCGCCCCCGAATACTGGGGGCTGTCCCCGGCCGACCTCTGCGGGGCGCCCACCGGCGGCAAGCTCCCCATGGGCCTGTCGGTGCGGCCCCGCATGGGCCCGACGTGCTGGTGGTGGGCGACGCCTCGGGGGCCATCAACCCCTTCAACGGCGAGGGGATCGCCTACGGCTACGAGACGGGACGCCTGGCCGCGGCCTGCCTGGGCCGGGCCCTGTCCGGCGAGGGCGCCGACGCCCTGGCCGACTACCCGGCCCAGCTCGAGGACGCCTACGGCCTCTACTACCGGGTGGCCCGCGACTTCGTGCGCATGATCAGCCAGCCCCGAGCTCATGCGGGCCTGCGTCCAGACCGGCATGCACTCGAAGAGCATCATGGGCTGGCTGCTGCGGATCATGGCCAACCTGCTGCGGCCCGAGGAGGTGGGCCCGGCCGAGGCCGCCTACCGGGCCATCCTGGCCCTCGCCCGCGCCGTGCCCGCCTGAGGGGGGCGCGCCTGAGGCGGGGCACGCCTGAGGGGGGCACGCCGGAGGGTCACGGCCCGCCCCGGTCACAGCAGGGCTGACGCCGATGACGCGGGCCTCGATGGCGCGCACCACCGGTCCTGGGTGTCGAGGGGGAACACGAGATCGCTCACCATGCCGACACCGGTGGCCTGCACCCTGCCGCCGAAGACGGCCACCGGCCGTCGTGATCGACGTCACCGACTGCCCGTTCTGGCTGCCGATGCGGGCGATCTGGAACGCCGCCACCGTGAGGGCGGGGTTGGCGTCGGGGACGGGGACCACGGCGGGCTCCACCGTGGCCGTGGCGTACCCGCCGGTCGGTGCCCCGGCACCGGCGTAGGGCAGCATGGCCTGCACGAAGGGCTGGTAGCAGGTGGCGAAGAGCGACGGGTCGGCGAACACGCCGGCGTCGGCCGCGCCGACCTGTGCCGAGCGCTCCACGTCCACCACCGAGCTGAGCGCCCCGCCGTCACCGGCCGGGTCGAGGTAGGTGGGCGAGCCCACCCGGGCGGTGCGCTGCGCAGCCGCGCCCCCCATGCCGAAGGCGCCGTCGAGGGCGGACGCCGGCACGTGCAGGCAGCGGGCGAGCACCGAGGACGCCTGCTGCGCCGTCCGGGCGGCGGCGGCCCCCTGCGTGGTGGCGCCGGCGGCGAACACGTTGGCGGCGGGCGTCGCCACCGCCTGCCACCCCGGCACCTCCACGGGCTGGATGCCGACGCGCGCCGCCAGGGCGTGGTCGGGCACGGTGTCGGGCGGTGCCGGCGGCGGGGCGGTGCGGACGTACCACAGGGCCGCGGCCAGGGGCAGCAGGCCCACGAGCGCCGTTGCGAGCAGAGTCGCCTGAGGTGGTGCGGGGCGCGGGCCCTCTTGCGGACGGCGGTTGCCGAGACGGGACGGAACCGGCGGGCCAGCGCGGCCGGAACGGGGTCCCACCCGTCCTCGTCGTCCTCGTCGACGGGAACGGCGAGGTCGGAACCGGGATCGAAGCCGGGCTCGCCATCGAGCTCGGCCGACCACGCATCGTGCCCCGACGGGTCGTCGAGGACCGGATCGACGCCGGACGGGTCGACGCCGGACGGGTCGACGCCGCAGGGATCGAAGGCGATCGTCGGCGCCAGGGCGGAAGGGCCTTCCTGATTGGGGTCGGCCGGGGCCGAGACGTCGCCCACGGCCGTCGTGGCCGGAGGACGGAGCGCCACCGCCACCCCCGCCGCTGCTCCAGCCGCCTCGGCCGGCACCGCTCCCGCCGTGGCCAGGGCCATCTGGCCGAAGGCGGCGCCCGCGGCCATTCCGGCCGGGACGAGGATCCGCAGCGGCCGGCCGTCCACCACGAACTGGAGCGAGGACACGGACTGGCCGCTCGGCAAGGTGGCGGGCGGACCGAGCTCGATGGCCGACAGGCGCTCCCAGCCGACGGTCCGCCTGGCCCCGGGGGCGGGCCCGAGCACCGTCAGCCCCCCCGGCGTCGACGATCACCGACAGGTGCCCGACGACGGCCGTGCCGTCGGGCGTGTCGCCTTGCAGGTACACGTCGTCCATGCGCATGTCGCCCCGTCAACTGCGCCACACCGGGCGCCCCAGAGCTCCCTGGCCCCCGGGGCCGGGAAGGTAATGGCACCGGGGTCGGGCTCAGCCATTGGCGGCGATCCCGATCACCGGCGCGTCGAGAGCCAGGTTCCCGGCGGAACCGCGGAAGTAGGCGTCCCCGAAGCTGAAGATGCCGCCGTCGGAGGCGACCTCCCAGTACCCCTCGCCGTCGGCGGTGGGGGCGATGCCCACCACGGGCCGGTTGAGGTGCTGGCCGCCCATCGATCCGTGGAACTTGGCGTCGCCGAAGGCGAACATCCCGCCGTCGGATGCCACCTCCCAGTAGCCCGCCCACCGGCGTGGGGGCGATGCCCACCACGGGCTGGTTCGAGGTGCTGGCCGCCCATGGATCCGTGGAACACGGCGTCGCCGAAGGCGAACACCCCGCCGTCGGAGGCCACCTCCCAGTACCCGCCGCCGTCGGCCGTGGGTGCGATGCCCACCACCGGTTTGGCGAGCGGGTGCCCGCCCATGGATCCGTGGAACACGGCGTCGCCGAAGGCGAACACCCCGCCGTCCGAGGCCACCTCCCAGTACCCGCCGTCGTCGTGGGTGGGGGCGATGCCCACCACGGGCTGGGCCAGGTGCTGGCCGCCCATCGATCCGTGGAACACGGCGTCGCCGAAGGCGAACACCCCGCCGTCGGAGGCCACCTCCCAGTACCCGCCGCCGTCGGCCGTGGGTGCGATGCCCACCACCGGTTCAGATGCTGGCCCCCCATGGAACCGTGGAAGGGGGCGTTGCCGTAGGCGAAGATGCCGCCGTCGGAGCCCGCCATCCAGTAGCCCTGGGTGGAGCACGGGGCCACGTCGGGCACGCACGTCCCGGGGGGCGGGGCCGGGCGCGATGGCCGAGCCGGTGAGCTGCGGATCGTGGTGGAACTGGGGCCAGGCCCCGCTGCCGACGGAGTGATTGGCGCCGTCGGTGACCTGGTAGGCGGCGATGAAGCCCTGCGTGTTGTCGCCGTTCACGCCGCCGTAGGTCCCCGCCACCACCACGTCGTCGCCCACCCCCGACGGGTCGGGCACGACCAGGGGCGTGTTCTGCATGTTCAGGTTGGCGGGGTTGGTGTCGCCGTCGAAGTTGCCGCCCGGGCGCATCGTTCAGACCGAGGCCCTGCGAGCTCACCACGGTGCCGGTCCGGCCGTCGAGGATGTCCCACCCGAGACCCGACGCCACCACCACGTCCTGGTAACCCTCACCGAAATCAGCCGTGGCCACGCCCCCGGCGATGGTGTTGGTGTTGGTGCCCTGGCCGGCCGGCAGCGGCAGCTGCACCGGGCCGCCCCACAGCTCGTTGCCGTTGGGGTCGAAGGCGTACACGAGGCTCCCGATGGTCTGCCCGTCGGCCGTCCACGTGGGCTCGACCACGTCCAGCAGCCCGTTGCCGCCCAGATCGGCGAGCGCCGGGCTGGCCCGCGTGTAGCCACCCAGGTGGCGCTCCCACAGCTGCGCCCCGGTGGCGGCGTTGACGGCCGTGAGCCCGTCGGGTCACTGCCTTCCCAGTAGCGGCCGTGGCCGTACACCACCACGGGGCCGGCGCCGTCGAGGTTCCCCACCGCGGGCGAGGAGGTGACGACCTCGTTGCTGGCGTTGGTCCAGGCCGTCGTGCCCGGCGCCCCCATGAGGCGGGTCGAGCCACCGTTCCAGTTGTTGAGCGCCCCCGGCCCGGCGGTGGAGTCGCTCGTCGCCACGATGCTCTGCTGGCCGTCGACGTTGGCGATGGCCGCCGTCGAGAACGTGGTGTCGGCGGTCTTCTGGGGCCAGCCGCCGATGGTGGCCCCGGTGCTGGGGTCGAGCGAGTACAGGCTCAGGCTCACGCCCCCCACGACGATGCGGGTCTGGCCCGTGCCCGTGTCACCGATGGCGGGAGAGGCCTGGATGGCGGGGGCGGACCCGAATGCGCCGTAGGCGTCGGGCAGCGTCCGGCTCCACAGCGTGGCGCCCGAGGGCCCGTACTCCACCATGAACCCGGTGCCGTCGTTCTTGGCACCGGCGAGCCCCGCCCCGTCCCCGGTCGAGACCACGACGTCGTCGAGGCCCCCGGTGGCGGGCAGCACGGCCGGCGTGGAGTCGACGGCGGTGCCGGTGCACTGCGGCCACCCCGGGGTGGTGGAGCCGGAGGCGAGGTGCACGGCGTAGACGCAGCCGTCGGCGCGGATCCCACCACGACGGACTGGCCCGCACCGTCGAGGGTGGCGACGTTGGGCGACGACAGGTCGATGCCCGAGTTGGCCCCGAGGAGGTCGGCCCACTTCAGGCTGACGGTGACCGAGGTGGCGTGGGGAACGGCGGCGTGGGGAACGGCGGCCTGGGCGCCGGCAGACAGCAGTGCGCCGGCGGCGACGGTCGACACGAAGGTGGCCAGCACGGCGGCCACCCTCCACCATCGGCGCGATCCCGCCACAGCCATGCAACCTCCACCCGAATGCCGGCCGAACGGACCGGACCGCCTCCTCGGGAGGTGTCGGCAGCTTGGGTGCCCAACCTGAGGGGCGAGACGGCGAGGGGGCGGGGCGAGGGGTGTCAGCCCGACACGTGCACGAAGCGAACCAGCTCCATGCTCTCGTAGGTGATCCACGAATTGCTCCCCTGTTGATACGGGAACATCTCGTGGGCACCGAGCGAGCGGTCGGCCAGCAGGTCGGTCTCGAGCGTCTCGCACTTGGTGCCGAAGGTCTGGTACCCCGGCGCCCACACGAGCCAGATCTGGTGAGCGGGGGCGCTCACGCGCTCGAGCCGGCGGGCGAAGGCGGCCGGGTGGCCCCGGGCCGAGGCCGTGCCGTAGTCGATCCAGTTCACGAACTGGGGACCGGTGGAACGGGGGAACGTGATCTGGCGGTACCGGCCGGCGGGCAGCAAGCGGTACACGGCCGGTCCGAGCTGGTCGGGACAGTACGCCACCACGTCGCCGGGCCGGCCCAAGGTGGCCAGCGTTGCCGCCACCTCGCCCGCCTGGGTGCGGCTCGTCCACACGTTGGGGATCGCCCCGGCCAGGCCAAAGGCGACGGCGGCGGCCAGCACGCCGGTGCGGATGCGGCGCTCGGCGAAGGTGGCCAGGCCGAGCGCCACGAGGAGCACGAGGGGCACGAACACCACCGACGCGTAGCGGGCCTGGAAGGCGCTGCGGCTGGCGTAGCCCCCCACCACCGCCACCGCCAGCGTGCCGGCGAGGACGAGGGCCGGGGCGCGCCCGCCGTCTGCGTGCGCAGGTCGAGATCGATGTGGAGCGCGCCGCGGGCCACGCCGAAGAGGCCGAGCCCGGCCAGCGCGAAGTACACGAGGGCGAGGGCCCGTCCCTGGTTGGTGGCGCCGCCGGCGAACGACGTCACGGCGTTGACCATGGCGGCGAAGTCGGCGGGCTTGGCCCACGGCGTGCCGGTGTGGCGCGACTGGAAGACGAAGGTGGGCACCCACGGGGCGAAGCTCAGGCACCCGAGCACCACGGCCACGACAGCGGCGCGCGCCCCGTGCCGGCGCCGCAGAGGGCCCCGCCACGCCTGGAACGCCAGCCACAGGCCCACCACCGCCACCAGGTAGAGCGCCCAGTAGTGCGTGTAGAGGAGGAGGGCGGTGACGACGCCCACAGCCACCAGGTTGGCGGGGCGGGGGCGGTCGAGGGCCCGCTCCACGGCCACCACGCCCGCCGCCGTGAGCAGGCACACCAGGGCGTACATGCGGTTCTCGGTGGCGTAGCGGATGGCGAAGGGCGACGACGCCACCACCACCAGCGCCGCCGTGCCGACCGTCCGCCCCCCGAGCCGCCGCCCGGCCATCCACACGAACGGCAGGGTGGCGCAGCTGAAGAGCCCCGACATGGCCCGCACGGCGGTGTCGGAGGTGCCGAAGGCCCCGGTCCAGAAGTGCAGCAGGTAGTAGTAGAGCGGGGGTGCGCCGTCACGGCGCAGGGCGCCGTGGATCTGCCCGAGCGGCAGCCGGGCGATGTCGAGGGTGAGCGCCTCGTCGAGCCACATGTCGGAGCGGGCCCAGAAGCGAAGCACCACCCCCGCCACCACGACCACGACGGCGCCCGCCACCATGAGCCGCTGCGCGCTGCTGTGCAGGCCGCCGCCCCCAGCGCCGTGCGGGGGCTCGGCACCGGACCCGGGACCGCCGGCGACGTGGGCGGCCGTGGCGTCGTGGGGGGCCGTGGCCTCGTGGGCGGTCGTGGCGCCGCCGGCGACGGCGACTTCGACGTCCATCTCCGGCATCGTACCGAGCCCCCCGGTGCGGTCCCCGGTCAGGCCGTCGGTGCGCGCCGGGCGGCCAGCGTCCGCGCCGCGGCGGCGGCCGCCTCCACCACGATGTCGATCTCGGCCTCGCCGTGGGCGAGGCCGGGGAACATGGCCTCGTAGGGACCGGGGGCGAGCGCCACGCCGGCGTCGAGCATGGCGGCGAAGAACGGCGCGTAGCGCCCCGACGCCACGGCGGCGCGCGCCGAGGCGTAGTCGGTGACGGGCTCCTCGGTGAAGAAGATCCCCACCAGCGGTCCCACCACGGGGACCTGCACCGGCACGCCCGCACCGCGCACGCCGCGCTCCACCCCGTCGGCCAGCCGCCGGGCGAGCGCGCCCAGGGCGTCGTAGTCGGCCGGCGACACGGCGTCGAGCACGGCCCGTCCCGCCGCGGTGGCGAGCGGGTTCCCCGACAGCGTGCCCGCCTGGTACACCGGCCCGTCGGGGGCGAGCACGGCCAGCACGTCGCGCCGGCCCCCGAACGCCCCCACGGGCAGGCCCCCGCCGATCACCTTGCCGAAGCACCACAGGTCGGGCCGCACCCCGTACAACTCCGAGGCGCCGCCGGGCCCGAGGCGAAAGCCCGTGATCACCTCGTCGAACACGAGCAGGGCGCCCACCGCGTCGCAGGCGTGGCGCAGGCCGGCAAGGAACCCCGCGGCCGGGGCCACGAGGCCCATGTTGGCGGCCACCGGCTCCACGATCACGCACGCCACGCGCTCGTCCAGCTCGGGCACCACGTTGTAGGGCACCACCACGGTGTCGGCCACCGCCGACACCGGGACCCCGGCGCTGCCGGGCAGCCCGAGCGTGGCCACGCCGCTCCCCCCGCCGGCAAGCAGCGTGTCGGCGTGCCCGTGGTAGCAGCCGTCGAACTTGACCACGACGTCCCGGCCCGTGAAGCCGCGGGCCACGCGCACCGCGCTCATGGCCGCCTCGGTCCCCGAGGACACCAGGCGGACCTGCTCGCACCCCGCCACCCGGGCGCACATGGCCTCGGCTAGGAGCACCTCCCCGGGGCTGGGGGCGCCGAAGGTCGTGCCCCGCCGCGCCGCCTCCACGATGGCCCCCGTGACCACGGGGTGGGCGTGGCCGAGGAGCACCGCACCGTAGGACTGCACCATGTCGACGTAGCGCCGGCCCTCGACGTCGACCACGTAGGCGCCCTCGCCCCGGGCCACGGTGTAGGGGGTGCCGCCCACCGACGCGAACGAGCGCACGGGCGAGTCCACCCCGCCCGGGATGACGCGCCGGGCCCGGGCGAACCACGCCGCGTTGGTGGCGTGGGTCCCCGGTGCCGGGAGCGGCTCAGCCACGCAGTGCCTCGGCGACCTCGCCCGCGAAGTAGGTGAGCACCATGCTCGCCCCGGCCCGCTTGATGGCGGTGAGCTGCTCGAGGGCCACGGCGTCGCCGTCGATCCACCCCCGCTCGGCGGCCGCCTTCACCATGGAGTACTCACCGCTCACGTGGTACGCCGCCACCGGGACGTCCACACGCGCCGCCACGGCGGCGATCACGTCGAGATAGGCGCCGGCCGGCTTGACCATGACCACGTCGGCGCCCTCGGCCACGTCCAGGTCGACCTCGGCCAGCGCCTCGCGCCCGTTGCGGGGATCCTGCTGATAGGCCCGCCGGTCACCGCCGCCGGCGATGGTGACGTCCACCGCGTCGCGGAACGGCCCGTACAGGGCGGAGGCGAACTTGGCCGCGTAGGCGAGGACGGCGACCTGGTCGTGGCCGGCGCCGTCGAGGGCGGCGCGGATGGCGGCGACCTGCCCGTCCATCATCCCGCTCGGGGCCACCATGTCGGCCCCCGCCGTGGCCTGGGCCACGGCCACCCGCTGGTAGAGCGCGAGGGTGGCGTCATTGTCCACCGAGCCGTCGGGCCGCAGCACGCCGCAGTGACCGTGGTCGGTGTACTCGTCGAGGCAGAGGTCGGCGATGAGGACCACGGCGTCGCCGAGCGCGCCGCGCAGCTCGGCCAGCGCCACCTGCACGATGCCGTCGGGGTCCCAGGCGCCCGACCCCACGGCGTCTTTGTGGGCGGGCAGGCCGAACAGCACCACGCCCGGCACCCCGAGCGAAGCCAGGCGCTTCGCCTCCGCCACGAGCGTCGCCGGGGAGTGCTGGACATGTCCCGGCATCGAGGCGATGGGCACGGGCTCCTCGATGCCGGCCCGCACGAACAGCGGGGCCACGAGGTCGTCGACACCGAGGGCGGTCTCCGCCACCATGCGCCGCAGGGCGGGCGTGCGGCGCAGCCGGCGCATGCGACGGGCGGGGAACCCCGGCCCCCCTCCTGGCGCGGTGCGATCCACGGTCGACCAGCCTAGGCGGGGGACCGGGCGCCACCGCCCCGGCCGGCGACGAACGCGGCCAGCGCGGTGACCAGTCCGGCCACGCTGTGCTCGGACGCGGTGACGTCCACCACCAGGCCCGCCCGGCGCGCCGCGTCGGCGGTGACGGGCCCGATGCAGGCCACCACGGGCGGCACGCGCTGCGCCCCGAGCAGCTCCACGAAGCGAGCCACCGTCGACGGCGACGTGAAGGTGACCACGTCGGCGGCGGCGGCGCGCCGCAGCACGGCGGCCTCGTCGCCGTGCGCCGCCCCGGGCGAGACGGCCGCCACGGTGCGGTAGGCCACGACCTCGGTGACGTCCCACCCGAGGGACCGCAGCCCCGGGACGAGGACGGGGCGGGCGTCGTCGGCCCGGGGGAACAGGGCGGTGGGGGGGCGTTGCCCGTGCGCCACCTGGCGCCCCAGGGCGGCCACGAGCCCCTCGGCCGTCTCCTCGCCGGGGACGAGGTCGGCGACGACGTGATGGATCCGCAGCGCGGCGGCGGTGGCCGCGCCCACCGCCGCCACCCGCACACCGGCCAGGCGCCGGGCGTCGGGCAACGCCGCCATGAAGCGCTCCACTGCGTTGGCGGAGGTGAACAGCACCCAGTCGTAGGCATCGACGCGCCCCGCATGGCGCAGAAGCGCCTCGCCGCCGTCGGGCGCGTCCGCCACGGTGATGACGGGGAGCTCGATCACCGACGCCCCCGCCCCCGCCAGCGCGGCGACGAGGGGACCGCTCTGCGACGAGGCCCGGGTCACCACCACGGTGGTGGCGTCGAGCGGTGGCGGCCCGGGCGCCGTGGCGTCCCCGGGGGGCGCCACCCCGGCACCGCCCGGCGCGGACCGCAGGTCGAGGGCGGCCACGGCCCCCACCACGATGGTGCAGGGCGGCCCGAGCTCCACGGCGGCCAGCCCGGCCAAGGTGGTGCGCACGCTGTGCTCGGCGGTGGTCGTGCCCCGGTGGACCACCAGCACGGGCGTGCCCGGCGATCGGCCCCCGGCCACCAACCGCCGGGCGATCTCCCCCCGGTGCGCCATGCCCATGAGCACGACGATGGTGCCCCCGGCCCGGGCGAGCGCCTCCCAGTCCACGGCGCCGGGGTCGTCGGGGTCCCCGGAGTGCCCCGTCACCACCGTCACCGACGAGGACAGACCCCGGTGCGTCACCGGCGTCCCCGCCGACGCCGGCGCGGCGAAGGCCGAGGTGACGCCGGGGACCACCTCGAAGGCGAGGCCCGCCGCGGCCAGCGCCTCGGCCTCCTCACCGCCCCGTCCGAAGACGAAGGGGTCGCCACCCTTGAGACGGACCACGGTCCCGCCCGCCCGCCCGTGCTCGACCAGCAGGGCGTTCACCTCGTCCTGGTGCTGGCGCTCGCCGGGGCGCTTCCCCACGTCGAGGCGCAGGGCGTGGTCGGGGACCAGGTCGAGGAGCCGGGGGTCCACCAACCGGTCGAACAGCACCACGTCGGCCCGCGCCAGGAGCGCCGCGCCCCGGCGGGTGATGAGCCCTGGGTCGCCGGGTCCGGCCCCCACCAGGTAGACGGTCACGGCCGCCCCCCCGCTCCGGCGGCGGGGTCGTCGAAGTCCCAGTCCTCGAGCGAGCGTCCGCCGCACTCGTCGAGCAAGGTGCGCGCCAGGCGGGTCCCCACCTCGCCCGGCTCGTCGCCCGCCACGCTGCAGCGCAGTAGCACCCTGCCGTCGCGGCTCGCCATCATGCCCTCCGCCACCAGCCCGGGGCCGCCGGCCGGCTGCGACGCCAGCGCCCCCAGGGGGAGCGTGCACCCACCACCGAGGGCGCCGAGGAAGGCCCGCTCCGCCTCGACCTGGGCCCGGGCCCGGGCGTCGTCGATGCCGTGCAGCCAGGCGAGGACCTCGGCGTCGTCGCCTCTGCACTCCACCGCCAGGGCGCCCTGACCCACCTGGGGGAGGACGATGCCGGGGTCGAGCACCTCGGCCACGTGGCCGGCCAGACCCAGCCGCTCGAGCGCGGCCAGGGCGAGGACGCCGGCGCCGACCTGGTGCGCCCGCTCCACGCGCCTCGCCATGTTCCCCCGCAGGTCGCAGAAGGTGAGGTCGGGCCGCAGCCAGGCCATCTGCGCCCGCCTGCCGCGCCGACCCGGTGGCCACGCAGGCGCCGGTGCGAAGGTCCTCGAGGGTGGCCCCCACCAGGACGTCGCGGGGGTCGGCGCGCTCGGGGACGCACGCCAGCACGAGGCCGGGGGGTGTGAGGGCGGGCAGGTCCTTGGCCGAGTGCACGGCCAGGTCGGCGCGCCCGTCGAGCACCGCCCACTGCACCTCCTTGACGAAGGCACCCTGGCCGGCGAGCTGGGCCACCGGGACCTCGGACAGGGCGTCTCCGGTGGTGCGCACCACCACGCGCTCGCACCGGGGCCCGCCGGGCAGGTGCGCCAGCAGGTCGGCCACCCGATCGGCCTGCCACAGCGCCAGGGGCGAGCCGCGGGTGGCGAGGCGCAGGGCCCGGCGCGGGCTCAGAGGTCGAACAGCGTGCGCAGCGCCTCGACCAGACGCTCCCCACGGGGGGTCCCCGCCGCCTCCTTGACCGCCACCGTGGGCTTGTGCAGCAGCTTGGCGAGCACGTCGCGCACCACCGCCTCCACCTCGTGCCACTGCCGGTCGTCGAGCTCGGCCAGGCGCCCGCGGTGACGTTCCAGCTCGGCCAGGCGGATCTCGTCGATGCGGGACCGCAGCGACGCCACCACGGGGGCCGCTCCCCTGGCCCGCTCCTCGGCCCGGTAGCGCTCGACCTCCTGGCGCACGATCTCCTGGGCGGCGGCGAGCTCGGCCCGGCGGCCCGCCATGGCCCGCTCGGCGTGGGCGGTGAGGTCGTCCATGTCGAGCAGCTCGACACCGGGTACGCCCGCCACGACGGGATCCACGTTGCGCGGCACCCCCAGGTCCACCACCACGAGGGGCGGGCGTTCCGGCGCACCGGCCCGCTCCTGCGCGGCCTGCTCCACCATGTCCGCCCCCAGGACGGGAAGCGACGTCGCCCGTGGACACGAGCACGACGTCGGCGGCGGCCAGCGCCTCGGCCAGACCCGACAGCCCCACTCCCGTGCCCCCGACCCGGCCGGCCAGGGCGGCGGCGCGCTCGGCGGTGCGGTTGGCCACCACCACCTGGGCCACGTCGTGGCCCCCCAGGGCGTCGATCATGCCCTCACCCATCTCCCCCGCCCCCACCACCAGGACGTGGCGCCCGGCCAGCGACCCGCCGAGGCGCGACGTGGCCAGCTCCACGGCCACGTGGGACAGCGACGTCGTCCCCTGGGCGATGGCCGTGCCCGTCCGCACGTGGCGGCCGGCCTGCACGGCGTGGCGGAACAGCCCGGCCAGCACGGGGCCGCTGGCCCGCTCCTCCTCGGCCCACTGCAACGCCCGGCGGACCTGGCCGAGGACCTCGGTCTCCCCGAGCACGCTCGAGCGCAATCCCGCCGCCACCTCGAACAGGTGGGTGGGCACGGCGTCGTCGAAGAGCACGGTCCAGTGGTCCTGCAGAGCGTCGGCGGCGGTGCCGGCCATGCCGGCCAGGAACTCCTGGAGGTCGGTGACGCCCTCGTGGAAGCGCTCCACCACGGCGTACACCTCGGTGCGCATGCAGGTCGACAGGACCACGATCTCGGCCAGGTTGGACCGGTCGCGCAAGCCGGCGACCACCTTGCCGAGGTCCTCCTCGGAGATGGCCACCCGCTCGAGCACGTCGAGCGCGACGTGCTGCTGCTCCAGACCGACGACGATGACCGACACCCGTTGTGCAGAGCTCCTTGGCCGATCGCCAGACCGGCAGCGGGGCGTCCGCGCCTCGGAGCGCCCCGGTTCCCTCCCTACCAGGATGCCGGTCGGCGGGTCCCTGTGCCAGACAGGGGGGCGACGCTCAGCCCGGGTCGCTCGAGGTGAGACCCACGGCGTGCGGCAGCGGCGACCACGCCGGGGCCTCGCCGGGGACGTCGCGGTGCGACAGGTAGAAGCTCATGACCTGCAGCTCGATGGACAGGTCGACGTAGCGCAGGAGCACCTCGGTGGGGACGGTGAGCACCCGGGGGGCGAAGTTGAGGATCGAGCCCACACCGGCCCGCACCATGCGGTCGGCCACCTCCTGGGCGGCGGGGGCGGGGGTGGCGATGACCCCGATGGAGGGGGGGTCGGCGGCCGAGACGCGTTCGAACTCGTCGACGTGGTGCACGGCCACGCCCTGGATCTCGGTGCCGAGCAGGGAGGGGTCGACGTCGAAGAGGCTCGCCACCCGGAACCCCCGGGAAGAGAAACCCTGGGAGTTGGCGAGCGCCCGGCCCAGGTTGCCGAGCCCCACGATGGCGACGGGCCAGTCGCCGTGCAGGCCGAGCTCGCGGTCGATCTGCGCCACCAGGAATTCGGCCTCGTAGCCCGAGCCCCTGGTGCCGAAGGAGCCGAGGAACGACAGGTCCTTGCGCACCTTGGACGCGTTGACCCGCGCCATGTCGGCCAGCTGGTCCGACGACACGGTCGTGGTCCCGCCTCTGACCAGCTCGTGCAGGATCCGCTGGTACACGGGCAGGCGCATCACCGTGGCCTCGGGTATGCGGCGCGGGTTCGGCACCACCATGGCGGCGGATAGTAACGAGGTGGGGCCCGACCGCACCAGGTGAGAGGGCGAGCCTCAGGCGGACTGCTGGCGCAGCGCCCGGCGCAGGGCCTTTCCCGCCAGGCCGCGGGGCAGGGCGTCGACGAAGCGGATCGTCGTCGGGCACTTGTAGCGGGCCAGGTGGGCGGCGCAGTAGGCCCGCACCTCGCCCTCGTCCACTGTCGTCCCCGGCACGGCCACGATCACCGCCTCCACCGCCTCGCCCGTGGTGGGATCGGGGTGTCCCACCACCACCGCCTCGGCCACGCCGGGCACGGCGGCCAGGATGCGCTCCACCTCGCCCGGGAACACGTTGAAACCCGACACGATGACGAGGTCCTTGGACCGCTCCACCACGAACAGGTCGCCCTCGTCGCCCACCACGCCGATGTCGCCGGTGCGCAGCCACCTGTCGGGGGTGAGCACGGCGGCGGTGGCGGCCGGGTCGCGCCAGTACCCGGCGAACACGTTGGCGCCCCGCACCCAGATCTCCCCCGGGTCGCCGGCCAGCACCTCCTCGCCCGCCTCGTCGACGACGCGGACCTCGACGCCGGGAAGCGGGCGCCCCACCGAACCGGGCCGGTTGCGCCCCGTGCCGAGCGACGTCGCCACCGCGGGCGAGGCCTCGGTCATGCCGTAGCCCTGCCACACGGGGACGCCGTAGCGGCGCTCGAAGCGCGCCGCCACGTCGGGGTCGAGGGCGGCCGCGCCCGAGATGGCCCGGCGCAGCGCGGCCAGGGGTGGGGCAGCGCCGTCGACGAGATCGGCGCCCCCCGGCGCGTCGGCCCACGCCGCGAACATGGTGGGCACGCCGAGCAGCGTGGTCACGCCCAGGTCGCGCACGGCCGTGAGCGAGTCGGCGGGATCGAAGCGCGTCTCGAGCACGAGGGGGGCACCGGTGGCGAGCCCCAGGCCCAGGGCCACGTTGAGGCCGAAGACGTGGAACAGGGGCAGGGCCACCAGCCCGACGTCGTCCTTGCCGAAGATGTCGGGCAGGCCCAGCATCTGTCGGAGGTTGGCGAGGAGGTTGCCGTGGCTGAGCATGGCCGCCTTGGGCTCCCCCGCCGTTCCCGAGGTGAACAGGAGCACCGCCAGGTCCTCGGGCCCCCGCTCCACGGCGCCGGTGGTGTCGGCGCCGGTGGTGCCGGCTCCGTTGCCGCCGGTGTCGGTGCCCGCACCGCTGCCCGCACCGGCCGGTGCGACCGACCCGGACAGCTCCTCCCAGGTCGGCGAGGACCCCGCCGGCCCGGCGAGCATGGAGGGCACGACCAGGTGGCGCACCCCGGCGCCGGTACCGGTACCGGGCGACCCCTCGCCGCCCTCGGAGATCCCGGTCCCGGGCACGCCGGCCAGGACGACGCCGGGTTCCACCACCTCGATCTCGCGCCGATCTCGGCGGCCGGGCTGTTGGGGTTGAGCGGAACGGCCACCGCCCCGGCGGCGAGCACGCCGAGGTAGGCGATGACGAAGTCGACCGAGGTGGGCCAGACGATGGCCACCCTGTCGTCGGGGCCGACGCCCAGCGCGCCGAGGCCCCGGGCCACGGCCCGCACGCGCCCGTGCACCTCGCCCCACGTGTGCCAGCGGCCGCCGTCGAAGACGGCATGCCCCTCGCCCCGGTGGGCGTCGGCCAGCGATGCCAGGTTCACGGTCGCTCCGGTGCCGCCGCCGGCAGGCGCAGCGTCACCACGTCGCCCGGTCGCACGCCGAGCACGGTAGCGGCCGATCGGCGGTCGCACGCCAGGGCCACGCGGCCGTTGGCGTCCTGCATGGCGCCGAGGTCGTCGGGGCCGAGGGCGGCGAAGGTGGGCGCCCACCGGGCGCGGTGCACGCCACCGGCGGCCACGACCTCGACAGCGGTGCCCGGGGTGGTGCCCAGGCCCGCGGCGCGGGCGTCGTCGGGACGGGCCGACAGCTGCACGTTCCCGAAGCGGTCGACCCACAGGACCTCGGTCTCGAGCGCACCCTCCGCCAGGGCCAGGCGCGGCGGGGTCAGGCGCACCAGCGAACCGGGATCAGCCTGCGCACCGAGGTCGCCGGGCGCAGACCCGCTCCACAACCGGGCTGCGGCGGGGGCGAACAGGTCCCGGCCGTCGAAGGTCGAAACACCGGCACCGGGCGCCACGGGAGCCAGGACGACGACCTGCTCGGGGCCCCCGCAGTCGTCGACCGCCCAGGCCAGCAGGCCGTTGTCGGGGCCGACGAACAGGCGCGGGCCGCGGCCGCCGGGGGCGACCGACACCACCACGGCGCGGCGGCCCGTTCCCACGCCCGGGTCGACCACGGCCAGCACCACGCCGGGACCGAGGTGGGGCACGGCACGCTCGAGCATGAGGGCGCCCGCCCGCACGTCGAAGGGCGTCACGTCGTGGGCCAGGTCGACCACGGGGCGCCGGGCGCGCAGCGCTGCACCACGGCTCGCACCACCCCGGCGAACTCGTCGATGTGCCCGTAATCGGTCAGGAAGAAGATCGACCCCCCGCCGAGCCGGGTCACCTCCCCCCCTCCCCCCCGCCGGCGGCCGCCGGAAGAGGGGTCAGCCAGCCTGCGTGTACCGGTCCGCCAGGTACCGGTTCACGTCGTCCTCGCGCAGCCGGAACGACTTGCCGACGCGCACGGCCGGCAGGTCGCCGGCGTTGATGAGCCGGTACACGGTCATATTGGACACCCGAAGCGTGCTCGCCACTTCGCGTACCGTCAGGTAGCGAGCACTTGTGACGTCATCTGCACTCAGTGGAATCACCCCTCTCCCGCCTGAGGCGACTGTACGCCACTGTGGTGAATGAGGAAAGGGCGAGCGCCAGAAAATGGCAGCTCAGCCGCAGCCTGGGTCCGTTGCCGACCGCTAGTCGGGACCGAGCCGGGTTGGCGGCCCTGCCCTCGGGCCGGACGTCGGACGGCTCGCCGGGCGGGCGGTCAGGCGGGCTCGGAACCGGGGGGCGGGGCCGCCCCCAATTGCCGCGAGCGCTCGGTGGCCGCCGCCACGGCGGCGGCGACGGCGTCGCGCACGCCGCGGTCGTCCAGCACCCGCAGGCCGGCCTCGGTGGTACCCCCGGGCGAGGTCACCTGGGCCCGCAGCACGGCCGGCGCCTCGCCCGACTGCTCGAGGAGGCGGGCCGCGCCGGTCACCGTGGCCGAGGCCAGGAGGGCGCTCACCTCCCCCGGGAGGCCGACCGCCTCGCCCGCGGCGGCCAGGGCCTCGACCACCAGGAAGACGTAGGCCGGTCCCGAGCCGGACAGGCCCGTCACGGCGTCGAGCGCCGGCTCGGGGACGCCGCACCACCTGGCCCACGGCACCGAGGAGCTCCTCGGCCCAGACGAGGTCGGTCTCGGCCGCGGCCGAGCCCCCGGCGACGGCGGAGACCCCCGCCCCCACCGTGGCCGGGGTGTTGGGCATGGCCCGCACCACCGCCATCCCGGGCGCCAGCCACCCCTCGAGCGTGCCGAGCGTCACCCCGGCCATGATCGACAGGACGCGCGGGCGTGCCCGTGCCCGCCACGGCCTGGCACGCGGCCCGGGCGTCGGCGGGCTTGACGGCGATGACGACGCCGTCGGCGTCACGCACCACGGCCCCCACGTCGACCCCCGGGAGCGACTCGGTCAGCTCGGCGCGCCGTGGCGCCGACTGCTCCACCACGGCCAGGTCGGCCGCCCGCCAGCCGGCCGCCACGAGCCCACCGACGAGCGCGCCGCCCATGCGGCCGCCGCCGACCACGAGCAACCTCGGCTGCTTCACCCCCCGCGCCGTCGTGGCGTCGTGCCATGTCCCCCTCCGCGTCCTCGTGCGTGACCAGTTCCGTGCCAGCCGGCGCGCCTCGTGGCGTCGCGACACCGGCGCGGTGTTGGTTCGTCACTGACAATTGTTCGACACGGTGGTGTTCGTGGTGGCCGTGGACGCCCGTGACACCGGTTGTGGAGAGTCCGGACACGCCATGCCCGTCGCACGGACGCGGCGCGGCCCGAGGAACCTTCGGACACCAGCCGCACTTCCCCGATCGACCGGCATCACCAGCCCCTCGGGCCGTGCGCCCGGCACCATAGCGGTTCTCCGCGCATCGCGCCGCAGCACATGGACGCGCTGTTCTCGCAGCGTTCACAGAGTGCACGCACGCGCACACGGTGCGGCGCGCGTCGTTGTCGTGGAGGACACCGATGCTCGCAATCAGCGCGTGCGCCGACGCCGGTAGCGGCCGGCGAAACCGATGCTCATGGCGGTGGGGAAGTACGCGTCGACGTACGCCAGGCTCGATCCGACGATGCGATCGAGCTCGTCGTCGCACACGTCGCTGACGGGGATCTCACCCACCAGATACACCGCGTCCTCGGGACCGAGCGCGAAGCGCATGCGATGGAGATCGGCGTTGCGACGCAGCAGGTACTCGAAGGTCTGGCCGGCGTTCACCTCCGGCGCCGGCATGACCTGGGCCTCGTGGTGCAGGGTGCGCTGGCGCACGGTGAGCCACACCGTCACGAAGTCCTTTTCGTCTCCCCGCAGGCGCAGGTACCAGCGCTCGGGATCGGGCTGGTGATCGACGGCCACCACCGGGCCTCCCTCGGCCAGGCGGGCCGCCGCCCAGCGACCGATGGCCGCGGAGCAGGCGGCACGCTCCTCGGGCGAGGCGATGTCGGCGACGGGCACGGCCCCGGGTCGGCGCGGCCCGGGGCCGTCAGCGGCAGCCGACGAGGCGCTCGGCGGCGAGCTCCTCGTAGGTGGCGCGCAACAGCCTGGCCGCGTGGGCCCAGGTGTAACCCCGGGCCCGCACGACGGACGCCGTGGACAGGCGGGCGGCGAGCAGAGGATCGGCCAGCACCGCCGCCACGGCCCGGGCGAAGGCGTCGGGCGTGGAGGGCTCCACCAGGTACCCGGTGCGCCCGTCCTCGACCAGGGTGGTGAGCCCACCCACGGCCGACGCCACGACCGGCGTGCCGCAGGCGGCGGCCTCGAGCGCCACCAGCCCGAAGGACTCGGACCGGCTGGGGACGATGCACACGTCGGCGGCGCGGTAGTAGGTGGACAGCAGCTCGTGGGGCTGGGGGGGCTCGAAGTGCACCCGCCCCGAGAGGCCGAGGTCGCGCGACGAGAGCCTGCAGGACGCCGAGGTGCTCCTCGCCGCGGGGACCGCTCGGGCCTCCCACCACCACCAGGTGGGCGCCGACGTCCTCGCCCAGCGCGGCCAGGGCGCGCACGGCCACGTCGGCGCCCTTGAGGGGCTGGATGCGCCCCACGAACAGCAGGATGGGCGCGTCGACGGGAAGGCCGAGGGCGCGACGCGCCTGGGGACGGTGACCGGGGCCGAAGAAGGCGTGGTCCACGCCGGGGGGCACCACCCGGATGCGGGCGGGGTTGCCGTCGTAGAGCTGGGCCAGCTGCGCCGCCTCCACCGAGCACGATGCCAGCACCACCTCCGAGCACCGCATGATGGTCGCCTCGGCCTCGGCCCGGCGGTGGGGCTCGTCACTCGAGACCTCCTCGGGGC
Source organism: uncultured Acidimicrobiales bacterium (assembly GCA_963839605.1). Taxonomy (GTDB): domain Bacteria; phylum Actinomycetota; class Acidimicrobiia; order Acidimicrobiales; family UBA8190; genus JBEKVE01. Next base: position 43,636 of record CAWIWK010000060.1, on the reverse strand, counting down.
TCGCCTCCGCCTTCACCCGCGCCAGGGTGTGGAAGGTGGACACGAGCGGCAGGTCGAGCTCGTGCTTGATCCGGTGCCCGGCGATGCCCGACAACCAGTAGTTGGCGTGCACGGCGTCGAAGCCGTGCTCCTCGTGCAGGGCGGGGTCGACCCCGGCACCCGACGCCATGAGGGCCAGGACGTTGTCGGTGAACTCGTCGACCACGCCGGGAAGGTCTTCTTTGGGTGCGGGGCCGAGGGGACCGGCGGGCACGTGGTGGACACGCAGCCCGGGCTCGACGCCCACCGTGGCCGGCAGGTCGGGGGACCAGGCCCGGGTGTAGACGTCGCACTCCACCCCGGCCCGGGCGAGCGCACTGGAGAGCTCACGCACGTAGACGTTCATGCCGCCGCCGTCCCCGGTCCCCGGCTGGGCCAGCGGAGACGTGTGCAGCGAGAGCACCGAGAGTCTTCGCACCGGCCAGGAGCCTACCTGGAGGGTCCGGCGCTCATCCCGGGCCGTCTGGGGGAGGGCGCCCCTACACCCCCGCCGGGGCCGGGCGCCGGGGTCCGTGCCAGGTCCCCCGAATGCCGCGTCGGGGTGGTCCCCGGCCGCCGCGCCGGCGTCCGACGGGCCGGAGCCAGAGGTGCCGGAGCCAGAGGAGCCGGAGTCCGAGGGGCCGGTGCCGGCGCCGGCCTCCTGGGCGAGCCGGCGTCGTGGCGGGCCTCGTTCTCGTGGCGGAACGACAGGTAGATGCGGATGAGGGCCTGCTTCTGCTCCTCGTTGAGATCGGGATCGGAGAGGATCTCGCGGGCCAGGTCGGTCTGGCCCGTTCCCGGCGTCGAGGATGCCGGCCTGCACGTAGAGCGTCTCGGCCGAGATGCGCAGGGCCTTGGCGATCTGCTGGAGGATCTCCGCCGAGGGACGGCGCAGCCCCCGCTCGATCTGGCTCAGGTAGGGATTGGAGATGCCCGCCAGCTCCGACAGCCGGCGCAGCGACAGCCGCGGCGTGGAGCGTTGCTCGCGGATGAACGATCCGAGCTCACGCCAGTGGTCGGGGAGCTGCTTCGGCACCGATGATCCTCCCCGACCCGTCGACGGCCTCAGGCCAGCAGGCCGTCGACGGACGCTTCGCCCGTCTTGTACCGGCTGACGATCTCGGCCTGGAGCTTGTCGATGCGCTCGTGCAGGGCCCGGCGCTGGTCGGAGATGCGGTTCTCGATGGCGGTGAGGCGGTCACCGAGCTCGTGCAGCTCCTGCTCGCTCATGGCGGGCATGTCGGCGATGCGCTCGGCGTCGATGACGGCGTCGATCTCCTCTGTCAGGTCGGTCTTGTCGAGATCGGGCGACATCTGCGACGGCAGGCGCCCGTAGCCGGCGGGCCGGGGCGGGCCCGAGCCGATGATGGAGGGCAGCCGCTCCACGATCGAGTCGAGATCCCCCCGCACCCCGTCTCCCCGGTCGAGGCAGGCGTGCACCAGATCCAGGCGACCCTGGGCCAGGCGGCGGAGGAAGGACACGGCCGTTTCGGCCTCCTGGCACTCGGCCCGCATGGCGCGCACCTCGTCGAGCGTGCGTTCCTTCAACCCGTCGAGGTAGCCGGGGGCGAGAAGCCGCTCCAGCTCGGTGTCGAGCCACGCCATCCCGGCGATCGTACCCCCACGGGTGGTGCTCCCCGGACCCCGGCCCTTTCCGGTGCGGCCCGCCGACCGGGCCCGTGGCCGCTGCGGACCGGATCGTCAGCGCACGGGGCCGGCCCGCCACGGCGGGGCGTAGCAGCGGACCACGCGTCCCAGGACCGCACCGGCGGGCACGGGCCCGAACTCGCGGCTGTCGGTACTGGCCGCCTCGTTGTCGCCCCGCACCACGACCTCGTCGCCGAGCACCGCACCCACCCGCTTGACGAGCAGCCGGCCGCCCTGGAGCGGGTCGCGCACCGCCACCACGTCGCCGGCCCGTACCGGGCGACGCCCTGACCACGAGGAGGCGGTCCCCCGGCGCCAGCGTGGGCTCCATGCTCCGGCCCTCCACCACCACCCGCCGGGGTCGGAAGCGGGCCAGGAGGACCACGCCGGCGGCGGCGGCCAGCGACCCCGCCGCCGCCACCAGTGCGCCGCCGCCGATCCGGGCCGGACGGCGCCGGGTCACCGCGCGCCGTGTCTGGGTAAGGTGAGCGAGAACCCCATCGACTGCACTCTGCCTGAAGGAGACCTGGACATGCGCATCGTCGACCGCCTGCTGTCGACCGTCGACCGGATCCTGCCCCCCGGGGCGGTCCACGCCCACTGCGACCTGCCGTGCGGCGTGTACGACCCCGCCCAGGCGAGGATCGAGGCGGAGTCCATCAAGGGCATCGTGGACAAGTTCAACGCCTCGGACGACGAGGACTTCAAGACGCGTGCCCTGTTCATCAAGGAGGAGCGGGCCGAGCTGGTCAAGCACCACCTGTGGGTGCTGTGGACCGACTACTTCAAGCCCGAGCACCTGGCCAAGTTCCCCCAGCTGAACGATGTGTTCTGGAAGGCCACCAAGGCGGCGGGCGAGGCGAAGAAGTCGACCGACGCCAAGGTGGCCCAGCAGCTGCTGGATCAGATCGCCGAGATCGACAAGATCTTCTGGGAGACGAAGAAGGCCTGATCGCGCCGGCGCCGGCGCCGGACAACGGGCCGGGACGGTGCCGGGCCGTCAGGCGTGCGCCAGGGGAAGGTGATCGCGGCAGTACCGGGCCGCCGGTGCCCGGGACAGCTCGCCGTCGTCGAGCACGTTGCCGCACACCTCGCACGAGCCGTAGGTGCCGTCGTCCAGGCGGGCGAGCGCCCACTCCACGTCCGCCAGCTCTTGCTCGATGGCGTCGAGCAGCCCGGCGTCGACCTCCTCGGTGAGGCCGTCGCCCACCCCGCTGACGTCGTCGCCCACTGCGGCGACCTCGCTCAGGTCGGTGACCTCGGCCAGCTCGGTGACCTCGGCCAGCTCGGAGACGTCGGGCACCTCGAACACCGCCTCGTCGCCGTCGCTGCCGGGTTCCCACTCCACGGCGGCGATGGTACCGGTCGCCGGCGCCGGGGGGCGCGACGGTGCCCCCGTAGACTCGGCGCGTGGCACACCCCGTCGAACCGCCCGCCCGCCTGGTGGGCGACGACCTGGTCGTACCCGTCATCGACGGCACCGAGCGCCGTTACGTGGGCCTCGACTCCGCCGCGTCGACCGGCGCCCTGCCCGCCGTCCTGCACGCCGTCGAGGCGTTCATCCCCCACTACTCGAGCGTGCACCGCGGCGCGGGCTACAAGTCCCGCCAGGCCACGGCGGCCTACGAGTCGGCTCGTTCGACGGCCCTCGCCTTCGCCGCCGGGGACGCCGACCGTGACGTGGCCGTGCTGTGCCGCAACACCACCGAGGCCATCAACCATCTGGCCTACCGCCTCCGGCTCGACCCCGGGGACGTGGTGCTCACCACCGTGGTCGAGCATCACGCCAACCTCCTGCCGTGGGGCCGCGTCGCCCGGCGGCGCTACATCGAATGCGCGCCGGACGGCACCTTCGACGTCGACGCCGTGGTGGCCGGCCTGGAAGCCGAACCGCGGCCCCGCATCCTCGCCGTCACCGGGGCCTCCAACGTCACGGGGTGGTGTCCCCCGCTGGCCGAGATCCTCGACGCCGCCCACGAGCGCGGCGTGCCCGTCGCCGTCGACGCCGCCCAGCTCGCCCCCCACCGCCCCATCCCCCCCGGCGCGGACTTCGTCGCCTTCAGCGGTCACAAGCTGTACGCGCCGTTCGGCGCCGGCGTGCTGGTGGGGCCGTCGGCCACCTTCGCCGAGGGCGATCCCTTCCTCGCCGGGGGCGGCGCCGTCGACCTCGTCGATCTCGACGAGGTGTGGTGGACCGAACCGCCCGAACGCGAAGAGGCCGGGTCCCCCAACGTCGTCGGGGCGGTGGCGCTCGACGCCGCGCTGCAGGAGCTCGGGCGCATCGGATGGGACGTCCTCGAAGACCACGAGCGATCGCTGGCACGACGCCTGCGCAGCGGGCTGGCTGGCATCGAGGGCGTGCGCCTGCTCGGCCCCCGGCTCGACGCCGACACGCTCGCCATCGCCTCGTTCACGGTGCAGGGCGTGCATCACGCCCTGGTGGCCGCCCGGCTGAGCGCGGAGTGGGGCATCGGGGTGCGCCACGGCTGCTTCTGCGCCCACCCCTACATCGTCCGCCTGCTCAGCCTGTCACCGTCGGCCGTCGACCGCTACCGCCACCAGGTGCAGGCCGGTGACCACCGGACCATGCCGGGTGCGGTGCGCGCCAGTTGCGGGATCTCGAGCACCGAGGCCGACGTGGACGCACTCCTCGCCGCGGTGGCCGTCATCGCCGCTGAGGGCGGCCGGGGAGAGGGCCCCCCCGTCGCCTACGCCCAGGACGCCCGCACCGGCGACTTCTGGCCCATGACCGACCGGCCCGGCTGGCAGGACCACGATCGCGAGACCGGAGCGTCCTGCGCCATGGGCTGACGCCGCCGGCCGCCCTCAGCCCATCGAGCCGTGGAAGGGCACGCCGAAGCTGAAGATCCCGCCGTCGGACGCCGCCAGCCAGTAGCCCACGGTCGAGGCGGCGGTCATCGACACGATCGGCGCCGCCAGGTGCTCGCCACCGGTCGAGCCGTGGAAGGGCGCGTCCCCGAAGGCGAAGATGCCGCCGTCGGAGGCCGTCAGCCAGTAGCCGTGGCCGTCGGGCGTGGGCGCCATGCTGACCACGGGACGGAACAGCGCCGTCCCGCCCATCGATCCCATGTACGGCGCGTCCCCGAAGGCGAAGATGCCGCCATCGGAGGCGACGAGCCAGTAGCCGTGGCCGTCGGCGGTCGAGGCCATGCCCACCACCGGCTTGGCCAGCGGGTGCGCGCCCATCGACCCGTAGAAGCGGGCGTCGCCGAAGGCGAACATCCCACCGTCGGAGGCCACCTCCCAGTAGCCGTGGCCGTCGGCGGTGGTGGCGATGCCGACCACCGGCTTGGCCAGCGCGTGGCCGCCCATGGACCCGTAGAACTGGGCGTCGCCGAAGGCGAAGATGCCGCCGTCGGCGGCCACCAGCCAGTAACCGTGGCCGTCGGGGGTCGACGCCATGCCGACGATCGGGGCGGAAAGACGGTCACCGGCCATGGAGTTGTAGAAGCTGGCGTCGCCGAAGCTGTAGACGCCACCGTCGGCCGACGCCAGCCAGTAGCCCTGCCCGTCCGGGGTCGAGGCGATGCCCACCGCGGGGGAGACCAATCCCGAGCCACCCGGTGATCCGGGCAGGGACGAGAGCACGTCGCTCCACGTGAAGTCGACAGCGGGCGATCCCGAGGTGTCGACGAGGAGCTCTGTCCAGCCCGGGTCCCCCTGCCAGGCCGTGGCGGTGTAGCCCACGCCCATGAGGCACGGCTGGCAGTTGAGCGACAGCAGGATGTTGTCGCGGTGTCCCCAGCAACCCGAGGTGTTCGACGGCGTGCAGTCGATGTTGGACGAGCCCATGCCGTCGTCGTACATCCAGTAGTAGATGGCCTCGAGCGGGTTGCCGACGGCGCCGGCCCAGTTGCCACCCCACTCCGTCCACGGGAATCCGCTCGGAGGTGAGGGGTCGTCGTTGCGGGCGGCGGCGGCCTGCGACGCCTGGTCGAGCGCGCTCGCCATGGCCGACAACGGTGCGAGGCCCCGCACCGTCCGCTCCAGGTTGGTCGCGGCGAAGAGCTGCTCCTGGGGCGAGAGCTGTCCCCAGTCGGTGGGGAGCACCATCCCGGGCAGGCCTTCGTCCTCGCGGGCGTTGTCGATGGCCTGGAGCACCACCGTCAGGCACCCCTCCGAATCGTCGTAGGCGCTTCCCGAGCAGTTCGACAGGAAGTCGGGCGAGGGCGCGATGTTGGCCGGCGGCTCGGCCGGTGGCAGGATGCCCTGGCGGGACTGGGGTTGGGCCTTCGTCACCGGGACCGGGGCGCGAAGAGCGGGCACCGCCGCCGAGGCACGCCCGACGGCGTTCGACGCCGAAGCCGCCACGGGCGCAGAGAGACCGGTGACGAGCGCGACCACGAGCACCGCTGCCGCCAGGCCTCCCCCGGACAGAACCACGAGCGGACGCCTCGCATGCCGCCCTGCTCGTCCGGCCCGCGGAATACTCCTCACGCTCCGGGGTATCGGAGCACTGTGCGTGGTGATTTAATCACCGAGAGGGAAAAACAGTCGTTGTCCCAGCGTTGTGAAACCGGCGTGGCGACCCCCCTGGTCAGGGCGTCGTGGTCGGCACCCGGGTCGAAGGTCCTGGGACTCCGGCGTCACCTACCACCGGTGTCAACCAGCCCTCACCGCGCCCCGTCGAACGGCCCTGGCCGCTGTCCGACCGGTTCGAGCCGTCGAGGGCGGCCGGTAGCCTGAACCGAGCCGGGCACTCCAGGAGTCGTGCATGCCGTTCGATCTGCACAAGGTTCTCGATGCACGCCGGGGGAGAACTTCAGCCTCCAGGCGCGCTACATGAACCCCCAGTTGGCCCGGGTCCTGAAGACCATCGGGTTCGACCGCTACTACGTCCGGGGCGAGGGCTGCTACCTCTATGACGCCGACGGCCGGCGGTACCTCGACTTCCTGTCGGGCTTCGGCGTGTTCGCCCTGGGCCGCGGCCACCCGGCTGTGAAGCAGGCCCTTCACGACGCCATCGACGCCGATCTCCCCAACCTGGTCCAGATGGACTGTGCGCTGCTACCCGGCCTCCTGGCCGAGGCGCTCGTGGCCCGGGCCCACGCCGGCATCGAGCGGGCGCTCTTCACCAACTCCGGGGCAGAGGCCGTCGAGGCCGCCATCAAGTTCGCCCGGGCCACCACCGGGCGCGACCGCATCGTCTACTGCGACCACGGCTTCCACGGCCTCACCACCGGGGCACTGTCGCTCAACGGCGGGCGGGAGTTCCGCCAGGGCTTCGGGCCCCTGCTGCCCGCCGACGTGCGTACCGTTCGGCGACATCGACGCCCTCGCCCGGGAGCTGCGCCGGGGGGACGTGGCCGCCTTCGTGGTCGAACCCATCCAGGGCAAGGGCGTGAACGTCGCCCCCGAGGAGTACTGGACGGCGGTGCAGGACCTGTGCCGTCGCCACAAGACCCTCCTCGTCATGGACGAGGTCCAGGCGGGCATGGGTCGGTCGGGCACGTTCTTCTGCCACGAGCACTGCGGCCTCCAGCCCGACATCATCACCGTCTCCAAGGCGCTTTCGGGCGGCTACGTGCCGGTGGGGGCCATGCTGTCGACGGCCAAGGTCTCCGACAGCGTCTTCAGCTCCATGGACCGCGCCGTGGTCCACTCCTCCACCTTCGCCACGAACCAGCTGGCCATGGTGGCCGGCCTGGCGACGCTGCAGGCCTTCGACGAGGAGGACATCGTCGACCGCGCCCGGCGCACGGGCGAGTCGTTCATGAAGGCGCTCGGCCCGCTCGTGGATCGCTACGAGTTCCTGCACGAGGTGCGCGGCATGGGCCTCATGATCGGCCTGGTCTTCGGGCCGCCGCAGACGCCGGCGCTGCGGCGGCGCTGGCGGGCCATCGAGGCGATGCGCACGGCGCTGTTCTCGCAGCTCATCGTGGTGCCGCTCTATCACCGGCACGGCATCCTCACCCAGGTGGCGGCGGACAACATGAACGTGGTGAAGCTCCTGCCGCCCCTCATCGCCGGGGACGAGGAGGTCGACGCCTTCGTCAACGCCCTCGACGACGTGCTGGCCGATGCGAGCCGCGGGTCGGGGCTGTTCTGGGAGGTGGGCCGGACGATGGTCAAGGGCGCCCTGCGCCGCGCACCGGGTTGACGGCCGAAGGCCCGGCCCGGGCCCGCCCACGCGCCACCCCCCGCCGCCGGAGCGCTGCGGTGACGCCGACCGGGCGCGACCCGGGCGCCATGGCGCTGCAGCCCGGCGACCGCGTGGGCGTGACCGGTGCGAGCGGGTTCATCGGCTCTGCCGTGACCCGGGTCCTGCTGGACCGGGGGGCTTCGGTGGTGGCCCTGGTCGAACCCGGAGCGGACCTGGCCAATCTGGCGGACGTCGAGGTCGAGCGCATCGAGGCCGACGTCCGGCGGGCCGACGCCGTGCACGACGCCGTGCGCGGCTGTCGCGCCGTGTTCCACGTCGCCGCCCTGTACCGCTTCTGGGCCCGCGACCGGCGCCAGTTCTACGAGGTGAACGTGGGCGGGACCCGCAACGTCCTCGACGCGGTGCGGACCGCGGGAGTCGAGCGCATGGTCTACACGAGCACGGTGGGCACCCTGGGGTTGGACGCCGCCCACCGGGGCGGGACCGCAGACGAGAACGACTACCCCGATGTGAGCCACCTGTTCGGCTCGTACAAGCGCTCCAAGTACGTGGCCGAGCACGAGGTCCTGCGGGCCGCGGCGCAGGGCCTTCCCGTGTCCATCGTCATGCCCACCTTCCCCGTGGGACCCCGCGACCGGGCACCGACCCCGACCGGTCGTCTCGTCCTCGACTTCCTGAACGGACGCGTCCCGGGGTACGTGGAGACCACGCTCAACGTGGCTCACGTCGACGACGTCGCCGCCGGGCACGTCCTCGCTCTCGAGCGTGGCGAGAACGGCCGCAGCTACATCCTCGGAGGCGAGAACTACTCGCTCCAGCGTCTTCTCGGCGAGCTGGCGGCGTGCACCGGGCTGCCCGAGGCCCGCTGGCACGTGCCCCGCGCGCCCTGTCGCTCGGTGTGGCCCACGTGTCAGAGCTCGTGGAGGGTGGCCTGCTGCACCGCCATCCCTCGGTCCCACTCGAGGCAGCCCGGATGTCGACCACCCACATGGCCTTCGACGACGCGCGGGCCCGCAAGGAGCTCGGGTACGCCCCCCGGCCAGCGGTCGAGGCCATCGAGTCCTCGGCCCACTGGTTCGTCGACAACGGTTACGTGAAGCCGGCACGCCGAGCCCGGATCCGGTGGAGGGGGCCCACCCGGTCCTGAGCGCGGACCGCGACCGAGTCGCCGGACGCTCGGCTCGGGCGTGGTCCCCCTGATCGGTGCAACGATGCGCCCGTGACGAGAGCCAGGCGGTGGCTGACGGTGGGAGGTCTCGCCGCCCTGTGCGCGTCGTGCGGGGCGACGGCGAGCCCGCAGCGTGTCGCCCGGCCTGCCGACGGCGACGGGCACCGCCGGCCTGCGGGCGGCGGCGAGAGCCTGGTCCAGTGCCTTCCTGACGGGAACGGTGGCGAACATCCGCAGCATGGAGGGGGTGCCGTGCCTGTCGACCCCGACGGTGTCACCGGCGGTGCTCCAGGGGTATCTGGCGGCGATGCGGGCGGAGATGGAGCGTCACCTCGGCGTCCCGCTGGCGTCGATCAGGATCGACGCCGTCCACGTTCGACACGTCACGGCCACGACCGGGGATGCCGAGGTGATCTACGCCCTCCCGCCGTCGGTCGTCGGCAACGACAACTGGGTGACGTACGGATACCAGGACGGCCAGTGGAAGGTGACCAATTGTGACGCCCCCATCGGCGGCGAGTCGACCTCCACCGCTGGGGCAGCTCCATAGCGCCCGGTGAAGGGCCCGCGCCGGGTCATGCGGGAGGGTCGATCTTCCTGACCGTGAAGCTGGTGAACGTGGTGGACACCTGCGGGCCGAAGGTGCCGAGCACGAGTATCGGGACGTACCCGCCCCCCTGTTGATCGACGCGGTCCCCGATCGCCCCGACCTCGTCTCCGTTTACGTACGCGACGAGCTGGGTGGTCTCCGAGCCGGACGTCGCGTCGGTGTCGACACAGGTCAGCTGGAGTGCTGTCGCCGCGCCGAGAGGACCCGTCTCCCCCGAGAGCAATGGCTTCACGTTGCCGGGGATCCGTGCCTCCTCGATGTACCACTGGCCGTCCGGATAGGCGACCAACTGGTACACCACAGCAGAGGAGATGCCGTACGCCGATTGGCAGCCGACACCCATGGAGACGTTGCCGGCCGGGTAGCCGGTGGCATTCGCCGCCACCGACATCCCGCGCTGGGGGACTCCGTACGGGGTGGTGAGGGCGTGGTGGATAGCCGTCCACCCCGTCACACGATACTGGCCGTTGGTCAAGGTGATCGTGGTATTGGCGTTCACCGAGCCGACGGTCCAGCCCTGGGAGGCCCCGAACGTGCTCGAGTACACCACCTGGCCCATTTGCTCGGTGAACGAGCCTGATGGCGGGACCGTCGATCCGATGGGTGAAGCCGCCGTCGAGTGATTCGCCACCAGGGCCACGCTCAGGACGACGATGGCGATCGCCTCGAGGGCGGCGACGCCGACTGCCAGCGACAGGCCATTGCGATGGCGCGCTCGCTTGGCAGGAGCCGCGACGGAGCTCGTGAAGCCCCACTGTGCCGCGGCGGGAGCGTACGGGGTCGCAGGCCACACGTATCCGTCGGTGTAGGTCGGAACGGTCGGGGCCGGTGTCACCGCCCTCGGTTGCAAGCTCCCAGGTGCGGCGATGGCGGGGACCGGTGCCGGATCGTCAGAGGTGGGCATACCCTCGGACGACGTGTCCACCGACACCGCGCCGGAGTCGGATACGTAACGGGTGAAGGCCAGCCCGTCGTGGTAACGCAGTTCGTGGCGGCCGGTCGGGTCCTGGACCCATCCCGAAGCATCGGTGCCGAGCGTCATCTCGTGTCCCCCTGCACGCTGTCTGCCGTAGGCGATGATCGGCACACGATCGGCCATACTGAAGCCTGCCGCCCACCCCCAGCTCAGCGGGCACATCTCCTGCTCCCGGGCCCTCCGCCAGATCTGCATCTGCGGCGCGTGGCACCTGCATTCGGCTTGCGTTGCGGCCGGGAGCCCCTCGCTTACGTTCCCACCACAACCCTCCCGTCGAGACTCATCACGACGCAGAGGGTAAGGCTCGCGCACGAAATTCCACGAACGAGATCGTGGATCCTTGGTGAGGCTGCGTCGGGGTCGACGAGCCCGATGGGTGCCCAGTGCGCTCTGCTGAAGGCAAACGCATGTCCGAGCCCGTCGACGGCAACGCAGAACGAGGCAGTCGGGCACGAGACAGAGGTGAGGCCGAAATAGCTCGTGTGCGACGGGTCTATGGCACTGGGCTTGGACCACCGGTGACCGTCGAAGGAGAGTGCGTTACCGGCTCCGTCCACTGCCACGCAGAAGGTCGTGGTCGGACACGACACCGCCTGGAGCCCCATCGGACCGGGTGGACTCTCCGGGTCGATTGCCGCCACAGCGCTCCATCTGGATCCGTCATAGAAAGCCGCGTTGCTGTCGCCAACGGCGACACACGCGTCTGCGGTTGCGCACGAGAGGTGGTCGAGGGTGTCGTCCGGGCTGTTCGCCGTCGTCACCCAGTCTCCAGTCTCGTAGGCGATGATGCCGTCGATGTCCGTGCTGCCGAGGCAGAAGCTCTGCGCCGTGCACGAAAGGCTCCGGACCGAGCCGTAGAGCTCCTTGCCGCCGAGCATCACGGGTCGTGGTCGGGACCAGGTGCCGTTTGCATATTGCGCAAAGAACCCAGACTGATCGAAGGTGGGGATGCTCAGCATGCAATATGCCGGGCCGGCACACGACAGTGACTGGGTAGCGGTGACATCGACACCCAGCGATGTGGGGGAGCTCCAGCCGGAGCCCGTGTAGGTCAGCACATCGTCATGCTTCGGGTCGGCGTTCCCGATGACGGCAGCGCAAAGGGATGGCGAGGGACAGGAGATGTCCGTATCGGTGAGATATCCCGCATTCGTCAGTGGGTCCACGACGATCGGCTGGCCCCACTGCAACGGGTGAGCAATACCGGTCGGTGCCGAGGCGGAGGGACGAGATCCTTCGGACGGACCGGGCGTCTTGTCGCCCGGGAAGACGATGGCAGCCGCAGCGCCACCTGCCAGAACGAGCGCGGCGACGAGCGCGATCGGCCACCGTCGCCTCGCACTGGCGTGCTCCTGCGGCGCCACACGTGGCGACGAGTGGGCGAAGGAGCTGGCGGGGGGCGTCGGCACCGACTTGGGCACTGCGGGCGGTGCGGGAGTTCGGCGACGGGACCTCGACGCCCAGTAGGAACCTGCCGGCTCCCCACCTGACCTGGCGTCGCCGCCTGGTTCCTCGAAGGGCGGCCGGTGTTCGTCGCTCACGGCCGATCGGTTTTCGAGGCGGGAGAGCACACCTTCTGCAGGCTACGCAGTGGGAGTCGGCGGGATCGACAGCCGGTCGCTCGGGCGACGGCAGGAAGCGGCGGTGCCGGCATCGGTCAGACGGGCGAGGACAGGATGCGTTCGGCCAGGACCATGACGCTGAGCGCCAGCTCCGGTACCCCGTCACCGCCGGTCGCGAAGAGGACGCGCAGCCGGTCGTGGGTGAGGAGAAGCTCGTCGAGCGCACCGCCGTCGCGTCCACAGCTCCCCGCCCGGGTGGCGCGTTCGGCCTCCATGACCGACAGCGATGCGGCCCCGAAGGCCATACAGGCCTCGATCCCTGCGCCGCTCACGGGTCTGTGCACCCGCAGATTGTCCATCACGGCTGTCGCACCCGGGTGGACGAGGGGGTCGTCGGTGCTGCGTCCTCCCCGGAGACCGCGTCGGCCAGGGCCAACTGCCGAGCCGCTGCGACCGGCATCCCTGTGGCAGATGGTCATGGCAGCCTCTTCGGCCCTCGGATCACCTGGGTTTCGAGGAGAGCAGACGGATCCGTGCGGCAGAGACGGTGACCGATGGCCCCTTTGCCACCCCGGCCGAGCTGGAGACCACCACAACACCGCTCTTGGCCTCGCCCATGATGCCGATGCAGCCGAGCACCCGGCACCATGAACAAATCAGCAGGTGGACCCCCCGCCCAATGCCTGTCGACGTTTCACTTCGCAATTGGTTTCATGGAGTCAAGGATTTGGAGCGCGGTGACGCCTGTACTGGCGAGTCCTATCTCGACTTGATCCCTTGTGATCCGGTTAGGAACCGTCAATTTGCGCGGTGAGAAGGTCGAGTTCATGGCCCGGAACAAATCCCCCATGAGCGGGAGGCGGTGGGTCGATACAGAATCGCAACCCCTGGCGGGTCAGACACCGTGCGCCGGCTTGGACAGCTGAGACGTTGGGACCGGAGGCAAGCTCCATACCGGCGCTCCCGGCAAGATAACCCGCAGTCCAAGGTGGTGGCCCGCCTCCGCAGCTCGAAGCATTCCGTACCCGGGCTGTGTTCAGGACCAGAGTGTCCGCTCCGACGTTGCCGGGACAGTCCGCCCAGCTGGCGCGCCGTCGGGTCCACTTGCCTGGAACGGCAAAGCTGACGCCGCCGAAGACGACACGTCGCCAACGGGGTGGGACGGTGCTCACCGAAGAGTCGAGCACCACCGATAGCGGAGAGTGGGTAAGCGTCGCAAGGACTTGCCTGGCGAAAGGCCCCGATGCCGTGACGACGGTCCCCAATGCTCGCACCACCTCGGTAGAGGTGGATCCCGATCGCATCGATCCCTCTGTGGCCGGAATGGAGTTGATGACAGCGCGATTGGTGCTCCCCGGCATCCTCACGGAGTCCGTGCTCAACTCGACGACGTTCTTTGGAAGAGGACATCCCGTGCTCCCAGGAGGTGAGGTGGGTGTCTGGTTGATGAAGATCCAACCTTGCGCTTCCCCGCCGCACGTCCACTCCGGATCTTGGACGAACCAACCCGAAGGAACCGAGATCTGCACCGACCCGAGGCCCAAGGGTGCCCAGCCACGTGGCGTACGGGATGTGTCGGGCAGGGGGGCGATGTGCGTGATGGTCGAGGAGCTCGGGGAAGGGGCGCACGCTGCCAGCAAGCTCGAACTGAGCAGGATCAGGAGCGATGCGGCACCCCGACATCCAATGGCGACGTGCCCGGCGCGGCTCAATCCGTCCTCCCCTGCATCTGACGCACCAGAGTAGAACTGCGTTCCCAGGAACGCGGCATCTTTCGAGACACGCCACTGGTCGGAATTGCCGCAGGTGACGGCCCAAGTGGAATACCGTGACGCTGTGGATCTTCCAGACCTATTGGTCCCTGATGCTGCCGAATGGCGGACATGGCTGAGAGGGCACCATTCCACGTCACAAGGCGTGTGGCTCGTCCTCGCCAAGAAGGGCACGAAGCGTCCGACCGTGCTCTCCTACCACGAGGCACTCGAGGAGGCGATCTGCTTCGGCTGGATCGACGGGCAGCTCGGACGTCGTGACGATGCAACCTTCCGGCGGCGATTCACACCCAGAAAGGCTGGAGGCCCATGGTCTCAGCGAAATGTCGCCATCGCCGAGAGGTTGAGCGCCTCTGGCCGAATGCATCGATCAGGGGAAGAGGAAGTTCGGCGGGCGAAGGCGGATGGTCGGTGGAAGGCCGCATACGCCGGACAAGCCAGCATGGAGGTTCCAGAGGACCTGGCGAACGCGTTGTCGGCCAATCCACGGGCCCAGGCGATGTTTCAGCGCCTCACACGTGCCAACCGGTACTCCATCCTCTATCGGATTGACTCAGCGAAGAAGATCGAGACCCGAGCCAGGCGCATCGAGGAGTTCGTGGAGATGCTGGCTCGAGGCGCGACCATCCACCCTCAAGATCCGCAATGACGCCGGCCTGTCCTCAGTAGACGGGTTCTCACACGGTATCGCCAAGTGATCGAATGATCACGTAACGTCCCGGCGCTCGAGACGACGCAGCCTGCCATCGACGACGATGACCTTCAGCCCGGCGTCGGCTAGGGCGAGCCGCGCAGCCTCCACGTCCACGCTCCGACCACCACGCCGCCGGCGCCGGCACTGGCACTGGCACTGGCACTGGCAACCAGGTCACGGATCGGGCCGCGGTATGGCGCCGAGCCCTCCCTTGGACTGACCAGGTACCCCCGGGGCCGCTCACCAAGGCCGACACACCGACCCAGCAGCGGCGGCGCTTCCCTTTGGTCGCCGTCCGGTCACAACGTCGGCCAGGCGCAGGCGGGATCCCCGGTTGCACAACGGGTGCACATAGGAGCGGTGAACCTCTCAAGCTGGTTCGGTACGGGTCGATACGGAAAGCCATGGGCCTATCCCGGCAAGCGACCGAGCAGCGAAGCGCACTGGACGACATTCGGAAACTGAAGGTGATGCTGGCCGAGGCACTGCCGCCGTCAGAGGTACCGGCCTGGCTCGGTACTCCGAACGAGACCCTGAACGGTGCTCGCCCGCTCGACGTCTTCTTCTCGCTCGGCCTCGATGCCGTCATGCCCGCTGTCCTTGCTTGCCAGACGTCGGCCGATCGCCTCTGGCAGATAGCAGCACATGCTGCTGTGGGCTAGTCCCACCTGAAGAACCGGCGCTCTTTCAGCCCGTCAATGACCCCCTCTTTTGGGTCTTGCAGGGCATCGGCCTTGTACGTCCTGAGCCAGGTAACCAGCTGGCCCAGAGTGCCCAATGTCACATTTTGGTCCATATCAACGACGTAGACGTCAATCGCGCCATTGGCCGACGTCACCGACAGTTCGTTTGTGCTCGCCGAGCCGAAACACCAGACCGGGGGCGCTCCCGGGGTGGAGACTGCCTGAAGGGTCCAACCCGGGCGACGCCTCAGCAGCTGAGCGATCTCTTCCCTAAGGTCGTCATCGGCTCTCATCGTCGGCTCGGCTTTGTCGGGTGAACGGTGGTGAAGCAATCGTGACTGGCGGGAGGCTAGCCGAGCCGTCGTCTGGGGACTGGATGGGCCTTGAAACACCCCCAGCGGGCTCCCGTTCGGCATCGGCGACCCACACACAGTGGGCGGGCCGACCCTCGACGCGAGTGGGAATCTCCTTGATGCCGGAGTGCTCTATTCGCATTCTTCATTGCATGACACCGTTGAAGTGTCCTGCCCCCGACGGGGCGGCACGGGGGGCAACGTCCTTCGGGGCGGGGCAGTTCCGGTGTCAAGTAGCGACGTAGTGAAGTCCCTGGCCTCTTGTTCTTGGCGCGAGTGCCTGCTGAGCGCGGACTGGAGACCGAACGGCGATCTCACGCTCGCGTCAGGAGATGGAGTCGGTGCAAAAGCGTACCCAGACGAACGGCTCCATTGGCGCAGAGGCGTTCAACGATCACGACCAGCCTCCCCAACGATTCGCACCGGGACGGGTGTGCGAGGAGCCTGATTGTTGGGCGTATCTGTCGGTCTACAACAAGGGCTCGTACTGCTCGCTGCATGCCAAGGGCGAGGTGCGCTTGCGAGGGAAGAGAATCAGGTGATCCTGAGCCTCATCTCCGCATAGCGTCGCCCTTGCGGCGTGGGAGGCACGTTCGCCTGTTCTGGTCCCGTCGGGCGGCAAGAGAAGGCCGAGAGCCTTGACGACCTTGGCCCTCGGGTGGCCAAGAGAAAGACCCTGTCACCCTGATGGGCCAAAGTTGGCGCCGAGCGCGCCGGGGCTGAGCCAACCCGAGCGGGCAGGAGCGTGGAAACGGTGATTAGATCACCCATGGCTAAGCGACGACTTCGACGCCGAGACGGCATCCGCCAACGACGCCAACGTACGAAGCATGCTTCACTTCGGCGAGACCGTGGGGACGCTTGTAAAGCAGGGCCTGCTCAACAGGGAACTCGTTCACGATCTTTGGTGGACTGAAAGGCATTTGGAGCCGGGTCGGTCCTGCGGCACTTTGCCAGCGGGAGCGGCTAGGCGAGCCTCGTCTGTACGAGAACCTAGAGGTTCTTGCCGCGAGCGTCAGAACATAGCGAGCGGAGCGAGCCAGCAGACTCGAAGCCCTCGGACCTCACGTGGTGATGCGACGGAGGTCGCCCCCTGACGACGCGAGCCGTCGCGGGTACCCTGGTCTGGGAGCGTCACTGCGCGCGGTGTTACCGCGTCGGTGGCAGCAGGAATGTCTTGTGAGATGGGCACCCGCACCCGGCACTGTCGGACCCGGCCAAACGGATAAGGCTCGCGCCGCGCACCTCGATCCTCCGCACCTCGCCAATGCGCCGGACTCCGATCGAGAGTTGGCACATTGCGCGGGCTCGTGTCCCTTCCCTCAAAGGCCACCTGGATCGAAGTTACCAAGTTGGGCATCGTGGAAGAGCACGATGCAGAGGACGACAAGGACGAGCATGACGATGGAGAGTGACAAAATGACGATGATCGTCGATCGTCTTGGCGGTGCCGACGCCCTCGACACGGCTAGACGCTCACGAACGTATACCGCGACATCGGCGACGCCGAAGGCGAGGCTAAACGGCAACAGCCAGACGAGTAGTGCGGCAACGATGGATGGGTGTGCAACGAAGAACCACACCAACGACGATGCGTTTACGGCCAGTGTGAGGACGCCGATCCATGTCATCCATATCACAACTGGCCGCGGGCTTCTTCGGGTCAGGATCGGCGCTGCTTTCATGTTCCCACCCAAGGGTCAAAGAGACGACGGCGGAGAGCAGTAAGAATGGCCAGACGGCCGGAAGCGCCACAGGCACAGAGCCAGGCCGATAGCAAGTGTCATCATTCCATCATCGGACTGAGCAAGTGGGAGCTAAAGCTCGTCAGCGTCACCATCGGTGAGTGTCGGCCCTCTGACGATCCGGGCTCTAGCGGGTCCGCCCTGGTGGGGCGCGTCAGGACCATGGCGGTACCGTGCGGGGCGCGGCAGGATGGTGGGGTGGGGAGGGGTACCTGCACCCGCACTTCCAGCCCAGGGCCGGATGGATATACGACCCACACACATCCCCGAGTTTGCGCTAGGTGGCCAGCCCCCCCTTTGAGCCCGCCCAATCGCGATCACAGGCACGTGTCGGTCATCAGTAGGCGTCTGGGTGGCCTGCCTTCGAAGTGATTCGTAGATCACTTCGTACAGATCATGCTCACGCATGTCATCGCCGGGGAAGGTGTCGTCGATAGCGTGAAAGATACACACGCGCTTGTTCATCCGGATCGTCCAAGCCCAATGAACCTTGTTCGCCCGCTGGCAGTCCTCGCAGAATGCTTGTGCTGCTGGGGGTCCGCTGTCCCCCTCGTTTGCGTGGCGTTCGCAAACGGCGCACCCAAGTCGCGTGGTGGATGCTGGCTGGATTTTCCCTTCCAGCATGCACCCGAAGCACAGGTGTTCCACGTCATCGGAGGACATCACGGCCACAGTTTGCTTTGTACGACGACCACTCCGCCCCGAGGGCCCGACCGGTCGACTTTGGTGCGATGGGCTGGCTGATTTACCTGGCCCTCGTACCAGGCGGGACCACCCGGATTCGATTGCCAGGCCGGGGCAACGGAGCTCGTGGCTCTCCCGTGGCAGCGCAGCCGACCCGTCCGGGATCGACCTCCGTCGGGGTCATGACTGGGTCGCTGTTGGCCGGGCGGTCGATCCTCCGGCGACGCCCGGGATCCTCCGGGCAACGAATAGGCCGAACCAGCACCGAATCCCGGATGCCCTCCGACCCCACTGGCCTGGGTCAGGACACCGCCCGGTACCGGCACTTCCAGCCCAGTCGAGATGAATCCACGTCGTGTCCGGTATCAACAGTTCGCGTGGGCATGCTGCAAGTCGATTCGGCCCGACTCCCTCAAACGGGATAGTTCCCAGCCGCAAGGTCTTCGAGCAGGCTCGGATGGTTGGGTTTCCAGCCGAATCTCTCGCGTCAGCGCACTCGACGATGGCTGGTCGACGGCGAAGATTTGGCCGAGGAATCCGAAGGTCTCCGCTTCGACGGCCTCGACGGGCAGGTCGAGCTGGCGGCCGATGACTTCGGCGATGGAGCGCATGGTGTCGCCCTCGTCAGCGACGGCGTGGGCGACCGTGCCAGGAGCGGCATGCTCGAGAACCAGCCGGAAGAGTTGGGCGGCGTCGAGGCGGTGCACGGCTGGCCAGCGTTGAGTGCCGTCGCCGACGTAACCGGAGACCCCGGTGCGCCGGGCGCTGTCAACGAGCACCGAGGCGAATCCACAGCGCCCACCAGCCGCATGGACCGACCGGGGCAGACGGACGACGGCGGAACGGACTCCTCGCTCGGCCAGCTCAACGACTGATTGGGCATTGCGGCCGCGGCCGCCCACCGGTCCGTCGGTGGGGAAGGCGTCCGCCTCGGTTGAAGTCTTTCCGGGAATGGCGGGCGTACCCGACGCGATGACCAGTGGCTTGCCGCTCCCCTCGAGGGCGGCGCCGAACGTCTCGACTGCCAGTGCCTCCCTCGCCACCGACTTCCCGATGTTGTTGAAGTCGGCGCCGAAGGCGAGGTGGATGACCCCTTCAGACTGCACGGCGCCTTCTCGCAAACTCTCGGGGTCATCGAGATCCCCTCGGAGGACAGACGCCCCGGCAGCGGTGAGGGCTTCCGCCGAAGCGTCGGATCGGGCCAGGCCGAGGACCTCGTGGCCTGCGGTCATCAGCTCAGGGACGAGCACAGAACCGATCCCTCCGGTGGCGCCGGTAACAAAGACACGCATATCCAACCCTCCTGAGGCGAGTCGCCTTGCCGGCGACGGAGTGATGGGACTCTTATCCCGTCACCATACCAGAGTGATGGGACTACAGTCGCATCACGGGCCTATAATGGATAGATGGCCCGATGGGAACCCGACGCACGGGAACGACTGGTGCGCGCTGCGCTGGACCTGTTCGCCGAGCAGGGCTATGACAACACGACCGTCGCCCAGATCGCCGAACGAGCGGGCCTGACCAGGAGCACCTTCTTCCGTCATTTCCCCGACAAGCGCGAGGTGTTGGCCGCCGGGCAGGACACCCTCTGCCACCTCTTCGAAGGGGGCATTGCGGCCGCACCGGTGTCAGCGTCACCGCTGGAGGCCGTCGCCGCGGGTCTCGACGCTGCAGTGGAGGCATTCACCCCCGAACGGCGAGACCTCGGGCGAAAGATGCAAGCAGCCATTGCGGCCAGCAACGAACTGCAAGAACGGGACACCCTCAAGCGCGTCGGTTTGGCCACGGCCATAACCGGTGCGCTCAGGAAGCGAGGAGTGCCGGACCCGACCGCGAGCCTCGCTGCTGAACTCGGAATCCTCGCCTTGAAGATGGCCCACTCCCACTGGTCCGACTCAGCCAACCAGCAGGAACTTGCCGCGCTCGCCCGTCAATCACTCCACGAACTGCAAATCGCAAGCGCAACACTCAGCTAAGAGACAGTGTCTGCAGGTTCGGCGCCGGGACGTATCCCATACAGCCCGGCTATGGGTCGAGTCAGAGTACCTAAGTCCGCGTGACACAGAGCCGGATCGGGCGGATCGGTAATACCACCGAGTCTCGGATGTCGTCATCCCTCCGAACCGCTCGAACATGCCGGGTATCGAGCACCTGCGTCGGGGCGATCCGGCGTATCCGGTTCGCGGCAGATCACCGGCTGCCGGGCTTCCGGACGAGCGCATCGGAGCTCTCGGCTCCCCCAGCTTCGCCAGCCCCTGTCCGCCCGGGATCCGTCGGGAATAGGGGATGGGTCCGCATCGAGCGGTCCGCACCCGGGAGCCACTGGGTCCGACCCGCCGAGGAGGCTCAGGAGCGAGCAGAACCCCGAGTACCGAACACCCTGACGCCCCCCGCCGACCAACCCCGACCCCAGTCGGATCGGCTGCAGGTACCGGACGGTCCGCGTGTATGGCGACAACAGCCCAGTGCCAGCGGCGGCGAGCGAGGAGATTGGCCAGACCGGTCTCGACCTCCTCCGGAAAGTTCGTGCACTTGGAGCTGCACTCAGATTCGAAGCCTTGGGGCTTGACGACGGGTCCCCGAGTGGCCAATTGTCTCCCGGGGGGTCGAGACGTGGATGAAAGTGGCAAGGTCAACAACGATGCGGTAGCCAGTCCCTTCCGCCTGAACCGCCGGCAGGTGTTCCAGGCCGCGGGCCTCGTCGGTCTTCTGGAATTCGTGTCCGCCTGCTCGAGATCGACATCGAAGGCGATCAGGACCGCGGTCTCGGCCCCAGCCGGGAGGGGACACGTCGTCTTCAGTGACCATCAATTCCTCGTCCTCGAAGCGGCGACGGCGAGACTGATCCCCGGACCGATGGACGACCCGTCGGAGATGGGGCATCCCGGAGCACGCGAGGCCGGCGTCGCTAACTACATCGACCGAATGCTCGGAGCCCTGAGCGCTCATCCGGCCAGGATCTACGCAGGTGGCCCCTTCAGCGAGCGAAACGGCGCTTCCGGCGACGACATGGCCAACTTCATCGCGCTCGACGCCGGCGCAGTACCGGGGCTGGACTCAACGCCTGGCGAAGCTCCGCTCGCAGTATGCGGCCGGGCTAGAGGCTCTCGACCGCGGGGCCGGAGGAGACTTTGCCGGCGCCGCGCCGGCCGTCCAGGACCACGTGCTGGCCAAGAACCCGGGCGGGTTTACGAACCTCATGTTCAGCCACGCCATCGAGGGGATGTACTCGGCGCCCGAGTACGGCGGAAACGCCGGCTTGGTCGGGTGGCGCGACATCGGCTTCCCCGGCGACGTCCAGCCGGTCGGCTACAGCCCGGCCCAGGTGTCGACCTCCGACGGGCCCGACGCCTACCAGCCCGACTGCCCTCGCCCATCAGGTCCTGGCCTTCGTCCAGGCCGGCTGATGGCCGACGCCGTGGTGATCGGCAGCGGAGCCGGGGCGTCGATCGCGGCCATGGTGCTGGCTGAGAACCACTGGGACGTGACGATCCTCGAGAAGGGCCCGAACTACTTCACGAACCTCACCGAGGCATTGCCCACGACACTCTTCTCCAACGACGAGCTCAAGCACGACCGGCATTTCGCCAAGGCCGACCCCGACGAGGAGCCTCGGGTCTACCGGTCTTCGTCGACCGACCCCGAGCCATACACCGGGCTGGTGCAGAGCCTGCCCCAGACCGTGGGCGGGGGGACGGTCCACTGGGACGCCAAGACGCCGCGCTACTGGGATATCGATTTCAACAAGCGAAGCATGCTCGGTCCCCAGCCTGGGGCCTCGGTGATCGACTGGCCCGCCACGTACCAGGAGATGGAGCCGTACTACGAGGAGATAGAGACCCTCATCGGGGTGGCTGGCGACGTCGACGCCCTCCCCGCGGCGCCAACCCTGGCCCACGCCCCCCGGACCGGGCCGCTGCCCATGCCCGGCGGGCCGCCCATGTACGGTCCCTGGTGGCAGCCCGCGGGTGCACGGCGCTCGGACTGCACCCCTTCCAGGTCCCCATGGCCATCAACAGCCGCAGCTACGACGGGCGCCCCGCGTGCAACGACTGTGGATTTTGCTCCGGATACGGTTGCCCCATCGTGGCCCGGGTCGGTGCGCTGGCTCCCCTGCGCCGGGCACTGGTGGCCGGCGCCGAGCTGCGCCCAATGTCGACGGTCATCGACATCCACGTGTCGGGGCGCCGGGCGCGCTCCGTCACCTACCTGGACGAGACCGGCAACCCCCATCGCCAGTCGGCGGACCTGGTGGTGCTGGGTGCCGGCGCCATCGAGTCGGCGCGCCTGGCCCTGGTGGCGGATCTGCCCGACCCCCACCGGGTGGCCGGCCACTACGTGATGTTCCACTGGTTCACCGACGCTTCGGGCATCTTCTTGTCCGAACGTCTCCACGCCCATCGTGGCCGGGCCCTTACCCACGACATGGACGACTTCGCCGACCCTGATTTCCCCGGCGCGGCGGCCGCTGCCAAGGTGGCGGGCCTCCCGTATCTACGTGGCGGGACAGTCGAGCTCGGCGGCAGCGAGTTCCCCCTGGACGAGGCCGCTGTCTACCAAGAGCTCCTCGGCCTGGTCGCGCCGCACAAGCCCTTCGGCAGCGCATTCAAGCAGCTCATGCGGGCCAGCCTGCTCCGCGACCGGCTCTGTGGAATCACCTTGGTCGGCGAGGACCTCCCGTACTACAAAAACGTCGTGGACCTCGATCCGTCACTGCGGGATTGGCGCGGGGTCCCCGTGCCGAGGATCACCTACGGTCCTGGGAGCCACGAGGTCACCGCCCAGGCGTTCTACATGCCCAAATTGCGCGCCATCCTCGAGGCTGCCGGTGCGGACGTCGTAACCGTCATCTCCGAGCTGCCGTCGGACCGGTTTCCGATCTCCTCGGGCACGGTGCCCGACACCGAGCACGTCATGGGCGGAATGCGCATGGGGGCTGACCCGCGGACAAGTGTCACCGACGGCACCGGGCGCCACCACCATCTCGACAACCTGGTCGTGAGCGACGGGTCGTTGTTTCCGACCTCAGGGGGCCACAACCCGACGCTCACCATCATGGCCGTGGCGCTGCGCAACGCCCGGCAGTGGTCATGAGGGGATCCAACACCTGATCGAATCCCGAGGCGAAGCTGAGGTCTTGGGCGATGACGAGCGCCACCACCACTAGGGAAACCGTCCGTCATCGCCGTCGGGGAGTCGGTCGAAATGCCAGGTGCCGGGACACGGTGATGCAGCAGATCACTCCCACGAATGTGGGGTGTGGATCAAGCGGCCAGCACCACGGGTCACATCTCGACGATGGCCCGCACCGCCCATACTCGCGGCCTGAGCATGAAGGAGCCGGTCGGCAGCAGGCGACGGCACTCCTCCATCAGCCTCTCTCTGTCAGATTGGCCGAGACTGGCAACGTAGCGACCGGCTGCGCCGACCCCGAGCGTAAAGGGCTCCCACCACTCGTCAAATGTGGCGAACTGACGGCTGACTCTGAGGGCGGTGTCAGCATTCGGTGTCATTCCCGCCTCACGGAACATGCGGGCCAAATCGCCCTGTCGTGTGCCGGGTCGGTCGGCTTCACCTGCCGCGGCAGGATCGAAAGCGCTGGCAGCCTGCCAAAGCACGCTGCTTGCTCCCCACTCTCGGTCCCACACGCAGGCGGCGACCACTCCACCGCTCTTGGTGACCCTGGCCATTTCCCGCAGTCCAACGACGGGATCCGACATGAAGTGCACCACCAGCTGTGCCACCGCGGCATCAAAGCTGGCATTATCGAATGGCAGTTGTTCTGCGGCCGCTTTCTTGACGTCAACCCCCGGATGGCGCTCGCGCCCCGCCAAGACCATCGTGATGGACGGATCGACCGCCGACACCGCGTCTGAGCCCAAGCGGGCTGCCAGCTCCGTGGTGAGGGCACCGGTCCCGCAGCCGATGTCGGCCACGCGCATTCCTGGACGGATCCCGGTGAAGTCTGCGAACACCGGGGCCAAAGGGATGGCGAATCGACCCATGAACCGGTCGTACGATTCGGCCGATACGGCGAAGCTCACCGGGCAAACCTACCTGCGCAATCGGCGGTGCCGGGTAGAACCAGCGCGGGAATGCCGGTGCGGGGCACCTGCGTCGGGGCGATCCAGCGCATCCTGGGTAGCACAGAACACCCGTTGGAGGCTGGCTGGCCCCAGGCATCGAACCCCCGCATCCCCTCGGCTTCGTAAGGCTCGCCGGCCCGGGATCGTCGGCGGTGAACATTACGAGCGGACGGGCGTCAGGCGTGTGGTCAGTCGATGCTGGGGCGACCGACTCAGACGGAGGGCGAGCAGAAACGCGAGTATCGGATATCCAATGCTCCGTCGGCGCTGACAGGTCACTCCACCAGGCGACGGGGAATGACCTGTCGGTAGTGTGCAAAGAGTCCCGCCCACCGGAGGATGCTGTGATGCAAGCTGTCACCGTTCGAGACCGCGACGCCGGCGTCAGCGGACTCTCAGTTACGGACATGCCCTACCCTCGTGCCGCCCAGAACGACGTCATCGTGCGGGTGCATGCCGCCGGGTTCACCCCCGGGGAGCTGGACTGGTCGGGGACGTGGGTCGACCGTGCCGGGCGCGACCGGACGCCGAGCGTGCCCGGCCACGAGCTGTCGGGCGTCGTCGTCGAGCTGGGATACGGAACCACCGGCCTCACCGTCGGCCAGCGGGTATTCGGACTGACCGACTGGACCCGCAACGGCTCCCTGGCGGAGTACGCCGCGGTGGAGGCCCGCAACCTCGCTCCTCTTCCGGCTGATATCGACCACACGGTGGCCGCCGCCCTCCCGATCTCGGGGCTGACCGCATGGCAGGCGCTCATCGACCACGCTCACCTCACGACAGGCCAGACCGCCCTGATCCACGGTGCCGCGGGCGGTGTCGGCTCGATCGCCGTGCAGCTCGCTCGCGAGGTCGGAGCCAAAGTGATTGGTACCGGTCGGGCCGCGGACCGCGACACAGCTTTCGGCTTGGGGGTGGATGCCTTCTTGGACCTTGAGGCCGACAAGCTGGAAGACGCCGGCGAGGTAGACGTGGTGTTCGATGTGATCGGGGGCGACATCCTCGACCGCTCGGCTGCGCTGGTGCGCGCCGGCGGCACGCTCGTCACCACCATCAGGGTGCCCACGATCCAGCCCAAGGACGGGCGCGCTGTCTTCTTCGTCGTCGAAGCTGACCGTTCCCGGCTTGCCGACCTCGCCCAGCGGCTCAGAGACGGGCGGCTCAAGCCGATCGTCGGGGCGGTACGGCCGCTCGCCGACGCACCCGCCGCCTTCGTCCCCGACCGGCGCACCCCTGGTAAGACAATCATTCGCATCACCCAAGGCGGATAGCCAGCTTCGGCCGGACGGGCTCGGCCCCACCCCCCAGGCGAACGGAATCACCTTGATTCATGATTGGGGCGGTGCTGGGTGCCAGGTGAGGAGCAACGGATCCGTGGCTTCCCCGGGGCAACTTCAGCCGACCTGCCCGGGATTGGCGTGAGACGAGTTTATGGACCGGGTCGGCGTCGGACACGCGGTCCGTCCTCCGGTGACGCCGGGGACACCTCGGCGATGAACGGGCCGATCCAGATCCCCGAGTATGCGTGGCTTCGACGGTGGCAGGCTTCCTGCCAGACGTCGACCGGGATCGGCACTTTCAGCCCGGTCCAGCTGAATACACACGGTCGTCGTTATCGCTACCAGATCCGCTCTGGGTGTCTCTCACGCAGCTTGACCAGTGATCTCTCGCTGTGATCCGACAGGCTCGCCTTTGGCATCCATTTTCGGTTGCAGCGGCTTCTTCAAGGCATTCGTCTGAGGCAGGAAAAGGATGGTGAGGACAACGCCGGCGAGGGCGATGCCGGCTGAGACCAGGAGTGCCATGTCCATCCCGTGGACAAAGGCTCGCTGCACCGACGTCAGTAGCGTTGGCGAGTGGAGCTTGTGGGCGACCGTCACGCCGCCGAAGACGCTTTGGCGGATTGCCGCCACAGCAGCCGCCGGCAGACCCACCAGATGAAGTCGGGCAAGATAGCCGGCGCTGAGGACACTGCCGAGGATGGCAATGCCGAGTGGAGCCCCAGTCTTGTTGACTGCCTGCATCACCCCTGAGCCGACGCCGCTTTTCTCCTCCGACAACTCAACCAGCGCCGCGGACATAGCAGTCGCCATGGCGATGCCGGTCCCTAGTCCAGCGATCGCCATCCAAACCGCCACGAAGAGGCCACTCGAACCCACGCTCATGGTCGATCCGAGGAACAACCCCAAGGCGAGCAGGACGAAGCCAGCGGTCACGGCGACCTTGGCGCCCACCAGTTGCACAACTCGGGCAGCAGGAACGGCTCCGACAATGAGCCCGACCACAAGAGGCAGGAGCCTCAGGCCCGATCCCATGGCGTTCGTACCGAGCACGCCCTGGAAGTACTGCGGCATGGTGAACAAGATGCCGAGCATGGCGAGTATCGGGAGCATGGCGAGGACCACTCCCCAGGTGAACGAGGCCGAACCGAACAGTGTCAGGTCGAGCAGCGGCTGACCGGCCGGTCGCCGGGTCAACCAGCGCTCCCAGGCGAAGAAGCCGCCCAGCAGCGCCACGCCGCCCACCATCATGGCCAGGGCGTCGGCATTGCCCCAGCCCTCCTGCCCTGCCTTGATCAGGCCATAGGTCAAGAGGACCAGTCCGGCAGCCGAGGCCGCCACCCCGACGAGGTCCAACCCTGGGCGCTTCGAGGCGCGGGATTCCGGCACCAGGGCGACAACGGCGGCCAGGGCCACCACGACGACGGGCACGTTGATCAGGAACACCCAGCCCCACCAGTAGTTCGTGAGCAACCACCCACCGAGGATGGGGCCGATCGGGAATGCGACGAAGCTGGCCCCCGCCATGATCCCCACGGCCTTCGGCCGCTCCCCCTTGCTGAACAGCACTGTGAGAACGGAGAACGACATGACAATGAGGCCTGCGCCACCTAGTCCGATCAGCACCCGGGCAACCATGAACTCCCCCACGGATGTCGAGTAGGCACACGCCGCAGATCCGACCCCGAAGAGCGCCAGGGAAGCGAGGAGAACCTTCTTGCGGCCGTAACGGTCGCCCAAGAAGCCGATCGGGAGCATCCCCGCTGCCAGCACGAGGAAGTATCCCGACGAGAACCACTGGAGGTCGGACTCCGACGCGTGCAGCGCCTTGGACAGCGTGGGTAGGGCCACACTGAGCACAGTGCCGTCCACACCTACCGCCAAACCGGCCAAGGCCAGGGCGCCGAGCGCCCACCACCTTCGATTCGCGGACGCTGCGGTGTGTGCTGGCGGGTTGTCGAGAACCGTCGTCAAGGTGTGTCTCCTCGAGCTGAGGAGGCGCAAGTCCCGTACGGGGCGACAAACCGTCTGGCGGTCGTCCTGCCCGTGCCCGGCGTCTCATGGTTATGCCCATGTCTTCGCTACCGGGGTCCGGGGCAACGTTTCCGAGTCTGCCCAATGAGCTAGACAAACGACGGTTATTTTACGCATGTTACCTCAACGCAACCGCCCGGACTCTTCCAAGCCTTCTAGGCAGAAGAGGAGTTGGGCAACGTCCCAAGCTCCTCCTTGGCGCGGAGAAAGTTGGGGCCAGCGAGAGACAGCGCATATTTCCGGGTCCAGAGTGGCCTCGCTCCCGGTTCCTTGGACTGCCACCCAGGCGGAATCACCCGGACCCGGGTGCCAGGCCGAGCGCAACGGCGTCCGTGGCTCACCAGTGGCACGCCGGTCGACCCGCCCGGGATCGGCGTGCGGCGAGATTATCGACCGGGTAATCGTTGGACAGGCGGTCCGTCTCCCCGTGGCGCCGGGGACACCTGGGCGATGAACGAGTCGATCCAGATCCCCGATTACCGCCCGTCAGTCCCTCGCTGTCGGTGGGATAGGACCCCATCCAGATCCGGCACGTCCCGCTCGGGCTCAGTAATCCCGACGATTTGCGTGTTATGCGCTGCCTCTCGATGTGCCTGATCGCAGGCCGGCAATCACTCCGGTCATCTTTGCTTGGATCTGGCCCGCTTCGCGCTGCGGATCTCCGCCGTGATGAACTCGCCCAGCGTGCGCTCAAGGAGTTCAAAGTCGGCATCGAGCTGACGGCGTGAAAGGCCGTGGAATCTTCCTGCGACCTCGCTGACAGCGAAACCCAGGACGGCTGTACTCACGAGCCTCTCTACCTGGCCGATCCGGTCTTTGGCCAGGCCGGCCTCAGAGAGTGCGACATGGACGACCTCTCTGGTTCGAAGCGCCCTCTCCGTGGTAGCAGGCCGTTGGAGCAGGAGTGGAAAGACGCTCGGATGACGTCGGGCGGTGGTTCGGATGCCTGCTGCGACAGTGGATAGGCGCTCTGTCCATGGAAGATCAGGTGACGGTACGGCGGCCTCGCCGAGAAGGATCTCCACCAATCCGTCGAGCAAGTCCGCCTTGTTTGCCACATGCCGATACAACGCCATGGGCGTCACTCCGAGCCGCTCAGCGAGTGTCGCCATGGTGAGTGCTGCGAGCCCGCGTTCATCGGCAAGCGCCAGGGCCTCGGCGAGGATCTGGGGGCGATCGATTCGCGGTGGCCGGCCCACGTAGTTAGTATATACTATATACATATGAAGGGACCGTCGGAAGCGAGCCGCACCGCAGCGCTCATGACCGTCCAGCGTGGGCTCGAATCGTCT
The DNA here is from genome assembly GCA_963839605.1 of uncultured Acidimicrobiales bacterium. Classification (GTDB taxonomy): domain Bacteria; phylum Actinomycetota; class Acidimicrobiia; order Acidimicrobiales; family UBA8190; genus JBEKVE01. The sequence goes on along the minus strand of CAWIWK010000060.1, from coordinate 14,905 downwards.
CACCCAGCCACCAGTCGGCTCTTCAGCGACCCCCTGGCTCCATCCTTCGTTTCTCGTGGCTGGAGGATCGTGCTGGGTGCCTGCCGCCTCGGAATGGTGCGTCAGGCGATCGAGGCTGTCTACGACCATGTGGGAGGACCAGGGCCCCGTTCTTCGGCAATCGCCCGCACCAAGCTGATCGACGACATCGTGGAGAAGGTCGCACCGACAGTCGATCAGGTCGTCATCCTGGGGGCTGGCTACGACACCCGCCCTTACCGGCTCGGATGTCTGTCTCGATGCGCCGTCTTCGAGGTCGACCACCCCGACACGCAGGCCCCCAAGGTGGCAGCGATTGCCACGACCCACAGCGAACGCCCTGGCCGGGTGAGCTTCGTGCCGGTGGACTTTGAGGTCGACGACCTCGCTGAATCGCTGCGCACTGCAGGGTTCTCGACGGCCAGTTCGTCGCTCTTTCTCTGGGAGGGCGTCACCCAGTATTTGTCCGAACAGGCTGTCGATGCCACCTTGGCCACAGTGAGACGCCTCGGCGATTCCGGGAGCGTGCTTGTGTTCACATACGTTGACAAGGCAGTCGTCGATGGTGACTTCCGGAGGTTCCCTGAGGCGAAGAAGTGGCTCCGAGGAGTGCAGAAACGAGGAGAACCCTGGACGTTCGGGATCTCCCCAGCGTCGCTTTCGCTCTTTCTGGATGCCCGAGGTTTCGAGTTGATCGAGGACGTTTCGACCGCTGAAGCAGGAGAACGGTACTTCGGCGCTCTCGGACGCCCTGACCGGGGTTCAGCCCTCTATCGGGTTGTCACTGCATCCATCGCCTAGGAACGGGGGGCGCGTCACACTCGGTTGCTTGGAATCCGCCAGCGGCACCGCCCGGCACTGCCGGATCTGAGCGCCCTGGCAGGCCCAGACCGACCACCCCCTCAGCCGATCGGGATCACACCCGGACCCGGGTGCATCGTGGACGACCTCGCACGTGGCGAGAATGCCGGATCCCCGTATCCCATGCAGCCCAACTCCCACTTGTCCGCCCGCCCGGGATCGCCAGAGTGAGAATGGTGATCCGCTAGCCACCGGCGCTGTCCGGGCCAAGGTGACGCCCTCAGCGTTCCTCGCTCTTGCCCGGGTAATGCCGAGTATTCTCTTGCGTGTTCTCTCGAGCGTTTTCTCGCAGTCCCGGGCCGCTAGCTCATCGGGTAGAGCAGGGGACTTTTAATCCCAAGGTGCCGGGTTCGAGCCCCGGGCGGCCCACCACCACATCGTGCGTTGTCGTCCGAGGAGCCGCTCCCGGACGGAGTGCGAAGCTCGCCGACTCGTTCGGTCCGGGGAGGACCGAGCTCGCTCGGTCGGCGTGGCGTTCCTCCTAGAGTCGGACCATGACCTTCCACGACGCCCCCACGCTCACGGTCTACGGAGCCCCGTGGTGCCCCCATTGCAAGCGGGTGAAGCGGTTCTTCGCCGCCCACCGTGTCCCCTATGCCAGGGTGGACATCGACGAGCATCCCGAAGCCATCGAACGCCTGAAGGAGCGCCAGGGCGGTGGGCAGATCATCCCACATGGTCGAGTTCGGCGATGGGACATTCGAGGTGAACCCGAGCGACGAGGCCCTCGCCGGGCGCATCGGCCTCGTGGTCGAGGCCGAGCGCTGTGCCTACGACCTCGTCATCGTGGGTGGCGGCCCGGCCGGGCTGGCCGCCGCCATCTACGCCGCCCGCGAGGGCATCGACGCCATCGTCGTCGACGCCAGCGCACTCGGGCGGCCAGGCCGGGATCAGCGACCGCATCGACAACTACCCGGGATTCCCCGACGGGATCTCGGGCGCCGAGCTGACCGACCGGTTCGTGGCCCAGGCCCGCCGCTACGGCGTGGAGCTGTTGTCCGCCGTCTCGGTGACCGCCGTGGAGCACGACGGCGACGACCTCGTGACCGGCTGTCATCGGGCCAGCAGCTCACCTCGCACGCCGTGATCGTGGCCACGGGGTCGACCTACCGCCGCCTCGACGTCCCCGGCGAGGACGAGCTCATCGGCGCAGGGGTCCACTTCTGCGCCACGTGTGACGGGCCCTTCTACAAGGGGGCCGACGAGGTCGTGGTGATCGGCGGCGGCAACTCCGCCCTGGAGGAGGGCCTGCACCTCTCGGAGTTCGCCAAGCGCGTCCGGATCCTGGCCCGCTCCGAGCTGTCGGCCGCCCCCGTCCTCCAGGAGCGGGTGCGCTCCGACCCCCAGTTCGCCGTCCACACCGGGGTGAACATCGTCGGGCTCGAAGGCGAGCGGAACCGGTTCTCCGCCGTCGTGGTCCGCGACGGTGACGGCACCACCAAGCGCTTCCCCGCCGCCGCAGCATTCGTATTCATCGGCCTGCAGCCCAACAGTGGGTTCCTGGGCGACGCCGTCGAGCGCGATGCGGGCGGGTTCCTCGTCACCAGCGCCACCATGGAGACATCCATGCCGGGGGTCTTCGCCGCCGGCGACGTGCGCGCCGGGTCCACCAAGCAGCTCGGGTCGGCCGTGGGCGACGGGATCGCCGCCCTTCTCATGGACGCGCCGATACCTGGAGACCGAGAACCACAAGGCGGTGGCGCTCGTCGACGCCTGACCCCCGCCCGCCATGGGGTGCGGACACCGCCGACGATAGGGTGGGCCCGACGCCCGGGAGCGTACGGAGCAGGAGGCGGACCGTGGCCGATCTCATCGTGGACGGAGAGGATCTCGTGGTGCGGCTGCGCCCGGTGGAGAAGGTCGAAGCCGTCCACGGCGAGGTCAGGGTGCCGCTCCGCACCGTCAGCACCGTCGAGGTCCTCGACAACGCCCTGTCCGCCGTCCACGGCATCCGGGTGGGAACGGGGATCCCGGGGGCGGTGGCCATCGGGACCTTCACCTCCCGCACCGCCAAGATCTTCGCCGTCATCCACCACGACACGCCCCGCGGCGTGCGCGTCCACCTGGAGGGGGCGCAGTACGACGAGCTCGTCGTGGGCTGCGACGACCCCGAGACCGTCGCCGCCAACGTGACACAGGCGCGCTGACGCGTCCGGTCAGTGGCGCGCCGCACGCAGGAGGGCGCCCTGCCGGGTGATCAGGAGTGCTGGCGGTAGGTGACGGCCAGCCCGGGGAACATCCCCCGTGGCGGCAGGCCGATGGTGGCGGCCGGACCGATGTGGAAGCCGCTTCGCAGCTGGGCCACGGTGTAGTACTGCACCACGGGCCAGAACCGTTGTGGGGGGAGGTTCTTGTCGGTGCAGCCGTTGACCGCCAGCTTGGCCAGCTCCTGGCTGACGAGGTGGAGGGAGATGGCGAACCCCACCAGGCCGCCGTTTCCCTGGCGGATCGAGGTGCAGATGTCGGTGTAGGTGTTGTGCCCCTCCCCCGAGATCTCCACGAACTTGGTAGGGCCGGGGAACTTGTGGAACTCGCCGGTGAGCGTGGCCGGCGTGAGGGCGACGTCCTCCTGCTCGCCGATGATCATCACCGGCTTGCGCGACGGGGTACCCGAGGGCCCGACTGGCGCCCACCCCACGGCGAAGGACACTCGGGGGTCGTCGAGCGCGTCGAACGCCGTCTGCCCGCCGGCGGAGTGGCCCACGGCGGCCACCTTGTGCGCATCGGCCACGCGGTACAGCGGTGACGACCTCTTCGACGACGCCTTTTCGGTGGCACTCAGCGAGGAGAACATGGTCCGCAGGTCCAGGGCGGGCGTGTCCGAGACGACCGGATGGTCCACCTGGGCCAGCAACCCCCGCTCCAGGTAGTCGGCCGACACGACGACGAAGCCCCACGAGGCGATGCCCGTCAGCAGATGGGAGTAGTACAGGCGCGACGCACCGAACCCGTGGCTGAAGAGCACGATGGGGAACGGCCCGCTCCGGGAACCGGGGGCGTCGACGTGGGCGTCGACCGTGATGGTGGGGTTGTACCGGGCCGGGACGATGGCGACCAGCGCCTGAGGAAGCGGTGCCGCCAGCTTGTAGCTGAACAGGGCGTGCCCCTTCAGCGTGGCCGCGCCCGCCGGATAGAAGACGGTGGCCAGACGCTCCCCGTACTGTCCTGCCGACCCGAGGTCGAGCGTGGTCACGCCCACCGGGTAGGGCCCGGGCCGGGCCAATGCCGAGGGCTCGCCGGTGCTCGAGGGGGACGCCGAGCAGGAGGCTGCCATGAAGGACAGCACAGCGCCGAGCACCAACGCCGAACGCCATCGCCGTCTCATCGCTCCCCCTCCGACCGGCGGACACTACCCCGTACCGCGCCCGGTGCCGCTGTCGCCACAACACGAGATCCACAACCCGTGACGATGGAGCCCGATCGACGCAGGGCCCGGCGCTACGGTGGGGTCGGTCCGCATCCGGGCCGTGGGAGGTGGCGCCATGGGTGGAATTGCGCCGGAGGCCGGGGTCGGCACGCGACGCCTCGCCGCCGTGGTGTCCGCCCTGACGTGTACCGTCGTGCTCTGTGCGTGCGGTGGTGGCGCCGCCAGCCCACCGTGGGCGAAGACGCTCGGCGCCGGCGTCACCGTCGTCGCTCCGGCGTCCCAAGCTCCGGGCCACGGTTCCCCCGGCAGCGTGGTGCGCTCCTACATCGACAGCCTCAACGGCGGCAACCTCCGGGCGCTGTGCCCCCTCATCGAGCCCGCCGGGCAGGCCACCTGTCGCCAGGCCCTCCGCGGCTCGGCGTCGAGCAACGGCACCTCGTTCACCCACTTCGCCCTGGGCTACGTCGCCGTTGACGGGGACCGGGCCCTGGTCGGGCTGACGGGCACGTACTGCAACCCGGGAGAGAAGCCCCGGTGCACGACGAACAACGATCCCGCCGCCCTCTTCTCCGCTTCTGGTGCGTCCTTCGACTCGCTGTTCACCACGGCGTTGGCGGCACAGAACCCGAGCACCACCGACAACACCTACTCGCTCGCACCCTGTGTCAGGGTCGGCGGAAAGTGGTACCTCGACATTCCGAACAGCGATCTCTGAGCACGCCGACGCGCCGGGAGGCCACGGCCCGGACGACGGGCGACTCCCGAGCCTGCGCTCGTCAGCCGGCGGCCGAGTCCTTCTCCGCTGCCGCCTTCAGGTTGTCGAGGGTCTTCTCCATCGTCATGCGGTTGCGCGAGACGCGATCGGCGACACCACTGACCGGTTTGCCGAGGGCCTTGGCGATCCGCCCACGCCGGTCGATCCACGTCTCGGTCACCCGACACCCCTGCGGGGTCGTCTCGAGCTCGTAGCGCCACTCCGCCACCTGGAAGCCCTTCACGTTGATGCGGAACGCGAGCAGGCGCCCCGGCTCGGCCTCGATGATGGTGCCGCTCGTCTCCCACCGCTTCTTGCCGTTGTGGTTCTTTCCCTCGAAGGTTGCACCCGGTGTGGGACCGGTCGCACCCCCGAGCCACGTCGCGCCGTCGTTCTCCGGCGACCATTCACCCATCCGGGGCAGGTCGGAGACCATCCCCCACACCTGTTGCGCCGGTGCTGCGATGTCCCTCGTGACGCTCACCGTGTCGGCCATGGCGGGCAGGGTAGCGCAGGATGTTGCCGTCGGTCACCGCCGCCTGCGGGTGGGAAGTGGCCGGACGGCGAACGTCACCGCCTCGTCACGGCTCTCGAAGCCGGCGATGTCCACGATCTGGCCCTCGGCCACGGTGAGGATCTGCCACCGGGATGCCGCCGCGCCGCGCTCGTCGACCCCGTCCGGCCTCTGCACCACGAGCGACACGAGCAGGCGGTCCCCGAGCACGGTGACGTCGGAGACCTCGGCCCGCATTCCCGCCTCAGCGCTCCTGGCGTACCAGGCCAGCACGTCACGGCGGTTGCGGCACGTCGCACGGCGCACACCGGGCGGCCCCCACTGCACGTCAGGATGGAGCAGCTCGGCGAAGGCCGACAGGTCCTCCTCCCCGAGGGCACCCCGAACCTGGGCTGCAAGCGCCTCCATGTCCGTCACCGAATTCCCCTCGTTCATCCGTTCATCTTCGCTCACCGTCGCCCGGGCGCGTCGGTGCCGGCCCTCAGCGCACGGAGCGGCGGCCCGGGTGCCGTCGTCGTGGCATCAGCCGTCGGGGGCGGGAAACGACGGTGGCGCATCGGCAGCCGCGCTCCCCCAGGTGGTGTCTGGGGATCGGCCCAGCCCGAACTCGATCTGGGCACCGGTCTGGGTGACAGACGCCGGCAGCCATGGGCAGTCGTAGGTGACATCCCCTGTGGCCGACGCCGGAACGCAGACGTCGGCGCCCCCGCCGAGACCCGACACCGTCACGTGCTGCACGTACGGGGAGGCCGCCGCCGCACCGGGGGCGCCGATCATGATGGAGCGGCCCCCGGCGAGCATCACCGTGACGTGGGGGAACAGAGGGCTGTCGAGCACCAGCTCGCCTCGGCCGGGCACCTCGGGGTACATCCCGATCGCCGCCCACACGTACCACGACGACAAGGCACCCAGGTCGTCGTTGCCGGGTTCCCCCTGCGGCGTGGCCGAGTACAGCGACGTCTCGATGCGACGCACCACCGACTGGGTGCGCCACGGCTCGCCGGCGTAGTCGTACTCGAAGGGGATGCCCATGGACGGCTCGTTGCCGGCCCAGTCGTAGGGCTGCTTGCGGCTGGTGTTGAGCTTGGTGAACAGCGTGTTCAGCTTGGCCACGACGGCCTGGATGCCCCCCAGCGCGTCGAACAGGCCGCGCAGGTTCTGAGGGACGCTCCAGGTGTACTGGATGGCGTTGCCCTCCTCCCAGCCCACCTGGCCCACGTCGGCCTGCGACGACGGCTGGAAGGCGGGGCCGGGTGGGAACGTCCCGTCGGCACGGCGCGCCTCGAGGTAGCCGACGGCGGGATCGACGAGGTGGCTCCAGTTCTGGGCCCGGGTCATGAAGGTGGCGTAGTCGGCCGCGTCCCCCGTCGCCTGGGCCAGCTGCGCCACGGCGAAGTCGTCGAGGGCGTACTCGAGGGTCTCCGAGCCCCCCACCGTGTAGTCCGACGACGTCAGGTCGTGCACGCCTGCGTCCACGTACCCCTGGGCCATGTACTGGGCCAGGTCCTGGCGCTCGGGATAGGTGCCGTTGGAGGCGGCCGGGTCGGTGGCCCCCTTCACCATGTCGGCCAGGGCCTGCTGGACGTCGAAGTCCCGGGCCCCGAAGGCGTAGGCGGTGGCGATGATGGGATCGGCCGAGTCGCCGTTCTGCTGGGCCGCGTCCATGTTGGCCACCGCCCACTTGGGCAGGGCGCCGCCCTGGGCGGCGTCGCTCAGCAACGACGTCACCATGTCGCTCGTCTGCTGCGGCGCCACCGTGGCCAGGAGTGCCACCTCGCTTCTGTAGATGTCCCACTCCGAGAAGTTGGTGTACTGCGTGTAGCCCTGCGCCACGTGCACCTGGCCGTCGAACCCGACGAAGTCGCCGTCGTCGTCGTCGAAGACGTTGGGATGGAGCAGCGAGTGGTAGAGCGCCGAGTAGAAGGTCCGTTCCTCCGCGGCGGTGCCCCCGCCCACCTGGATCCGGCCCAGCATCTGGTTCCAGGCGGTGGTGTCGCGCCGATCGAGCCCCCCGATGCTCCACCCCGGCTGTTCGGCAGCAAGGTTGGCCTGGGCGCCTGCCACGCTCACGAAGGACACGCCCACCTGCATCTCCACCACGCGGTGGCGGACCCGAACGTGACGTATCCGCCGGTCTGCGCCTTGGTGCTGGTGCGGGCCCCGGGGTGGACGGCCGAGCTGTCCCAGGTGCCGAAGCCCGAGAACGGGGTGTCGAACCGGGCGGCGAAGTAGAGGTGGTAGTTGCCCGAGGTCTGGCAGAACCCCCCGCTCACTACCGAGCCGTCCACCTCCCGGTCGCCCACCACGGCGATGGCCGAGGACGCCGAGCCGTCGGCGCTGTCGTCCACCTTGAACAGCACGTGATGGGCCCCGGAGCCGGGGAAGGTGAAGCGACCGAGCCCCGTGCGCGGCGTCACCGCCAGCTCGACCCGCACCCCGCCGGCCGTGACGGCGTAGCTGCCGGGATGGGCGACCTCGGTGGCATGCGAGAACGACGATGAAGTCAGGTCGGGATCGCTCCCCACGGCGGCGGTGGTGGGGAGGATGGGGACGTCGCCGTAGACGGGGCAGCCGGGCCCGCTCATGTGGGTGAGGCTGAACCCCGAGATCTGGGAGTCCGCATAGGCGTATCCCCCGCCCGATGGCCGGTCGGGGGTGGTGTCGGGGCTCCACTGCACCATCCCGAAGGGGACGTCGGCCCCGGGGAAGGTGTCGATCTCCCCCACGCTCGCTCCGCCCACGCCCGTGCCCATGAACGGGTCGACGAGCGCGCTCGGCGAGGCCGTGCCCGCCGACCCCGTCCCCGCGCCCGGGGACGTGGTGGCGGTGGTGGCCGAGCCGCTCCCGGTCGACGACTGCCCGCACGCCCCCAGGAGCACGCACAGGGCGCCCACCGCCGCCGCCCCGAGCGACACGCGCCGGGTGCGACGTGGCCACGCCACGGGCATGCGCACGCGCCCTCGGCCCTACGCCGAGACCGGCGGCACCGGCGGCACCGGCGGCACGGCCGTGGACGAGGGTGCCCGGCGCCGGCGGGGCACCACGATCAGTGCCGCCATCCCCACCACCAGGACGACGGCCAGGGACGAGGGGAGGATGTAGACCTTGGCCGACGACCGCTCGCCCGCCGCGGCCCGGGCCGTGGTGAGCAGGGCGGGGTCACCGGGAACGGCGATCGAGGCGATCTTCGCCCCCACCCGGTGGAAGGTGTCGCCCGGGATGGCCTCTGTGTACCGGTGCTTCCCCAGGGTGTAGGTGCCGCTGCACTGGTAGCCCGCGGCGTTGCTGCCGCTGCCGCCGAGCAGTCCCATGCATCCCGACACCGTGACCTCGACGGGGACACCGCGGCTGTGCAGCTCGTCGATCTGCTGATTGCGATGCGCTGCCGCCACGAAGAGCACGACGACCGACACGGCCAGGCCGATGACGAGCAACCCCACCACGACACGCCCCACGCGCCGCACGTCGACGTCCACGCCCGCGCCCCGGAGGGTGGACACCCGGGGTCCGGGATCCGTCGGTACCGCCGGCTCGGCCTCGAACGGTGCGGTCCCCTTGGTCACGGCCGCCATTCTGCCGACATCGGGTGCGCCGTGCGACACGGGGACGTCCCCGGTCGATGACGGCGGCGGTCAGGACGTCGTGATCAGCACGGCCTGATCAGCACGGCGTGACCAGGGCCCCGGACACCCGGAACAGGGATGGGCGATCAGGACGGGGGGCGAAGCCACAGGTCGCTTCGCTGCACCCGCAGCGGGAGCGGACCGGGCGAGAGCGCCGACAGGGTCGACCCGCCCCCGACAGCCATCGCCAGGCGCGACATGCGCCGGCGGGGTGCCCCCACCAAGGCGAACAGGGCGAAGCCGAGGAGGACCAACCCGGCACCGAGGATGCACAGGGTGCTCACGCCCCCGCCCGAGCCGGTGAAGGCGAGCGCGCTCGAGGGTGCCGACACGGCGTCGGTCGCGCCCGGGCCCGGCGCGTTGCCCGAGCCTCCGCTCGAGCTCGCCTGGGCCCCCGCCGCCTTGGGCGACGTGGTGGTGGTGGCCCCCGTGGTCGCCTTGACCGTGGTCGTGGTGGCGCCGGTGGTCGTCGGTGTCGACGCCACCGTGGTGGTGGTGGATCCCGCCTGCGTCGTCGTGCTCGACACCGAGGTGGTGGTGGGAGCGGCCGCGGTGGTGGGCGCCGCCGACGAGGTGGTGGTGGCCGGGGTGCCCCCGGCGTCGAGCAGGGCGTCGATGCTGCCGTCGGCGGACGAGCCGCCCAGCTGGGGCAGCCCGTAGAGGTCCTCGATGGAGTGCAGCACGCCCACCGTGTCCACCTGGGTGGCGATCTGCTCGGGGTTCGCAGCCAGGGCCGCGCTCACCACGATGGTGGGGATGTTCCCACCACCCGAGGTGCCGTTGATGCCGGTCGTCTCGTCCGACGACTCGTCCCAGGTGATCACGATCTCGCCGCCCGCCGAATACCAGGGCGTGGCCTGGACGGCGGGGATGAGGTCGGACAGGAAGGTGTCGGCGGTCTGGTCCGAACCCCCGTCGCCGTCGTCGGTGTCACTGGGCGAGTACCACACGAAGTCCGGTGCGCTGGCGCTGTCGAGATCGGGGATGAGGGAACTCGAATCGGCCACCGTGATGTCTGCGTTCGGGAAGTACGGCCACGGGTTGTGGCGCACGACGTAGTCGCCCGAGTCCGCCGCCGGGTCGGCCGGCAGGTCCTCGGCGTAGCCCTTGGCCGTGTACCCCGACGCCACCAGCTGGTCGGCCAGGGTGGGGGTGCTGGGGAAGCTGTCCTGCGCAGGGGTGTCGTCGGGGTTGATCCCCTGTGTCGACCCGCTCACGAGCGCCAGGTAGTTGGGCAGGCTGCCCGGCTGCATGGAGTAGCTCTCGGTGTCGAGGCCGGCATGGCTGATGAGGCTGTTCGTGTAGGGCCACGCCGACTGCCCCACGACGTCGGTCAGGTTCTTGTTCTCCATCATGATGACCATGACGTGGGGCGCGGCGGAGCTTCCGTAGGCCGACATCGACAGGCCCATGACGGCGCCACCCGAGGACACGAGCCCGGCCGCCCCGAAGCGCAGCAGGTTCCGCCACCACCGCCGGCTCCGGGTCGAGCGGTGCCGGCCCCTCTGGGCAGGGACGCCCTGGGCCCGCCGGCGACCGCGCTTGGGCGGGCGGATGACGAGGTCCACGCCCGAAAGCGGGCCGTGGACGTTCGATCCCCCGTGAGGCGCCGACCGTCGTGCCATCGCTCGATGCCCCCGATCGAGATAGTTGGTGCGTCCACAGCCCCCTGCGAGGTCCCGTGCTCTCGCACGTGGGACCCGGGGCCTGGACTTGGGCTCAACACTCATCATGAGGTCCTGACCTCACCGGGTGGCCAACCTGGCATCAACTGTCCGTCAACGACCGCCTGGTCGACGTTCGGGGCCCGGAAGTCCCGCCAGAACGGGCCGTCGGCGCGCCGACCGTCGCCCTCGGGGCCGAAAAGACCTCCCCGGATCCCCGCCCCCTTGGGCTCCGGGCTCTCGGAACCTAAGCTCGCTGCGCGGGGCGGCGCTCAGGGGGGGCGATGGGCCGAGCATCGGAACGGCAGGGGTGGCGTCGGGGTGTCCCGGCCCGGCGCGTCCTGCGGATCCCCGCCCTGACGACGGTGGGCTGCGCCGCGGTGCTGGCCGCCGCCACCCTGGCCTCGTCCCCGGCCGAGGGTGACCCGGCCGCCGCGTCGGCGGCGGCGGCGGGGCCGGCCCTGGTGGCCCCCCACGTCATGGTCGTCATGATGGAGAACAAGGACTACGGCCAGGTGGTGGGCAAGCGGGACCAGCCCTTCACCAAGAGCCTGGCCAAGGACTACGGGCTCGCCACCAAGAGCTACGCAGTCGGCCACCCCTCCCTGCCCAACTACCTGGCCCTCGTGAGCGGCTCGACCGAGGGCGTGACAGACGACGGCCCGCCCTCCTCCCACTCCTTCGCGTCGGCGCGCACCATCGCCGACCAGCTCCACGCGGCGGGGTACACGGCCGAGGCCTTCGCCGAGGACCTGCCGGAGAACCCCGCGGCGGACTCGGGCTACTACGTCGTGCACCACAACCCATGGGAGTACTTTCCCGATGCGCCCATCACCGTGGCCAATGCCACGGCGTTGACGACCGCCCTGAACAGTTCCCGTCCACCGGACTTCGTCTGGTTCACACCCAACCTCATCGACGACGAGCACAACGGGACGGTGGAGCAGGGGGACGCCTTCCTGGCCACTTTCGTGCCCCGGGTGCAGGCCACCTCGTGGTACCGGGCGGGTGGACAGATCGTCATCGAGTGGGACGAGTCCGACAACGACGACTCGGGGATCAACGGGGGCGACGGGGGGCACATCCCCACCCTGGTGGTGAGCGCGGTCGACAAGGTCACCCACCCCAGGGACCGGACGAGGGTGGACACCATGGGGATCCTGCGCTCCATCGAGTGGCGCTACGGGCTTCCCTACCTGGCGGGCGCGGCCAATGCCGCCAACGGCAACATCGAGGCGCTCCTGTCCCCGACCGTGGCCAGCTCACGGCGGGCCGCGCACGGCTCACGCTGAGCGGCGCCACCCGGGGCCCTGGGTTCGCCTGCCCGGGGTAGCGCAACGGGACCGGTACGATTTTCCTGTCGTCCACCTGCGGCGATGATCCCGATCCGGAGTCGAGAGCGAGACATGAGCGGTTCCCCCGAACGAGTCGCCGTCCTCGGCCAGGGGTACGTGGGGCTGTCGTTGGCCCTGCGAGCCGTCGACGTCGGGTTCGACGTCGTCGGCATCGACACCGACGCCACCCGCATCAGCCGTCTGGGACGGTGCGAGTCCTACATCGAGGACGTGAGCGACGAGCAGTTGGCGGCCAGCCGGGCCACGGGGCAATACACCGCGTCCGACGACCCCGGTGCTTGTGCCGGCTTCGACATCGCCGTGATCACGGTGCCCACACCGCTTCGCGAGGGCGTTCCCGACTTGTCGTTCATCGAGGAGTCGGCCCGGACCCTGGCTGCGCACCTCCGCCCCGGCGCCACGGTCGTCCTCGAGTCCACCACCTACCCCGGCACCACCACCGAGCTGGTGGGGCAGATCCTGGAGGACGGATCCGGCTTGCGGGCCGGCGCCGACTTCCACCTGGGGTACAGCCCCGAGCGCATCGACCCGGGCAGCCGCGAGTGGAACCTGGTCAACACGCCCAAGGTGGTGTCGGGCGTGGACGCCGCCTCGCTCGACGCCGTGCGCGCGTTCTACGACAAGCTGTGCACCACCACCGTGGCCGTGTCGAGCCCCAAGGTGGCCGAGCTGGCCAAGCTCCTCGAGAACACCTTCCGCCACGTGAACATCGCGCTCGTGAACGAGCTGGCCGTGTTCGCCCAGGCCCTCGACGTCGACGTGTGGGAGGCGATCGACGCTGCCTCGACCAAGCCCTTCGGCTTCATGCCCTTCCGCCCCGGGCCGGGCGTGGGCGGGCACTGCCTGCCCATCGACCCCTCGTACCTGTCGTGGAAGGTGCGCCGCACCATCGGGCAGAGCTTCCGCTTCATCGAGCTGGCCAACGACATCAACGAGCACATGCCCGACTACGTGGTCCGCCGGCTCATGCTGGCGCTCAACGCCAAGGGCCGCGCCGTGCACGGCAGCCGCGTGCTGGTCCTCGGGCTCGCCTTCAAGCGCAACACCGCCGACGCCCGGGAGTCCCCCGCCATCGCCGTGGCCGAACGCCTGGTCACCCTGGGGGCCGAGGTCCGCGCCGCCGACCCGCACGTCCGCGACCTCGTCATCGATCCCCGCGTCACCCGGGTGGAGGCCACACCTGCGGAGGCGGCCGCCGCCGACGCCGTGGTGCTCGTGGTCGACCACGACCGCTTCGACCTGGACGCCATCGTGGCCGACGCGCCCTACGTGCTCGACACGTGCAACCGGGTATCTGGGCCCAACGTGGAACGCCTGTAGCCCCGCAGGCGCCTGTCGCTCCGCAGGCGCCTGTCGGGCCTGCAGGTCCGAGGTCGCCCCAGGCGTCGCACCCGGGTGGCGAGCCCCTCGGCCCGCTGGGCGAGACGCGACCGGGTGGGCACCGCCCCGCCGCCGGGGACCTCGTCCACCGTCACCGTGCCCTGGCAGCGCTCGGCCACGAAGCGGCACAGCTCGGGCATGGCCTTGGCCGTCACCGCCGGCCAGGAGTGGAGCAGGACGATGGCGTGGGTGGCGCCGGTGCGCTCGTGCTCGGCCAGGGCCCGCTCCATGGCGGGCACCATGGCGGCGGGGTCGCCCATGGCGTAGTCGCGCACGTCGACGTCCCAACCGGTGTGGTGGTAGCCGAGCGAGCGCAGCGTGCGCTCGATGGCGCGGTCGTCTTCCCCGGCGCCGTAGGGGAGCCGGTACCAGGGGCGCGGGTCCACGCCCACCACTTCGGCGATGACGCGCTGGGCCCGCACCACGTCCTGGCGCACCCCCCGGGCGCGCAGCAGGCGCGTGTCGGCGTGGAAGTAGGAGTGGCTCCCCACCAGATGCCCGGCGGCCCCGATGGCGGCGGCCATGACGGGGTTGGCCTCGGCCCAGCGGCCCTGCACGAAGAACGTGCCCCGCATTCCCGACGCGTCGAGCGCCCCCAGGATGGAGGCGACATCGTCGGGATGGCCGTGGTCGCGCTGGTCGGGATCCTCGACGTCGAAGGTGAGAGCCACGAACATGAGCGGTCCCCGGTTGAGCGGCCTGGCGATCCGATGCGGCGCGCCTCGTCGACGTTAACAGGGCGCCGTCGGGTAGTGGTCGCTCAGGCGGCCCGGCTCGGGGACCGCACCACGCGGGCCTTGCCGTCCATCTTGGCCTCGTACATGGCGCGGTCGGACAGGCAGATGAGCTCGTCGGCGGAGACGGTACTGTCGGCGCCGCACGTGGCCACGCCCACGCTGGCCGACAGCACCCGCTCACCGAGCGGGGTGGCAAAGGGGTACCGGAGGTCGTCCACGATGCGCTTGGCGATCTGCTCCGCCTGCGTGTCGCTGTCGAGGTCCTCGCACACCACCACGAACTCGTCGCCACCGAAGCGTCCGACGGTGTCGGCCGGCCGGACACTGGCCGACAGGCGGGTGGCGAAGGCGGCCAGGATGTCGTCACCCACCTCGTGGCCGAGCTCGTCGTTCACGAGCTTGAAGTCGTCGATGTCGATGAACAGCACCGCCGCCTGGCCACCGGTCCGCCGGGCACGGCCCATGGCGAGCACCAGGCGGTCGCTCACGAGCACCCGGTTGGCGGCGCCCGTGAGCGGGTCGTGCACGGCGGTGTGCGACAGCTTGGCCGACAGCACCCGCTCCGCTTCGTAGAGACGGGCGTTGGCCACCGCACTGGCGGCGTGCTCGGCGAACAGCGACACGGCTCGAAG
>CAWIWK010000059.1:0-89806 GCA_963839605.1 uncultured Acidimicrobiales bacterium | reverse complement strand
GTAACCTACTGGTACGGTTGGTCTTGCTAGACGTAGGAGTCGAGGTACTGCGCGGTGGGGGATGATGTTGACGAACTCCGGGTCGCCCTCGCCGTTGAAGGCGTCGCCGCCGGTCATGTGGGCGGAGGCATAGAAGGGTGAGCGCCGTCCTGGCTGGCGACGATGAAGGGGCCCGTCGAATCGAACATGACGAGCTGGCCGGCGTTCAGGGTGGGGGCGCGCCGGAGGGCGCGGAGGGCGTCCAGGTGAGCTTGGTGCCGTTGACGGCGCCCACCAGGCGCCAGGGGACGGACCGTTCTGCCCGCCGTTCGGCCCCGGTAGCGGACGGCGGCGTACTCGCTGCCGAGGGCGCGTACGGGCGGGATTGCTGGCCGCCGGTGTCGCAGGCGGCCTCCGTCGCGGGCACGTTCATGCAGGAGTTGCCGCCGAAGACGGCGATGGGGTTGTTGGCCAGGATGGCGCTGCCGGTGAGCTCGGCGCCCTGGGTGAACTGGACGTACTGGCCCTTGCTCAGGTTGTAGACGGTGGGCGTCCCCTGAGGCGCGGCGGCGACGCCGGTGCCGGCGGTGATTGCGGCCACGGCGAGATGGTCACCTGCGTGTCGTCCTCGGAGGCGAGGATGTCGAGCGAGGGCAGGCCGCCATAGTTGCTGGCGATTGGGTCTGGGCGAAGGCGTTGACGGCCACGTAGTTCACGTCCCACGCGCTGACGGGCAGGAGGAGGCTGGCCGAGGTGATGGCGGCGTTGCCCAAACCCCAAACCCCAAACCCCAAACCCCAAACCCCAAACCCCGAGGTAATGCCATGAGTTAGTTTGAGGGAGATTTAAAGAACCTCTAGAAACTGGTCTATAGATTTTTGCCGAGCTCTGCTCTGAGTTGCTTTTGGTTTTGAAGGGCCTTGAGTCGAGTGCGATCGTCAAAGTACTGGAAGAAGAGTTCATAGATCGTTCCTTGAATGGATCTGTCAAGCACAGGTTCAGAAGGCCTCTTGCTCCAAGTTTCATGTAGAGTTCAGCGTTCTGCTTATTGTCCAGCTGATTCAGTCTTTCAAGAATGTAGTTGCACTTCAGTTTCCCTTTGTTTTCTATGAGACTTCTTTCTGGCTGTGGGTCGTGGAGCAAGTCTTCGAAACTAAGTTCTGATGCGAAAAGGCCTCTAGGAGGTCGATCCTGAGTTTGTGGAGAGGAGTCGACTCAAATCTGTCACCTGCCATCGACTCTTTGGAGACTCTATTCACTTCTTTGCCTAGTTTTTCTTGTATGAGGTAGTGAGATCGGCTTCTTCTTGGCCTCGAATCGTCTCTCTGAGCACACTTTTGAACCAGAAATTGAAGGCAATTGTTTCTTTGTCCGAGACGACATAGTGGTACCAACCTTCCGGAATCCGAATGCAATCTCCAGGCTCCAAAATACATCGCTGCATGCCGGCATTCCACAGCTTCTTGAACTTAAGATCAGTTCTCTTGAATGCTCTCCTGTTTCTCTTGCTGCCAGACTTGAACTCTTTCTTAATCTTAGCTTCGTGGAATGATTGCTGGCTGAGGAAAAGGAGTCGTGACGGCCTCGCACTGAGGCGGAAAGAGATACACTTTTTTCCTGCCGTGCACCACCGCCAGGACGTTGTCGTACAGGTCGAAATGAAGCTTGCTTCTACTCTTCTCCAAGTTGGCCAACAGTTGATCGTCCGGAGGTCTCTCGCCCTGTCCAAGATTATTTTCGGAGCAAGGAAGTTGCCAAAGAACATGGCGAGCCGCTCATTGTTGTCTTTCCGGAGTTTCTTCCTCAGGAGTTTCCGGTCTCTCACGTTGAGAAGTCATGGGGCAGCCGCTTCTGGAAGATGGAGTACTGTGCGACGTACAGTTTGAAGTCGCCTTCGTAGGTAAAGAAGTCGTCTACCGACATCCGCCTCGAGAAGGTGTGCTCGTTGTCGAACAGACCGCTCTCCGAAAACTGGACCTCTACGCTGTCGATCGCCAGTGTCTCGAATATTGTTCTCGCCTTTGCTTGGAAGGTATTTGAGGTCTTCCAGGTCTAGCTGGGCAACAAGCTCAGGACTTCTGAACGTGAAGGGTTTGTTGTGGAGTAGGTCTCCTCTTGGCTGCTCTACGACCCTCACTTCTCGGCCAACCTTGGACACTGTCTCCTCATTTTCTCTCTGATCGATTGCTATTTGACTATCGGTCTGGGGTTTGGGGTTTGGGGTTTGGGGTTTGGGGTTTGGGGTTTGGGTCGTCGTCCAGAACTTCCATCCCGGGCAGCTCGAGCGGTGGGGGCTCGGATACGAGGGTCTGGCCGCCGAGAACCCCGGTCTGATCATGGTGCACATCTCCGGCTATGGGCGCAGCGGTCCCAGGGCGGCGGAGGCTGGCTTCGGGAGCATCGGCGAGGCCATGGGCGGGATCCGCCACACCACGGGCCCCGCCGACGGACCGTCGTGCCGGGCCGGGATCAGCCTGGGCGATTCCCTGGCCGCCATGTTCGCCGTGATCGGCGCCCTCGCCGCCGTCCACGAGCGCGCCACCAGCGGTAAGGGCCAGGAGGTCGACGTGGCGCTGTACGAGGCCGTGGCCGCTCTGATGGAGTCGAGCCTGGCCGATGCCGAGGTCTCCGGCGTGGTCCGGAGCCGAAGCGGCGGCGTTCTGCCCGGGGTGGCCCCCTCGAACGCGTACCCGACCGCCGACGGCGTCGAGGTGCTCGATCGCCGCCAACGCCGACGGCGTGTTCGCCCGGCTCTGTCTGGCCATGGACCAGCCGCAGCTGGCCGACGATCCCCGGTTCGCCACCCACCAGGCCCGGGGCGACAACACCGCCGAGCTCGACCGGCTCATCAGCGCATGGACGTCGCGGTGTTCGAGTGGCGACGTGCTCGCCGTCATGGCCACCCACCGGGTACCGAGCGGACGGGTCTACACGGCCACCGATGCTCTGGCGGACGAGCACTACAAGGCGCGCCAGATGGTCGTCCGGATGTTGTCGGGCAGGGGGCAGCTGGTTCCCATGCCCGGCGTGGTGCCGCGCTTCTCGCGCACGCCCGGATCGATACGCACCCCTGGCCCGGCGCTCGGGGCGGACACCGACGCCGTGCTCGGGTCGATGGCTGGTCTCGGTGGGGCGCAGATCGACGAGCTCAGGGCCGATCAGGTGATCCGGTGACCGGCTCCCCTCGTTGCCGAGGCCGGTGCCGGCATGTCGAACAGGGCATCGACCGAGTGCGAGTCGCCCACCACGGCCAGCAACTGGTCGCGTCCCTGCAGGACGTGCTCGAGCACCAGGTTGGCGGCTCGGGTGGGCTCAGCAGCCCGGATGGCCTCGAAGATGAGGTGGTGGAACTGGGCCGAGCGGCGCATGGCCGGCAGGTTGTAGTGGCGGAAGGCCTGGAAGACGAGCGGATGGTCGACGGTGCGGATCAGCGTCTGGGCCAGGCGTCCGTTGTGCGCTGCATCGAGCATGACGGCGTGGAACTCGTCGTTCAGGCGGAACACGGTGCGGATGGCCTCGATGTCGTTGACGTCGATGTTCCGCACGGCGGTGGCGAACGCCGCGTCGGCGGCGCCCAGGCGCTCGATCTGCTCCGTCGTCGCCCGACTGGCTGCGAGTTCACCCGCCAGGGCCTCCAGCCGGCCGCGGACCTCGTAGAGGTCGCCGATGTCCTCCGCCGTGAGCGCCCGCACCGTCGCGCCCCGGTTCGGCAGCGAGTGGACCAGACCCTCGGACTGCAGCATCCTGATCGCCTCGCGGATCGGGGTGCGCGACAGCTGCAGGTCGTCGGCCAACCGCGTCTCCACGATCCGCTCACCGGGCCGGTACACGCCCTCCACGATTCCCTGGCGGATCTGCTGATAGGCGCTCATGGCGTTCTCTCTGGGCACTTCCCGCATGCTACCGGCCGGAGGTACAGCGCCTCCGTGCGCTCGGTGGCGACAGGCAAGGGAACCGTCGATGGTCACTAGCTCCTATCCGACGTCGAGCGAAGTACGCGAGGTCGGCCCGCGCGACGGCCTGCAGAACGAATCCCCCATTTCCGTCGACGAGCGCGTACGCCTCATCGACGCCCTGTCCGCCACCGGGCTGCGGGCCATCGAGGTGGGATCCTTCGTCAGTCCGAGCGCCGTGCCTCCCATGGCCGGCACCGATCGGGTGCTCGCCGCCATCGCACGCAACCCCGACGTCCGGTACCGCGTGCTCGTTCCCAACCTGCACGGCGCCCGGCTCGCCCTGGAGGCGGGGATCGACGAGCTCGAGGTGGTGGTGAGCGTGTCTCGCACCCACAACGTCCGCAACCTCAAGATGTCGGTCGACGACTCCGTCGAGCACATCGCCGCCATCGTGGAACTGGCCCGGACCGCCGTGGTCCCGGTGGAGGCCATCGTCGCCACCGCCTTCGGCTGCCCCTACGAGGGGGCGATCAGCCCTGCTCGCACCCGGGAGCTGACCGAGCGACTCCGCCACGTCGGCGTGACGACCTTCTCCTTCGCCGACACCACCGGCATGGCCGTGCCGACCTCGATCACCGGTCTCGTCGACGTCCTCGACACGGCCGGCCTGGGGCCGTCGGACATCGCCCTCCACCTCCACAACACCCGCGGCACCGGCCTGGCCAACCTGGTGGTCGCCGCCCAGCACGGTGTGCGGCGATTCGATGCGTCGATCGGGGGCCTGGGTGGATGCCCGTTCTCGCCCGGTGCTACCGGCAACATCCCCACCGAGGACGCCGTGTACCTCCTCGACTCCCTCGGAGCCGACACCGGCGTCGACCTCGACGCCCTCATCGCCGTGTCGCTCGATATCGAGACCGTGATCGGTCGTACCCTTCCCGGTCAGCTCATGCGCTCGGGTCGGCCATACGCGGTGGCCCCGGTCCCGTCCCCACCCACGACGGCGCCATGACGACCATTCTGCCCTTCCGCTCCGCCGCATCGGTCACAGCGGAGACCCTGGACGACGTGTTGCGCCAGGCCGGGGTGTTGCACGCCGGCCGGGTCTCCGACGTCTCCTCCACACCCATCGGTACCGGCCAGATGGCGCAGTCGGTCCGCCTCACCATCGGCTACGACGGGCCGTCGGACGGACCCACCACGGTGGTGGGGAAGTTCCCGTCCGCCAATGCCGACAGCAGGGCGGTCGGCCGATCGCTGCGTGCCTACGAGATCGAGGCCGGCTTCTACCGGGAGCTGGTGGCCACGGTGGGCGTGCGCGCCCCGGCGTGTCACTTCGTGGGATTCGACCCCGCCACCCACGAGTTCGCCCTGCTGCTCGAGGACCTGGCCCCGGCCGAGGCCGGCGACCAGCTGGAGGGCTGCGGGGCGGATCTCGCCGCCCGTGTCCTCAGCCAGGCGGTCAGCTTCCACGCCCCGCGCTGGGGGGACCCGTCCCTGAAGCGGGTGGACTGGCTCAACCGCTCCTCGCCCGGAGCGGCAGCGACGATGGCCCACCTGGTGCGCTCGCTCCTGCCGGGATTCGTCGACCGCTACGGGGCGAGCCTCGATCCCACGACGCCCGACGCGCTGGCGCTCGGCGTGGAGCACGTCGAGCGATGGTGGCAGGGGATCGGTGGCCCGCACACCCTGTTCCACGGCGACCTCCGGCTCGACAACCTGCTCATCGACCCCGTCCAGGAGACGGTGGCGGTCGTCGACTGGCAGACGCTGGTGCTGGGCAACGGCGTGGCCGATGTCAGCTACTTCATCGGTGGGAACCTCCTCCCCGACGAGCGGCGCCGAGTGGAGGGCGACCTCGTCCGCGCCTATCACCACGAGCTGGTCGCCGCCGGCGTCGACCTGTCGTGGGACGAGTGCTGGCGCCGCTACCGCCACGGGTCGTGGTACGGGGCATTCCTCGCTATCGTCGCCTCCATGCTGGTGGAGCGCACCGAACGCGGCGACAGGATGTTCGTCACCGACGCCGACCGCCATGTCCGCCACGCCCTCGACCTCGACGCCATGTCCGTGATCGGGGAGCCATGACCGACGTGCACAACACCGAGCCGCCCGTGGTGGCCGTCACCGACGAGGGCCGCCACTCCGCCGGGGAAGAGGCGCTGTGGAACGAGTCCTGGTACTGCGACGTGGCCGATCCGTCCCAGCGGTGGGGGGCGTATCTGCGCCTCGGGCTGTACCCCAACCGGAACCAGACCTGGCTGCATGTCACCGTCGCCGGTCGCGACCGCCCGCTCACCATGGTGGCCGACGACAGGGCCCCCCTCGTGACGGGCGACGAGCTCGTACAGCAGACACCCCAGTGGACGACACGATTGGAGACGGTGTCGGCACTGAAGGTTTGGCGGGTGACGGCACAGATGACGGCCGAGCAGTTCGACGACCCCCGGGCCGTCTTCCGGCGCGAGCGGGGGACGCCGGTCGAGGTCGATGTGGACCTCACCTGGACCAGCGTGGCTCCCCCGTACCACTACGGACTCACCACCCGCTACGAGGTGTCGGCCCGGGTGATCGGGACCATCCGGATCGGTGACGAGACGATCGCCGTCGATGCCGGCGGGCAGCGCGACCATTCCTGGGGGGTGCGGGACTGGTGGGCCTTCGGATGGTGCTGGTCGGCGGGAACCCTCGAGGACGGTACGGCCTTCCACCTCTCCGACATCCGCTTCGGCACCGACTCGACGGGCTTCGGGTACGTCGTGACGCCCGACGGGCGGCTCACCCCGGCGCGGGAGATCAGCGCCTCGGAGGAGCTCGACGGCGACTCGGTCCCCGTCAGTGCCGCACTCGCCGTGGAGCCCGGGGATCTGCGCATGACCCTCGTCCCCGTCTCACTCAGCCCCATCCTGTTCGACGACGGCACCGGTCGGGTGGCCCGCATGTCGCGTGCTGTGCCGTTACGAGACGGAGGACGGCCGCGTCGGGAGCGGCTGGACGGAGTGGAACCTTCCCTCGACACCTGCGCCTCCGGCGTAGCGGCCGGCCTGGCGGGTCCTACGGGTGGGTGCAGGCTGACATGGCTGACGGTGCAGCCACCCGCACTTGCGTTCCCTCGAAATCGGCGAGCGTGCTGATCCGGAACCGCTTGTCCTTGGCCGTCGAGCTCTCCATCTCGGCCCGGCGCGCCGGGTAGTACCGGTCGCGTCCGTACCCCTCCTCGACCGGTGCGTAGCTGGCCACCAGGACCCGGCGCGACGCACGCGCTCTTGTTGGCCTCGCTGTAGTGCGGCACCAAGCCGCCGATGCACACGGCGTCTCCGGGGGCGAGGGGGGCAGGCTCCCACGCAAGCGTCGACGCCACCTGGCGCTGCACCACGCCGCGGTCGTCGGTCGGGAGCAACTCCTCCACGCCGTCGGCGAGCCACAGGCATCCCGAGGCTGCGGAACACTCGTCGACGGCCACGAGAACCGACAGAACGCTGCCCACGCCCGGATAGGCCAGGGCGTCCTGGTGGGGGCTGAATCCCGCCCCGCCGGGTTGCTTGTAGTTGAGCTTGTCCTTGAAGGCGATGACGTCGACCCCGAGGGCCTCGGCAGCCAGTGCCCGCAAGGGCCCGGCCACGAGGGCGGCGAACCCGTCGTGGCAGGCCGAGACGTTCTCGGTGCGACAGATCGCCTCGCCGTCGGCCGTTTGCTCGGCGTAGTGGCCCCATACGTGGCTCCCGACGGGCCAAGCTTCCACTTGCGACGTCCATGCCCGGAGGTTCTGCAGGTCGGGGCCGCGCACGACCCCCCGACGGATCGTGGGCTGCGCGCTGGTGGAGGCGCTCACAGCGTCAGACTGTACGCCCCGGGTCGGGGCTCGCCATCGGTTGGCCCGATCAGCGATAGTCCGGATTGGGGAAGTCGAAGTGGCATCCGGCGTCCCATGCCGATCGCTGGTTGCCATGGGCCGGGATGCCGCCGGCCTCCTTGAGCATCCGGGCCAGGTGCAGCAGGTTCCAGGTCATGAACGTGGTGTTGCGGTTGGTGAAGTCGTTCTCCGGACCTCCGGACCCCGGATCGAGATACGACGGGCCCGGGCCGGCCTCCCCGATCCACCCTGCATCTGCCTGCGGCGGGATGACGTAGCCGAGGTGTTGCAGGGAGTACAGCACGTTCATGGCACAGTGCTTGACGCCATCCTCATTTCCGGTGACCAGACAGCCGCCCACACGGCCGTAGTAGGCGTACTGGCCACGGTCGTTCAAAAGATGAGAGTTGCCATAGAGGCGCTCGATGACCTTGGTGCACACCGATGACTTCTCGCCCAACCAGATCGGGGTGCAGAGCACGAGGATGTCGGACTCCATGACGAGAGCGGCGATGGCCGGCCACGCATCTTGGTCCCACCCATGCTCGGTCATGTCCGGCCATACGCCTGTGGCGATGTCGTGATCGATGGCGCGCACGGCCTCGACCGTCACCCCCTGGCGACGCATGATCTCCATCGAGATCGACGCCAGGCCCTCCGTGTGGGACAGCTCCGGCGACCGCTTGAGCGTGCAGTTGACGAACAACGCCCGCAGACCGGAGAAATCCCACTGGGTCTGCCCGCACAGCTCCTCCTGCAAGGCATTGAGGTGCATCGAGGTCCTCCCAGCTCGGCTCTTTGACGATCAGTGTCTCTCAGACCGTGGGCGACGGTCGAAGCGACACGTCGTTGCCATGTCCTCCGCCATCCGGCGGCGGCACCCGCGATGCATGCGGGCGCCGCCGCCGGCAGGGACGGGCTACGAGGCGACGATGCCTTCGCCCCCGACCGCATCGGACACGGTGACCGACCCGATCTCGGTGAGGCTGCCGTCGGAGCTCACCTGGAACCCGTCGACGATCCCTTTCCCTCCGGTCTGGACGTACAGGAACTGTCCGTTGGCGGTCGCCGCGCTGTCGACCGCGCCCGGATCGGTGGGGGTCGACCCGAGCAGCGTCAATTGCCCGTTGGCGCTCGACTGGTACCCACTCGTCGAGTTGCTGGCGGTGTTGCCGGTGAAGAAGTACTGACCGGCGGGCGTCACCCAGCACAGACCGGGCTGCCCGTTGGGCAACGAGTCGATCTGGGTGATGGTGCCGTCGCGGTGCAGCCTGAAGGTCACCACCGCGCTCGGCCCAGCTTCACCGATCACGAGGTGCCCTGCCTGGTCGAAGGTGATGGCGAATGGGACCGTGCCGGGCTCGGGGTTCACCACAGGGGAGGCCGAGAGCCGGCCGTCCCATCCGACGCCGAACACGTCGACGTCGTTCCCGACGGCGTTGGCCTTCGTCGTCACGATGAGCTGCGATCCGTCGGGCGAGAATGCCACCTGCCCGGGCGTGTGGGTGAACTGCGTTGTGTCGGTGGGGATGGTGAGGCCGAGACTGCGTGTGGATCCCCAGATCCGCTGCAACCGGTCACCGGCCACCCAGTACCCCGACACGCTCCCACCGTTCTCGGCGTTGAGCACGTAGACCAGATTGCCGTGGACGGCGATGCTCACCGGGAAGGTGCCGGCCGAGCTCACCACCTGGTGCAGACCGAGCTGGTCACCGTAGACGGAGAACACCGACACCGTGTTGCTACCGGCGTTCACCGCATAGAGGAGCCCGTGCACCGGATCCAAGGCGAGAGAACCCTGCGAGCCGAGGTGGTCGACGGCAGAGCCGTTGAGTACGCCGCCCAATCCACCGGTGGGGTAGGTGCCGGCCAGTGTCAGGGTGCCGTCGTGGCTCCGGTGATAGGCGACGATCTGGTTCCCCGTCGTGCTGTCGGTCTGGACGAAGACGGCATGGTCAGCACCGCCTCCGCCGTATCCTCCCGATGGAGGCCCTTCTGCTCCAGCCACGGGCGCGACCCAGGCCGAGAGCCCGAGAACCGCTCCGGCGCCGAGCGCCAGACGGGTGAGTCTCCTCATTGCGTCTCCTTTGTCGTTCGAGGGTGTCGACATACAGTCCCGGAATGAGGGCGAAGCGTTACGTTTGTGCCTGCACCAGACAGTTGGGCCCTCCCCTACGTAACGCCTGGCGGACTGCGGAGGACTGAAGAGCGTGCCCAGACGGCAGACGGTCGGGAAGGACCCAGGACACGGCGGCTGTGGCCGGTGGGCGCGACCTGAACCGGGTCGTGGGGTCCTACGCTTCGCCCCGTGGAGATGGATGGTGAGCTGCTCAGCCGGGTCAGAACCGGCGACGAGGAGGCATTCGTGATGCTGGTGGCCCGCTACCAGCAGTCCATGTTCCGTCTCGCCTGCTCCATGGTCTCCAATCCCGCCGTTGCCGAAGAGGCGGTCCAGGACACATGGCTGGGCGTCGTCCGCGGCATCGAGCGCTTCGAGGGCCGTTCGTCCTTCAAGACCTGGCTCTTTCGCATCCTCGTCAACCGCACCCGCTCCGCCGCCTCACGTGAGCCATGGGATGAGCCGATCGAGACGCTCTGGACGGTCGATCCGGGTCGGTTCGACGGACTGGGCCAGTGGGCCGACCCCCTCGACCGGTGGACAGATGACAGCGAGGACCGTCTCGACGCCGCCGCCTGGGCACCGATTCTCAAGTCCGCCCTCGACGCGTTGCCACCCCGGCAGCGCCAGGTGGTCATGTTGCGCGACGTCGAGGGCCTCACGCACGACGAGGCGTGCGCCGTCCTCGGGATCAGCGTGGGCAACCAGCGCATCCTGCTCCACCGGGGACGCGCCCGCCTGCGGGCGGTCCTGGACGCCGAGCTGGGGAAGGGCTGACCGTGCTGTCGCTCCGGCGGAAAGACATCGTGTGCCAGCAGGCGGTCGAGCTCGTCACCGACTACCTCGAGGGGGCACTCTCGCGGCGGGACCGGCGCCGCTTCGAGGCCCATCTCAAGGCCTGCCCCAACTGCGCCGCCTACCTGGAGCAGATCAGGACGACCATCCGGGTGACGGGGGCGATCGAGCCCGACGACCTGTCCGCACAGGCGCGACAGGATCTGACCGATCTCTACCGGCGCTGGCGCTCCGAGTAGGGCGCCGTCCGCCGACGGCATGTGCGAGGCTGCTCGTCGCCAGGAGGTGCTCTGTGGAACCGATGAACGAGGATTGGGAGCGCGCCGTCGCCATCGTCGCCCACCCCGATGACCTGGAGTACGGGGCGGCCAGCGCCGTTGCCAGGTGGACGTCCCAGGGCAAGCAGGTCTCGTACGTCCTGGCCACCAGCGGCGAGGCGGGCATCGCCGGCATGGTGCCCGAGAGGACCGGGCCGCTGCGCCAGGAGGAGCAGCACCGCAGTGCGGCCGTGGTCGGCGTCGGGCACGTCGAGTTCCTCGGCTACCCCGACGGGGCCGTCGAATACGGGCTGCCGCTGCGCCGGGACCTGGCCGGGGCACTCCGGCGACTTCGCCCCGAGGTGGTGGTGGGCATGAACTTCGACCTGACGTGGGGCGAGGGTGGCAGCGTCAATCACGCCGATCACCGCGCCGGTCGGTCTGGCGGTGCTCGATGCCTGTCGCGATGCGGCCAACGAATGGGTATTCACCGACCTCGGTGCCCCCTGGACCGGGATCAAGGCGACCTACATCGCCGGTACCGAGCATGCGACGCACTTCGTCGACGTGACCGGCACCATCGACCGTGGCGTCGCATCGCTGCGGGAGCACCGGGCCTACATCGACGGGCTCGGCACGGACTTCGACCCCGACGAGTTCCTGCGCACCATCGCCGGGTACGGGGGCATGGCTGCGGGGTGCGAGTACGCCGTGCTGCTGCAGGCGTTCAACGCGTTCGTAGCCGGCCGGTCGAGGATCTCGGCCGTTCCAGGGCCGATGGCCCGCCCCTCGGGCTCTACTCGTTGGAGAGCCGGCTCCTGACGGCCGACCGTCCCCGGCCGATCACGGCCAGATCGTCGTGGAGCACGCTGACGATGTTCGTTCCGGCGAGGATGGTACCGAGCTCGAAGGCGAGCTGCAGGGGATCCGTGGCACGTGGCAGCTCACCTCGCTCGACGGCAGCGGTGGCTTCGCCGGCGAGCAGGTCGCGCCACTGCTGCTGGATGCGGGCGACCTCGTCATGGACGCGTCCGGGACGACCTCCGACCTCGGCGGAGGCGGTGACGAAGAAGCAGCCACCGGGGAAGATGCGCCGCTCGATGTAGGTCAAGAAGCCCTCGCACAGGGCGAGGAGACGCTCTCGCCCGGGCTCGGTGGCGTCGAACGCCGGGGTGACGACTTCGGCGATGAAGCTGGCGCGTGCCGCGTTGACCGTTGCCAGCTGGAGCGCTTCCTTGGACCCGAAGAGGGCGTAGACGCTGCTCTTGGCGATGCCGGTGGCCTCGGCGAGGCGTCCGATGGAGAGCCCTTCGATCCCCTCGATCGTCGCCAGCTGCGCGGCCCGCTCCACGATTCGGGCGCGACCCCGGTCCCCGGGGGCCCGGGTGTGCTTGCTCGCGGTCTCCTCGGGCATCGGCGCGTCACCCCTCTCGTGGCCCTTGCAGTTTAGACGCACGATCGTTTACGATCCTTGTACGTTCGTGCGTCTAAGGGGGAGGGAGGGCCGATGACCGCTGTGAACTGGGAGGAAGCAGGTCGCGGGTGGGGGCGCGGGCCGCGGAGTGGGCCTACCTGATGGAGCCGTACGCCCTTCCTGCCAACGAGGAGGTGTTCGACCGCCTCTCGGTCGGTGCCGGCGTGCGGCTCCTCGACTCGCGTGCGGGTCCGGCTTCGCCGCCTCCGTGGCCGCCCGTCGGGGGGCGTTGGTGTCGGGCATCGATGCGTCGGAGCAACTCATCGGGATCGCCGCGGCGCGGACACCGGGTGCGAGGGTGCAGGCCGGCGACATGTTCGCCCTTCCCTTTCCCGACGCCACCTTCGACGTGGCGACCAGCTTCAACGGGATCTGGAAAGGATGCGAGGGGGCGCTCAGGGAGGCGAAGCGGGTCCTCACCTCGGAAGGCCGGCTCGGGCTGACCTTCTGGGGCCGGTTCGAGCGGATGGGCCTCATGCCCTACTTCCTGAAGGTCATCGAGCTGTCTCCCGAGAGCCACGGCACCGCCAGCGTGGAGCAGGGCGATACGCAGAACGTGATCGGGGACATGCTCGAGGCCACGGGATTCGTGGAGGTGGAGCGGGGCACGGTGGACGTCGTCAACGAGTGGCCCGACGTGTCGACCGCCGTGCGGGCCCTCGCCGCAGCCGGGCCGTCTGTTCCCGCCATCGAGGCGGTCGGGTACGAGGCGTTCTGCGACGCCCTCGACGAGGTGCTCTCACCTCTCCACGTCGACGGGCACGGCGTGCGGATCACCTCCGAGTTCGGCTGGATCACCGCTCGCCCCGTGTAGTCCCCACCCGCCCGCCTCATCGCTACGCTGCCCCCATGACCACCATCGAGCGGATGGGCTGGCTCAGGGCTGCGGTCGGTGTCGCCATGATCAGCGCCCCACGGGTCGTCCTCGGCGTCTCCGGACGTGAGCAGATCACACCGACGGCCACGCTCCTGCTGCGCACCATCGGCATCCGCGACCTGGCGCTCGGGGTGGGCATCGTCGCCGGCGCGAGGTCCGGGCCCGAAGAGGGCCGGCGCTGGACGCGTGTGGCCATGGCGAGCGACTCGATGGACGTCGCCGCCAGCCTGGCCAGCCGGACGTCCATCGGAACCCGCGACTCCCTGGCTGCAGCGCTCCTGGCCGTCGTCGCCGTCCTGGGAGACGCCCGCGCCCTGCGCTCGGGCACCACCTGAGCTCGATTCCAGGATCAGCGCGGCCCGCGCTCGGCAATTCCTCACCGCTATTCCGATATCGGTGAGGAATTGCCGACACGAGGAGCAGCCCGGGGATCAGTCAGCCGCGGGCGCTTCGGTCCCCCCGGCGACGACGGCCAGGATCTCGTCGCCGTGGCGCTCGAGCCGGATCGGCCCCATCCCCCGGCACGCCGCCAGCTCGGCGAGGGTGCCGGGCGATCGGGCAGCGATCCCCTGGAGCTCGGCGTCGTTGAGGATCACGTAGGCGGGGACCTTGTCCCGACGGGCCGTCTCGGTCCTCCACGCCCGCAAGGCGGCCTCGGCCGCGGCGGAATCGGGCGACAGGCCCGGTCCCGTGCCGGGGGCCGCCAGCCGAAGCGTGCGCCCGTCCACCACCACGTCGGATCCGTAGGCGATGCGCACCCTGGCCGCGCCGACCTCCATGACCGCCTCGGACGCGCCGACCTCCACGAGCGGGCCGCGATGGCCCCCGTGCTCGATGACGAGCCCGGCGGTGGCGTCCACCGACGGCTCGACGCGCCCCTTCTTGGCGCCCTTCCCCCCGGCCCCGGGTCGTGCCCGTCGGCGATCGGCCCGGGGTGATACCGCCTCGGTCCGCGGCCTGCTCCCGTCGAGCTCGGCCAGGAAGACCGACGGCGCCTCGGCGTCGGCCAGCACGACCGCTTGGCGACGGGCCCGGGTCACGGCCACGTGGAACACGCGGCGCTCGCCCTCCTCGTCCTCGCTCAGCCGGTGCGGGAGCAGGCCGTCGCTGGCACCGAAGACGAGCACGTAGTCCCACTCGCGCCCTTTCATCTTGTGGATCGTCGACAGCAAGACGGTCTCTCCCTGCGGCGCCGGACGCCCCAGGACGCTGCGGAGCCAGCTCTCGAACGAGGCCGCCTCCGGATGCAGGGCCGCCACCGACTCGAGCGCCAGCAGATCGTCGGCGTGGGTCGAACGGTCCGCCTCGCGCCGCGACGAGTCGAGCACGTCCATGGTGTCTCCCAGGCCGATCCCCTCCCGGACGGCGCGCAGCGCGGCCACGGTCGACACCGCGCACGCCTTGGACAGCGCCTCGAGATCGTCGGCATAGGAGAGCAGCTTGGTGACGTCGCGCCCCGACAGTCGCCCGGCCAACCCCCGGATGTCCGCCAGCGACGACGAGCCCCGCCTGGTCACCATGTCGACCACGTTCCGGGCGATCCCCCGGGAGGGTCGGCGGATCGTCTGCTCGATGTCCCCGGCCGCCATGCGGTCCGGCGACAACCCGATCCGCAGATAGGCGAGCGCGGTACGGACCCCGGTCCGGTTGAGCACCTGGACGTCGAGGGG
Organism: uncultured Acidimicrobiales bacterium; assembly: GCA_963839605.1. Classification (GTDB taxonomy): domain Bacteria; phylum Actinomycetota; class Acidimicrobiia; order Acidimicrobiales; family UBA8190; genus JBEKVE01. Next base: position 74,886 of record CAWIWK010000059.1, on the reverse strand, counting down.
TGTGGTGCAGGGTATGCCGCCTTCGGCACAGGCGATCTGCACCGGAAGCAGCGTCGAATTCACCCGGGCCAGCACGGCCATCTGCCCCCACGCCACCTCGGCGCCGCTCCACGCCCGGACGACCTCGGTGGCGCGCTGGGCGAGCAATGCCGCCGGTGCCTGCATGACGTGCAGGGAACGCGCCGCCTCCAACGGGGCACCGAGGGAGGGAAGGGCATCTGTCCGCCCCTCGGCAGCCCGGATGTCCTTGGGGAGGCGCTGGCGGTTGTAGGACAGCACATGCCCTGCCCCCGTGACGATCTCCGGCGGGCAGCGGTAGTTGACCTCGAGGGCGTGCTGGCCGGCACCGGGGAAGTACTGCGGGAAGTCGATCAGGAACTCGGGCGTGGCCCCTGCGTACCCGTAGATCACCTGGTCGTCGTCACCGACACCGAAGCAGTTGTACGCCGGCGCGCAGAGCAGGCGGATGAGCAGCATGTGCGCCGGGTTCAGGTCCTGGAACTCGTCGACCAGGAGCAGCCGGCACCGGGACCGGGCCGCCTCACGGGCGTCGGGGTCCGTGACCAAGATCTCGATGGCCCGGTACACCTGCTCGTCGAAGTCCACCGCGCCGGCGTCGGCCAGGGTTGCCCGGTAGCGGTCGAATCCCTCGGCGATGCCTCGGGCGTCGGGAATGGCGCTCTCGGCGTCGCTCGGAGCGGTGAGCCCCAGACGGATGGCCGACAGGGCGTCGATGTAGGGGAGCACGGTGTCGGTGTTGGCCTGACGGCGGATCTCGAACAGCTGCTCGATCAGCTGCCTGACCTCGCGCTCCTCGATGGTGCGGGGAGCGCCTCTCCCCCCGAACTGCGAGCAGATCCACAGGCTGATGCTGTTGAGCGTCCGGATGCCGGGCCCGGCGGGGCGAACCAGGTCACCACAGCGCTGGCGCATCTCCTCGGCCGCCTTGGCGTTGAAGGCCAGCGCGGTGACGAGGCCGGGGTGCACGTGGCAGTCGGCGATCAGATGGTGGATGCGTTCGGTGAGGACTCGGGTCTTGCCCGAACCGGCCGGAGCGATCACCCGTGCGCCACCCACGGCGTGGGCCACCGCGGCGCGCTGGTCCGAGGCGAGCACCGAGGTGGGCGGGGCGTCCCCCACGGGATCGAGCGACTGCGCCTCGAGGTTCCAGCGGTGCAGGACGCCGATCCCCCCGACCTGCGCCGGCGGCGCGAACGGCCCGCCGTCGACGAACAGGGGTGTCCCGTCGCCGAGCACGACGTCGCCCGGTCCACCCTCGTGGACGCCGGCGGCGGCGAACTGGCGTGCGGCCTTGCGCCCGTGCCACCACACCAGCTCCGCTCCCCGGGCGTCGTAGTTGTTGCTCCACACCAGGTACTGCAGGCGCTCGCGGCTGAACTCGAAACGGGGGGTGAGCCTGTAGACGGGTGCGCTCGTGGTCTCGGGCGTCCGCAGCTCGCCCGGGTCCACGCCGAGGTCGACGACCACGGGTCGCCGGCCTATCCACGCCTCGTGCAGCGCCTCGGCAGCAGGGCCCGGCTCGAGCAGCTCCCCCTCGCCGACGGGGATCCGCGGGCAGTCAGACCACTGCTCAGGTGGAGCTTGGCCGTGCGCCACGACGACGCCCCGACCGAGCCCGGCGCGGTCTGTGGCGGACATCGGGTGGCACGTTACCGGCCCGCTGTGTCGTCCCCGCCCGACGGCCGATGCCGGGCTACACCGACTCGAGCTCCTTGGCCGGCTCCAGCAGGTCGTCGGCCTCGAGGTGCAGCATCGGCAGCCGGCGATCGAGCCACGGGGGGAGCCACCAGTTGCGGGTACCGAGGAGGTGCATGAGCGACGGAACCAGGATGGTGCGCACCACGAAGGCGTCGATGACGATCGCCACCGCGAACCCGATGCCGAACTCCTGGATCACGAGGGCGTTGTTGATCAGGCTGAAGGACAGGAAGACGAGGATCATGATGAGCCCTGCTGCGGTGATCACCCTGCCTGTCTCGGCCTGTCCCCGGGTGACGGCCCGGCGGTTGTCGCCGGAGCTGACCCACTCCTCGTGCATCCGGCTCACGAGGAAGACCTCGTAGTCCATGGACAGGCCGAAGAGCACGGCGAACATCATCACCGGCAGGTACACCTCGATGGGGCCGGCTTTGGCGAACCCGAGAACAGGTCGGAGCCACCCGAACTGGAAGGCGGCGGTGATCGCTCCGAGGGCGGCACCGATGGAGAGGATGTTCATCACCGACGCCACGAGCGGGACGACGAGACTGCGGAAGACGGTGGCGAGCAGCAGGAACGCCAGGATGACGATGACGACGACGAACAGTGGAAGCTTGCTCGCCAGGACGTTCGAGAAGTCGATGCCGCCGGCCGTCTCGCCCCCGACGTGGATGGCGAGTGAGGTGCCCGCCGTCACCCCCGGCACCTCGGCTCGGATGTGGTCGACGAGGTCGGTGGTCTGCGCCGCCTGCGGCGTGTAGCTGGGGTAGACGATGGCGACCGCAGCCTTGCCGTTGGGGCTGGTGCGCGGCGCCAGCACCCGGGCGACACCGGGCGTGTGCTGCAGGCTCCCGACGAAGCTGTCGAAGCGCCCGAGGTCGGCGGGGCTGTCGATCTTGCCCACCACCTGCAGCGGGCCGTTGAAACCGGGGCCGAACCCCTTCGCCAACAGGTTGTAGGCGAGCAGCGTGGTCGACCCCGACGGGTCCTCCCCGGAGTCGGCGATCCCGAGGCGCATGCTGAAGAAGGGAAGGGCCACCACGACGATCACCGCCAGGCTGAGCACGCCGAGAATGGCGGACCGCCGCTGCACGACGGCGGACCACCACGTCCAGAACGGGCTCGCCCCACGGTCGCTCGCCGCCGCCTTCTGATGCTGGTCCGAGTCTCCGGCGGCCTGGTCCGATCCACCCGCCAGCAGGGCGCGTCGGTCACGGCGCGAGATCGCCTTGTACCCGTAGAAGCCGAGCATGGCCGGCAACAGCGTGAGCGAGGAGAGCATGGTGAGGGCGACGACGAAGGCGGCCCCGAGGGAGACGCCGTAGAGGAAGGTGAGCGCCAGGGCGAACATCCCGAGCAGGGCGACGCACACCGTCAACCCGGCGACCGCCACCGCCCGCCCGGAGGTGTTGAGCGCCCGGAGCACGGCCTCCTCGGGGGTGCGGCCGGCGAGCAGCTCCCGCCGGTGGCGGTTGACGATGAACAGCGCATAGTCGATGCCGACGCCGAGGGAGATGAGCTCGGCCAACTGGGTGGCGAACTGGGGGACGCTGAAGGCGTGGGAGAGGATGCCGATGAGCGACGTGCCGATGCCGATGGCGATGACGGCACAGAGCAACGGGAGCAGGGCGCTGAGCAGCGACCGACGGAAGGCGAAGAACAGGACGACGAGGGCGAGCAACGCCCCCACCAGGAAGTCCGAAGAGCCGCCCCCTTGGTTCTCCCCGTTCTGGACGGCCGCCCCGCCCAGCTGGACGTCGAGGATGTGGGTGTCCACCGCCTGCGCCGTGCGGATCAGGAGCTTCGCCTGGGAGGTGGTGACGTTCTGCGCCTGGGCGTTCAACTGGACGGTGGCGAGACCGATGGTCCCGTCCTTCGAGATCAGCCCCGACCGGTAGGGAGACGTCACGCCGGTCACGAAGGAGAGCCGCCCGACCTTGGCCAGCATGCCGTTCATGGCCGCGGTCACGACGGGGCTCTGGAGCGTTCCGCTCTTGGCCTCCACCACGATCTGGTCGCTGTCGCCGCTCTGGGAGGGGAAGTTCGCCTGCACGATGGCGAGCGCCTGGCTCGAGTCCGTCGAGGGGAAGGAGAAGTTGTTGCTGTAGGTCGATCCCACCGAGTGGGCGATCCCCGCCACCACCACCAGGGCGACCAGCCAGGTCAGGAGGACGAGCCTCCGGCGTCGGAAGCAGAAACGGGTGAGAGCGGTCATCGGTGGTCACTCCTGGCGGGATGAGGGGGTGGCGTCCGCCTCGTCGACGGACGTCTCGTTGCGGTCAAGGGCGCGGCCCTCGAGGTCTGATTCGAAGCCGGGGTGGTGCCCGTCTCGCTCGGCCTGAGCGACGCCTCGACGCACCTCTCAAGGTAGTGCGCCGACGATCCCCCTCCGGACGCCGGCGTGCCGGCAGGCGGACGGCCGAAACGTCCCAGGTGAGGCCCGCTCCCGTTCATTGGCCCTGCCACGTTGTTCGACGCACCGCAGGTTCCGACGGGAGTGGTCCCCGCCATTCATCGGTCGGCGATTCGCAGGGGTCGCACCGTCACCGGCGCTCGGAGCCGGCGCTCAACTCCGAAATGGACGTCATCAGCGCGCTGGAGGGACTCGAACCCCCAACCTTCTGATCCGTAGTCAGATGCTCTATCCAATTGAGCTACGAGCGCCGGCCACCGTCCCCCGGTCTCGGGCCCGTGGACCCGGTCGAGGCACGGCCGATCATCCTACCCGGGCGCTGCGGACCCACCACCGGGGCGGGCGGGGCCCGGCGGCGACGTCGGCCCGGGCGCGGCGGCCCCGCTCAGCCGTGGGGCTCGCCGATGGGGGTGCCGTGGTAGCAGCCCACGGTATAGGGGAAGGCCGCCGTGGCGTCGTAGTGGTAGATCCTCGTCTCCTTGCCGTTCCACAGCACCGTGCTGGTCCGGCCGTGGCAGGCGTCGAGGTTGGCGTTGGTGAGCAGCGCCCCCTTGGCGGTGCGCTCCACGTAGATGCCGTACCCGTCGATGGCGTAGCCCACGAGCGTCGAGCGGCCCGTGGCCTTGTCGAGGATGCAGGAGGGCACGGTGTGGTGGTGGTAGGTGCCCGAGATGTCGGGGTGCCCGTCGCAGCTGTCGAGCACCTCGTAGGCCGGCGCGTCCCGGCCGTTTCCGTCCAGGGCGTTGAACAGCTCCACCCCGTCGCTCAGGATGCCGATCGGTCCCCCGCTGGTGCACGTCGGCTCGGCCGCCGCCACCGGGTTGGCGGGCAGAGTCCAGTCGATGGTCTTCGCCTCGATGGTGTTGGGGTTCTGGTCGTAGGTGTAGGCCGGGTCGGTCCTGGCGATGGGGAACACACCGGTGGTGTGGCCGACGGGCAGGTCGTTGGACCGGACGATGCGCTCCGCGCCCGACAGCGTCACCGAGTACGAGGCCGTGGGCCACGACACCGACCCCTGCACGTGGGGCTTGGCCTGGGAGTCCCAGGTGTTGCCGGCCGTGTCGATCCAGGGCTGGGCCGGCTCCCGGGGCGGCGGTGCGAACGTGGTGATGCACGAGTCCACATAGTTCCGTCTGGGGCTGGTCGAGACCTTCGACGTGAGGGGAAGGGCGGCGGTGTCGTTGGCACCGTGCGGCGCGGCTGCCTGCGGGTAGGCCACGATGCCGAGCACCACGGCCACCACTGCCACCACGCTTCCCAGGATCAGCCGACCACGTGTCATCCCCGCCCCCTGACCTCCGCCGCCACCCACGCCCCACCCCGCCGCCGGCAGGACCGACCCCACCCGGCGGCCCCTCGAATCTAGGCCGGACGGCGTCGTTCAGGCCCGCTCCGGGCCCCACGAACGGGGGTCGGCCTCGAAACGGGCCAGGGCGGCGGTGTTGGCCTCGGTGCCGAGCAGTCGGGCGAAGGCGTCCTCCTCGCGCTGGCGGGCCCCGGCCACCTGGGCGGCGCGCGTCTCGAGCAGGAGCTGCTTGCTCGTCCTGAGCGCCTCGAGCGGGGCGGCGGCGATGGTCCTCGCCACTGCCAGGGTCTCCTCGAGGAGCGAGGTGGCGGGGAAGACCCCCACGGCCACCCCGGCCGTGACCGCCCCGGCCGCCCCCAGCCACCCGCCGGTGAAGAGCGCCAGCGCCGCCTTCTGCCACCCCATGGTGGTGGGGAACAGGTAGCTGCTGGCCGCCTCGGGGGGCACGCCCAGCTCGGCGAAGGGGACGCGTAGCCGGGCGTCCTCGGCCATGAACACGAGATCGCAGTGCAGCAGCAGCGTGAAACCGAGCCCCACCCCCACCCCGTTCACAGCCGCCAGCAACGGCTTGTCGAAGGTCCCCACGGTGTCGAGCAGGCCCCGGAAGCCCCTGGCCGCCTCGGCGCCCAGCTCGCCGCTCACGATGCGGGCCATCTCCTTCAGGTCCTGGCCGGCGCTGAAGGCGGCGCCGTTGCCGGTGAGGACCACGGCGTGCACGGCGTCGTCGGCCGCCGCCACGGCCAGCGCGGTGGTGACGGCGTCGTACAGGGCGCCGTTGAAGGCGTTTCTGGCCTCGGGCCGGTTGAACCGCACCACCCGCACCGCCCCGTCGTCCTCCACCACGGCCACGTCGGGCACGGGAAGGTCCGTCACGCGAGGGCCGGTCACGGGCGCATCACCTGGCCGCCGTCCACGCTGAAGACATGTCCCGTGATCCAGGCCGCCTGGTCGGACAGGAGGAACAGGCACATGCCCACCAGGTCCTCCGGCGTGCCCTGGCGCTTGAGGGCGAGCGACCCCACCAGCTGGCGCATGTAGGCCTCGGGCACCACGGTGCGCGCCGCCTCGGTGTCGGTGGGCCCCGGGGCGATGGCGTTGACCCGGATGCTCATGCCGCCGAGCTCGTGGGCGAGCTGCTGGGTGAGCGAGTTCACCCCGGCCTTGGCCCACCCGTAGTAGCCGGCGTAGAGGTAGGCGGCGGTGGAGGACTGGTTGACCACCGCCCCCCCGCCCCGCGCCGCCATGGAGGGGTAGCAGGCCCGGGTGCACGCCAACGCTCCGAACATGTTGACCGCCATGAAGCGCTGGAGGTACTCCCAGGCAACGGTGATGAGCAGGTCGAGCTTCATGCCCCCGAAGATGGCCGCGTTGTTGACGAGGAAGTCCACACCGCCGTAGCGACCGGTCGCCCCGTCCACCATGGCCTGGACCGAGCCCAGGTCGGCGATGTCCACCGCCACGCCGGTGGCGGTGCCGCCCGCCGCCTCGATCAGCGCGGCTGTCTCACGGGCGCCGTCCTCGTCGATGTCGGCCGCCACCACCGACGCCCCGCACGCCGCCAACCCCTCGGCGTAGGCCCGCCCGATGCCGCGCCCCGCTCCGGTCACGACGGCCACCTTGGCGGAGAAGTCGTAGGCGCTCACGCGTCGCCCTCCGTCCCGGCAGCACGGCGGCGGGCGATGACCCGCTCCGCCGCGCCGCTCAGCCCGGTGGCGAGGGGCCATCCCACGTAGTGCACGAGATGCACCACCACCTCGCGCACCTGCTCCTCGGTCATCTCGCCGTTGTCGAGGGCGCTCTGGAACTGCACGTCGAGCAGCTCGCCGCGACCCTGGGCGGCCAGCACCCCGATGGTGAGCAGGCGCCGCTGCCGGATGTCGAGGGCCGGGCGGCACCACACGTCGCCGAAGAGATGGTCCACGGTGTAGGCCACGAAATCGCCGGGCACGTCGTCGGGGTCGACGGAGAAGTTGTAGACCTCCTGCATCCGGGCCATGCCCACGGCGCGGTCGGGGCGGGGCGGACGTCGTTCTTCGCTCACTGGGTGCTCCTCCTCAGGCCGGTTCGGCCACGACCTTGGTCTCGAGGTACTCCTCGAACCCCTCGACGCCCATCTCGCGCCCGATGCCCGACTGGCGGTACCCGCCGAAGGGCACGTCGGGGCTGTACCACACGCCCCCGTTGACGCTCACCGTGCCGGTGCGCATGCGGCCGGCGAAGGCGACAGCCCGGGTCGCGGTCGCCCGACCACACCGAGCCCGACAGGCCGTAGGGGGAGTCGTTGGCGATGCGCAAGGCGTCGTCGTCTCCGTCGAAGGGGATGACGACCAGGACGGGGCCGAAGATCTCCTTGTCGTGCCACGGGGGAATCGTTGCCGATCCCGACGAGCAGGGTCGGCTCGACGAAGAACCCCGGTGCTCCTGTTCCCGGGACGCCCGCCGCCGATCACCACCGTGCCCGCCCTCATCGCGAGCCAGCGTGACGTAGTGCTCGACCCGGTCGCGCTGGCGGGCGTTGATGAGCGGTCCGCAGATGGTGGACGGGTCGGTGGGGTCGCCGGCGGGCAGCTTGGCCAGGGCGGCGGCCGTCGCCGCCACGGCGTCGTCGAAGCGGCTGCGTGCCACGAGCAGGCGGGTCGTGATGGCGCAGCCCTGCCCGGCGTGGGTGCACACCATGAAGGCGGCCGTGCCGCAGGCGCGCGCGCAGCTCGGCGTCGTCGAGCACCACGAAGGCCGACTTGCCCCCGAGCTCGAGGAACACCTTCTTGAGCGTGCCGGCCGCGTCGGCCATGACCCTGCGCCCCGTGGCCGTGGACCCGGTGAAGCTGACCTGGTCCACCCGGTGGTCGGTGACCAGCCGGGCCCCGAAGGCGGGGTCGGACGAGGGCAGGATGTTCACCACGCCGGCGGGGATGTCGGTCTCCTCGGCCACGAGCCGCCCCAGCACGGTGGCGCACCACGGGCGTGTCGGGAGCGGGCTTCAGGATCACGGTGTTGCCCGCCGCCAGGGCCGGGCCCAGCTTGGCCAGGTTGATCTGGTGTGGCACGTTCCAGGGTGTGATGGCGGCCACCACCCCGGTGGCCTCGCGCCGCAGCCAGCGTCGGGCCGGCATGCCCATGGGCTCGGCCCGCCCCAGGTCGGTCTCCCACCGGTAGGACTCGGCCAGGTCCGCCACCCATCCGAGGCCCTTCACGGGCTCGTCCAGCTGGGCCGAGTGCGTCATGAACAGCGGCGACCCCGTCTCGGCGATCGTCATGGCCCGCAGCTCCTCGGCGTGCGCCTGCATGGCCGCCTGCAGCTGGCGCAGGCACCGCACCCGCAGGGCGAGGTCGGTTGACCAGGTGGTGGTGTCGAAGGCCCGGCGTGCCGCGTCGAGGGCGCGCTCGTGCGTCCTCGGGCGAGGCATCGGCCGCCACCCCGAGGACCTCCTCGGTGGCGGGGTTGACGGTCTCGTACGCCGCGCCCGTCGACGACGCCACCAGCGCGCCGTCGACGAGCATGCGCTCTTCGCCGAAGGCGGCCGGGTCGGGGGCCGCCGCCTTCCGGGCGCCGGCGCCGCTCACGACGCCGTCCCTTCCGTCACGGCCGACGCGCCGCCTTCCCCCGGGTCGGGCGCCAGGCCGAACAGGGCGTCGCATCGGGCCTCGGTCATGTGGGCCAGGGGCAGGGCCAGACCGAGGCTCCGGCCCAGCTCGATGGCGGCCCCCAGGTCCTTGTGGGCCAGGCCGGCGGCGGCGGCCATCAGGTCGACGAAGCCCCGGTCGAAGTCGAGGGGGAAGGGCGCCGCGCTGTCGCGGAACATGAGGCGCGAGGCGCCGCCGATCTTGGCGTCGCTCGCCCGGATGACCTCGGCCAGCTTGGCCAGCTCGATCCCGGCCGCCTCGGCCAGCACCTGCGCTTCGTAAGCGGCCAGCCACGAGCCGTACTGCACGAGATTGCGGGCCAGCTTGGCCTTGATGCCCGCACCGAGCGGACCCATGTGCACCACCAGGGAGCTAAAGGCGTCGAGCACGGGGCGGACCCGCTCCACCACGGCGGCGTCCCCGCCCACCATGGCCACCAGGCTGCCGTCGGCGGCCGCCTGCGGGCCCCCGCTCACCCCGCAGTCGAGGACGTCCACGTCGCGCCGGGCCGCCGTTGCGGCCGCCTCCTCGATGGTTTTGGGCGACACCGTGGACAGCACCACCGAGACAGACCCCGGCTGGCCCCGGGGCCCCGGTGTCCGCCGGTCGGGGGTCGCCCTCGAGCACGGCGTGCACCTGAGCGTCGTTCACCACGGCCACCACGCACCACGTCGGCCCGCTCGCCCACCTCGGCCGGGCCAGCGGCCACGTGGGCCGACCCGGCGTAGGGGTCGGTGGCCTCGGCCCGGACGTCGCACACCACCAGGGCGAGCCCGGCGCGCAGGGAGGCGTCGGCCACGCCCCGGCCGATGTCGCCGAGCCCGATCACCCCGCACCGTGGTCATGGCGTACCCCCGGCGTGCGCTGCGTCCGCCATCGAAATTCCCCTCTAGCCAGACAGGTGTCTGGAACGTAGTCTGACGCCATGGCCGACCGCAACGCCGATCTCGACGACTACTCGGGGCCGTTCGACCCCGACTTCCGCTACGAGGACCTGTCCAAGGACGCCCTGGTCCGCCTGGTGCGCGAGTACGCCCTCATCGTGCATCTCCTGGACCGCTCCATGTGCGCCGCCATCGGCATCCGCTACGGCGCCGATGTCGTCAGCGAGCTCGCCATCGAGGAGTGGCGGGGCGCCAGCCCCATCTACGGCGAGCGCCTGCGGGAGATCATGGGGTCGAGGCAACGGCGTGGAGGCCATCTTCAAGGTCCTCCAGCTCGACCCCGGCTTCCCCCACCACTACATGGACGTCCACTACGAGGTGGTCGACGACCACCTGGGCTACTTCGAGCTCGCAGCTGCGGGGCGCTCATGGACGTGGAGCCGTGGGGCGAGCGCATGGTCACCGGCATGTGCCACACCATCGAGGACGGCACCTTCGACGTAACCGCCCAGGCCGTGAACCCCAAAGCCCGCATCCGCCACGTCCACCGCCCCCCGCGGTGCCGTCGGACCGCGTGCCGCACTGCCGGTGGGAGGTGGTCATCGACGACGACACCGAGACCCTTCCCGTGGCCGACATCACGGAGATGACGCGCCTCACCACGGCGGCGACGTTCCGCTTCCCGCCCATGCGCGACGGCACCCCCCACGTGCCCGCCGCCGACACCCCGGCCGCCCCGGCGGCGCACGGGCGCAGTGAGCGAGGCGGCGCAGTGAGCGAGGCGGCCCTGACGGTGCCGGCGGCCGAGGCGACGCGCCGCCGCCTCACGCCGCGTCAGGCGGCGGTGGTGGAGCAGTTGGTGGAGGCGGCCGCCGACGAGGCGCGGGCCACGGGCTACGAGGGCGTGACGGTGCGCGCCGTGGCCCGCCGGGCCGGCGTGGCGCCGGCCACGGCCTACACCTACTTCGCCTCCAAGGACCACCTCCTGGCCGAGGTGCTCTGGCGCCGCTTGCAGGCCCTCCCCCCGGTGGAGGCGCCCGGGGACCGCACCACGGCCGAGCGGGTCACCGCCGAGCTGCGCGTGCTCGGGCTGTTCATGGCCGACGATCCGACCGTGGCCGCGGCGTGCACGGCCGCCCTCCTCGGTGCCGGTCCCGAGGTGACGCGCCTGCGGGTGCGCTTCGGCGCCGCCCTGCACGACCGGCTGCGCGCCGCGCTTGGGGCACCGGCGTCGAGGACGAGTCGGCGCTGCGGGCCCTCGACCTCGCCTACAGCGGGGCCATGCTGTGGGCCGGCATGGGCCACATCCACTTCGAGGACGTGCCCGAGGCGCTGGCCGACACGGCCCGGCGCCTGCTCGGGGGCCGGTCGTGACGCCGGTGCCGGGCACAGACACCGACACGGCCGTGCCTACAGCCCCTACGACTACGCCATCCACGAGGACCCCTACCCGACCTATGCCCGCCTGCGGGCCGAGGCGCCGCGTCTACCGCAACGACGAGCTCGACTTCTGGGCCCTCTCGCGCCACGCCGACGTGCTCGCCGCCTTCCGGGACCCGACCCGCCTCTCCAACCGCTTACGGCGTGTCCCTCGACCCCGCCGCCTACGGGCCCAATGCCCATCGCTCGATGTCGTTCCTGGCAATGGACCCCCCGCCGCACACCCGGATGCGCTCGCTGGTGGGCAAGGTGTTCACCATCCGCCGGGTGGCCGACCTCGAGCCCCGCATCCGCGACCTGGCCGTGCGCTACCTCGACGAGGCCGTGGCCATGGGCAGCTTCGACATGGTCGGCGACTTCGCCGGCAAGCTCCCCATGGACGTCATCTCCGAGATGATCGGCGTGCCCCCCGCCGACCGGGCCGAGCTGCGGCGCCTCGCCGACCTGCTCGTGCACCGCGAGGACGGCGTGCTCGACGTCCCCCAGGAGGGGATGGAGGCGGCACTGGCCCTGGCCGGCTACTTCGCCGACATGGTGCGCGAGCGCCGCGGGCCCGAGCGCGACGACCTCACCTCGGGACTCGTCCACGCCGACCTCGACGGCGAGCAGCTGAGCGACGACGACGTCATCTCGGTGCTGTTCCTCATGGTGGTGGCGGGCAACGAGACCACCACCAAGCTGCTGGGCAACGCCTGGTACTGGGCGTGGCGCTACCCCGACCAGAAGGCGCAGCCCTTGCGGATGCGGGGCGGGCCCAGACTGGGTGGAGGAGACGCTGCGCTTCGACACCTCGTCGCAGATGCTCGCTCCGCGTCACCACCGGCACCGTCGAGCTCCACGGCACGACGCTCCCGCGACGGCGAGCGGGTGCTCCTGCTCGTGGGGTCGGCCAACCGCGACGGGGCGGTGTTCCCCGACCCCGACCGCTACGACCTCGACCGCGACACGGCCAAGCTCATCAGCTTCGGCGGGGGTCGCCACTTCTGCCTGGGGGCGCCGCTCGCCCGGCTCGAGGCGCGGGTCGCGCTCGAGGAGCTGGTGCGCCCGCGTGGCGGACTACGAGGTCCACGCCGAGCGCGCCCGGCGCGTCCACTCCATCAACGTGCGGGGCTTCGCCAGCCTCCCCACCACCGTCACCCCCCGCTGAGAGGACCGACCCCGTGCCCGCTCCGCCTTCGTCGCCCACCCCGAGCACCGACCGGCGGTGGTGACCGGCGCGCTCGTCGGGGATCGGGGCGGCGACGGCGGAGGCGCTGGCCGGCGCCGGCCACCCCGTAGTGCTGGGGGCCCGCCGGACGGAGCGCTGCGAGGAGGTGGCGGCGCGCATCACGGCGTCGGGGGGCGAGGCCACGTGCCATCACCTCGACCTGGCCGACGCCGCCTCGGTGGAGGCGTTCGCCGCGGGCGGCGGCCAAGCTGGTGGGCCCGGTGGACGTGGTGGTGTCGAACGCAGGCGCAGCCTATCCGGGGGCGGCGCTGGACACCTCGCCCGACGACTTCGCCCACACCGTGGCCGTGAACCTGCTGGGGCCCCACCGCCTGGTGGCCGCCCTGGGCCCCGGCATGGTCGAGCGCCACCGCGGCGATCTCGTGTTCGTGTCGTCGGAGGCGGTGCGCACGCCGCGCCCGCATGGCGCCGCCTACGTGGCGTCGAAGTTCGGGCTCGAGGGCTTCGTGCGGGCGTTGCAGCTCGAGCTGGAGGGGACAGGAGTGCGCGCCACCGTCGTCCAGCCCGGCCAGACGCTCACCGGCATGGGCACGGATTGGGAGCCCGCCCTCGCCACCGAGGTGCTGAACGAGTGGATCCGCTTCGGCGTGGCCCGCCACGGCCACTTCCTGCGCCCCCCGGCCGTGGCCGCCGCCGTCCTGGCGGCGGTGTCGACGCCGCCCGGCGGGCACATCCCCTACATCGAGATCCAGCCCGAGGCGCCGGTCCGACCGAGCCCGACAGCGGAGGAGACGCACCATGACGAAGCGAGGCACACCATGACCGTCGACGTGGCCCTTCACGAGCCGCCCCGGGTGTCGGGGGGCGAGGCGGAGCACGGCCACCTCGAGGAGCTGCGCCACGACCCCATCGGCCTCATGCGCCGGGTGCGGGCCGAGTGCGGCGACGTGGGCCAGTTCCGCCTGGCCGACCGGGACGTGGTGCTGTGCACCGGGGCCGACGCCAACGAGTTCTTCTTCCGCGCCCCCGAGGAGGTGCTCGACCAGGCCGAGGCCTACCCCTTCATGACCCCCATCTTCGGGCCCGGCGTGGTGTTCGACGCGCCGCCCGAGCGGCGGCGGGAGATGCTCCACAACCAGGCGCTGCGGGACAAGTTCATGCGGGGCCACGCCGCCACCATCGCCGACGAGGTGGAGTCCATGGTGGGCGGCTGGGGCGATGCGGGGTCCATCGACCTGCTCGACTGGTTCGCCGAGCTCACCATCTACACGTCCTCGGCGTGCCTGGTGGGCCGCAAGTTCCGGCGCGAGCTCGACCGCCGATTCGCCACGCTGTACCACGACCTCGAGCAGGGCACCGACGCCATCGCCTACGTGGACCCTTACGCCCCCATCGACAGCTTCCGCCGTCGCGACGAGGCCCGCCTCGGGCTCGTGGACCTGGTGCAGGGGATCATGGACCGCCGCAGCGCCGGGCCCGCACCCACCGACGACGACCGCGATCTGCTCGACGTGCTCATGTCGATCCGCGACGAGGACGGCTCGCCGCGCTTCTCGACCGACATGGTGACCGGGATGTTCATCTCCATGATGTTCGCCGGCCACCACACCACGTCGGGCACCGCGGCGTGGACGCTCATCGAGCTGCTGCGCCACCCCGAAGAGCTCGCCGCCGTCGGGCCGAGCTCGACGACCTCTACGCCCACGGCGAGGAGGTGAGCTACCAGGCGCTGCGCGACATGCCCCGGCTGGAGTCGGCCATCAAGGAGGCGCTGCGCCTGCACCCCCCGCTCATCCTGGTGCTGCGGGTGGCCAAGGAGGACCTGGAGGTGGGCGGCTTCCACATCGCGGCCGGCAAGCTGGTGGGCGCCAGCCCGGCGGTGTCGAACCGTATCGAGGACGACTTCCCCGACGCCGATGCCTTCGTGCCCGGGCGGTACATGGAGCCCCGGGCCGAGGACCGCGCCAACCCGTGGACGTGGATCCCCTTCGGCGCCGGGCGCCACCGCTGCGTCGGCGCGCCCTTCGCCATGATGCAGCTGAAGGCCATCTTCTCGGTGTTGCTGCGGCACTGGGACTTCGAGCTGGCCCAGCCGTCGGACACGTACAGAAACGACCACTCCAAGATGGTGGTGCAGCTGGCACAGCCGTGCGTGGCCCGCTACCGGCGGCGTCCGCAGACCATGAAGGTGATCGTGGACCGCGACCTGTGCCAGGGTCACGGCGTGTGCGAGTCCGAGGCACCGGCGGTGTTCGCCGTCAACAAGAAGGGGATCCTGGAGGTCCTCGACGAGTCGCCGCCCGAGAGCATGCGGGCCCAGGTCGAGGCGGCGGTGGCCTTCTGCCCCACCCACGCGCTGCGCATCGAGGACGGGGGCATCGAGGACGGGGGCATCGACGCACCCCGACGAAGGACTGACTGCCGGCGTACGCTAAGGAGCTCGAGGAGATGGTGCAGCGCTGGCTGGAGGCCAACCGCCGCGCCCAGGAGGCGCGCGACTGGCGGCCCATGGCCGACCTGTACACCGAGGACGCCACCTACGGCTGGAACATCGGGCCCAACGAGGAGTTCATGGCCGTGGGGCGCGAGGAGATCCGCGACGTCGCCCTGGGGCTCGAGATGGGCGGGCTCGACGGCTGGACCTACCCCTACCAGAAGGTGCTCATCGACCCCCACCAGGGAGAGGTCATCGGCCTGTGGAAGCAGGTGGCCGACTCCACCCGGCCCGACGGCTCGCCGTACGTCATCGCCGGACTGGGCGGGAGCTGGTTCCGCTACGGCGGGGACGGGCGCTGGTCGTGGCAGCGCGACTTCTTCGACGTGGGCAACGCCACCGCCCTGTTCATCGAGATGATCAAGGCCGACGCCCTGTCCGAGGGCATGCGGCGCCGCATGGAGCGGGCCGCGTTCGGGCGAAGTTGCTGCCCGGCCATTACCCCCTGGGGAAGGCCCCCGTCGGGCTGTGGGACTAGGGGCGAACGACCCTGGCCACCAGGGGGGACCCGCCGTAGCCTGAGCAGCGTGGCGGCGGATGGCACGGGCACCGTGGCGGGTGGCACGGTCGTCCTCGACCGGTCTGGATTAGACACGCTCCTGGCCGAGCTGCGCCGGCGCGGGTACCGCACCGTCGGCCCCGTGGCACGCGACGGGGCCATCACCTACGCCGAGATCGAGACGAGCGCCGATCTGCCCGCGGGCTGGCACGACGTCCAGGCGCCGGGGACCTACCGCATCGAGCAGGCCGACGATCCGGCCCTCTTCGCCTGGGCCGTCGGCCCCCATTCGCCCAAGGCGCACGTCTTCCCGCCCCGGTCGCTCGTATGGCGGGCCCACGTCCAGCCCGACGGCGACGACGGGTCGGCCCCGGCCGGCGTGGTGATCGAGGAGGTGGCGCACGACAGCCGGGCCACAGCCCTGGTGGGGGTGCGTCCCTGCGATCTCGCCGCCCTGGGCGTGCTCGACCGGGTGATGGATGGCGCCCCTGCCCCCGACCCCCTCTACGTCGACCGCCGCCGGAGCACCTTCCTGGTGGCGGCGGAGTGCGGCACCCCGTCGGCCACCTGCTTCTGCACCTCCATGGGCACGGGCCCGGGGGCGGAGGAGGGCTTCGACATCGCCCTGGCCGAGATCCTCGACGACGAGGGCCAGCGCTTCGTGGCGCGCCCCGGCAGCGACATCGGGGCCGAGGTCCTCGCCGCCGTCCCCCACCGGGCCGGCACCGGCGCCGACGAGGCGGCGCGCCGGGCCGTGGTCGACGGGGCGGTGGCGGCCATCACCCGGCGCCTCGACACCACCGACCTTCCCGCCCTGCTGGAGCGCAACCTGGAACACCCCCGGTGGGACGAGGTGGCCGACCGCTGCCTTTCGTGCGGCAATTGCACGCTCGTGTGCCCCACGTGCTTCTGCAGCACCGTGCAGGACACGAGCGACCTGTCCGGCACGGTCGAGCGCCACAAGACGTGGGCGTCGTGCTTCGACCTGGCCCACTCCTTCGTGCACGGGGGCCCGGTCCGGCCCACCACCCGCTCGCGCTACCGCCAGTGGCTGACGCACAAGCTCGGCACGTGGCACGACCAGTTCGGCATGTCGGGCTGCGTGGGGTGCGGGCGCTGCATCGCCTGGTGCCCGGTGGGCATCGACCTGACCGAGGAGACCGCCGCCATCCGGGCCACCGACACGAGCGAGGTCGCACCATGACCACCCACGACGCATCCCACGACCCGCGCCACATCGCCGAACTGGTGGCCGAGCACCCGCTGCTGGCCGGGCTGCCCGGCGACGCCGTGGCCCTGGTGGCCGGGTGCGCCCGCAACGTGGCCGTCGACGCCGGGGCGCTCCTGCTCGAGGAGGGTTCGGCCGCCGACACGCTCTACCTCCTGCGGCGCGGGCGGGTCTCCATCGAGGTGCACGCCCCGGACCGGGGCCGCATCGTGGTGGAGACGGTGGGCCCGGGCGATCCGGTGGGATGGTCGTGGATGTTCCCGCCCTATCGCTGGCACTTCGACGCCCGCGCCACGGCGCCGGTGGGTGCGGTGGCCGTGGACGCCGCCTGCCTGCGGCGCAAGGCGGACGCCGACCCGGTCTTCGGCTACGCGCTGCTCCAGCGGGTGTCGGCCGTCATCCTCGAGCGCCTGCAGTCGACACGCATGCGCATTCTCGACCTGTACGGCAAGGACCATGACGACGGCCACGGCTGACGCCGCCACCGCCCCCCACCCCCTCGTGCCGGTCCCGTACCGGGTGGTGGCCATACGCCGACACACCGACGACGTCACCACGCTGTCGCTCGTCCCCCTCGGCGGCGATCACCTCCACTTCGGCCCCGGCCAGTTCAACATGCTCACCGCCTTCGGCGTGGGCGAGGTGGCCATCTCCATGAGCAGCAGCCCCGACGGCGAAGGCCCCATGGAGCACACCGTGCGCGACGTGGGCGCCGTCACCCACGCCCTGTGCGCCACCCCGGTGGGAGGCGTCGTGGGCGTGCGCGGTCCCTTCGGCAACGACTGGGGCACTCGACACCATGGCCGGCGCCGACGCCGTGGTGGTGGCGGGCGGCATCGGCTTGGCGCCGCTGCGGGGCGCGGTGGAGCGGCTGGTGGCCACGTTGGGGGCGCCGGGCGGGCCGGCCGGCTGTACGTGCTGGTCGGGGCCCGCTCGCCCGACCAGATCGTGTTCGGCGACGACCTGGAACGCTGGCGGGAGGCGGGGGCGCACGTGGCGGTGACGGTGGACGTGGCCGAGGCCGACTGGACGGGGCGGGTGGGCGTGGTCACGACGTTGATACCCGCCGCGGGGTTCGACCCGGCCCGCACCTCGGCGGTGATGTGCGGCCCCGAGGTCATGATGCGCTTCACCGTGCGCGACCTCATCGAGCGGGGCGTGGCGCGGTCCCGCATCAGGGTCTCGCTGGAGCGCAACATGCAGTGCGGCATCGGGCTGTGCGGTCACTGCCAGCTCGGGCCCTCCTGCTGTGCCGGGACGGACCCATCTTCGACTACGGGGCGGCCTCGAGCGCCTGCTGCTGCGAGCGCGAGCGATGACGGGCGCCACCGACAGCCGGCCCACCTTGGCCGGTGTGGAAGTTCGCCTCGTGCGACGGCTGCCAGCTCACCCTGCTCGACTGCGAGGACGAGCTGCTGGCCCTGGCCGGCGCCGTGCGGATCGCATAGTTCACCGAGATGAGCAGGGCGGTGGTGGCCGGGCCCTACGACGTGTCGCTGGTGGAGGGGTCGATCACCACGGCCGACGACGCCGAGCGCATCCAGGCCGTGCGGGCCTCGTCGCGGGTGCTCGTCACCATCGGCGCCTGCGCCACGGCCGGCGGGATCCAGGGCCTGCGCAACTTCGCGTCGGCGGGCGCCTACGCCGCCACCGTGTACGCCCGTCCCGACTACATCGCCACGCTGGCGACCTCGACGCCCATCTCGTCGCACGTCCGCGTCGACTACGAGTTGCACGGCTGCCCCGTCGACCGGGGGCAGCTGCTCGAGGTGGTCCTGGCCCATCTGGCCGGGAGGCGCCCGGCCATCGCCGGCCACAGCGTGTGCCAGGAGTGCAAGGGCCGCGGCACGGTGTGCGTGCTCGTGGCCAAGGGGACGCCGTGCCTGGGGCCGGTGACCCGTGCCGGCTGCGGGGGATTGTGCCCGTCGGTGGACCGCGGCTGTTTCGGGTGCTTCGGGCCGGCCGACACCGCCAACACGGCCTCCCTGGCTGGGCGCCTGCGCGCCGACGGGCTCGCCGCCGTCGACGTGTCGCGCCTGTTCCGCACCTTCAACGCCGGAGCCCCCGCCTTCCGCGGAGAGCGAGGCCAACGACCCGATGGCGGGAGCGGCCCCCATGACCCACGGCCGGCACGGAGCGCACCGTCGCCGTGCGGCCTGGCCCGGGTCGAGGGCGAGGGCGTGCTGCGAGTGCACGTCCACGACGGGGCGGTCACCGAGGTCACGCTCGACATCTTCGAGCCGCCCCGCTTCTTCGAGGCGCTGCTCGGGGCCGCGCGCTTCGACGAGGCGCCCGACATCACGGCCCGCATCTGCGGGATCTGCCCTGTCGCCTACCAGATGAGCGCGTGCCGGGCCATGGAGGACGCCTGCGGGGTCGACGGTCGGCGGGCCCGTGGCGGCGCTGCGCCGCCTGCTCTACTGCGGCGAGTGGATCCAGAGCCACGCGCTGCACATCTACCTGCTGCATGCGCCGGACTTCCTCGGCTGCGAGGACGCCGTGGAGCTCGCCGCCATCGACCGGGCCGCGGTCGAGCGCGGCCTCGACCTGAAGCGCACCGGCAACCTCATCATGAAGACGGTGGGGGGCCGGGCCGTGCACCCGGTGAACGTGCGCGTCGGCGGCTTCTACCGGGCCCCGGACACCGAGGCCGTGCGCGCCCTGGCCGAGCCCCTGCGCCGGGCGCGCGACGACGCCCTCACCACGGTGTCGTGGGTGGCGGGGTTCGACTTCCCCGACGTCGACCGGTGACTACCGCTTCGTGGCGCTCACCCACCCGACCATTACCCGTCGAGGAGGGCCGGGTGGTCGCTGTGGTCGGGCTCAGGAGATCGAGCCCGTCCGAGTTCGCCGACCTGGCGGTGGAGGAGCACGTGGCGCACTCCACCGCCCTGCACGCCGCGGCTGGCGGGGAGCGACCCGTATCTCACCGGTCCGCTGGCGCGCTACGCCCTCAACGGCGCCAAGCTCCCCGAGTGGCCCGGCAGGCCGCGGCCGCCGCCGGGCTGGGCGAGGTTGCACCAACCCCTTCCGCAGCATCGTGGTGCGAGCCGTCGAGCTCGTCTTCGCCTGCGACGAGGCGCTGCGCCTGGTGGAGGAGTACGAGCGCCCGAGCCCGCCGCTCGATGCCGTGCCGCCGCGGGGCGTGGGCACGGGCGCGACCGAGGCGCCCCGCGGCCTGCTCGTGCACCGCTACGCCCTCGACGACGACGGCACCGATCCGCACGGCCCGCATCATGCCGCCCACGTCGCAGAACCAGCTCACCATCGAGGACGACCTGCGGCGCGTGGTGGAGGGCGGGCTCGACCTGGCCGACGAGGACCTGACGTGGCGCTGCGAGCAGGCCGTGCGCAACCACGACCCGTGCATCTCGTGCGCCACCCACTTTTTGGACGTGAGGGTGGAGCGCACGTGACGCTGCGCCCGCCGCGCGGCGTGTGGTGGTGCTCGCCATGGGGAACGAGTACCGCCGCGACGACGGCGTCGGTGCGGCCGTGACAGCCCTCGTGGCGCAGCGCCTCGCAGGCGGGAAACGGCCCGACCACGGCACCGGCCGCGACACCACGGTGTCGGGGCCCTTCGGCGATCCGCTCGACCTGCTGGGCGAGTGGGACGGTGCCACCCTGGCGGTGGTGGTCGACGCCGTGCGCACGGGGGCGACGCCCGGCACCGTGACCGTGGTCGAGCTGGGCCCCGACACGCCAGGCGACGCCACGGCCAGCACCCACACCGTGGGCGTGGCCGGCGCCCTGCGCCTGGCCCACGCCGTGGACCGCGCCCCGCGACGGGTGGTGGCGGTGGGGATCGAGGGGGAGGACTTCGGCGACGGCATGGGACTGAGCGACGCCGTGGCCGCGTCGGTGGAGGAGGCGGCGGCACGCGTGCTCGATGTCGTGGCAGGCTCCACGTCGTGTGCGTGAGCCGGCTCCACCTGGTCGTGGGTCCCCCCACCGGGTCCCAGGTGGCCGTGCAGGACGTCGACGGCTCGCGCCACGACGTCTCGCTGCTGGCCTACGACGGCGATCCCCCGGCGGTGGGTGACTGGCTCGTGGTCCACAGCGGCTACGCCCTGGAGCAGGTCGACACCGAGGAGGCGCAGCGCATCGCAGCCGAGCTGGCCACGGCGCGGCGGCGCGAGACCGACAGCTGACCGACTACACCACGGGCCTGCGAGCCCTGCGCCGGCGCGTCCCCACCGGTGTGCGACGCGCTGCGGTGATGGCCGACACGGCCTGGGGCCGGTGCTGCATCGACTCGGCGATGGGGGCGAGCACCCCCCGGTGGTCGAGGAACACGAAGGCGTCGACCACCTCCGGCTCGAAGCGCCGGCCACGCCGTCCAGCACGAGGTCGACGGCGGCGGCGTGGGTGAACGCCTGGTGACGATAGGGCTGCTCGTGGGCGAGCAGGTCGTAGGCGTCGGCAACCGCCACGATGCGCGACCAGACGGGGATGTCCTCGCCCGCCAGACCGTCGGGGTAGCCGCTGCCATCCCAGCGTTCGTGGTGCGAGCGCACGGCCGACGCCATGGGCTGCATCTGGGGACCGAGGGCGAGCACCAGGCTCTCCCCCGCCGTGGCGTGGCGTCGCAGCTCGGCCCATTCGGCCTCGGTGAAAGCCCCCGACTGCTTGTGCAGCACCGTTTCGGGCACCGTGAGCTTGCCCACGTCGTGCAGGACGCCCGTCCATGTCAAGGCGCCGATGTCAGTGGCGCTCAGGCCGATGACCTGGCCGATGAGGGCGCAGATCTTCCCCACCCGGGCCGAGTGCTGGGCGGTGGCACGGTCGTAGACGGTCTCGGCCCGTTGCAGGGCGGGAAGGAGCTCCTGGTGGGTGGCGAGTGTGCGGAAGAGGTCGGGGGCCGGTTCGTTCATCATCTCTAGCGTCGACACGTCGCCGCGTGACGCGTAGGACCCAATGGCCCTGGGCCGGACAGGCCCAAAGGCCCTATCCGGCCACGGACCGTGGACCGGGAGTGTGTACCCACGACGGGCCACGCACCGTGGTGACGCCCGGCGAACCGATTAGCCGGGGACGGGCAGGCCAATCGGATTGGGGACGGGAACCACCCCGGACGCCGCCACGGCCCGGGCGAGCGGCACGAGCAGGGCCCGCAGCTCCTCGGTCCCCTCTGGGCCCAGTCGGTCCCAGGGCTCGGTGGCCAGACGGTCGGTGAGGGCCTCGATGCCGGTGCGCGCCGCCGCCCCCTCGGACGTGAGCGCGCCGTCGGCCGCCAGCCAGCCGCGACCGGCCAGCCGGGCCTCGGCCGCCTCCCATTCGGCGTCGTCCCACCCCCGGGCCACCTGGAGCAGCGAGCGGGGAACGGCGCCGGTGCCCACCATCGACACGAGAGCCTCCACGCCGTCGAGCCCCGCCGCCACCAGGGCGGCCACGTGGCCGTCGCCGCGGTGCTCGCGCACCACGCCCGCCGCCTGCCACAGCACGAGGCGCGGATCGTCGGGCCAGGGCAGTGCGGCGTTGGCCGCGCCCAGGGGGCGCCCGGCCACGGTGAGGCCCTCGACCGCCCGACGGGCCAGGTGGGCGGCGGCGCGGACCTCGGCGTCGTGCCCGTCGAGCAGGCGGCCGAGCGCCGCCCCGGCACCGGCCAGGCGCGCCTCCAGGACGTGCGCCGGCGACGCGAACAGCCACGCGTCGGGCACGGCGCTGCGCCACGTGTGCCGGGGCGAAGTTGAAGAAGGTGGCGTCCACCACGGCCGGCCCAACCGCGCCCATGGGCGCGGCCCGGCCGGCGAAGTAGCCCATCCAGAAGCCCTTCAACCCGGCGGCGGCGAACGCGTCGGCGGCCTCGGGGGCGAAGTAGACGACGGCGTGCAGTGGCTCGAGGAGGTGCCACATGGTGCGGGCCGTGGGGACGGCGCGGTCGACCACGGCACCCATGTTGTCAGCAATGCGACGCCGGTTCCTACGATGGGACGTCATGTTCGAGGTGCGGGGTGCGGTGTGCGTCGTGACGGGGGCTTCGTCGGGCCTGGGGCGGCGCTTCGCCCTCGACCTGGCGGCCCGGGGGGCGGTGGTGGTGGGGATGGCCCGCCGCCACGATCTCCTGGCGGCGTTGGCGCACGACATGCAGCGGTCGTCGCCGGATTCCGCCGCCGTGGCGTGCGACGTCTCTGACACCGACGCCTTCGTGGCCGCCCTGACCGAGGTGGAGCGCACCCACGGCCGCATCGACGTGCTCGTCAACAACGCCGGCACGGGACCGCCCCGGGGCGACGCCGAGCCCGGCGTCGAGGTGCACCGCGCCGTCATGGCCACCAACTACTTCGGGGCGGTGGCGGGCACGCTGGCCGTCCTGCCGGGCATGGTGCGGCGTGGCCGGGGCGTGGTGGTGAACGTGTCGTCGGACAGCGGTCGCGCCCCGGGGCCGCACGAGGCCGCCTACGGCGCGTCGAAGGCGGCGCTGAGCGCGTTCACCGAGAGCCTCGCCTTCGACACCGAGGAACGGGGCGTGCACCTCCATGTCCTGTACCCGGGATGGGTCCCCACCGCCATGGGGCGCGCCGCCGTGGACGACGGCATGCCCACGCCTCCGCGCATGGTGCGGCGCACCGAGGAGGGCGTGTCGCGCCTGGTGCTGGCCCGCATGGGGGGACCGAGGGTCGACATCGACGCCGCGGCGGTGGCCCGCCTGGCCCCCGTGGCCCGGGCCCTGTTCCCCCGCGCCTACCGAAAGGGGGTCCGCAAGGCGGCCGGCTGAGGGGGTGGCCGGCTGAGGGGGTGGCCGTCTCCTCACACGAGCAGCTGCACCCGTGACACGGTGACGGCCCGGCCGCTCAGCACCACCCGGTCGCCGGCCAGGCGCATGCGCACCACGCCGCCCGCGCCGACGCCTGCTCGCCCACCAGCACCTCGCGGCCCAGGCGCTCTCCCCAGTACCCGGCCAGGGTGCAGTGCGCCGAGCCGGTGGCGGGATCCTCGGCGATGCCGGCGTTGGGGGCGAACACGCGGCTCACGCAGTCGGCCATGGCGCCCGTGCCGTCCCCGCCGGCGGTGACGATCACGCACCGCGACCCGAGGGCGGCAACCGCCCCCTGATCGGGGTGCAGGCCCCGCACCACCCCGGCGTCGGCCACCTCCACCAGAACGTCGCTGCGGCCCCGCCCCACGAACCGGACGGCGGTGGCGTCGGAAAGACCGAGGGCGGTGGCGACCGCGGCGGACTCCTGCGAGGCGGTCACCGGGTCGGCGGGGAAGTCCATGTCGATCCAGCCGTCGTCGCCGGCGCTGCACACCAGCTCGCCGCTGCGGGTGTGGAACCGGCCCGCCCCACCGAGCACGTGCGCCGTGGCCAGGGTGGCGTGCCCGCACAGATCGACCTCGACGGTCGGGCTGAACCAGCGCAGGTCGTGGTCGCCGCCGGCGCGGGGCGGACGAAGGCGGTCTCCGACAAGTGCATCTCGCGGGCGATGGCCTGCATGCGGTGCTCGTCGGGGAAGGCGTCCACCACGGCCACGGCGGCCGGGTTGCCGGCGAAGGGGCGGTCGGTGAAGGCGTCGACGACGGTGAGTTCCATGGAACAGGATCGCGCGCCGTCAGAGGGGCCGCGTCCCCCGCCCCGGTCCGCCCTCCGCTCTCCGCCCTCCGCCCTCCGGCGTCCGCGGTCCGCCGTCCGCTCTGCGGAGATGGCGCCAGGGGTGCCCTCTCGTATAACCCCAATGGGGGGTACATCGGAGGGGAGGGCCCCGGGGAACACCCCACGGCCGCCGGGCCCAGGGGCCCGGATCTGACGGAGCGTTAGACTCGCCCGGTGACCACCAAGACCCGTGTCCCCGCCGTCGAGGGCTGGTTCAGCGCCGAGGGCGGCGAGCCCTCGCTGCTCGGCAGCCGGTGCCGGAGCTGCGGCACCTACGCCTTCCCCCGCGAGGCCTTCTTCTGCCGCAACCCCGTCTGCGACGGCAGCGACTTCGACGAGGTCGCGCTGAGCCGCCGGGGCCGGGTGTGGTCCTACACCGACGCCCGCTACACCCCACCCGCGCCCTACGTGGCCGCCGATCCCTTCGTGCCCTTCTGCATCGCCGCGGTCGAGCTCGCCGAGGAGAAGATGGTGGTGATGGGGCAGGTGGTTCCCGGGGTGACCGTGGACGACCTGGCCGTGGGCGACGAGGTCGAGCTCGTCACCGACGTGCTGTACGAGGACGACGACCACGAGTACCTGGTGTGGAAGTGGCGGCCCGTGTCCGGCACTGGCGCCGGCGCCGGCGAAGGGAGCCGACCGTGGTTGACGACCGCCGGGTGGCCGTGCTCGGGGCGGGCATGCACCCCTGGGGCAAGTGGGGGCGGAACTTCGTCGAGTACGGCCTGGCGGCGGCGCGCGCCGCCCTGGCCGACGCCGGGCTGGCGTGGACCGACGTGCAATTCGTGTCGGGCGCCGACACCATCCGCAACGGCTACCCCGGCTTCATCTCCGGCGCCACCTTCGCCCAGGCCCTCGGATGGTCGGGGGCCGGGTGTCGAGCGCCTACGCGGCGTGCGCCTCGGGGGCCACGGCCGTGGCCGCCGCCCGTGCCCAGATCCTGGCCGGTCTGTGCGACGTCGCCCTCGTGGTGGGGGCCGACACCACCCCCAAGGGGTTCTTCGCCCCTGTCGGTGGGGAGCGCAGGGACGATCCCGACTGGCTGCGCTTCCATCTCCTCGGCGCCACCAACCCCACCTACTTCGCCCTCTACGCCCGCCGGCGCATGGAGCTGTTCGGCGCCACCGAGGACGACTTCGCCGCCGTGAAGGTGAAGAACGCCAGGGCCGGGGCGGTAACCCCAACGCCCGCTATCGACAGGTGGTCACGGCCGAGGAGGTGCTCGCCTCCCCCATGGTGGCCGACCCCCTGCGCCTCCTCGAGATCTGCGCCACCTCCGACGGCGGGGCCGCCCTCGTGCTGTCGAGCATGGACTTCGCCCGTCGCCACGCCGGCACCGGCCCGGCGGTGACCATCCCGGCGGTCTCCACCGTCACGCCCCGCTTCCCCCAGACGGTGATCGAGATGCCCAACTTCGCCACCGACTCCGCCGTGGCGCGCGGCCGCCGACGGCCCGGGATTCCGCCCGCTCCATCGCCGCCGCCGCCTACGAGGAGGCGGGCATCGGCCCCGAGGACGTGGACGTGGCCGAGGTCTACGACCTGTCGTCAGCCCTCGAGCTCGACTGGTACGAGGACGTGGGGCTGTGCAAGGAGGGTGAGGCGGAGCGCCTGCTGCGCGACGGCGACACCGCCCTCGGGGGCCGCATCCCGGTCAACCCGAGCGGCGGGCTGTCGAGCTTCGGCGAGGCCATCCCCGCCCAGGCCATCGCCCAGGTGTGCGAGCTCGTGTGGCAGCTGCGGGGCCAGGCGGGGGACCGCCAGGTGGAGGGCGCCCGCGTGGGCGTCACCGCCAACCAGGGACTGTTCGGCCACGGCTCGAGCGTCCTCGTCACCCGGTAGGGCAGCGGGCCGTGCCCGACGTGATCCTGCTCGACGTGGCCGACCGCATCGCCACCGTCACGCTCAACCGTCCCGAGGCGCGCAACGCCCTGTCGACCGGGCTCATCAGCGCCCTGCGCCGCTGCGTGACCGAGGTCGACGGTCGTGACGACGTGGACGTGCTCGTCCTCACCGGTGCCGACCCCGCCTTCTGCGCCGGCCTCGACCTGAAGGAGCTGGGCGTCGACGGCGGACCGCTGCGTCCCGGCCGAGACGGCGACGGTGCGCCGTCGCGGCCCGCAGGTCGCGGGGGCCGGGGCCCCGTGCTTCCCACCGCCAAGCCCGTCATCGGCGCCGTCAACGGCGCAGCGGTGACAGGCGGCCTCGAGCTCGCTCTCAACTGCGACTTCCTGGTGGCCTCGGAGCGGGCCCGGTTCGCCGACACCCACGCCCGGGTGGGCGTGCACCCGCTGTGGGGGCTGACCGTGCAGCTCCCCCAGGCGGTGGGGATCCGCCGGGCCCGCGAGATGAGCACGACGGGCAATTACGTGGACGCCCCCACCGCCCTGGCCTGGGGCCTCGTCAACCACGTGGTCCCCCACGACGAGCTCCTCCCCTTCGCCCACGCCCTGGCCGCCGACATCGTGTCGAACGACGGGCGGGCCGTGCAGGCCCTGCTGGGCACCTACGAGGAGACGAGCCGCGTGACCGTGGCCGAGGCGTGGGAGGTCGAGCAGGCCAGGGCGGCCGCCTTCCACGGCGGTGGCGGGGTGGACCCGGCCGAGATCGAGCGCCGGCGCGGGGACATCGTGGCGCGGGTCGGACCGCAGATCTGACCGGCACCCTCCGCACCCCCGGGCCGCCCGGGCCGCCCGGGCCGCCCCGGGCCGAGTCCCGCGCGGCACGGCTGGACCGGGCCCGGGTCCTGATGGAGACTCGTTCCCGGTGACACCGCAGGCGCACCCCCGGCCGGGGACAGGGCGACTGGGTCGCCCGCGACGCGGCGGTGGTGTGGCACGGGTTCACCCAGATGGCCACCTACGCCGGCAACACCCCGGTGATCGTGGATCACGCCGAGGGGCGCGAGCTGGTCGACACCGAAGGCCGGCGCTACCTCGACGCCATCTCGTCGCTGTGGGTCAACACCCTCGGCCACGGCGTCCCCGAGCTCGACGCCGCCCTTCGCCGCCAGCTCGACCGGGTGGCCCACACCACGCTCCTCGGCCACGGCAACCGGGTGGTGGTCGAGCTGGCCGAGGCGCTGGCGGCCGTGGTCCCCGTGGACGACCCCCACGTCCTGTTCGCCTCCGACGGCGCCTCGGCGGTGGAGCAGGCCATCAAGATCGCCTTCCAGTACTGGACCAACCAGGGGATCGACGGTCGGCACCGCTACGTGGCCCTGGGCAGCGCCTACCACGGCGACACGGTGGGCGCCCTGTCGCTCGGGGACGGCGGCTTCGGCACCGACGTCTTCGACCCGCTGCGCTTCCCCGTGGTCCGCACCCCCGGCTACGACGACCCGGGCTGGGCGGACAAGGCCCTCGCCACGGTGGAGGCGCACGCCGGCGAGCTGGCCGCGTTCGTGCTCGAGCCCCTCGTCCAGGGGGCGTCGGGCATGCTCGTCACCGACCCGGGTGAGGTGGGGGCGCGTCGTCGACGGGTGCCGGCGGGCCGGGGTGCTGGTGGTGGCGGACGAGGTGGCCACGGGATTCGGCCGCACGGGGAAGCTCTTCGCCTGCGAGTGGAGCGGCACCCGCCCGGACCTGCTGTGCCTCGGCAAGGGGATCACGGCCGGCTATCTCCCCATGTCGGCCACGGTGGCGGCGGGGCACGTGCACGACGCCTTCCTGGGCGAGGACCTCGGACCGCGCACCTTCTACCACGGGCACTCCTACGCGGGGAACGCCCTGGCCGCCGCGGTCGCCCTCGAGCACCTCCGCCTCATCGACAAGTGGCGGGTGCTCGACAACGTGTCGGCGCGCGCCGATCAGCTCGGAGAGCGGCTGACGGCGTCGGTGGCGCACCACCCCGCCGTGCGCGAGGTCCGCAAGCGAGGGCTCATGGTGGGCGTCGAGTTGGCCCCGCCCGGGCCAGGGCTTCTCTGGGGCCGGCGGGTGTGCGCCGCCGCCGTGGCGCGTGGCGTGCTGTTGCGCCCCTTGGGCGACGTGGTGGTCCTCATGCCCCCGCTCACCGTGACCGCCGAGGAGATCGACCGGATCGTGTCGGCGCTGGAGGGGGCACTGGACGAGGTGGGCGGGAGCCAGGCGGGGAACGGATCGCCGGCCCGATCGGTGCCGTGAGCGCCACGTGGGTCGAGCGTGTCGTGAGCGCCGCCGAGCGCCTCGAGGCCGAGGCCAGGTGGCGACGACCGCTCACCTTCGACGCCCTCGGTCCGTCGGGCGTGCTGACCGAGGACGGCGAGGCCGTGGTGGCGTTCGCCTCCAACGACTACCTGGGCCTGAGCGCCCACCCCGCCGTGGTCGCCGCCGCGCACGACGCGCTCGACCGCTGGGGGACGGGATCCGGCGCCAGCCGTCTCGTCACCGGCAGCCGGCCCGTGCACGAGCGGCTCGAAGCGGCCCTGGCCCGCCACTGCGGCATGGAACGGGCCGTCGTGTTCCCGACCGGCTTCGCCGCCAACCTGGGCGTGCTGACGGCGTTCGGCGATGCCGGGGTGCGCATCTGCTCAGACGAGCTCAACCACGCCTCGATCGTGGACGGGGCGCGCCTGGCGCGCGCCGAGGTTGCCGTGTACCGCCACCGCGACGTCGAGCACCTCGCCGCGCTGCTGCGCGGCGCGCCGGGACCGGCGCTCGTGGTGAGCGACCTCGTCTTCTCCATGGACGGCGACGTGGCCCCCGTGGCCGACATCGCCGCGCTGTGCCGGCACCACGGCGCCCTGCTCGTGCTGGACGAGGCCCACGCCGTGCTCGGGCCCGACCCCATGCCCCACGTCGAGGGCCTGGACGTGCTGCGCATGGGCACGCTGTCGAAGACCCTCGGCTCGCTCGGCGGCTTCGTGGCCGGGCCCCGGCCCTTCATCGACCTGCTCGTCAACCGGGCCCGCTCCTACGTCTTCACCACCGCCCCCACGCCCCCCGACGCCGCCGCCGCCTTGGCCGCGCTGGGCGTCGTGTCGTCGCCCGAGGGGGACCGGCTGCGGGCCCGGCTCACTGGCTTCGTCGGACGCGTCGCCCCCGGGCACACCACCCCGATCGTGCCGGTGGTGATGGGGAGCGACGAGCGGGCACTGGCGGCCTCGGCCTCCTTGCGCCGGCGCGGCGTGTGGGTGCCCGCCATCCGCCCGCCCACCGTGCCGGTGGGGACGGCCCGCCTGCGCGTGAGCCTGTCCGCCGCGCACACAGACGGCCAGGTGGCGCTGCTGGTCGAGGCGCTGGCCGAGGTGGAAGAGAGCTTCGGTGTCTCACCCCGGCGCCCGAGCACCGTGCCGTGACCCCCCTGCGGCGGTGACGGGCACGCGGCCCGCTGTGGTGGTCCTGGTGGTGGGGACCGGCACCGAGGTGGGCAAGACGTGGGTGGCGGCGCGCCTGCTCGATGCGTGGCGGGCGCGGGGGGTGTCCGTGGCGGCGCGCAAGCCGGCCCAGTCCTACGTCCCGGGCGAGGGCCCGACCGACGCCGAGGTCCTGGGAGAGGCGAGCGGGGAGGGCCCGGCCGCGGTGTGCCCCGCCGAACGCTCCTACCCGGTGCCCATGGCGCCGCCCATGGCCGCCGAGGCGCTGGGGCTGCACGTCCCGACCGTGGCCGAGCTGGCGGGGGACGTCTCCTGGCCGGGCTCGGCCGTCGACGTCGGTGTGGTGGAGACGGCCGGTGGGGTGCGCTCGCCCCAGGCGGCCGACGGTGACGTCGTCGACGTGGCGCGCGCCCTGCGGCCCGACGCCGTGGTGCTCGTGGCCGACGCCGGCCTCGGCACCATCAACGCCGTGCGCCTGTCGCTCGAGGCGTTGAACGGTCCGGGCCATGCCGTGGTCGTGCTGAACCGCTTCGACCCCTCCTCCGAGCTCCACCGCCGCAACCGCGACTGGCTGCGCCACCGCGACGGCGCGTGCGTGGTGGAGGCGACGGGGGCCGGTCTCGAGGCGCTGGCGGCCCGGCTCGTCGGGCACGACCCGGCCGCCGCGGGCTGATCAGGCCCCCTCAGGCCCGACCGACCTCCTGCACCATCCAGCCCGTGCCGTCGGGGTCGGCGAAGGAGAAGAAGGTCTCGTAGTCGCCCCGCCCCGGGGACGCCCCCGCCACCTGTGCCCCGTCGACGAAGTGGAACAGCTCGCTCACCGCCACCCCCCGCTCCGCCAGCGACTGCCGGGCGGCGTCGATGTCGGGGACCACCAGGTGCAGACCCTGCACCGAGCCGGCGGCGGCGGCGTTGGGCATCAGGGCGACGGCACAGGCGGACCCGGGCGGGATGACCTGCACCACGCGGAAGTCGTCGCCGGCACGATGGTCGACAATCAGGTCGAACCCGAGGCCGTCGAGATAGAAGGCCTTGGCCCGGTCCACGTCGGCCACGGGAACCACCACCAGTTCGAGCTTCCAGTCCACTGATCCTCCCTTACGAGCCGTGCCGGTCAACGACAACAGCGGCCGGGACCGTCATCGGCCGGCCACGAGCACGATCTTCCCCACCTTGCCGCTCCGCCCGAAGCGTTCGTACGCCTCGGTGGCGCGATCCAGGGGGACGGTGGCCGCCACCGGGACCCGCAGCCGCCCCGCCGCCAGCAGGGGCACGACGTGGGCCTCGACCGCCGCAACCACCATGGCCTTCTCCTCGGGCGAGCGCGCCCGGAGCGTGGAGCCGTGCACCCGGAGGCGGCGTTGCATGACGGTGAGGAGGTCGATCTCGGCCTGGGCGCCGCCCCCCACGCCGATGACCGAGATCCTCCCGCCGCTCGCCATGGCTCCGAGCACGCCGGTGATGCTGGGGGCGCCCACGAGCTCGAGGGCAACGTCGAAGGGCCCGAGGCCGAGGGCCTCCTCGGGGTCGGCGGCGGCCACGGCGCCGAGGGCCTGCACGGCGGGGCGCGACTCCTGGCGCCGCACCGAGGCCACGCACCGGGCGCCGGTGGCGGCGGCCAGCTGCACCGCGGCCGAGCCGACCCCGCCGGCCGCCCCGGTGACGAGCACCCGGTCACCGAGCGACATGGCGCACTGGGTGCACAGGGCGTCGTAGGCGGTGGCGAAGATCTCGGGGAAGCCGCCCGCCTCGGGCCAGGGCACGTCGGGCGGCACCGCCATGGCGGTCGCCTCGTCGAGGGCGCACAGCTCGGCCTGGGCGCCCCCGCCCACCAGGGCCATGACGCGGTCTCCCACCGCGAAGCGCCGCGCCCGCCGGCCCACGGCCACCACCTCGCCGGCGAGCTCCATGCCGGGGACGTCGGGGGGCCAGCCCGCCGGGGCGGGATACAGGCCGTGGCGCTGCATCAGGTCGGCGGCGTTCACCCCGGCGGCGCGCACCGCCACCACCAATCCCGTGTCGGCGGGCTCGGGATCGGGGTGCTCCTCCCATCGCAGGTCGCCGTCGACGACGGTCACTGCCCGGATTGCCGGTCCTCTTTCTCCTGCTGCCGGGCCTGGCGGCGGCGCCGGCGCGAGGCGCGGTGGCCCGGGCTCCCGAGCACGTAGCCCGATCACGAGTCCGACGACGAGCGAGATGAGCACCACCCAGATGACGCGGGGATGGCCGGTGAAGAACCAGAAGTGCACGGGGACGGACTTGTCGTTCTGCACCACGAAGGTGACCGCCGCCGCCACCACCAGGAGGACGCCGATGCCGCGCACCGCCCGGCGGCGCCGGCGCCGGGCCAGACGCTCCATGTCATCGGGGACGTGTTCGGGTTCACCCGTCACGTGAGGCTCGTCACACGCCGATGTGGGACTCGTCCCACAACCTGATGCCGCCCAGGATGCCGGCGCTGTTGTCGATCAGCGTGACGTCGTCACCGAGATCGCCGTGGATCTTCTTGGCATTGCCGCCGCCGACGAAGCAGTGGTCGAAGAACGACAGGTTGCGCAGCGTGGTGACCGCCTTTCGCACCCGCTTGTTCCACCGGGCGTTGCCGACCTGCTTGCGCGCCGCGTCGCCGATCTGCTCGTTGTAGGTGTCGCCCTTCAGGAACGGGTGGTGGGCGAACTCGAGATGAGGCAGGATGCGGCCCTCGTAGAAGAACGCCGTGCCCACCCCGGTGCCGAGCGTGACGACGAGCTCGAGACCGTTGCCCTTCACCACGGCCGCCCCCTGCACGTCGGCGTCGTTGGCCACCCGGGCGGGCTTGCCCAGGCGCGCCGACAGGGCGCCGGCCAGGTCGAAGCCGGACCATTGCTTCGAGAGCTGGGGGTCGATGGCCGTGCCCGGACCGTGCAGGGTCACGAAGTGCGGCGCCGACAGGACGCGGCCCGACCGCACCATCCCCGGGAACCCGGCCGAGATGCGATCCGCCGGCGGCAGCGGGGCGACCAGGGCCACCAGGTCGTCGACCATGGCGGCGGGCCCGCAGGGGTAGGTGGTCTTCACTGCCACCCGGTCGGCCACCATGGCCCCCGACGTGTCGAGCACCGACGCCTTCAGCCCCGTCCCACCGATGTCGATGGCGAGCGTGAGCGGGGCCCGGGGCCGGGCGGGGCGCGCCGGCACGGGGGCCGACCCCGTCTTCGATGCCGCCGCCGGTGCGGTGCGGCGCGGACCGGTGGCGGGCGCGCGGCCGGCGGTGGTGGGCCGGCGTGAGGCCGGTGTGCCGGGGGTCGCCGTGCGGCGGGGTGCCGCCGGCGTCGGCGTGGCAGGTGGGGGGGGCGGCGGCGACACCACGGGGGCCGCCCTGTCGTCGCCGGTGCCGTTGCCGGTGGGTGTGTCCTGCGGCGGCTCGCTCATGGCGTCGCTCCCCCTGTCGATCCCACGGTGGTGCCGTGGGAGGCCCCCCGAGCGGCGCGCGGCAGCGCGTCGGGTCCGGTGTGGTCCCAGCGGTCGAGATGCAGCACGGGCTCGAGCGGCAGGCGGGACCGCCATCCGTGACGCTCGAGATCGGGAGCGTCCTGCAGCGTCGACACAGGGCCGACGCACAGCCATGCCACGGGACGGATCCCGGACGGGATGTGCAGCAGGTCACGCAGGAACGACTCCCGGTAGAACGACACCCACCCCATGCCCCACCCCTCGGCGGTGCAGGCCAACCACATGTTCTCGATGGCGAGGCAGACCGAGTACAGCCCGGCGTCGGCGATGGCATGGCGTCCGAGCACCGCAGGGGCGCCGCGCTCGGGGTCGTAGGTGACGACCACCGACAGGCTCGCCTCGAGGATCCCGTCGATCTTGATGCCGGCGAAGCGTTCCGCCCGCTCGCCCTCGAGCGAGGCGGCGAAGGCGCTGCGCTCGTGCTGGACGTGGGACCAGAAGGCGTGGCGCACCGCCTCGTCGGTGACGAGGATGAAGTCCCAGGGCTGGGACAACCCCACGCTGGGGGCGCTGTGGGCGGCCCCCAGCACCCGGGCGAGCACGTCCACGTCGACGGGGGCGCCGTTGAATTCGCCTCGGACGTCGCGGCGGCGGTGCACGACGTCGTAGAAGCCGGCCGGCCCCGCGCCACCGGGAGCGCTCGTGTCGGCCCGGTGCCCGCTCGACGACTCCACACGCGCACCTTACAAGCGCATCCCGGGCTGACCTGCGGGAGCCCCCGGTCGCCCCGGCTCGGCGGGGCCCGGGTAGCCTCCACCCGTGCCCCACTCGCCGTGGTCCGGGGACGCCTGCTCGCTCGTCGACGCGTACCGCCGGGGCGAGATATCGCCGTCCGAGGCGCTCGGTTCGTGCCTGGCGGCCATGGACGGCTCGGCGTTGAACGCCTTCAGCCACGTCGACGCCGAGGCCGCCACCGCGGCCGCCGCGGCCGCCGACGTGTCGCTCCCCTTCGGCGGGCTGCCGGTCGGCATCAAGGAGCTCGAGCCGGTGGAGGGGTGGCCCTTCACCGAGGCCTCGCTCGTCTTCGCCGACCGGGTGGCGCACCACAGCTCCACCCACGTGCGCCGCCTGGTGGGCGCAGGCGCCGTGCTCGTGGGCCAGACCACATCCAGCGAGTTCGGCGGCATCAACCTCACCCACACCAAGCTGCACGGCACCACCCGCAACCCGTGGAACCTCGAGCGAACGCCGGGGGGCTCCTCGGGGGGATCGGCGGCGGTGGTGGCGGGTGGGCTCGTCCCCATCGCCTCGGGCGGTGACGGTGGCGGGTCCATCCGCATCCCGGCCGTCCTTCACGGGCATGTTCGGGCTGAAGTCCACCTTCGGCCGGATCCCCAAGGGACCCTTTGCCCACCAGACACCGCACACCGTCACGTTGGGGTGCATCAGCCGGTCGGTGCGCGACACGGCACGGTGGTTCGACGTCTGCAACGGCTACGACCCCCACGACACCCTGAGCCTGCCGCGCGTGGAGGGTTGGGAGGCGGGGATCGGCACCCACGGCGCGGCGCTACGCGGCAAGCGGGCCGTGATCGCCGTCGACCTCGGGGTGGCCGTCGTCCATCCCGAGGTGGCCGCCCTCGTGACGTCGGCGGCCGAGGCGCTCGTGGCCGACGCCGGGCTGGCCCGCGTGGACGTGGCGGTGCGGTTCCCGCCGGCGCTGTTCGAGTGGGCCATGTCCAACCTGGTCACGCTGGCGGCCGACCTCGGTGACCGCTATCCGGCGTGCGAGCAGGATCTGACGCTCGAGGTCATGCTGGGGATCAACATCGCCACCCACCACTACGACCTCGCCATGGCGGCCACGGCCGAGCGCTTCCGGGTGTCGGCCCACGAGGCCATGGCCGACCTGCTCGACGAGGTGGACTTCGTCTTCGCCTCCACCAACCCCGACGTGGCCTTCGGCGCCGAGGGGCCGGTCCCCATGACGGTGGGCGACGTCGACCTCGTGGAGCGCTTCGGCGACGTCATCCGGGCCGGCGCCAACCAGGGGAACCTGACCTTTCCCGCCAACTTCGCCGGCAACCCGGCGGTGTCGATTCCCGTGGGGAGCGTGGACGGGCTGCCCGTGGGGATGCAGGTCATCGGACGGCACCACGAGGAGCAGCTCCTGCTCGACCTGGCGCTGATGGCAGAGCGCCAGCGCCCCTGGCCGCTCGTGGCCCCCGGCGCGCCGCTGTGAGCACCGCCGCAGATGCGCGTCACCGGCAGCTGATGCTCGACCCCTCGACCGAGATGGCATCGGCGCGGCCCGCCGTGACCGTGACGACGTGCACGGACACCGACGTGGCACCGGCCGGGATGCTGCGACCCACCGTGAAGGTGGCCAGGCCCGTGGCACCGGCGTCGCCCGCCACATAGGCGGAGGAGTACAGCTGGATCTGGCACGTCGGTGAGCCCGCCGTGCCCGTGGCGTTCGACACCTCGACGGTCACGGCGACCTGGTCGGCGCCGACCGGGGTTACCGACGTCACGACACCCTGGTAGCCGGCGCCGGCGCCCCACACCTCGACCACCACGATGGCCAGCACCACGCACACGAGCGCTCCCACCACCAGCGCGTAAGGGCTCGGGGGATGCGCCGGAACCAGCGCGGACGCGGGTCGGGCCGGTCCCATCCGGGATGCAGCGGCTGCCCCGGCGCCGGCACCGGACGTGCCCACGGGCTGCGCCCGGGCGCCACGGGCCGGGGGTGGGGTCTCGCCCACAGGGGATGGTAGGTGTCGGTTCCGGTGGCAGCGGCCATGACGCTCCACCCCCCTTCGGGGAGGTCGCCGAGCGGCCCGCTCCGACCTGCCGGACCGTCGTCTCCCGGCGGCTCCTGTCATCGTGCCCGTTCCCCGGCACCACGCCCAGGGCCGTTGGTCCGCGATGGCGGCGCGTGCCGCGAGGGTTCCGGGGGATCAGGCCGACAGGCGCACGGGGAGGGCGTCGAGTCCCCGCAGGACGATGTTCTCCTTGTACGTGAGCGTGTCGCTGCTGCGCTCGACGTGCCGGGCCCGGCGCAGCAAGGCCGACACGGCGACCTGCGTCTCGAGGCGGGCGAGCGACGCCCCCAGGCAGTGGTGGATGCCGAAGCCGAAGCCGAGGTGGTTGTTGTCCTGCCGCCCGACGTCGAAGGTGTCGGGGTCGGTGAAGGCGTCGGGGTCCCGGTTGGCGGAGCCGATGAGGAGCATGCAGAACTCGCCCCGGCCGACGCGGACACCGGCCACGTCCATGTCCTCGAGGGCGACGCGGCCGGTCAGCTGCACCGGCGGGGTGAAGCGCAGCATCTCCTCCACGCCGCTGCGCAGCACCGACGGGTCGTCGCGGACGCGCGCCATCTGGTCGGGATGCTCGAGCAGGGCGAGGGTGCCGCCGGCGATCAGGTTGACGGTCGTCTCGTGGCCGGCCACGAGGAGCAGGATGCACGTCGACAACAGCTCACCCTGGGTGAGCACGTCGCCTTGCTCCTCGGCCGCGATCAACCGGCTGAGGAGGTCGTCCCCGGGCTGGGCGCGGCGCTCCTCGATGAGCGATGCGAAGTACTGCGCGAACGACAGGACGGCCCCGAGACGCTGCTGCACGGCCTCGGCGGGGAGGAGGAAGTCGGGATCGAGGCCGCGTGCCAGCGCCTCGGACCACTCCCGGAACTGGGCGTGGTCCTGCGCCGGAACGCCCAGCATCTCGACGATGATCTGCACCGGCAGGGGGTAGGCGAAGTCGGCCACGAGATCCGCCTCGCCCCGCTCGAGGGCGGCGTCGAGCAGCTCCTCGCAGATCTCCTCCACCCGGGGGCGCAGGCCCTCCACCACACGGGGCGTGAACGCCTTCTGCACGAGCCCCGCAGGCGCGTGTGGTCGGGGGGGTCGCGGAACAGGAACGGGGCCATCTCGGCCAGGACGGCGTCGTCGGCCCGCAGCACGTCGATGTCCACGGCGCGCAGCTCCCGGAAGCTGCCCGGTTCGATGTTGCGCCCGTCGCTGCTCACCCGACGGTCGCGCAGCACGGCGAGGCAGTCGGCGTGGCGGGTGAGCACCCAGAACCCGAGCGGGCTGCGGTGCACCGGATTGGCGCGGCGCAACTCGGCGTACACGGCGTAAGGGTCCCGAACCCAGGCCGGGTCGAACGGGTCCCACACCAGGGTGCCGTCGGCGGCGGCACGGTCGCGGGTGGCGCGCGCCGTGCGGTGCAGCTCGGCGCTGCGCTCGGCCACCAGACGGGTGAGGTCCGGATCGGCCGGTGCGCGGGCCGCGCCCGGTGGGTCGTGGGTCACGAGGCCACCGTAACCGTCGTGGTGGACCTCCCCCACCCGGGCCGGGCGGGGGCTCCCTGCCATGGCTCGTTTCGGAGCAGCGCGTGTCCTCGGACCACCAGCAGCAACACGACACCGGCCACGAGCAGGCCCACGCCGGCCAGGGCCAACCACACGATCCCCGGGCCGGGCCCGGTGAAGGCGAGCGAGCCCGCCGCCGACGTCGAAGCGGCGGTGGGAGCCGACGTGCCCGCCGCGGGCCGCGCCGCGCCCGGCGATCCCGGCGATGCGCCCGACCCGGAGGACGGCGTGGTGGAGGAGCCCCCCGACGATGTCACCGGGGAGCGCGTCGTGGTCGGGGAGGTGGTCGGGGAGGTGGTCGCCGTGGGAGAGGGCGGGGCCGTGGTGGGAGGCGGGGGTGTCGTCGTGGCGGTGGTCGTGGGAGGCGTCGTCGGGGTGACCCGCACCACGGCGAAGCCGGCCACTCCGCTGCCGGTGACCTGGCCCGGGGCCGAGTCGCTCAGGAACGTGTAGAGCGGGGCCCCGTCGTAGGTCACCTGGTCGGTGCCGTTGGCCTGCACCACCGCCGCCACCGTCCCCGGCACGCCGGGACCGGCGCTCGGCGTGGTGCCGACCGGCACGGTCAACGCCGGCCACACCTGGGCGCACGAGCCGGTGCACGTGCTCATGCCGTTGTGATCGGTGTTCAAGGTGTAGAGGGCGAGTCCGCCGGCATCGGTGAGGATCGATCCGAACGTGGCGTTGGTCCCGACGTCGACCGTGCCCGATGCGGCCCCTGCCGGCATCGACCATCCCGCCGCCAGGGCCATCAGGGCCACCACGGCCATCAGCGCGGGCGCCGCCCGAAGGCGGGGGCGGGCCGGCGCCGCGACGCTGTGGCCGGAATGCAGACGGCGTCCGTCCTCTTGGTGGGGGGCCATGGCGCACCGTCCTGTCTCAGGCGGATCCCTGGGGATCTCTGGAGGCGATCGCCGTGACTACGGGGGCGATGCGCCTTTCGTTCACGGCGGGTCGTTCACGGCGGGCCGTTCACGGCGGGGAGGGCTCCGGGGCGGATTCGACCCGCCGCCGCAGCCCCCGGTCGTCCTGCCAGGCCCGCAGCCTCAGGTGGACCGGGGGCAGATGGCCCGACACCGCCACCGCCTCGCCCGGGCGCACCCGGCGCAGGGCGTCGGCCGGGGCCAGACGGCGCGGCGTGGGGGAGTCGGTCACCGACGTGGCGCCGAAGCCGTCGACCGTCGTGGCCCACGCCCGTTGCTCGGTGTCCCCGATGAGCGCGCTGGCGTGCTCGAGGGTGGCGGGGTCGGCGATTCCCGACAGGAACACCTTGACCCGGTGGTTGTTCACCACGCTCTGGCCTCTCGTGCCGTAGCGGGCATGGAGCTGGGCCAGGTCCTGCCACACCGTCACCAGCTGTACGCCGTGTCCGGCGGCCGTCGACGCCAGCACGTCGAGCTCGGCCAGCGGGGCGACGTTGGCCGCTTCGTCCAGGACGACGAGCAGGGGAGGGTCGAGCGGCGCGCCCGTTGCGTGGCGCTGCTCGTAGGCGGCCTCCACCACCTGCGCCACCAGCGTGGCGAACAGCGGGCGCAGCCGCCGCTGGTCGTGGGCCGGCGCGCACAGGTACAGCGTGTTGTGGCCGTCGAGGAGGCGCACGGGATCGACGGCCGCACCGGCGTGCGCCGAGGCCGCCACCACCGGATCGGCGAACACCTCCACCGCCGTCTCGGCCGTCGTGTACACGGCGCTGCGCTGGCGCTCGTCGCGCCCCCACGACGCCTGCGCCGCCTGCAGGGCGCGCCCGTCGCCGCCGGCGGAGAGCGCCTCGTACACCTCGTCCACCTCCTGGGTGTCGAGCCAGCGCACCACGTCGGCCATGGTCCGACCCGACACCGCCGCCGCCTGGAGCAACGGGGCCAGCAACTTGGCCGCCGTGGCGTACCAGAAGTCGCCGTCGGTGAGCGATCCGGCGGAGCCACGCGCCACCTCGGTGAGCGACGCGGCCGCACGGCGTGCCCCCTCCCACGTGACCGAGGCGTCGAGCGGCGACCACGACGCCCCGGGCAGCGAGGTGACCGCCGACGGGTCGTACACCCAAACCTGGCCGCGGCTGCGCCGCCACGCCGCGGTGTGGCGGGCGAGGTCCGCCTTCACCGACGCCGCCACCACCGGCCCCTCCCACTCGAGGATGGCGGGCACGGCGAAGCCGCTCGTCTTGCGGCTCTGGGTGGGTCCGACCACGAGGACCGAGTGCCCGGGCTCGGCGGCCACCAGCCGGTGATGGGCGAGCCCGAGCGACAGGCGGCCGGCCGTCGGTGTGGACACCACCAGCGGCCCCAGGTCGCGCCGCGTGGCCCAGCGCGCCGGCTCAGGCTCGTGGCGCCGGGCCGTCAGACCGTGCCCGCCGCCACCGCGCCGGGCACCCGGGGCGCGGCCCGGGATCCGGGGCACGCCACCGGCGCCGAGCGCACCGCGACGCGAGCCCACGAGACCCCACCCCACCGCCAACGCCAGGGCGGCGGGGACGAGGCCGTTCACCGCTGCGTCTCTCCCCCGTGTGCCTCGCCCCTGCCCATGCGGGCGTCGGTGTCCACCATGGCCACCTCGTGCGGAGACAGCCGGTGCTCCACCAGGAACGACCGCGTCCCCACCTTCCACAGGGCCACGCCCCGGCGCAGGTGGGGCACGATGTCGGCCTCGGTCGACGACAGGCCGAGCGCAGCGGCGGAGCGCTCGATCTCGCCCGGCGGTTGGGCGTAGATGACGCGTGTCTCGGAGTCCGCCAGCAAACCCTGGGCCAGGCCGACCTGCTCGGATCCCGTCGCCCCCGACGCGTCGAGGTCCGACAGCCGGTGCACCACCGCCACGTTGGCCACGCCCCGGGCCCGCGACAGCTTCCACGACGATCGCAGCCAACGCGCCACCGCCAGGTTGGCGAGGATGGCCCACGCCTCGTCCACCACCAGCACGACGCCCCCGTCACGCCCCGTGCCCGTCGGCGCGGGGACGTCGGGGTCCGGCGCGCCGTGCGCACCCACGCCGTCCAGCGCGGCGTGCAGCCAGGCGGTGGCGCACGTCATGAGCACGCCCAGGGCGGCGGAGTGATACACCGCCGAGAGGTCGAGGACGACGAGCGAGGCGTCGAGGCGCAGGCCCTCCGAGGTCTGCCCGTCGAACATGCCGCGCAGGTCGCCGGCCACCAGCCGTCGCAACTCGAGCGCCACGTCCCGGCCGTCGGCGGCCAGGCCGGGCGCGTCGGTGCCGATGGTGGCGGCCGCCGACTCGGCTGGGTGCAGGAGCGCCTCCACCACCGCCGGCAGGGTGGGGCACGGCGGCTGCGCCCCCGCCGACCGGGCCGGTGGCGGGAGAGAGACCTCGGCCACCGCCAGCTCCAGGGCGGTGCGCTCCGGGGGTGCCAGGGACCGGCCGAGGCTCGCCGACGACAACGACGCCAGCAACTCGGCCCGCATGCGCACCGCGTCCTGGGCGTCGTGGCGGTCGCGGGCGGCGGGAGCGTCGAGTGGGTTCAACCGGATGCGTCCTCCCGGGCGCAGCGCCACCGGTGTGACACCCCAGGCACGGGCCAGCGCGCCGTACTCGCCCTTGGGGTCGACGACCCACGCCCGGCGACCGAACACGGCCTGGCGCCACAGATAGGTCTTCACGAACGCGCTCTTGCCCCTGCCGATCTGCCCGACCACCACCATGTTGGGATTGGTGACAGCCCCCGACCGGTACAGCGCGAAGGGGTCGTGGCGGAAGGGTCCGCCGAGCAGGTCGCGTCCCACCAGGGCGCCGTCGATGCCCAGGCCCGGTTCGGACAGGAACGGAAAGAGAGCGCCGAGATGGCGGGTGGTGGCCTCGTGGGCGCCGTGTCCCATGGCGGCGGACTCAGGGAAGCCCGCGTCCGAAGGGGAGCGTGCACAGAAGCGACTCCAGCTGGGCGCCGTAGCAGCGCCGCAGCTCGATGCCGGCCCGGGCCGCCGACTGCTCCACCGCCGCCACCGCCTCGTCGAGTGCGTCGGGGTCCGGTGCGCCCACCGTGACGTAGCCGGTGAAGCGGTAGTGGGCGTGCCCGTCGGCCAGCTCCAGCTCGCGTCGGGCGAGCACCTCCTCCTCGCGCCGGCGCCGCGCCGTGGCCAGGAACCCGCCGCGGCGTCGCAACTCGGCGTCGGCGACGTCGGCGGTGCGCGCCTTTCTCGATCTTCCGGGCGGCCTCCACCGGGCCGAGCGGCTCCATGACCACCGACACGGTGCGCCGGACCCCCGAGGGGAGCAAGAGAGGCGCCAGGAAGTCGGGGCCCACGTCGATGCGGGGCCACTCCGACACCCAGAACGTGGCATGCCAGCCGGCGTCGGCGTGCAGGCGCCCCCACTCCACCGACACCGCCATGGGCCACGGCCATGCGCCGCCCTCCACCGGAGCCGCCGGTGCCCCCATCCGCACCGGCGCCGAGCCCGCAGGCGCGGGGGCCTCGGGCGACGGACCCGGGTCGAACGTGTCGCGCACGAGGGCGACGACCGTGTGCGGAGGGAGCACGGCGCTGACGTCGAGCGACGCGTCGGCGAGCCGGCGTCTGAGACCGGCCACCTCGCGCAACAACGATGCACACGCCGCCGCGTCGACCTTCGCCACCGGACGCGTCCACTGTGACCTGGTGGCCCGCACGGTGACGGCCAGGTACACCTCGTGCGACCACGACGCACCCGCCTCCGCCGACAGCAGTGCCTCGTAGGAGGCGCGGGCCGCGGCATGGCCCGCCGGTTCCCGAGGGACCGCAGCCACCGGGGCGGGAGCGGACCGCTCGATCCACTGCAGCCGGTGCACGGTCGAGCGGTCGCGTGCCAGCGCGGCCAGCACGCCCGCCCAGTCGTCCACGCGTCGGACCTTGTCCTGCTCTCCCAGGAGGACGATTCCCGGCGCCGACACGCGCACCACCGCCGTGCAGGTGCCACCCAGCGCGTCGTGGAGAACGCCCACCTGTCCGAGCCCGTCGACCTCGACGGGAACGACGCGCAGCGCGTCGAGCACGCCTCGACGGACCGGACGCTGCCGGCCCTTGCGGGCGGCGACGTGACGCAGGGCATCGGGAGCCCACTCCTCCGCCGTCCGTCCGCCGATGGGCCAGGTGGCGGCGGCCACGCTCATCGCCACCACCGCCACCGCCGCCACGACCCCGAAGGGAGAAGAAGAAACGCGCACCACGGCCACGGCCACGAGCAGCCCGGCCGCCACGGCGGCGATCTGCCCGCCGCGCCATCCCGCCACGAGCCCCCGTCGCTCCAAGGGCCCGAAGCGGTACCGCGCCGGCCGCCCGTCGTCGGAGCTCACCGATCCGACCCGGGGGGACGGCGGGTGCCACCCGGGGCGTCGCGCCCGTCGCCGGTCGCAGGCCCCGGTCCGCCGGGGGCGGCGTCACCCCTGGGAGGGCGCGTCGCCCCGGCCCTGCGGCGTCCCCGGCGACGACGCGGCGACGGCGACCTGTCGGCCCGCCTCTTCCCATGTGGTCTCGTTGAGCGCGGGCGGTTCGAGCGGCGCGGCGGCGCCCGTTCCTCCAACCGCACCCCCACCTGCACCTGCACCTACACCCGCACCCGCAACGTCACCGCCGACGCCGGCCACGACACCGGCGACGGTGCGTGCACCGCTCGTGCCGACCGCACCCGTATCGGCGGAGCCGTGCCCGCTACCGTCGCCCCGGCGCGACAGGTCCCGGGCCACGTCCGCGCCCGTCAGCGCCGAGGAGCGGGCCGAGCTCACCGCCCGATGTCGCAGGCCCTCCAGATGGGCGATCGCTCCCGCCTCCACCGCCGGTACCAGGCGGAGGAGCGTGAACGGTGACAGCGTGGCCAGCAGGAGCAGGGCGATGCCCGTGACCACGGCGGCGAAGCCCCCCGGCTGCCCCGTCCCCACCGACGACCCGCCGCCGGCCAGCGCGGCCACGCCCAACGAGAGCACCGCCGCCACCACCAGCTTCGACAGGATGAGCGCCACGAGCGTGTCGGCCAGGCGCCGGCACCAGTGCGACACCGCCGGCCAGACGAGCGCGGCGAGCGCCAGGGGCAAGAAGAGCACGGCGGCCGACACGGCTGCGGCCCGCACCACGAGCTCGAGCCACAGCACGAGCGCCCCCGCCGCCACGAGCAGGCCGCCGGCGAAGACGGCGAAGCCCGGTGCCGGACCACCCACCCCTCCCGCCAGCGCCACGGCCAGGTCGGTGAACAGGCTCGACGTGCTCGCGCCGGCGCCCCCCATCACCTGGGCGGAAAGGGCGTCGGTGACAGCAAGGGCAAGGCGCACGAGCGTCACGGCCACCCCCGTCAAAAGGACCGACAACGGCAGATAGACGAGAAAGCTCCGCACCAGCATCGACGGGCTCTGGCGGTAGACGGCCTGGATGGCGGCACAGCACACCATGGGGACGACCACAGCTGCCGCCAGTCCGGCCATGACGGCCTCGTGGGCCTTGAACCACGTGGCGTCGAGCTCCACCGCCGTGCTCGCCGTCATGGCGCGGCCCACCTCGTTCATGAGCCACACCGCTCCCGACACGACCCATAACCCGGCGTCGGCGAAGAGGCCGCCCACCGCCGACCCCACCGCGCCCCCCAGGGCGCCGCTGGCCGCGCCGCAGGCACCACCCGTCACCGGATCCAGACCGGCACACACACCGAGCGCGCCGTGCACGGTCAGTGCACTCCCTGACCGGCGTGAAAGAAGAAGTTGACGATGGCCGGCGCGGCGCCGACGAGCAGTGCCGCCAACCCGGACACGAGCACCGTCCGGCGTCCGTTGAACGCCTGGTGGTAGTTCTGGGCGTGGGCGCCGAGCGCCCACCCGGCGGCGCCCACGAGCAGGCCCACCAGGCAGAACACGAGCGCCCAGCCCCCGATCCCGTCCGTCAGGTTCTGCAGGACGTCACCGCCGGGGAGATTGCCCGTGTTGGGGTCGAGGATCACGCCCGACGCCATCACGGCCACGCTCGTCACCATCACGTCGCTCTCCTCCCACGTCGGGTCACCTCTTCATGACGATAGGTGCCTTTTCATGACTTTTCAAGATGTTTCACTCCAAC
The DNA here is from genome assembly GCA_963839605.1 of uncultured Acidimicrobiales bacterium. Classification (GTDB taxonomy): domain Bacteria; phylum Actinomycetota; class Acidimicrobiia; order Acidimicrobiales; family UBA8190; genus JBEKVE01. Next base: position 30,402 of record CAWIWK010000059.1, on the reverse strand, counting down.
TCCCGGACCACGTGGCCGGACGGTCGCCGCAGCGGGGATGGCGGGCGGTGCGCCGCGGACGCCAGACCCGGCGCGCGTCCAGCCCTGTCATGCTGTTGCCGTGCTCGGCGCCGGCGGAGTCGATTCGAGCGTGGTGATCGTCGGCTTCGTCGCGCTCGCCGCGCTCGGGATCATCGGGGTGGTCGTGGCCACCGTGCTGGGTCGGCGCTCGGGTCGACAGGCACTCGAGCAACGGCTCTCCGCCCTGGCCTCGCGCCTCGGTGTCGACGCCCCCACCGAGGAGAGCGGCACCGGGGTCGAGCCGGCACTGCACCATCTCGAGCTCGTCACCGACCGCGCTGCGGAGGCGGTGGCCGAATCGTCGGCCGACGCCATCCGGCTCCGGCGTGCCCTCGACACCCTGCCCCAGGGTGTGATCGTGTGCGACGAGAACGGCACGGTGGTGTTCCGCAACGCCCGGGCCGTCGGCCTCATGGGCGGACGCCACGGCGACGCGCTCGCCGCCCAGGCCGTGGTCGACCTGCTCGCCGACGCGTGGAAGCAGGGCTCGGCCAACCGGACCCTCGATCTCTACGGCCCACCGCGGCGCACGCTGGCGGTGTCAACCCAGCTCATCGACGACGGGCGCCGCACACTGGGCGTGATCGCGGCCATTGACGACGTGTCCGAGCGCCGCCGCCTGGAGGAGATCCGCCGTGACTTCGTGGCCAACGTCAGCCACGAGCTGAAGACACCCATGGGCGCGCTGGGGCTCCTGGCCGAGACACTGGTGGCGGAGGTGGACCCCACCGTGGCCCAGCGACTGGCCAGCCGGATCCACCCCGAGGCGTTCCGGGTGAGCAGGATCATCGACGACCTGCTCGACCTGTCGCGCATCGAGGCGGAGGAGGCGCCGCCGCCGCGAGCCCGTGCTCGTCAACCTGGTCATGGCGGAGGCGGTTGAGCGGGTCCGCGCCGCGGCCGAACAGCGCGACGTGAAGATCGTGCTCGAGGAGCCGCCGCCGGTGACGGTGCTCGGAGACCGGCGCCAGCTCGTATCCGCGCTCTACAACCTCCTCGAGAACGCCGTGAAGTTCTCCTACGACGGCGGCTCGGTGACGATCTCGGGCGGCATGGCCGAGGGCCAGGTCCGCCTGATGGTGGAAGACCACGGCGTGGGCATCCCGGCCCGTGACCTCGATCGCATCTTCGAGCGCTTCTACCGTGTCGACCAGGGTCGCAGCCGCAACAGCGGTGGCACCGGCCTCGGCCTTTCGATCGTGCGGCACGTCGCCGCCAACCATCAGGGCCACGTCGAGGTGGACTCGCGCGAAGGGTGAGGGGTCGACCTTCCGCCTGATCCTGCCCGCCCATTCGGAGGTCGGCTAAGTCGTGAGCAGTTCCCCCGGAGCACAGTCGGGCCACGCGGCGCGCCCCGGGCATGGTCCGCGCCGGCCGATCCCCCTGCCGGCGCGGCCGGCAGGGGCCGCGACAACGTCCCCGCCTCCGGCGGGGCGGTGACGGTCCTCGTGGCCGAGGACGAGGAGTCCTTCGTCGACGCGCTCGTCATCGGGCTCGGGCGCGAGGGCTTCGACGTCTCCATCGCCCGCGACGGGCCCGAGGCGCTGGCCATGTTCGACTCCCTCGAACCGGATCTCGTGCTGCTCGACGTCATGCTTCCCCAAGATGTCGGGGGTCGACGTGTGCCGCGCCATCCGGCCCGACTCGCAGGTGCCGATCATCATGGTGACGGCCAAGGGCACCGAGATCGACACCGTGGTCGGTCTCGAGGTGGGCGCGGACGACTACGTCACCAAGCCCTACCGCCTCCGCGAGCTCGTGGCCCGCATGCGCGCGGTGCTCCGTCGCTCGCCGGGCAGCGAGGCGGCTCCCGGCCGGGGCCGGCGGCGGCGCCGTCGACAACGGGGGCGTTCTCGAGGTGGGCGCGTGCGGCTCGACCCCGACCGCCACCGGGTTTCGTGCGCGGCGAGAGGTGCACCTGCGTCGCAAGGAGTTCGAGCTCCTGTCGCTGCTCATCGAGAACGCGGGCCGGGTCCTCACCCGCGACACGCTCATCGACCGTGTGTGGGGTCCGACTACGTCGGCGACACGAAGACGCTCGACGTCCACATCAAGCGGCTGCGGAGCCACGTCGAGGCCGGACTCGTCGGCGCCCACCATCATCACCACCGGTCCGGGGCGTCGGCTACCGCTTCGAGATCTCCACCGGACGTGACGGGTCCCGCCCGGCGCCGTTCGAGCCGGCGCGGGCTCGGACCCCTCACCCTGCGCAACCGGTTCATCAAGGCGGCCACGTTCGAGGGCGCGTCGCCGCGCGGCGCCGTCACCGACGCGCTCGTCGATTTCCACCGACGTGTGGGTGCGGGCGGGGCGGCCATGACGACGGTGGCGTACCTCGCCGTGTCGCCCGAGGGCCGCACCGACCGCCACTGCGTGGTGGTGGGCGACGACGCGCTCCCCGGCCTGCGGCGCCTCACCGACGCCGTGCACGCCACGGGGGCGGCGGTGGCCGCCCAGCTCGGCCACGCCGGCCCGTGGCCAACCCCCGGTCGAACGGCCCGCCCGCCCTGGCCCCGTCACGTCACGTGAGCCCCCTCGGGACCGTCAGCCGCGCCGTGACCGCCGCCGACGTGTCGCGGATCACCGAGGACTACCGCGGCGCGGCGCGGGCCGTGGTGGAGGCAGGGTTCGACAGCATCGAGATCCACCTCGGCCACAACTACCTGCTGAGCGCCTTCCTGAGCCCGAAGCTGAACCGCCGGCGCGACCAGTTCGGGCGGAAGCGTGGAGAACCGGCCCGCTTCGCCCGGCAGGTGTCGGGCCGTGCGCGAGGCGGTCGGCGACCGGGCGGCGGTGACGGCCAAGCTGAACATGGCCGACGGGTACCGGGCGGGCTGTGGCTCGACGACAGCGTCGAGGTGGCCCGCCTGCTCGAGGCGGACGGCGCCCTGGACGCGCTCACCCTCACGGGCGGCAGCTCGCTCGCCAACCCCATGTACCTGTTCCGGGGCGAGGCGCCGCGCCGCGAGTTCGCCGCCCCGCTCCCCGCACCGGCGCGCCTGGCTTCCGCCTGGTGGGGCGGCGCTTCATGCCCGACTACCCCTTCGAGGAGGCGTTCTTCCTCTCCTACGCCGACAGTTCCGGGCCGCCCTGTCGATGCCGCTCATCCTGCTCGGCGGGATCAACCGGCTCGCCACGGTGCAGGGGGCGCTCGACGAGGGCTTCTCCTTCGTGGCCATGGCCCGCGCCCTGCTGCGCCAGCCCGACCTGGTGGCACGGCTGCGCGACGGGACGTCGTCGGAGTCGCTGTGCGTGCACTGCAACAAGTGCATGCCGACCATCTACAGCGGCACGCGCTGCGTGCTGGTCCCGGGGCCGGCCTGAGCGGCGACCCGGTCTACCCGCCGGCCGGCGGTGCCCCGACGAGCGCAGCCAGGGCGTCGACCTGCGCGGCGGGACCCGTGACCTCGAGCACGACGGCGTCGGGGGCGACGGTGACCGACCAGCTCCCCCAGGCGCAGCACGAGCGCTCGGCCGCGGCCAGCCGCTCGACGTCCTCGGCGGCGCGCCCGTCGAACTCGATCCGTATGCCCGACGCCACCCGGCCCCGGCTGCGCACGTGAGGGTCGAGCGCTGTCCACTCCTCGGCCCGCTCGTCGAGCTCGCCGGCAGGCAGCGAGCATGACAGGCGCTCGGTCACCGGGCCGGCACCTCGACCACGGTGCGCCCACCCAGGTACGGCGCCAGGGCGTCGGGCAACGCCACCGATCCGTCGGGACGACGGCCCGTCTCCACCAGCGCCGCCCACACCCGGGCCCAGGCGATGGCCGAGCCGTTCAGGGTGTGGACGAACACGGGCTGCCCACCATCGGTGGGGCGGTAGCGGATGTTGGCCCGGCGCGCTTGGTAGTCGGTGCACCAGCTGACCGAGGACACCTCGAGCCACATGTCGCATCCCGGCGCGTACACCTCGATGTCGAAGGTGCGCGTCGAGGAGATGCCGAGCTCGCCGGCACACAGGTCGACCACCCGGTAGGCGAGGCCGAGCTCGCGTAACAACGCCTCGGCTCGCCCCACCATCTGCTCGAGCTCGGCCGGAGACTCCTCGGCCGTGGCGTAGGCGAACAGCTCGACCTTGTCGAACTCGTGCACGCGCAGCAGGCCCCGCGTGTCGCGTCCCGCCGAGCCCGCCTCGCGACGGAAGCACGCCGTGCCCGCCGTCAGCCGCAGCGGCAGGTCGGCCTGGTCGAGGATGTCGCCGCGGTACATGGAGGTGAGGGGGACCTCGGCGGTGGGGATGGCCCACAGGTCGTCGCGCTCGAGGTGGTAGGCGTCGTCCTCGAACTTGGGGAGGTGCCCGGTGGACATCATGGTCTCGGTGCGCACCAGCGTCGGAGGACGGATCTCCTCGTAGGCGTCGGCGTGGTGGTCGAGGGCGAACGCGGTCAGGGCGCGGATGAGGCGCGACCCCATGCCCCGGTAGAGCGGGAACATCGAGCCCGACAGCTTGGCGCCACGCTCGAGGTCGAGGATGCCGAGCGCCGCCCCCACGTCCCAGTGCGGCACGCGCTGGTGCTCGCCATAGGACGGCGGGACGTCGGGCCAGCTGCGGACGATGACGTTGTCCTGCTCGGTCAGCCCGTCGGGAACCTGGGGCGAGGGCAGGTTGGGCAGGCGAAGGAGCACGTCGCGCACCTCGGCCTGGGCCTCGCCGGCATCGGCGTCAGCGGCCCGCTCCTCCTCGCCCAGGACGCGGCTCTCCTCGGCCAGGTCCGCCGCCCGGGTGTCCTCCCCGGCGCGACGGGCCTCCCCCACCTGCCGCGACAGCTCTTTCACCCGGGCCCGCAGCGCGTCGCGCCGGCCCACGGCGGCGTGTGCCCGGCCGTCGGCGTCGACGAGGTGCCCGACGTCGGCGGGGTCCACCCCGGTCGGACCAGTGCGGCGGTGACGCCGTCGGGGTCGTCGCGGGCCAGGCGGATGTCGATCACGGTGGGCCAACGGTAGCCTCGCCGCGATGCCGATCCCGCCTGTTCCCGGGGTGTCCTCCGGGGACGTCGCCGTCGACTGCCGGGACTTGGTGGTGCGCTACGGGGCGCGCACGGCGGTGGACGGCCTGTCCTTCACCGCCCGGCGGGGGCAGGTGCTGGCCCTGCTCGGGCCCAACGGGGCGGGGAAGACCTCGACGGTGGAGACCCTGGAGGGCTACCGGCGCGCCGCCGCGGGCACGGTGCGCGTCCTCGGGCTCGACCCCGTGGCCGACCACGCCCGCCTCGTCCTGCGCATGGGCGTCATGTTGCAGCGCGGCGGTGTCTACCCCGTCATGGGACCCCGTCGCGTGCTCCACCTCTTCGCCGACTACTACGACGACCCCGAGGACCCCGACACCCTGCTCGACCTCGTCGGTCTGGCCGAGGTGGCCCGCACGCCGTGGCGAAGGCTCTCCGGTGGCGAGCAGCAACGGCTGTCACTGGCGCTCGCCCTCGTGGGCCGGCCCGAGGTGCTCTTCCTCGACGAGCCCACGGCCGGCGTGGACCCCGAGGGCCGGCTGGCCGTGCGGCGCGTGATCGACACCGCACGCCGGCGCGGCGCATGCGTGCTCCTCACCACGCACGAGCTCCCCGAGGCCGAGCGTCTGGCCGACGAAGTCGTCATCATCGCCCACGGCCGCGCCGTGGCGCGCGGCACGGTGGCCGAGCTCGCCGCCACCTCCGGCGGGGGTATCCGCTTCGAGGCACCGCCCCTGCTCGACACGGCCGCGCTGGCCTCGGCCCTCGGGGCGGGGGACCAAGGCGTCACCGAGGAGGCGCCGGGGACCTACCGCGTGGCGGGGGAGGCCACGCCCGCCCGCCTCGCCGCGCTCGGGGCGTGGATGGCCGAGCGCGACATCCCCCTGGCCGAGCTCCGGGCGGGCGGGCACTCGCTGGAGGAGGTCTACCTGCGCGTCACCGCCACCGAGGACGACGGTGACCCGCCGTCGCCCCCCCGCCGGGCCCGGGCCGGATCGGGGGGCGGGCGGTCATGAGCACGCTGCGCCGGCTGGCCGCCCAGTCGGGGGCCGAGGTGGGGATGACCGTGCGGCGGGGCGAGTCGCTCCTGCTCACCCTGGGTATCCCTGTGCTGCTTCTCGTCTTCTTCTCCGAGGTCCATCTCCTGCCCACCGGGACCGGTCACCCCGTCACCTTCCTGGCACCCGGCGTCCTGGCCCTCGCCGTCATGGGCACCGCATTCGTGAACCTGAGCATCGCCACCGGTTTCGAGCGGGGCCAGGGTGTGCTGAAGCGCCTGGGGGCGACCCCCCTCGGCCGGCCCGCCCTCCTGGGCGCCAAGATCGTGGCCATCCTCGTGGTCGAAGCCGTGCAGTTCGCCGTGCTCGTCCCCGTGGCGCTCGGGCTCGGCTGGCACCCCACGGCCGGTGGCTTGGGCCTCGCCGTGCTGGTGGTGGTGCTCGCCACCGCCGGCTTCGGGGGCCTCGGCCTCCTCCTCGCCGGTGTGCTGCGGGCCGAGGTCAACCTGGCCGCCGCCAACGGGCTGTGGCTCGTGCTCCTCCTCGTGAGCGGCATGTTGGCACCCCTGTCCAAGCTGCCCGGCGGGTTGCAGGGCGTGGCCAAGGTCCTGCCGTCGGCCGCCCTGGCCGAAGCGCTGCACCGGGCGCTCGGCCTGGGTGTGTCGGTGCCCGGCTGGGCCTGGCTCGTGCTCGTGACCTGGGCTGTGGCGGCACCGCTGGCGGCGGCGGTCACCTTCCGATGGGAGTGAGCCCTGTGGGAGTGAGCCCGGTGGGAGTGAGCCCGTCGGGAGTGCGCACGCCGTGACGAGATCCCCGCGCCCCGGCGGCGCCCCCCTCTACGTGGCGGTCGTGGGCGGCGCCGACGCACACACGCAGGACGACGAGCGGGCCGAGGCCGTCGGCCGGGCCGTGGCCGAGGCGGGCGCCGTGCTCGTGTGCGGGGGGCTGGGCGGTGTCATGGAGGCGGCGTGCCGGGGGGCGAAGAGCGCGGGCGGCCTCACCGTCGGCATCCTTCCCGGCCACGACCGGGCCGACGCCAATCCCCACGTGGACGTGGCGCTGCCCACCGGGCTGGGCGAGGCCCGCAACGCGCTGGTGGTGGGGGCGGCCGACGCCGTGGTGGCGGTGGGGGGCGAGTACGGCACTTTGTCGGAGATGGCGCTGGCCCTGCGGTCGGGCACGCCCGTCGTCGGCGTCGGCACGTGGGAGCTGATCCGCCGGGGCGCGGCCGACGGCGCCGTGATGCGCACCGACGATCCGGTGCGTGCCGTGGCGCTCGCACTTGAAGCGGCGGGCCGCGCCCGCGACCGCGGCGCACGCCGTGACGGCGACGGGTCGGCCTCGTCGGGGGCGCACGCTGCTCGGGGCACTGGCGTGCGGCGTCGTCGGCGTCGCCGTGCTCATGGCGACGGGCTCGGTCGCCTCGACCGGCGTGCCCGGAAGCGGGGCCGGGAGCGGGCCCGGGAGCAGCGTGCACGGGACCCGGGCCCACGTCGTCGACGCCACTCGCCCCACGAGCGACGCCCCCGTGGTCGACGTCGTCCCCGACCGGCTGACCGGCGGCTACTGGGTGGTTGCTTCCGACGGTGGGGTGTTCGCCTTCGACGCCCCCTTCGATGGTTCGACGGGGGGGGCGCACCCTCGACGCTCCCATCGTCGGCATGGCCGCCACCGCCGACGACGACGGCTACTGGCTCGTGGCCTCCGACGGCGGGGTGTTCGCCTTCGGCGACGCCGCCTTCGCCGGGTCCATGGAGGGCGGCCCCTGTCCCGCCCGGTGGTGGCGATGGCGGCCGACCCGGCCACGGGCGGCTACTGGCTGGTGGCCTCCGACGGCGGGGTGTTCGCCTTCGACGCCCCCTACGAGGGGTCGACCGGCGCTCTGGCTCTCCATGCCCCCGTGATCGGCATGGCCGCCACCGCCGACGGCGGCGGCTACCTCCTGGCCGGAGCGGACGGCGGGGTGTTCGCCTTCGGCGACGCCGCCTTCGCCGGGTCCATGGAGGGCGGCCCCTGTCCCGCCCGGTGGTGGCGATGGCGGCCGACCCGGCCACGGGCGGCTACTGGCTGGTGGCCTCCGACGGCGGGGTGTTCGCCTTCGACGCCCCCTTCGAGGGTTCGACCGGCGCCCTCGTCCTCAACCGGGCCGTGGTGGCGGTGGCGCCCACCCCCGACGGCGCCGGCTACTGGCTGGCGGGGGCGGACGGCGGCGTCTACGCCTTCGGGACCGCCTCCTACCGGGGGTCGGTGTCGGTGCCGCCCCTGGCCGGCATGGTGGTGGTGCTCGACCCCGGGCACGACGGGGGCAACGGCGCCGACCCCGGCGCCATCGACCGGCCCATCGACGGCGGCGGCTTCACCGAGCCGTGCGACACGGCGGGGACCTCGACCGACAACGGGTACCCCGAGCACGCCTTCACCTTCGCGGTGGCGGTCCAGACCCAGGCGCTGCTCGAGGCGGCCGGGGCGGACGTGGTGCTCACCCGCACGAGCGACGACGGGGTGGGCCCGTGCGTGAACGAGCGCGCCGCCATCGCCAACGACCTGCACGCCGCGGCGGCGGTGTCGATCCATGCCGACGGCGGGCCGCCGGGAGGCGTCGGCTTCGCCGTCGACGCCCCGGTCGGCGTGGTGAGCTCGATCTCCGACAACAGGGCCATCGTCGCCCCGTCGGCCCAGTTGGCACTGGACGTGCGCGACGCCTTCGCGTCGGTGACCGGTGAACCGCCGTCGGACTACACCGGCCAGGACGGCATCGTGGAGCGGTCGGACCTCGGCGGCCTCGACCTCTCCACCGTGCCCAAGGTGCTCATCGAGTGCGCCAACATGCGCAACGCCCACGACGCCGCCCTGGTGCAGGACCCGCAGTGGCGAGCCCTCGCCGCCCAGGGCATCGCCACCGGGATCGAGAGCTACCTCGAAGCCACCGAGCGCACCTGAGCGCCGCGCCCGCCCTCGTTCAGGGGACCCCGGTCAGGGCGTGCCCGGGCGGAGCATCGACGCCATCCCCTCGATGAACGGATCGGGATTGGCGGTCTTCGCCTCCACGATGGAGCGCATGTCCGGCACGTAGTGCTCGAAGGTGTCGCCCTCCATGGCGGTCACGATGCCCTCGGCCATCTCCGCAGCCGGGATCTTGGGGCCCGAGTAGAGCGGGTCGTCGTTGCCGGGGAGGTCCCAGATCTCGGTGTCGATGGGACCGGGATTGACCAGCCTGATCTCGATGGGGGAGTCGAAGAGGTCGACAGCGATGGCCTCGCTCCACCCGCACAGGGCGAACTTGCTGGCCGAATAGGCGGCCTCGTTGGCGTTGCCGAGCCTGCCTGCCACGCTCGACACGTTGACGATCATCCCCGACCGCGCCGCGCCATGCGGGGCAGCAGCGCCATCGTCATGCGGGCCGGGGAGAAGAAGTTGACCCGCATCACCCACTCCAGGGTGCTGTAGTCGAGCTCGGTGGTGTGGCGGCGCATGGGCACCCCGGCGTTGTTCACCAGGCAGTCGAGGCCGTCGAACGCCTCCCACGCCTCCACCGCCACCCGCTCGGCCAACTCCACGTCGCCGAGGTCGGCGACCCACGACCGGGACCCCGGGGCGTCGCGGCGGCACTCCTCGAGCACCGCGGCCAGGCGGTCCTGTCGCCGCGCCACCAGCCCGACCGTCGCCCCACGGCGGGCGAGCAGGCGGGCCAGGGCGGCGCCGATCCCCGACGACGCCCCCGTCACGAGCACGCTCGACCCCTCGATCTCCATGTGCGCCTCCTCGACTCGGGCGCCAAAGTAGAACACGGGGATGGCCATCCTCGACGAGATCCGCGCCTACTGGAACGACGACGCCGCCACCTACGACGACTCCCCCGGCCACCGGCCCCGCAGCCCGGCGGTGCAGGCGGCCTGGGCGGCGGAGCTCGAGGCGCTCCTGCCTCCGGCGCCGGCCCGCGTCCTCGACTGCGGGGCGGGAACGGGGTTCCTGAGCCTGATGGCGGCGCGCCTCGGGCACCGCGTCACCGCCCTCGACCTGTCGCCGGGGATGCTCGAGCGCCTTCGGGCCGCGGCGGGGGCCGAGGACCTCGACATCGACGTCGTGGTGGGGCCGGCCGAGGACCCTCCCCACGGGTTCGACGCCGTCATGGAGCGCCACGTCCTGTGGACCCTGCCCGACCCCGTGGCCGCCCTGCGGGCGTGGCGGGCCGCCGCGGCCGGGGGCCGGCTGGTGGCGGTGGAGTCGCTGTGGGGCGCCGTCGACCCGCTCGAGCGCCTGCGGGGCAGGGCCCGGACGTGGCTGCGCCAGGCGCGGGGCGGGGCCGACGACCACCACGCCCCCTACCCCGCCCATGTGCGCCGGGCCCTCCCTCTCGGATCGGGCACCCACCCGCGCGCCGTGGCCGCGCTGGCGGCGCAGGCGGGCTGGTCGGCCCCCCGACTCGTTCGCCTGCGGGACGTCGAATGGGCCGGCGCGCTCGAGCTGGGCCTCCCCGAGCGCCTCCTCGGCGTCACCCCCCGCTTCGCCGTGGTGGCCACCTGAGCCGGGGGCCGCGCCCGGATCCGCGTCGGGTGCGAGGACCGGTTTCGATCAGGTGCGCGACGGCGCGAGGCGTGCCAGCCAGCTGTCGAGGGTGGCGCTGCTCACCGGGCCCCGCACCGTCCCCACCACGTTGCCCGACGCGTCGATGAACACGGTGTCGGGGTAGCCGTCGAGGGCGAAGCGGGGGGCGACGGCGCTCGCCATGTCTGTTGCCACGGGGAAGGCGATGCCGCTCTGGCGGGCGAAGGCGAGCCCGGCGGCGGCACCGTCGTTGCCGTCCACGCCGAGGAATTGCACCTTGCCTCCGGCGGCCTCCTCGCGGCGGGCGGCGGCGGCGATGACGGGCAGGTCGCGGTGACAGGGCCCGCACCACGAGGCGAAGAACGTGAGCACCACGGGGAGGTGGCTCGTCTTCCCGCCGAGCGGCAGCCCCACGGCCGGACCACCCCCGAGGCGCGGCAGGGAGAAGGACGGGGCTCGGCGAAGCGGGGTGCCGCTCGTGACGAGAAGCGCCACCACCAGGCCGATCACCACCACCGCCCCGGCCCCCCACACCACCCCGCGCCGGCGCCGCGTCGAGATCGCTGGTCCCGGCGCGCCGACGTCGGCGGCCGGGGTGGCCACGTCGGTCAATGGAACCGCACCAGCACGTCACCGGCCATGGCGGCGAAGAGGAGGGTCAGGTAGGTGATCGAGTAGCGGAACAGCGCCATGGCGGCACCGGTCGACTCCTGGCGCAGCAGGCGGAGGGCGAAGACCACGAACCCCGCGCCGAGCACCAGCGCGCTCACGAGGTAGAGCGCACCCATGTGGCCCACGGGGGCGAAGAGGACGGTGAGGGCCACGAGCAGCACCGTGTACAGCAGGATCTGGCGCGCCGTGCGCCGGAAGGTGGCCACGACGGGCAGCATGGGGACCTTCGCCTTGGCGTAGTCGTCGCGGTAGCGAACGGCGAGGGCCCAGAAGTGCGGCGGTGTCCAGATGACGATCACGGCGAAGAGCACGAGCGGGGCCCACGCCCAACCGGTCGGTGACCGCCGCCCACCCCACGAGCACCGGCACCGCTCCCGCCGCTCCGCCGATGACGATGTTCTGGCTCGAGTGGCGCTTGAGCAGGATCGTGTAGACGACCACGTAGAAGGCGGTGGCCGACACGGCCAGCACGGCGCACAGGAGGTTGACGGCCCCCCACAGCTCGGCGAAGGCGGCCGCCTCGAGGGCCACGGCGAACACGGTGGCGGCGACGGGGGTCACCTCGCCGGTGACGAGGGGACGGTTCCGGGTGCGGTGCATGACCTGGTCGATGTCGCGGTCGAGGACCATGTTGAAGGCGTTGGCCCCGCCGGCGGCGAGCGCCCCCCCGGCCAGGGTGGCCAGCATGAGCAGCACCGAGGGCACCCCCCGGCGGGCCACCAGCATGGTGGGGAGGGTGGTCACGAGCAGGAGCTCGATGATGCGGGGCTTGGTGAGCGCCACGTAGCTGCGCAGCCTGCCGCCACCCAACCGGAGCCCGCGGGGGACCGCGGCAGAAAGAGAGGACATCGGGGCGAGCCTACGGCGGCCTCCTCGGACGGGACAATGTCAGGGCCGGAGGGCGCCCGGGGAGGCCCGAACGGGGCGCCGGTACGATGGTCCCCCGGTGCACCTGCCCGACGTCAGCCCCTCGCGATTGCTCCGCATCACCCAGGTGGCGCTGGTGCTGGTGGCGCTCAACATCGTCTCGGGGGCGGCCGTCCGCCTGTCGGACTCGGGGCTCGGCTGTCCGGACTGGCCCACGTGCTCCCGGGAGCATTTGACCCCGGCGCTGTCGCTGCACCCCGTGGTGGAGTTCGGCAACCGCATGGTGGTGGTGGTGCTGTGCGTCTTCGCCGTCCTCACCCTCCTCGCCGCCCTGCGCCGCACCCCCCGGCGTCGCGACCTGGTGTGGCTGTCGGCGGGCCTGGTGGGCGGGGTGGTGGCCGAGGCCGTGGTCGGGGCCGTGGTCGTGTACACCAAGCTCAACGCCTACGTGGTCATGTGCCACTTCCTGCTCGGCATCGCCATCCTGAGCGACGCCGTGGTGCTCGCCCTCCGGGCTGGCCGCGCCCCCGACACGGGCCGCGCCGGCGGCGCGGCGTCGACCCGGCGGTTGGTCGGTCGCCAGGAGATGCTGGTGAGCCGGGTCATGCTGGGCCTGCTCGCCCTGGCCGTGGCGGCAGGCACGGCCACCACCGGTGCCGGCCCCCACGCCGGGGGGGTGGGAGCCAAGCGCGTGCCCGTCCCGCTGGCCGACATGGCCCGTGTGCACTCCGGGATCGTGCTCGTCCTGGTGGGCCTGACGCTCGGGCTGCTCGTGCTCCTGGCCCGCAACGGCGCTCCCGAGCAGGTGCTCATGCGCACCCGGCTGCTCGTGGCCGCCATGGCCGTCCAGGGCGTCATCGGCTACACGCAGTACTTCAGCCACCTCCCCGCCCTCCTCGTCGGGGTGCACGTCCTCGGGGCCGCGGTGGTGTGGACGGCGATGCTGTGGTTCTACGACGGGCTGACCAGGCACGGTCCGGAGACCGCCCCCGTCGCCGGCGGCGCACCGCCGCGGGGCGCGGCCACGCCCACCCCGGTCACGGTGTCGCCGGCCCGCCCATGACGGGGCCCCTGACCGAGGTCCAGCCGGTCGAGGTCGACCGCCCCGAGGGAGGCGAGGAGCCCCGTGCCGACCGTCCGTGGCTGGTCATCGTGTGGAACGACCCCATCAACCTGATGTCCTACGTCACCTACGTGTTCCAGAAGCTGTTCGGCTACAGCAGGGACAAGGCCACCAAGCTCATGCTCGACGTCCACCACAAGGGACGGGCGGTGGTCACCTCGGGGCCACGCGAGCGTGCCGAGCTCGACGTCTTCCGACTCCACGAGCACGGGCTGTGGGCCACCATGGAACAGTCGTCGTAATGGGGCGCCGGCGCTTCGCCCGCGACCGCCACGGTCGCTTCCGCCCCGGGCTCGAGGCCCCCGAGCGCGACCTGCTGCGCATGCTCCCGGGCGAGGTGCGTGAGCTCGTGGCCGAGGACGAGCCCGCGGCGCGCCGGCTCTTCCCGGTGGCCTACACCGACGACGACACGGCCCAGCACGACTACCGGGAGATGATGGGGGCGCAGCTCCTCGAGCACCACCGCCTGGTGCTCGACACCCTGGTGGCCACGGTGGACGCCCCCACGCTGGACGAGAGCGACCTGCAGGCCTGGCTGGGCGCCCTGGAGGTGCTGCGCCTGCTCGTGGGCACCGCCCTCGACGTGACCGAGGACTTCGCCGGCGTGGAGCCGGGCGACCCCGCCGCCGATCAGTTCACCGTGTACCAGTACCTGAGCATGCTGCAGGACGAGATCGTGGGCTCCCTGTCGGAGGCGCTGTGACACCACGCCTGCTCACCATCATGGGGTCGGGGGAGACCGCCCCCACCATGGCCAAGGTGCACAGGAGCGTGGTGGAGCGGCTCGGTCCCGGCCCCGTGCGGGGGCTGCTGCTCGACACGCCCTTCGGCTTCCAGACCAACGCGGCGGAGATCGCGGCCCGGGCCGTCACCTACTTCCGCGACAGCGTGGGGGCCACCCTCGACACCGCCGGCATGCGGCGCGCCGCCGACCTCGAGGGGCCGGGCGGCGACGCCCTCGTGGCCCGCATGGTGGCCGCCCCTCTCGTCTTCGCCGGACCCGGCAGCCCCAGCTACGCCCTGCGCCAGTGGGAGAAGACGCTCGTGCCCGGGGTCCTGGGCGAGAAGCTGGCCCACGGAGGGGCCGTCACCTTCGCCTCCGCCGCCGCCCTCACGCTCGGGGTGGCCACCGTCCCCGTGTACGAGATCTACAAGGTGGGCGAGGACCCCCACTGGCTGCCCGGGCTCGACCTGCTGTCGGCGCTCGGGCTTCCCGTGGTGCTCATCCCCCACTACGACAACGCCGAAGGCGGCACCCACGACACGCGCTTCTGCTACCTGGGCGAGGACCGCCTGGCCACCCTGGAAGCCGAGCTCGCACCGGGGACGTTCGTGGTCGGGGTGGACGAGCACACGGCGCTGTGCATCGACCTGGATGCCGGCACGGCGCTCGTCACCGGGCGCGGTGGCGTCACGGTGCGGGTGCGGGGCCGCTCGGCCCGCCTCGAGCCGGGCCCGGCCTTCCACCTCGAGCACGTGGTTGAGCTGGCCTCCGAGCTGGCGGCGGGTGGGTCGGGGGGCGGCACGGGCATGGGCACGGGCACGGGCAAAGACGCCGTGGGCGTGGCGCCGGACGCAGGTGCGGCCACGGGCGGTGCCTTCGTCGTTCCCCAGGCGGGCGGTCCACCGCTGCTCGACGCCGTGCGCCTCCACGAGGAGGAGTTCCGCACCGCCATGGCGGCGGCCGACGCCCCCGCCATGGTGGCCGCCGTGCTGGGCCTGGACGACGAGCTGTGGGCGTGGAGTGCCGACACGCTGCAGTCCGACGCCCTCGACCGCGGCCGGGCCAGCCTCCGGGCCATGGTGATGGAGCTGGGCGAGGTGGCCGAGCACGGCACCCGCGACCCGAGCGAGGTGGTGGCGCCCTTCGTCGAGCTCGCCCTCGCCCTCAGGGACGACGCCCGGGCCGCGCACCGCTTCGCCGAGGCCGACGCGGTGCGCGACCGGTTGAGCGCCCTGGGGGTGGAGGTGCGCGACACGGCCGAGGGCGTGGTGTGGGTCCTGTCCGACGAAGCCGGGGGCGGCGCGGGCGGGCCCGTGGGGCCGTCCGGGGGGACTGCTAACCTGCCAAAGCCCTGATCGGTCGAGCCCCCATCGTCTAGTGGCCGAGGACGCCGCCCTTTCAAGGCGGTAACACGGGTTCGAATCCCGTTGGGGGTGCAGCGGGTGGGGCCACGCTGACCGGGGTCCTGTGGTGCAGTCTGGAGTGCACGCCGGCCTGTCAAGCCGGAGGTCGCGGGTTCAAATCCCGTCAGGACCGCCGCCGGAGACACCTCGGTGTCGACGGCCGAAACACGGTCGGGTAGCTCAGTTGGTAGAGCGCGCGCCTGAAAAGCGTGAGGTCACCGGATCGACGCCGGTCCCGACCACCGGCGCCCGCCGCCGCGCCCGCCGCGGCGGCGGAGGGCCCGGGCTCCCCTCGGAGGCGGGGCGCGCTATCGTGGCCGGGTTCGTCGACGACGACGACCGGAAGGGGTGACTCGATGACGGCAACGACTGATTTCAGTGGCTGCCCGGCCGGGTTCACGCCCATCGAGGTAACGGAGCCGCCTGTCACGGGCGGCCCGATGGGCAGCCCCCGCATGGCCGGGCCGCTCTTCCGCCTGCGCGGCTTCTGAGCCGCTTCCAGGCGAACCGGCCGGGCTGACCCGGCCGACCGGGGCGGATCCGCTCTCCGGGCGACGCAGCTTCGGCGTGACCGTGGCACGACCACGACGGCACCGACAGCCACCGTCTCTCCCCAGGGCGCATCTCCCTGCATCCGTCTTCTCTCCGACGGTCCCCATCCCGGGTCCCCATCCCGCTCGATCGGTGCGTTCGATCGCTACGCACCTTCCCACCTGGAGTACGCCATGGGTGAAAGCACACGCTTCCCCACTGCAACCACCCGCCGCACGCTGGCCTATTGCTGGCGCCAACTGCAGCCCGACCGCGCCAGCTTCGCCATCAGCTCCGCCGCCATCGTGCTCGGGACGCTGTCCACGGCCGTGGCCGGGCCCGTCATCTTCGCCGTGCTCCTGGCCCGGCTGTCGCGCCTTCCCGCCCACGGCTCGCTGTGGCGCGACTTCGGACCGGTGGTGATCGCCTACGCCGCCACCCTGGTCGCCTCCACCGCCCTGTGGCGGGTGGGCGGGTGGCTCAACTGGGGGGCGGCGCTGCGCTCGTTCTGCCGGTCCATCACCAACGGCTACGACCACCTGGTCGGCCTCAGCCACCGCTGGCACACCGACCGCCCCGCCGGCGAGGTGATCTCGACGCTCGAGACCTTCAGCTGGGCCTTCGTCGAGCTCATCGACACCATGACGTGGGGGGTCCTGCGCATCGTCGTCACCGTCCTCGGCGCCGTGATCGTCCTGGCCGTCTTCGCCTGGCCCGTGGCCCTGGTCATAGCGGCCCTGGTGCTCGTGTTCGGGGCCGTGCTGCGGCGCCGCATGGGCATCGTCATCGCGGCCGAGAAGGAGTTCTCCGACACCCACAGCCGGGCCACGGGCGTCATCGCCGACACCATCGCCAACCTCACCGCGGTGCGGACCCAGGCGGCCGAGGACGAGGAGAAGGGCCACGTGCGGGACCTCGTCGCCGCCTCCATGACCGCCGATCTCCGGGCCCGGCGGGCCTTCACCACCACCCGCCTGCAGATGGAGTCGTCCATGGCCGTGCTCAACTGGGCGGCCATCCTGGTCGGGGTGGTCCTCGCCCTGCACCACGTGGTGGCGGCGGGATCGGTGTACCTGATCCTGTTCTACGCCACCTTCGTGGGGGGCAGCCTCGAGGAGTCCTTCGAGCACGTGCGGTCCATGTCCCGGGCCCTCGGTCGCTGCGCCAAGTTCGTGGGCGTTGCCGACACCGGGCCCGAGATCGTCGACGAGCCGGGGGCCCCGGGCCTGGTGGTGGGCACCGGACGGGTGGAATTCAGGGGCCTCGTGTTCGGCCACGGGCCGGCCGCGCCGCTGTTCGACGGACTCGACCTGTGCGTGGCGCCGGGCGAGCACGTGGGCCTGGTGGGCCCGTCAGGGTCGGGCAAGACCACCCTCACCAAGCTGCTCCTGCGCTTCATGGACGTCGACGGGGGCGCCATCCTCGTCGACGGCCAGGACATCGCCACCGTGACCCAGCAGTCGCTGCGGCGCCACATCGCCTACGTCCCCCAGGACCCCCAGATGCTGCACCGCAGCGTGGCCGAGAACATCTGCTACGGCATGGAGGGTCCGCCCGACATGGACGTGGTGCGCTCGGTGGGCAGGGCCGCCCACGTGGAGGAGTTCGTGGAGCGCCTGCCCCACGGCTACGACACGGTGGTCGGGGAGCGTGGCCTCAAGCTGTCCGGGGGTCAGCGCCAGCGGGTGGCCATCGCCCAGGCCATGGCCAAGAAAGCGCCTGTGCTCGTGCTCGACGAGGCCACCTCCGCCCTCGACTCGGAGTCGGAAGTCCTCGTCCAGGAGGCGCTGTGGTCGCTCATGGAGCACTGCAGCGCACTGGTGGTGGCACACCGCCTCGCCACGGTGTCACGGCTCGACCGCATCGTGGTCCTCGAGCGGGGACGCGTGGTGGAGCAGGGCACGCACGAGGAGTTGCTCCGGGGCGGCCAGGCCGGCCTCTACAGCCGACTGTGGCAGCACCAGTCGGGGAGCTTCCTCGGGGTGTGACGGGGCCCGCCGGACACTCCGGGCCCCGCCGGTGGGCGCTTCAGGGCCCGCCGGTGGGGCCCGGTCGGGTCCCATGGCGCGGGCCGCGACGACGCGCCGTCGCGCTCGGGAATCGGAGGGTGTTGGCGCGGTAAGGGGCCGTAGAGCAAAATGACCGTCCATGAACAAAAGAGAGCTTGCCAAAGCGGTTGCCGTCCATGCCGATGTGGACCTCCGGACCGTGTCCAGTGTCCTCGAGGGCTTCACCGACGTCGTGACCGCAGTGGTCGCCCAAGGTGAGCCGGTGGCCATCACCGGTTTCGCCAAGTTCGTCAAGGTCGACCGTCCCGCCCGCATGGGCCGCAACCCCGCCACCGGCGAGGCCATCCGCATCAAGGCCTCCAAGAAGGCGCGCATCACGCCCGTGAAGGCGTTCAAGGAAGCGGTCATGGCGCCGTCGATCGCGCCGAAGCTGCGCCGTGGTTCGTTCCCCACGAGCGACGAGGCCGTTCGTGCGGCGGGCAAGACGGCCGCCGTCGCCGCGCCGCGCAAGGCGGCACCGGCCAAGCGCACCACGGCCAAGAAGACCACGGCGCGCAAGGTGGCCAAGAAGGCGCCCGCCCGCAAGGCACCGGTCCGGCGCACCGCGGCCAAGAAGACCACGGCCAAGCGCACCACGGCCAAGCGCACCACGGCCAAGAAGACCGTGCGCCGCGCCACGGCCAAGAAGACCACGGCGCGCCGCCGCTGACGACGCGGGCCTCTCACCCAGTGCGGGGGGCCGGAACATGAAGATCAAAGGTTCGACGATCCTCGTCACCGGGGCGTCGTCGGGCATCGGAGCCGCTCTGGCGCCCCAGTTGGCCGAGCGGGGCGCCACATTGGCCATCGCGGCACGCCGTGCCGACCGGTTGGCCGAGACGCTGTCCCGGTGTCAGACGTACGCCCCGGCGTCGCGCCTGTGGGTGGTCGACCTGTCGGACCCCGACCGCGCCGTGCAGCTGGTGCACGACGTGTGGGAGGCCTTCGGCGGGCTCGACTGCCTGGTGAACAACGCGGCGATGGGCAAGCGCAAGTTCGTGACTGACCACACCGCGCAGGACGTCGACGAGGTCCTGCGCACCGACTTCGTGTCGCCCATCAGGATGAACCTCGCCCTGCTGCCGCTCATGCTCGAGCGCGGCTCGGGCACCATCGTCAACGTGGCGAGCGGCGGAGGACGGTTCGGCATCGTCCACGAGTCGGCGTACTGCGCGGCCAAGTTCGCCGTGTCGGGGTGGAGCGAATCGGCGGCGATGGACCTGGCCGGCTCGCCCGTGGAGATCAAGCTCGTGCAACCGGGTGCCATCGAGACGGAGATCTGGGGCCAGCGCCCCGGTGAGCTGCCCGGGCTGCCCACCGACTTCGTGACCGCCGAGCAGTCCGCGGCGGGCATCGCCGATGCGCTCGAGACCGACGGCTTCGAGTTCTTCGTGCCCCCCGAGTTGAAGGACCACGTCGACTACAAGAACGGTGATCTGCCCGGTTGGATCGAGCTCATGGCAAGCCTGGGACGCGCCAAGGAGATCCCCCCGCAACCCTGAGCACACCGATCCGGTGGCGCCCGCCGACCGGCAGGCCTCCCCCTTCGAGCCCGGGCGCCTGCTACCCGGCGCCCATGATGCGCCGGCCCGACACGAACTCGGGGATGATGGCGATGACGTGGTCGCGCTCACCCGGTGCCCACGGTCGGGGGAGCGTGTGGAGCATCGTCCCCGCCCGCTCCTGGTCCTTCACCTCGCGGGCCACCCCCACCACGAGCACGCTCCAGCCCTCGTGGGTGGACGGGTCCACCTGGTCCACCTCGAAGGCCACGACGGAGTTGTCAGAGCTGTGGTGGAGCTTCGTGCCGTCGCCGGTCCGGAACAGGATCTGGCCGTCGAGCAGGCGGTAGTTGACGGGGAAGATGGCGGGCACCGCACCCACGGTCACGGCGATCCGCCCCAGGGAAGCCCCTGACAGGAGGTCCAGGCACTGCTCCTCGATGAGGATCTCCAGGCCTGAAGAGTCGACTACCACACTGTTCACATTGCCTGGCCCGGCCGCCGTCCAATAGAGCCGAACGGCCCGCCGGAATGCCCATCGGGAGCTCCCCGTCCTGGGGGCGAGGAGCCGCCCTCTCAGCGCTCGTCGTAGTCGAAGCCGAGGTCGGGCGCGCCGAGCAGCGCCCGGAAGGCGACGCCCTCGCCGCCGAGCAGGTCGAAGGCGGCACCGCCCCGATCCACCACCGCCACCGCCAGCACCACCTCGGCCCCGGCGGCCCGCACGGCGTGGACCGCCTCGAGCAGCGACGTGCCCCGCGTGACGGTGTCCTCGGTGACGACCACCCGGTCGCCGGGGTCGAGGGCCCCGGCCAGCGCCCCCGCCGCCGTGGTCCTTGGCCTCCTTGCGCACGCTGAACGCCTTGAGGGCCCGGCCCCGGGCGGCGGCCACGCCGGCCGTGACGAAGGCGACGGGATCGGCCCCCATGGTGAGGCCGCCGATGGCGGTCGCCTCGGGGGGCACGACGGCCAGGACGGCGTCGGCCACGAGCAGCATGCCGTCCGGACGGCACACCGTCTGCTTGGAGTCGATGAACCAGGTGGAGCGCCGGCCCGACTTCAAGACGAAATCGCCGGTGCGCACCGAGTGCTCCATGAGGTGCCGGCGCAGCCCGTCGAGGGCGTCGGGCCCGGGTCCGCCGTGACCGGTCACGCCCCCTCCATGTGCACGGTGCCCGTGCCGGCAGTGACCTTGCCGACGGCGGCGGCGGGGGCGCCGGCGAGGCGCAGCGCCTCGAGGGCGGCGGCCTGGTGCGCCGCGGGCACCACGAGGATCATGCCGATGCCGAGATTGAACACCCGGGTCATTTCGCCCTCGTCCACGTCGCCCAGACGGCGGATCTCGGCGAAGATGCGCGGCTCTTCCCAGGAGCCGCGCTCCACCACGGCGTCGCAGTGCGGCGGCAGGGCGCGGACCAGATTGCCGGGGATGCCGCCCCCGGTGACGTGGGCGGCGGCGTGCACTTCGGCGGCGCCGATGGCGCCACGCACGGCGGGGGCGTAGACGACCGAGGGGCGCAGCAGCTCGTCGGCCAGGGTGTGGCCGGCACCGTCCCAGGCGGGGTCGTCGAGGGCGATCCCCGCCCGCTCGAGCAGGACGTGACGGGCCAGCGTGTAGCCGTTGCACCGGATGCCGGGTGACGCCAGCCCGACGAGGACGTCGCCCACCTCCACGCGCTCGGGCCCGAGCATGGCGTCGCCTTCCACCGCCCCGACGGCGAAGCCGGCCAGGTCGAAAGTGCCCGGTGCCAGCTCGCCGGGATGCTCGGCCATCTCCCCGCCGAGCAGGGCGCAACCCGCCCGGCGACACCCGTCGGCCACGCCCGACATGAGCTGCTCCATCTGCTCGGGATCGATCTTGCCGGTGGTGATGTAGTCGAGCAGGAACAGCGGCTCGGCCCCCGAGCAGACGATGTCGTCCACGCACATGGCCACCAGGTCCACGCCGATGGTGTCGTAGCGCCCGGCGGCGGTGGCCACGAGCGACTTGGTGCCCACCCCGTCAGTGGACGACACGAGAACGGGCCGGCTGTAGCGGACGGGGTCGAAGGCGAAGCCCCCCGAAGCCGCCGATCCCCCCGAGCGACCTCGGGTCGGCGCGGTCGAGGCCACGGCGTCGCGGATGCGGTCCACGCGCCAGGCTCCCCGGCGCCGATGTCGACCCCGGCCGGCGGCGTAGGTGGCGGGCCCCCCGGCGGCCACGCTCCGCCGCCGCACGTCAGGCGGTGCCGGCGGCGCCGCGGTCGGCCCTGACGCCCGTGCCCGAGCGATCGACCGGGACCGGCACGGGACAGTCACCGGTGAGACACGCGGTGCAGAAGCCCGCCTCCGGGACGCCGATGGCGGCCACCAGGTTCGTCGAGCGACAGGTACTCGAGCGAGTCGACGTCCAGGAACTCGGCCATCTCGGCCGACGGCGCGCTCGGCGGCCAGCAGCTCGCTCGCGGTCGGGGGTGTCGATGCCGTAGAAGCACGGCCACGCGAAGCGGCGGCGACGAGATGCGCAGGTGCACCTCGGCTGCGCCGGCCTCGCGGAGCATGCGCACCACGGCGCGCTCGTCGTGCCCCGCACGACCGAGTCGTCGACGACGACGATGCGCTTCCCGGCGATGTTCTCGCGGCAGGGGGTTGAGCTTTCGCCGCACCCCTGCGTCGACGCGTGCCGCCTGGTCCGGGGCGATGAAGGTGCGGCCGATGTAGCGGTTCTTCACCAGGCCCTGGCCGTAGGGGATGCCGCTCGCCGCGGCATATCCCTCGGCGGCGGGCATGCCCGACTCGGGCACGCCCATGACGAGATCGGCGTCGACCGGAGCCTGCGAGGCCAGGAGCTCGCCCATGCGCCGCCGGGCGCCGTGCACCTCGCGCCCGTAGAGGAGGCTGTCGGGCCGGGCGAAGTACACGAACTCGAAGATGCACAGGTGCGGGTCGATGCGCTCGGCCGAGAACGAGCCGTTCGGAGCGCACGCCCTTGGCGTCGACGATCACCATCTCGCCGGGCTCGATCTCGCGGACGAAGTGGCGCCCACGATGTCGAGCGCCGGGGTCTCCGACGCCATCACCCATCCCTCGGGGGCCTCGGCGGGACCGAGCCGGCCCAGGCACAGGGGGCGCAAGCCGTTCGGGTCACGCACCCCCACCAGGTGGGTGGCATCGAGCAGGACGAAGGAGAAGGCGCCCTCGACCGTGGGCAGCACCTGGCGCAGGGCGTCTTCGAGGGTCGTCCGACGTCGAGCGTCGGCCCGACGGCCGGTCCGCTCGCCTCGATCTCGTCGGGGAAGCCGTCCCACGCCGTCGTCGGCCGCAGGCGAGGAGCTCGGCCACGAGGTCGCTGTCGGAGGCGACCACGCCGGGGAGCATGCCCGCCTGCTCGGCCAGCTGGGCGGTGTTGGTCAGGTTGCCGTTGTGCCCCAGGGCGAACCCGGCCCGGCCCACGGCCGGAAGACCGGTTGGGCGTTGCGCCATTCCGAGGCGCCGGTGGTCGAGTAGCGGGTGTGACCGATGGCGAGGTGCCCGGGGAGGCACGACACGGTGCGCTCGTCGAAGACGGTGGTGACGAGGCCCATGTCCTTCACCACGGTGATGGCCTCGCCGTCGCTCACCGCCATGCCGGCCGACTCCTGGCCACGGTGCTGCAGGGCGTACATGCCGTCGAAGGTGAGCTGCGCCACGGTCTTGCCGGGGCGTACACACCGAAGACGCCACAGGCTTCTTTCACCGGGCCCTCATCGCGTTGCCCTCACCGCGCCGGACGTCTCAGGGGCCTCCCCGCACCCCCGGCGCTTCTCCTCGCCGCGTCATCGAGCCTACCTTGCCAGCCGGTCGTGACGGTCCTTCGCGTCGTGGCTGGTGGGGGCGGGCGGCGGCACAGGTAGCCTCCGGGCGTGATCGACCTCCACACCCACTCGACCGTCTCCGACGGCTCCGGAGACCCCGGCCCGGGTGGTGGAGCTGGCGGCCGCGGCGGGCTGCTGCGAGCCTGGCCCTCACCGACCACGACAGCCTGGACGGGCTGGAGGAGGCGGGCGCGGCGGCAGCGCGCCATGGGGTGCGCCTGGTGCCGGGCTGCGAGGTGTCGTGCCGCAAGCCGCGCCGGGGGCCGGGCGAGGAACGGGTGGCGGGTTCGGTCCACGTCCTCGTGTACTTCGTCGAGCCGGGCGAGGGGCCCCTCCAGGACGAGCTCGTCGAGCTGCGCGGCGACCGGGCCGAGCGCAACCAGGCCCTGGCGGCCCGTCTCGTCGAGCTGGGAACCGGCATCCGCTACGAGGACGTGGTGGCCGAGGCGGGGAGCGAGGCCGGGGTCGGTCGGCCCCACTTCGCCCGGGCCCTCGTGAAGGCCGGTGTGGCCGAGGACGTGGACGACGCCTTCGACCGGTGGCTGGGCGACGGCCGGCCCGCCTACGTGCCCAAGGCGCGACTGGACCCGCCCGACGTGGCGCGTCTCGCCCATCGGTCGGGGGGCGTGGCCGTCCTCGCCCATCCGCTGTCCACCGGCCTCGGGCCGCCGGCGCTCGAGCAGCTGGTGACCGAGCTGGCCGGCGCCGGGCTGGACGGCATCGAGGCGGTGTACGGCACCTATACGCCCGAGCAGAGGGCCGGCCTGCGCCGGATGGCCGAGCGGGCCGGCATCGTGGCCACCGGGGGCTCGGACTTCCACGGCACGTTCAAGAAGGGGCTCCACGTCGGCACGGGGCTGGGCGACCTGCACGTCCCCGACGACCTTCTCGAGGCGCTCGAGTCCAGGCGGTCCTGACGCCCCGGACCAGGGCGCCCCGCCGGCCTCGGGTTATCTAAAGGTGAACGAAAGGTGAACTTTAGGTAAACTGAGGCATGGCGATCCCCCGGAGACGTGCCCAGGGTTGGTACTCGGACCCCTACGAGAGGCACGAGGACCGGTACTTCTCGGGCGGTCGGCCCACCGATCTCGTCCGTGATCAGCACCGCGGTCGTTCGACGCCCCGCCCGACCTCCCGATGCCCGGAACCCTGGTCCGCGCCTCGGCCGGGGCCGTTCGGGGCGCCCGACGGACATGCGCCGTGCCGACGAGGCCGAGCGCGAGGCTGCCTACGACCCGCGCGTCGTGTGCGACAAGGCCATCACGTCGGTGATCCGCAACGGAGCCTGCGACTGCAGCACCGGCGGCCTAACCTGTGGCCGCCGAAGTCAGATGGAGCCGGAGACGAGCCCGACATGGCCCGACAGGACGATGGAGGTCCCGGCACGTCCTCCACGCCTGCGCCCACCTCGACCAGCCCACGCCACCGGCGACGTGACGAGCCGCGCACCCCCACCCGCTCCGGGCAGCTGTGGCGGTTCGCTCCGGTCGTCCTGGCGATCCTCGCCATCGCCTACGGCGCCGTCCTGCGCCTCTGGCTTCTCGTGCACCTGCCCCTCTTCGGTGACGAGGCCGTCGTCGGGCTGATGGCCCGGCAGATCGACGCCGGGCACTTCACCGCCTTCTACTGGGGTCAGTTCTACGGCGGCGTCGAACCGTATCCGGCGGCCCTTGCGCTGCGGCTGGGGGGGACGGCCCGATGGCCCTCAACGTGACGGCGGCGGTGCTGGCGGCGACAGCGGCGGTGCTGGTGGCGGCCATCGTGCGGACAGGCGGCGCCGGACGCCGGCGTCACGCTCGTGGCCGGGGCCGTGGCCTGGGTGTGGCCGTACACGGTGGTGTGGAATTCGGCGTGGGAGCTGGGGTTCCGCTACGCCACGTTGTGCTGCGGCCTGGCGGCCGTGCTCTGCGCCGTCCGGGCGCAGCGGCGGGCGGGCGGGCTGTGGACCTTCGGCCTGCTCGGCCTGGCGCTCGGCGCCGGGTGGTGGGCGTCGCCCGAGATCCTGTACTTCGTGCCCCCGTGCCTGATCCTGCTGGTCGGCTGGTGGCGGTGGGCGGGGCGTCTCCCTGCCGAGACCGTCGAGGCGACAGGGCCCCGGCTGCGCGGCCGGGCGGCAGCGACGGCGTGTGCCCTCGGGGGCGCCGTCGTCGGATCCCTTCCGTGGTGGTACGCCAACGTGGGTTCGGGCTTCGCCTCGCTCAAGACATCGGCGTTGCCCGCCGGAGCGAGCCTCGGCTACGGCGCCCGGCTGTCGGTGTTCTTCCACAAGACCCTGCCCGTCGCCCTCGGGGTGCGGACGGTGCCCGGCGGGTCCTGGGCGTGGGGGACCTCCACCGGGCAGCTGCTCTTCGCCCTGCTTCTCGTGGTCGTGGTCGTGGCGCTCGTGCGGGCGGTGTGGATCACGCGGAACCGGTCCCGTCGTCTCGTGCCACTGGCGCTCGCCGCAGGCGTGGTCACCTATCCCTTCCTGTGCGCCGCCGTCTCCGCCACCAGCTACTGGGTCGACGGTCGGTACGGCCTGTACCTGTCGTTCATGATCGTCCCCCTGTCGGCCCTGGCCTTGGCGCCCGGCGGTCCGCAGGCCGGCGCAGGGGGAGCGGTGCCGGCGAGAAGCGACGGCGCTGTTCGGAAGATCGCACTGGCGGGGGCGAGCCTCGGCGTCGTGGGTGCGACGCTGCTCACCGCCGCAACGGCGCGGGCCGGCGGTGTCCCGAGCGCGCCGACGACCTTCTTCTCGGGATGGGGCGATCCGAACGCCCCCATGCGCCAGGTCGTCGACGCCATGGCCGAGCATCACCTCACCGATGCCTTCGGCGACTACTGGACGGCCTACGACCTCGAGTTCATCGGCGACGGCCGGATCACGGTCAGCCCCTCGCCGCTCGACGTGGATCGCTGGCCCGCCCTGCGTCGAAGGGTGTCGGCATCCTCCGATCCGGCGTGGCTCTTCTTCTCACCCGACGACATCGCCGCCGCCAGCGCCACGTTCTCGAATCCCCAGCCCGGTCCCGGCGTGTACACCGAGCAGCTGTTCGAGACGTGGCTCACGCAATTGCTCGATCCGCTACCACGTCGTGCACCTCGGGGTGCTCGATGCGGTCGTCCCCTCGAGGCGTGTGCTCGAGCCCTGACGTCACCTCGAGATCGGGCCGGCCCGTGACGAGGGAGAGACGATCGCTGTGACGACACCGATGATCGACCGTGCCGCGACCGGGCCGAAGAAGCGGGAATCCGCCGAGTCCGACCGGTTGTCTCCCAAGACGTAGTACCGACCTGCCGGGACGACCTGCGTGGCGAGCGGCGATCCGAAAGCCCCTCCTCGGGAGAGATAGGGCTCCGACAACGGCCTTCCGTCGATGAGCACGGTGCCGTCCGACGACGAGATCGTCTCTCCCGGAAGGCCGATGATCCGCTTGATCTCCGGGACGACGGGGGGAACCCGGAAGAACCCGCTCGGGGGATCGAAGACGACGACATCTCCTCGCTGCAGGGTTCGGAACCCGGCGTCCACGCTGAGCCGGTCACCGGGGTGCAGGGTCGGGGACATGGCGGCCGATTGCTCGACATAGAAGCGGACGCTCCCCGAGTGGACGGCGCCGGCAGGGGGCGGCGCGCCCGCCGTCACCGGATCGTGGTGGGTACGGGCGATGCCGCCGATCACCACCGCCACCACGACGACGACGACGACGGCGCCAACAGCGCCGGAGATCTGCCGACGACGTCGACGCCGACGGCTGCGTGCCTCTTCGAACAGCGCCTCGGCGTCGATCCCTCGGAGCGAGACGGGTGCCGGCGCGGGACCCACGAGCGTTGTCGAGCCCGGCTTCATGGCACTACTATTACTAGTACCATGCTCCTTGTCAACGTCGACCGGTCGGAACCGGTGCCCCTCCACGACCAGGTGGCGGCCGAGATCCGGCGGGCCATCGCCGACGGCGAGGCCGCCCCCGGTGAGCGCCTGCCGCTCGTCAAGGACATCGCCGCCGTGCTGGGGGTGAACAAGAACACCGTGCTGCGGGCGATGCACATCCTGCGGGACGAGGGACTCCTGGAATTCCGCCGGGGTCGCGGCATCACCGTCGTCGGTGCTCCCGAGCACGGTGCGCTGCTCTCCCAACTGCGGGATCTCCTCGGAACGGCCCGGCACCTCGGGTACCGCCGCGAGGACGTGATCCGGATGATCGAGGATCTCCCGTAGCGCCGACGTGCACGGTGGGCTCGGCATGCGACGACTCCCACTGCCACTACTCATATCGGGAACGGCGCTCAAGACGGACCGCGACCGGGTGTACAAGTTCGTCCTCAGGGCCAAGAACGCCAACCGCCGGGCCGCTCGAAGATCGTGACCGGGGTGACTCCCCGCGGCTCCCGACGACGGGGTCCGTGGGGAGTTGCCGTTTTCACCTTCGGCCCGTCGAAGCTCAGCGGCCCAGCCCATAGGCGGCACGGCGTGGATCGGCGCCCGCCCGCAGGACGGGGCGGCCGTCACCTGGCCACCACCGGATCATGCCCACCGATCCGGCCTCGAACTCGTAGGGCGGCCACAGGCGCACGTCGTGGCCACGGCGGGCCAGATCCTGAAGGACGTCGGCGGGGATCCGGCTCTCGGCCGCCACCATGGCCGCGTCGTGCCCGTGGGGGTAGAAGGAATTCGGGGGACGCGAACGACACCGCCCGGGGCGCCTCCACGGCCTGCTGATCGGTCATGGCGAACACCGACACGTTGAGGAAGGCCTGCACCATGGCCTGCACGATGACGTCACCGCCGGGGCACGTGACGGGCCACACCGATCCGTCGATCCCGAGGGCGATGGCCGGGGACGGCGTCACCCGGGGACGGCGGCCGGGCCCGAGGGCGGCGGGGTGGGTGGGATCGGTGCGGCTCTGCACGCCGCGCCCCGACACCACGATGCCCAGCCCGGGGACGACGGGGCCCATGGCCAACGTGTCGCTCGGCGCCACGGCGAAAGCCGTCCCCCGGCCGTCCACCACGGCGACATGGGTGGTGGAGACGACGTCGTCGGCCCGGTGGCGCAGCGTGGGGAGATCGTCCAGCACAGCGTCGGGTCGGATCAGCCCGGCGAGCTGCGCGGCGTGCCCGTCGCTCAGCAAGACGTCGAGGTCGACGGGTCGGGCGTCGCCGTAGTGGCGCTCCCGGTCGGAGAAGGCGAGCTTGACGGCCTCGACCAGGAGGTGGAGATAGTCGGCCGAGTTGTGCTCCATCGAAGCGAGGTCGAAGCGCTCCAGGATCGCCAGCGCCTGCAGCAGGGCGGGCCCCTGGGACCACTCCGGCGGCGTGACGTGCAGCGTGACACCGTCCCATGCGGCGAAGCGCCGGGCCGGCGCCGGCGCAACCTCGGCCCGGAACGCGGTCAGGTCCTCGAGGGTGAGAAAGCCCCCCTGGGCGGTGACGAAGTCCACGACGGTGCGGGCCACCTCGCCCTCGTAGAAGGCCCGGCGCACGGCGTCGATGCCGGCGCTGCGTCCCGAACCGTTGCGGACGCCGTGCTCCGCCGCCGCCAGACGCCCGAGAAGGCGACCCAGGTCGGCCTGCACGAGCCGGTCGCCTGGCCGCGCCCTGCGGCCATCCGGGCAGTACAGCGCGGCCGACGACGGCCACTGCTCGTAGACCCAGGCGAAGAGGTCGAGTGCCGAGGCCACGGTGGCGTCGAGCACGAAGCCCTCGGTGGCCAGCTCGACGGCGGGCGCGACCACGTCGGCGAAGGACCACGTCCCGAAGTGCTCCAGGGCGCTGAGCCAGCCGGCCAGCGCGCCGGGCACGATGCAGGGGGCGGCGCCGGGGTCCATGGTGGTGCCGTGGCGGGCGGTATAGGCCGCCATCGTGGCCGTCTCCGACCACCGGCCCACGCCGGCCACGCTCATCACCCCGGACGACCCGGCGGGATGCACGAGGATGGCGTGATGCCACCCAGGTTGCACATGTCGACCTGCACCACGTTGGTGGCGAGCCCCGCCGCCACCCCCGCGTCCACGGCGTTGCCGCCGGCCTCGAGGACGCGGGCGGCGACCTGCACGGTGAGGGGGTGGCCGGTCACCGCCATCCACCGCTCTCCCACCAGGGTGGGTCGCGAGCTCTCGGACGGAGGAAGTCCCCGTGGGCCGGCCTTCATCGCCGGCTCACGCTAATCGGCAGCCCCGCCGCCACCCCGGGTGCGCCGCGGCGGGCGCGGCACCGGTGGCACACCCGGTCGGCCCTCAGACGGGTTCCATGCCGTGGCGGCGCATCAGATCCAGCTCCGCCGCCCGGTCGGGAGGCTGCGGTGCCGCCCACAGCCGTTCGAGCTCCTCGAAGTACGCGTCGAGGGCGGGGGCGTGGATCACGAGGAGCCGCGCCGCCTCGGTGCCGGCGTTCCCGAAGGTGTGGGCATCACCCGAGGGCACCAGGACGAACGCCCCATGCCGCGCTTCGAACACGGCGTCGCCGACGTGGAACTCCACCACGCCGTCGAGGACGAAGTACGCCTCCTCGTTGGCGGCGTGACGATGGGCGGGGGGCATCCGCCCTCCGGGTGGCAGGGTGCGCTCCATGAGCGACAGCCGGCCGTGGGTGTCGGGTCCGGTGGCCTTGAACCACATCTCGCTGCCCCTGGCCTCACGGCGCAGTCCCTCACCGCTGTCCCACCGAAGCACGGCCCACCTCCTCGTTCGCCCGACACCGCTGGCGCTGGCGGACCCTAACGGGGATCGTCCCGGGCCTCTGCCGCCCCAGGGCTGGCACACTGTGCCCGTGGAAAACGCGCCGAACGACGGAGCGCCCGACGACGGAGCGCCTGACGACGGGACGTCGACCGAGCTCACGCCGTTCTCCACCGTGGCCGGCTTGGCCGACGCGCTGCGCACGGCGGAGGGCGCCCCGAGCGACGAGCTCCTCCCCATCGGCCTGCACCTGCGGCAGACGGCGGAGATCCTCGCCGCCGCCCACCCCGACGACCCCGAGCTCGTGGCCGCCGGCCTGGTCCACGACCTCGCCACCGCCCTGGACCCGCACTGCGGCGACCATGCCCGGGTGGGTGCGGCGCTCGTCGCAGCGCTGCTCGGTGCGCGGGTGGCCCATCTCGTGGCGGGCCACGCCGAGGCCAAGCGCTACCTCGTGACCGTCGACGGCTCCTACGCCGCCATCTTTGGCGCGTTG
>CAWIWK010000058.1:0-17612 GCA_963839605.1 uncultured Acidimicrobiales bacterium | reverse complement strand
GACCGGTACCGGTGCCCGCGGCCCCGCTCGGCCAGCGGGGTGATCGACGCCAGCATCGACAGCCCGCACGGCGACCACGTCGACCGGACCGCCACCACCACCGTCACCACGGTGCCGAGGGTCACCACCATGTCCGCTGCGCTCACGGTCTCCTCCAGTCGTCGGGGTCCCGGTCGGGATCAATGGGGTCGGCGGCCATCAGGCCCCCGATCCGAGGAACGGTGCGTCGAAGGCGAAGATGCCGCCGTCCTGGGCCACCAGCCAGTAGCCGGGCCCGGTGGGCGCCGCCGCCATCCCCACGATCGGCCGGGCCAGCGACAGGCTGCCCGTCGAGCCGGCGAACCGGGCGTCGCCGAAGGCGAAGATGCCGCCGTCGGCGGCCACGGATAGTAGCCCGCGCCCGGTGGGCGTGGCCGCCATGCCGACGATCGGCTGGTTGAGGGGCGACCGCCCATGGAGCCGTAGAACCGGGCGTCGCCGAAGGCGAAGATCCCGCCGTCGGCAGCCACCATCCAGTACCGCGCCGGTCGGGGTGGTGGTCATGCCCACCATCGGCTGGTCGAGGGGGCGACCGCCCATGGAGCCGTAGAACCGGGCGTCGCCGAAGGCGAAGAGGCCGCCGTCGGCGGCCACGCAGTCAGTAGCCCGCCCCGGTGGGGGTGGCCGTCATGCCGACGATCGGCTGGTTGAGCGGGTGGCCGCCCATCGAGCCGTAGAACGGCGCCGCCGCCGTAGGCGAAGATGCCGCCGTCGCCCGCCACGAAGTAGTACCCACCGGTCGGGTGCGCGGCGATGCCCACCATCGGCTTGCCCAGGCACCAGGGCGGAGGCATCCCCGTCACTGGGGAAGTCGCCGAAGGGGAGCAGTCGCCCGAAGGAGGTCAGCATCCCGTAGCCCTGCCCGTCGGCGGTGGCGGCGATGCCGATGGTCTGGCAGTTGGTGTCGGGCGAGTTGCACGGGGGCGGCGGTGGGGCCGGGGCGGCGGTGGTCCAGCACGCCACGTTCTGCTCGGCCGTGCCGTCGTCCTCGGCGTTGACGGTGGTGCACGGCGTCGATCTCCCACGGGGGGATGCAGGCCACCACCCGGCAGACGATCCGGCCCATGCAGGCCACGTCCTGGTTGCACTGGCCGTAGCGGAACTGCAGGCAACCGGTCATGTAGGAGTCGCAGCCGTCGGGGCCGCACCCGCAGGCCGTGCCGTCGCAGCCGGCGTCGCAGAACTCCGAACCCACCGCCGCACCCGGTGTCGCACTGGCACGTGGCGTTGCAGTCCATGTAGTAGCGGGCGCCGCCGCAGTAGGAGGAGTTGTCCGCCTTCCACCACCCGCCCATCACGGTGTCGGTGGGGCAGTAGTTGTACCCGCCGTTGACCGAGCAGCAGAACTCGGTGAAGCCGGCACAGCAGGTCGAGCCGCAGCCGCATTGCGGTTGCCACAGCTGCAGATGGCGCCGTAGGCCGTCCCCGGCCTGCAGCACCAGGTCCACCCCGGCTGCCGACGGCCACCGCGCTTCCGGCGAAGGCGGCCCGGTTGATGAAGCTGCGCCGCGACAGCCGGCGGCCGAGAAAGCCGACGGCCCGCTCCACCAGCGTCGTGGCCATCGGCGGTGGGTCTCCCGGGAACCCGACCGCCCGGCCGGCCGCCTCAGTGGCCGCCAGGACGGCCAGCGACCAGACCGGCCAGCCAGCGTGCCCAGGACGGCCCCAGCACCAGGGGCAGGCCGTGCCACGGCTGGCGGGACAGGACGGCGAGGAGCGACCGGGAGGGGGTCCAGTGCCACGGCCGCCGCCGCCGACCGGCCAGCGCCAGGTCGACCACGACGTGGACGACGGTCGGCGGGGTGTCGGGCGGCCGAAGCACCCGCAGGTGGCCAGGGCACCGCCCCGGGCCATGGCCAGCGCCACGAAGCCGGCGAAACCACATAGGAGACCGCCACCGCCGCCGCCGTCACCGGGCCGCGGGAAGGCCAGGCCACGGCCCCGAGGAGGGCCTCGGCGACGGCGCCGGTCCGGACCGCGCCCGCCGGCGCCGAGCCGGACGCCGGCGGCCCGTCCGGCCGGGGGCCGGGCCGGTCAGCACCCAGGGCTCGGGCCGTGTCCTCCGGGCGCACCGCCTTGGCCACCCCGGCCGCCACCAGCAGGCCACAGGCCACCAGGTAGGGGCCGATCAGTTCCACGGCACCGTCCCGTCCCCGTCCGGCCGACGCGGCGGTGGACGCCGGCGAGTCCACGCCGAGGAGGGCGTTGACCCTGGGGACCAGGACCCCCCGCAAGGAGTGGCTCCCGAGGACCGCGTAGAGGGTGAACGGACGGCCGGACTCCGTGAAGAACCACTGGGTCCCCGACTGACCGCCAGCCCACGCCGGAGCAGGTCGGTCGGAAGTCCCCGGTCGTGAGCGAGCGCGCCATCCCCTGACGGGCGAAGAGTGGCGTGCCCAGGCTCTCGGGGCCGTACTCGAAGAGGACGGCGAAGATGTCGGTCGGGCGCATCAGGGTGACCGCCCCGCCCCCGAAGTCGCCGACCTCCTCGGGCAGCGGGAAGGTGGCGAAGTGGGCCACCGGAAACGGGCGCTCGCCGCCGACCCTCGGGCGGACGAAGATCCGGCCCTCGAAGCCCGGGGGGCAGGCCGGCGACCCGTGGGCCTGTAGGGTCGCCACGGTCAGCCCGCCTTCCGAGGTCACGGTGCGCCCCCGCCGGCCGGGCCGTAGACGTCGTCGAGCGATCCCGGGTAGAGGCTCGGGTCTCCCGGGAGGATCCCGGCGTCCCGCAGCGCCCGGTCGTTGGCACGCTCCCGGGCCGGCCCGTCGAGGCCGTCCGGGCCGTCGGGGCCGTCGGGCCTCGGGGCCGGGGCCGTCGGCCGGGACGTCGGCCGGGCCTCCGGCGGCAGGGGTCCGGCCCGAGCCCTCGGCATCGACCTGGGCCCGGCGGACCAGGTCGGCCACCTGGGCGAACCGGTTGGCCACCCCTTCGCCGATCCGTCGCCCCGAACGACCGTCCACCAGGACGAAGAAGGGCGAGCCCGGTACCTCGTAGTCGCCCCACGCCTCGGTGGACATGATCACCGGCACCCGGCGCCCGGCCGCGGAGCTCCCCGGCGATCTCGAGCTCGGGCCCCTTGGTGACCACCACCGGCCGGACCCCGTCGGGGAGCCCGAGCTCCTCCGGGCGGCCGAAGGCGGCCCAGAACTCGGCACAGGTGGAGCAGCCCGAGGACAGGAAGGCGATGAGCGTCAGCTGGTCGCTGTGGCCGACGGCGATGGCGCGGGCATCGCCCTCCGGGGTGACGCCGGCGATGGTGGGAGCGGAGACCGACACGTTCCCCCGGAAGCGGCGGGCCGATGGTGAGCGGTACCGAGGTCGATCCGTGGCCATCGACGTGGCCGCTCCCGTGGCCGGTGTGGTCCCCGTCGAGGGCCGGGTCGCCGACGCCGGCACCGAGGTCGTGGAGCGCCTTCAGGATGTCGGCGTGGCTCCGGAGCAGTCCGGCGACCAGTACCGCCAGCAGTGCGACCACCAGAGCCAGGATGACGACCAGTGCGACCAAGGGTTCCGTCCTTGAGGGTTCACCTGCAGGCGCGACCCGATCCCGCGCCCTTCCGGTCACCCTAACAACGGGGCGGTCCCGGGGTGCGCAGCATCAGCGGCCGGCGGCGGCCGGCGCACGCCGGCCGGCGCAGCCCGGCGGGGCCCGATCGTGGCTCCGATGGCAGGCGGTGGTGGGGCAGGCTGGGATCGAACCAGCGACCGAGGGATTATGAGTCCCCTGCTCTAACCACTGAGCTACTGCCCCTCGTGGCCGGACTCCCCGCCGACCCCCGAGTATCGCATCGACGGTGTCCGGGCACACGGTACCGGCCCCGGGGAGACCACCTGCACCCCGGCGAGCGTCGTTGGCTAGCGTGTCGGCGCCGGACGGTCAGCGGAGACGAGGGAGGCGCGGGGGACGTGGTGGAGGACAGCACGCCGGCGCGCCTGCCGATGTTCGGGGTCCGCGTCCCCCCGTGTGACACCGTCACCCGGAGCCGCCGCCTGCATCGTCCGGGCGGGGAACACGCCGGCTTCCGACCGCCTGGTCCCCGACTCGCAGTTCCTCTTCCGCGACGCCTGGATGACGCTGGGCGCCGCGGCTCCGGTACCGGGCGGATCCGACTGGCCACCGGCGTCGACCAACGTGCGCACCCGCCATCCGTCGGTCACTGCGCCGCGGCGCTCCAGTCCCTGGAGGAGGTCGCCCCCGGCCGGGCCGTCCTCGGCATGGGCACCGGCGACACTCGGTGAAGGCGCTCGGGTCTCGGACCCACCCCGGCTGGCCGAGGTCGAGCGGGCGCTGCCAGCGACATCCGGACGCTCGGCCGCGGCGGGTCGGTCGCGAGCCCGGCGGGCGCCATGCGACTCGGACGCCACCGGCCGGTCGCCCCCGATCTTCGTGGCGCCACCGGGCCCAGGGCGCTGCGACTGGCCGGCGCCGTTCGCCGACGGCGTGCTGATCATGGCCGGCACCTCCCCCCGCTGGTCCGGGAGGCGGTGGGCCACGTCGAGGCGGGCTGTCCGCCGCCGGCCGGAGCCGACGGGAGGTGGAGATCTGCGTCGGCGGCGTCTGCGACATCGTCGCCGACGGCGCCGACGTGGTGGGATCGCCAAGCCCACTGCGTCGGGGACGCCCAGCGGGGTGGCGGTGCCCGCCTCCGGGAGCGCGGCGTGGAGTCAGCGGCACCGTCCCCCAGCACATTCCCGGAGGTCACCCGGACATCACCCACGCCGAGGACTGGGACCGTGCCGTCGAGGTCGCCGGAGGTGGATCACCGACGAGCGCGGCCGCCCGCCGCTCGCCGCGCGTTCACGCTGATCGGCACCGCCGACGACGTGGAGGCCCGGGTCAGGGCGGCCGTGAACGCCGGCGCCGACAGCTTCTACCTCCGCCACTTCCGCTCCTACGTCCTCCCCGAGGACCTGATCGACACCTTCGGCTCCACGGTGATGGAGGACTTCATCGACGGGCCTGATCGCGCCCTCAGCGCTCCCGTGGTGGGGTGGCCGGTCGCGGTCCTGGCGCTCCACCCAGCACCGGTCGCACCGCTCGCAGAACGGCCCGTCGGCCGGCGAGCCCGGGGTGTGGGCGCCCTCGTGGTGGCAGACGCTGCACCGCTCGGCCATGTTGGAAGCGTACGCCGGCCACGGCGTCGCCGTCGGGGCCCCTGCCACCTCAGGTGGCCGGGGGCGCCACGTCCACCGACAGGCTCGGGTCCCCGGTCGGCGTGAGGGCGGCCGCCAGGCCGGCCGAGGTCGGTATCCCCGGGCCCAGGGCGGCGTCGAGGAACCGCACCGTCTCGGCCCGCATGGCCGCCGCCGACGGGGTGGCCCCGAGGAAGGTGTCGAGGTGGTCGCCGCCCGTCACGCCGGCACGAACACCTTGGCCATGGTCGCCGCCTGGTACACCTCGAAGGACTGCGGGTAGAGCCCGTACTCGTCGTCGGTGCCCACCGCCGACAGCAGCGCCCCCGGGGTCACCGCGTCGAACGGTCCCGCCAGCCACGTCGGGATCTGCCCGGACAGCGACCGGTACGCGCGGATCCGGTGGTCGGCGTAGATCGGGTCGAGGGCCAGCAGCGCCACGTCGGTGCCGCCGTCCGAGTGCCCGGCCACCGCGGTCCGTCCGGGTCGACCGGTCCGTAGGCGCCGCCGAGCATGGCGGTGATCACGAAGGAGAGGTCGAGCGCCTGGTCGACAGGGTCGCTCACCGGCGTACCCGGGGAGGGTGTCGGCCAGTCGGGGAAGGGCGGGGCCGCCACCAGGTACCCGGCCGACGCCCAGGCGTCGAGGAGCGTGGCGTACTTCGCCGGGTCGGAGTCCCACCCGTGGGCGAACACGACCAGGGGGAGCGCCCCCGTCACCCCGACGGGCCGGCGGATCTCCGTGGTGAGCACCCGGCCCGCCGAGGCGGGCACCGCTCCCCGGGCCGGCGTCTGGCGGGTCGGGTCGGTGAAGGTGACGGTCTGCTGGTCACCCGTAGGTGCCGGGGACGGCCGGAACGGCGTCGTGGTGGTGGAGGGGCCGCCGCCCCCGGCGGTCGGGGCGGTCGGGGGCGGTCGGCCCGCCGGCGGCCCGGCCGGTCCAGCCGGTCGGCGGCGGCCCAGGCCAGCCCCGCACCACGGCGCCGACCACCGCCACGAGCCAGCACCCCGGCGGCCAACCGGCGTCGGCGGAAGGGAGGGGCCGGCGGGGCCCGATGCGGGTGGAGGAACGGCCATGTGCCCCCTGACGGATGCACGGTCCGGGCCCCTCGCCTGGCCGAGTTCCGGGGGAGAGACTCGAACTCTGAACCTAGCGGTTAACAGCCGCTCGCTCTGCCGATTGAGCTACCCCGGAAACATTGCCGCCGGCCGGGAACCCGGTTGGCGTCCAGAGAACAGTCGCCGGTGGCGCGGCACCCCCCGGCCGTCCACGGGACCGGAACCCCCGGCGCCGCCGGCGACCTCCCACCCCGCGACCGGAGGTGCGCAGGCAAGTTGACAGGCGGGCCACAATGGTCCCGTGAAGCTACGCATCGGCACGGTCATCGCCTTCGGCGTCGGGTACACGCTGGGCTCGAAGGCGGGCCGCGAGCGGTACCACCAGAGGTCATCCACGGTTCTGGGAAACCCGCGCTGGTCGGTGGGCAAGCCGAAGCTCTTGCCTTTGTCAATAGCAGGGCTGCCGGGCAACAGCGCGTGGGTAAAGGTAGGGCCGCCGTTGTTGGCCAGCGGGCCGAGCATCGGGTCGGTGTTGATTTTGTCGGTCGCGTTGATCAAAAAGCCGTCCCCGTTGTCGCTCGCCAGATTATAGCCGACGGAGGTCACGGTCCCGAGGTTGTTCGCAATATTCGCTCCCACAGCGACGGTCTTCAGGATCGTGTCCGCGATCGACACCGTCGCAGTGCCACTACTATTGCCGAGATTAAAAATGGAGCTGCCATTGCTGGCCGAGTTACCATTGAATGTACAGTCATCCATGGAAATAGCGGCGGTGCCGGAGGCGCCGCCATTATAGATGCCGCCACCGCTTTGGGGCGCCGAGTTGCCGCTGAACGTGCTTAGGGTTATGACGAGGGTTGCAATACCAAAATTACCATCGTTCCAGATGCCGCCGCCGACGACACCGGGTCCGCTGGCTATATTACCACTGATGGTGCAGGTGGCGACCGAGACATGCGAGGTGCCCTGGTACCCATAGTTGTAAATGCCGGCGCCACCCCAACCGGTATTGCCGCTGACCGTGCTGGCAATGAGCGAAAGTTGCGCGTAGCCGGATGACCCATCGCAGTAGATACCCGCACCATTGCCGCTGCCCCCAGAGTTGCCGGTGATGTTGCAGTTACTGACGATCAGAACCGAATGATCATTCCAGATCTCCGCCGCCCTCATTGCCGGGAAAACTGCCGCTGACCGCGCCGTTGGTGATGCTGATGCCGGCAATGAGGGCGTTGACAGAGTTGACGACGTGGAACACGCGGCTGGTGGAGTTGCCGTTGATGGCGAGATTGGCGGGGCCGGGACCGAGGATGATCAGGCCAGTGGGCATCACCAGTTGACCACTCGTCAGCGTAATCGTGCCGGAAATACCGGTTGCGTCAATAGTATCACCACCCGACGCGGCGGCCAAAGCCGCTCGGAGTGAACCTGTGCCGTTATCATTCGTGTTGCTGACGGTGATCGTAGCGGCATGGACCGTTGTCCACAGAGAAAGGGTGGCTATCGTGGTAGTTGTCCGGTTCAGTTTCATTGGGTCTCCTTGCTACGGCACCAGCCGCACCCGGTAGTAGCGAGCTGGCCTATTCGTCGCGCCACCCAGATCAAGATAATTGGTAATCGTTCCAACCGTGTTGGTGACGATGAATAGATTCGCGAAACCGTTGGTCGCATAAGTTCCGCCGCCCGTGCCGGATGTGACCTGCAATGCATTGGTCTTGCCAGGTCCCATCATCCACGTGACCAGGACATTATTGCCCGTTTGCGAGATGTTGGTGATGCGGAATGCCGAAGCGCTGCTATTCGGGTCAGTACCTGCCAGATACTCCTGGAGATTGCTAAACCCGTCGCCATCATTATCAGCGCTCGCATCGGCGGGGTTGAGCGGATCAAGGCCGTGCGCCTGCTCGTAGCCATTGGGAATTCCGTCGCCGTCGGCGTCCGCGCTTGGGTTGAGCACGGCGGTGTTGTAGATCAACGTGCCGCCGGTGCGAACAAAGCGTGCGCAGGCATTGGTCATCACAAATTGATCCACGACCACGATGCCCGAACTCAACGTAAACGTGCCGTTTTCAATGTCCAGGACAGCATTGGCAGTGTCATTGGTTACAAACAGGTTGCCACCGTCGACGTTGACGACGCCCGTGGCCTGGCAGTCGGCCGACCCGAGCATCATCTGCGTGGTCACGACGTTTGTGCCGCCAACGACCGTTAGCGTGCCGGAGCCCAAGGCACTGCCCAGCGTCATATAGCTCGACAGGAACGTGCCATTGGAGGTGGTCATCCGTCCAATCCCCCGCATCCAACCCAGGCCGAGCCCTTGATACGTCATGTCCAATAGCCCGCCCGTGACCCAAAGCGTGCCGGTCCCGCCGCTGGCTTGTCCAACCTGCCCGGGAAAGTAAATCGTGCTCGTCCCCCCGGCGATGGTCAACGTCCCGCCGCCTACGTTTCCGACAATGAATCCCTCTCCCAGCCACGTCCCGTTGGAAATAATCATTTGGCCGGAGCCAGAGCCGTTGGCGCCGATACCGGTCTGCTGCCCGATTGTGTTCAATTGTCCGCCCGTCAACCACAGAGTGCCCGTTCCATTGCCGCCGACATCCAATACAGTCGATATCGTCGTTGTACCTCCGGCTACGGTCAATGTGCCGCGTGAGGAAGTGCCGCTGCGAGCCATGACGACAGTCCCCGCCGTCCACGTGCCATTGGAGACGGTCATCTGTCCGGCGCCATTTTCCGCAATACTGGTCGTGTTGGTCACACTCAGGAGTCCGCCCGTCAACCACACCGCCCCGGAATTGCCGGTCGAATGGGCTATGTAGAAGGTTGACAACAACGTATTGGTTCCGCTCGCGATTGTCAGCGTGCCCGAGGATCCCAGGCCTTCGCCAACCGACGCCGTAGCACTCTGCCAGAGCCCATTGGACACGGTCATCTGGGCGGCGCCATTCTCGCCAACAATGGTTGCACCGGTGATGCTCAGCTGTCCGCCCGAGAGCCAAACGGTGCCCGTAGTGAAACTCTCGTAAGCGATTTGGAGGGCCGAAAGCAGGTTATTGGTTCCACCGGCGACCGTCAACGTGCCCAACGAGGAGAATTGATTGCCCACATACACATTGTTCGCATTCCAGATCCCGTTGGATACGGTCATCTGCCCGATGCCACTGTAGCCGACGCTGGTTTCGTTGGTCGCAGTCAATTCTCCGCCCGTGAGCCAGACCACGCCAGTGCTGCCGGTGCCGTAGCCAATTTCCAGGCCGAACATCGGGCTGTTGGTTCCGCCGGCAATGGTCAGGGTTCCTTGAGAGGCGGGTAAAAGGCCCAGGTACACGTTGCCCGCCACCCATGTCCCGTTGGAAACCGTCATCTGTCCGATGCTATCTTCCCCGACGTAGGTCTCGTTCGTCTCGTTCAATTGTCCGCCTGTCAGCAAGATCGCCCCCACGCCGCTGGCGCCGATCAACAGTGAAGATGACAGGGTGACGGTGCCACCCCCGATGGACAGTACGCCGGACGACCCAATGCCGTTTCCCAAGACCACCTCGGAACCCAGCCACGTCCCACTGTCGACAGTGAATTGGCCCGTTGCGCTGTCCCCAATGTACACGGCCGGATTGGTGCTGATTATCGTGCCGCTGTCGAGTAACAAGTTGCCGTCGTCCGAGACAAAGCCACCGTTCAAGCCGTCCACCCGTAGCACGGAGCCGGTGATCGAGATGGTTCCCCGAGTTGACAGCGTAAGCGTGTGGAGGATTCGCAGCGGTGTCACTGTGCCGGCATTGGTGAGATAGAGCGTATTGAAGTCATTGATTGCCCCGTTCCCCGGCGCCGACACGGTCAAATTGCTGATGGTCATCGTCGAAGGAAAGCTGCCCACCGTTGTGGCGTCAATATTGACGACGCGAACGCGGAAGTTCGGGGACACAGTGGAGGAGTTGGTCAGGTAGATGAACGACTGCGAGATGCTCGGCGCTCCCGCAGACCAATTCCCACCAGTTTCCCATTTGAAGGCCGACCCACTGGTCTCATTGGTCCAGGTATTGACCTGAGCTTGAATGTCATTGACGCGCGCTGCGGCAAGAAGCAGGAGCGCGCTGGTTATCCAAATGCTATCTCTGTTCGCTTTCATGCAGACTCCTTTCCTATGGCACCAGGCGGACGCGGTAATAGCGGACGGGTTTGTTTGTCGCGCCGCCGCTGTCGGTGTAGTTGGTGATAATCACACCACTGCCCGCGATCAACATTTGGGCGCCAAGATTTGTGAAGCTGTTCGTCGCATAGCTCCCACCTGCCCCGCTGGTAACCTGCACCTGATTCGTCAAGCCACCGGCCGTGTTCCACGTGAGGACAATGTTGTTGCCTGACTGCACGATCGACGTGACCTGAAACGGTGGAGCTAGGATCTGCAGTGGCGTGGACAAGGGATTCTGAGGATCAGAGCCTGCTTCATATTCTTCTACATTCGAGTAGCCGTCCCCATCTGGATCACCGTCTGGCCCGTTGTCCCCAACCGAGGACAGTGGGTCAAGCCCATGCGCTTGTTCCCACCAATTCGGCAGGCCGTCGCCATCCGCGTCGCCATTTGGATCGAGCACGAGCGTGCCGATGGTGAGAGTTCCGCCACCGTGGTCGAAAATGGCAGAGCAGCCATTGGTCACGACGAGCTTATCCACGACGACCGAGCCACCGTCGAGGAGAAAGAAGCCGTTACGCACTTCCAGCGTCGCGTCGTGCGTGGCGTTGGTCACGTACAATTTGCCACCGGTCATCACGACGGTGCCCAGAGCATTGGAACCGCAATCGCCAACCGTCATTCTGGAAAGGACGGTCACCGAACCGTTGCCGCCTATCGATAACTCCCCCTGTGGGCTATTGTCAGTAGCAATATCCAGCTCTCGCGTCAGGACGGCGCCGCCGTCGACGAACATACGTCCGTCGCCAGAGCCGGAAATCACGGCCGGGTCCGACGCCGACGCGTCAGTACCCACGGCGATTCTGCCGACGCCGTTGGTCACCACCACTTGACCGCCGGCAGAGGTCAGTATCCCAAACGCCCCCATCGAAGCGCCCACAAAGATTTCGTTGGCCACGAACGTTCCGTTCGATACCGCCAGGTAACCGTCGCCGACCTCGCCAACGTAGGTGTCCGCATTGGTGACCGTCAACAATCCACCCGTCAAGTAAACCGAGCCAAGAGTGTTGCTGATAAGGCCCATGTGCAACGCGGAAAAAAGGACGGTGCCACCTACGACGGTCACTGCGCCGGTGCCCGGATTGCTTTCCTCGGTGGGGTCGTCACCCACAATTGCAAAACCAGCCTGCCATGTCCCGTTGGATACCGTCATATTACCCGGCCGAACTGAGTCCGATGCTGCACCCGCACGGGAGTCAGCAGTGTTCCGCTCGTCATCCAGATCGTAGCGGTGGGGGAAAAGATGCCGCCGATGGTGAAATCGTAGGAGGAAGCACCGGTCGTGATGGACCCACCTGCAATGGTCAGCGTCCCCTGACCAAATCCGACCCCGATGGCGCCGGCCAGCCACAGACCATTGGATATCGTCATCTGACCCGCGTAGATTTGCGTGCCGTCATTCGTCTGAATAAGTTGGCCGCCCGTAAGCCATACCGTGGCCCCACCACTTCCTTCGAGCGCTCCGACGGCCATACCACTATTGCCGTAGGTATTGACGATACCGCCGGCAATCGTCAGGGTGCCTTGCGAAGTGCCATCGGCAGCGACGTGGATCGAGGAGCTCTGAAAGTAGCCGCCCTGCACGGTCATCTGACCCGCGCCAGTGTAGCCGATGTGTGAAGTGTTCGCGGTGATCAGCGTGCCACTGTTCAGCACGATGAAGCCGTCGTCAAAGAAGCCCGCGCCGTTGGCGTACAAGTACGAGTTGGTGATCGAAATGACGCCATGGCTCGAAATGGTGAGGGAATTCCCCACGATGAGTCCCATGTTGCCCGGTGTGTTACTGGCATCGGTGTTGAGGAGAAGCGTATTGGGCGAAAGGCTGCTGCCGCTGATTGTCAGGTTGCTGATCATCAGGCACTCGTTGATCACGTTGCTGGAAATCGTGGCCGCATCGATCGTGATTACTCTTGAGCCAACCGGAAAGCCAATGGTGATTGAGTCCAGAAAGTTCGCCGGTGACGGCGTGCCCGCCGACCAGTTCGACCCAAGCTCCCATTTGCCAGTGGTACCGGTCCAATTATTCGTGATTATTGCAGCGGGTGCCACCGGGCCGCAGGCGATTCCCCACAAGATGGCAATGCATATGGCGGCAATTCTGGATTTCATGGGTGTGAGTTCCTCGATGCCGGGAAAAGAATTCCCTGGTAGACAGAGCACAGCTGTAAGGCTTGCGTTCTCATGCCGCGCGACCACTTCGGACACAGGAGAGAAAACAGACGGGATCTCACGCCACGTGCTTCTCCGCTGCGAATAGACCAAAGTGCTGCGCGCATGTCCAGTAAATACTGGCTTTCAGGGTGGCACCTTGGCACGAATGGCACGAAGAGACACAAAGAACACGAATTGGGGACTGGCGGCAGAGTTAAGCCCTGCCCGTTTCCCTCTTTACGGCTTATGATGGATCCGATAGACCCCGACGGGTCCGGCCAAGCGCGTCGTATTGGTATCGGTGAAAAAGGCGCTGGTGCCGATCGCCGTGACCGTTTGGATATCATTTGATGGACCCACTCCGGGCTGGGGGCTCCATTGCACGGTGTAATTGGTGTCCGCCAGCGAGTTCCAGCGCAGGAAAATACCGTCCGTGTCGAAATTGATGTCGGTGACTTCAAACAATGCGTGGGGTGGCAATTCGATGGTGCCGTGCGTGGTCAGGTCGTGGCCGGCCAATCCCATGTAATTGGTATCATAACGAGTGGCGCGAAATACCTGGTTTTGTGCGGGCGGGGACTGGCCCTGGGTTAGCGCGATGCCGTTGACCAGCGGACATACATAGCGCCAGACTGTCTGCGTGGCGGAATTGATTTCAAAGAAACTTCCCGCCGGGCCATTGTCGATGAGTGTATTGCCGTTGGTAAGACGCTGCGCGCTGGAGACGTTCAGCGCGTAGAAACTCGACGGCGGCGAGGCTGCGTATATCCACGTCGGGGCTGACGGGCCGAAAGCGGTGCCGGGCGTCAGCGTGTACGTGCCATTGGTTGTGAGCGGCGGAACAATCTCCACGACGGACGAGTAATTGCCACCCGGCCGGTTGACGCCGTTGTCGAAGATCAGAATATGGCCGGCGCCGGGCAAACCGTCGCGGATCCAGTTGGGGTTGTGCTGTTGGAACAGTTGTTGATTCGCCGCGGTGCCGGCGCGGTAGGCGGCCGGGTTGCCCCAGCGATACAGCAGGTCGCCGCCGTGGCCACGGGTCCCGCCCGGTGTGACCGGCGGCCTGCGCCATGGTGGTGCCGTGATCGACGATCCAGATCTCGCTGAGGTTGTGAACGCTGATCAGCACCTCATCGAGATCGGCGTTGTAATCCAGGCCATTGA
This sequence comes from uncultured Acidimicrobiales bacterium, assembly GCA_963839605.1. Taxonomy (GTDB): domain Bacteria; phylum Actinomycetota; class Acidimicrobiia; order Acidimicrobiales; family UBA8190; genus JBEKVE01. The sequence goes on along the minus strand of CAWIWK010000058.1, from coordinate 3,874 downwards.
CGTGCAGCCAGTCTTCGGTGCCGTCGAGGGCGAAGTTCACGTCAACGAGTTCCGGATGGTTGGTCACGTTGCCGTAATTGGCCTTGGTGGAGTTGAAATCCTGGATGAGATGGTCCCACACGTCCCAGATCCACACGATGTTGCCGTTGGTGGTGCCGACCGGTTGAACCTCGACAAGATAGCTGGGCCAGAGGACGCTTTGCGTGAGCAATGCCGGGTTGCGACCGGCGGCTACGGCCTCGGCGTTCGACTTCAACTCCCAGGCAATCATCAGCACGTTGCTGTTGGGCAGCATGATGGCGTCGTGGTTCTGACGATACTGGGTGGTCGAGTAGTTGTAGCCCCACAACAGCGTGCTGTCCCAATCAAGCAACTCGACGCGTCCGCCCGCCCCGCCGGCGGGAAAGGACGTACCGTACTGCGCGGCCCGAAGGAGGTGGCTGTCGGGCAGAAGGTATGCCGTGAACCCTGGCGGATAGGCGCTGGTCCAGCGGTTGACCAACTGGCCTGCGTTGTCCACGAGATAGGCGTGCGTGTCGGAGGTCGGGGTAAACAGCGTATAGCCGGGCCAGGCGCCGCCGTTGTTGAATGTGACCCCGACGGTGTTTTGAGCGGATGCGGTGAAGTCAGCGGCGATCAGGAGGCAGCAGAGTAATAGGCAGAGCTTCTTGAAAAAGTCTGGCGGATGCAACGTCGGCGTGCGTGCCAGAGATCCGATGAACGTTTGCGTCTGAAAGTTCATAAGAACTTAATCCCACTTAACCGGTGACCCGCTTCTCCACGGTCGAGTTGGTCTACAACCCAGCAACTACAAAAGTTTAAAGGAATCAGCCTTCGTCGTCAATCCCGCAAAAGACTTAGGGAAAGGTGAATACACGAAGGGCACGAAGTGCGGTGATGGCTACGAATGTGCGGTCCGCGGGACTGACCCTTCATGGTCGGTTTGTAAATTGGAAGACGTTGCCCCCTTTGACGGGCGGCAGCTTGCGCGGGTCCCAATCTTTGTGGATCCAGGACTTCAGCAGAAACCTTTCGACGAAGGCAAATCCCACCGTCACGAAGGAGAACGACCAAAGGACGGCCGTCCATAACCCTGCCAATTGATGAAACGGATCTTGCGCACGGTAAGCGGGGCTGAAAACGGTGTATCCCAGCCAGAGCAGAAGCCACGGGATGAAAACCAGGGCGAACAGCTTTAGCACGAAGCAGTAAATCGGAAACAACACGGGGCCGACCAGGTGCTGTTGGGGCAGATAGCGTTCCGCCACGAGGAGCGGGTCGCCGATTTGCTTGAGGAGAGCCACCAACTCGCCATCGTTCATCTTCCGTCCAAGCTCGGTCTCCTTGTCCTCAATTTGAGAGCGGAGGTCTTCGGACAGTTCCGCGAGGATGTCGTTGCGTTGCTTCTTGGGCAGCCAGAATCGGATGGCCTGCAGATAACGATCAATAAGTTCCATAAGGGTCTTTCTAAAGAATTTGGTTTAACGCCTTGTTGATGCTCTCCCACTCGGCGAGCAGTTGTTTCAGGATTTTCTTGCCCTCGGGTGAGAGCCGGTAGAAACGCTTCTTGCGTTTGTCCTCTTCGCGCCACTCACTGACCAGCAACCCCTGGCTCTCCAGTCGACGAAGCAACGGGTAAAGAGTGCCTTCATCGATGGCCAGGCCGAGGCCGGCCAGCCTTTGGCGCAAGGCGTAGCCGTACCGCTCCGTCCGCAGCTGTCCGAGCGCCGCCATGGTCAGACAGCCGCAGCGCAGTTCCAAGCGGTGCTGTTCGAACACGCCCTCATTCGCAGGAGTATCAATGTGTGTCATACAGTATGTGACGCATACTATACGACGCACAGTATATTGTCAACAGCTATTTTTGTTCTTTTGCGCGTGATCACTTCGCGTTGTGCGTGTCTTATAGACTAAAGACAGCTATCATTTGCTCTGACGAAACATGTGGGCGACACTCATTTTCTGTGGGACGACCGCGCTGATCCTGTTCACGACGCTGGCCGCCTTGTGGCACTTGCGCTGGGTGCGGCGGTTGCCGGCGCTGGAGGCGTTGACCACCGCGACGGGTCCCTCCCCTCTTCGCTGTTCGGTGGTGATTGCGGCCCGGGATGAGGAAAGACGGATCGAAGGAACCGTCCGCAGGCTGATGGCGCAGCGTGACGTGGACCTCGAGTTGATCATCGTCGATGATCGGTCCACGGACCGCACGGGCGAAATTCTGCGTCAACTGGCGAAAGAGGATGCGCGGGTGAAATGGCAGCGGGTGGAAGAGTTGCCGGACGGCTGGCTGGGCAAGTGCCATGCCTGCCACGTCGGCGCCAGCGCGGCCACGGGCGACTGGATTCTTTTCACGGATGCCGATTGCTGGTTGAAGCCGGACGTGATCGCGCGGGCCGTGCGGTTGGCCGAACGCGAGGGAGCCGATCATGTGGTGATTGCTCCCCGGCTGGATCTGAAAACCAACGCCACGCGGGCGTGGCAGCTCCTGCTACTGATGAGCATTTCGCACCCGTTCTCCAGGGTGAATCGGGACCGGCCCGGTCCTATATCGGCAGCGGAGCCTTCAACCTGGTGCGCGCCGCGGCCTATCGGCAATGCGGCGGCTACGAGGCGCTGCGCCTGACCGTGTTGGATGACGTCAAGCTCGGCCTGCTGCTGGTTCGCGCGGGCAAACGGACGCGCGCCTTTCTCGGCGCGGACGACGCGGAGTGTCACTGGGGCACCACCGTCTGGAGCATGGTCAAGCTCATGGAGAAGAATACTTTCGCGTCGACGGACTACCGGTTGGAATTGGTACTGGCGCTGAGTGTGAGCTGGGTTCTTATTTTTGCCGTCATCGTCCTCGGCTTGCTGGCCGGGACAGCGGCCGGGCTCGCCGCCGCACTCTCACCGTTGACGCTGATTCTGCCGGCGAGTATTCTGGCGAGGAAAGAGGGTTGGCCGCGGTCGTGCGCGGTCTTCGTGCCGTTTATGGTGCCCGTGTTCGTCTATTCCATGGTCCACGCGACCTGGGTGGTGCTGCGCCAAGGAGGCGTCCGCTGGCGCGACACGTTCTATTCGCTGGAGACCTTGCGCAAGGGGAATGTGCGGTGATACACGAAGGGCACGAATCCGCCGTCGGTAAACCTATGGCGGACGAGATAGACACGGGGAACACAAGGCGGGGCACCGGCTGCAAATATGTGGTCGTGCGGGACCGTCCCCTTTCCTTCCAGTGGTTCAAAGACTTGCTTGCGAATCTGTAAGCCTGATACAGTATCCTCAGTTGAGGCTCTAGGTACACGATTGCAATGATCTCTGAACTTCATCTGACGAATTTTCGCGGGTTTGAGGATCATGTTGTTCCACTTCGTCCAATGACCATTATCGTCGGACGGAACAACGCAGGCAAATCGACCATTGTCGAAGCCCTTCGTCTAATCTCCATCGTCGTTAGCCGATTCAGAGGGGATCTGTCGAGGATCCCGACACGATGGGAGTTTCCTAGGAATTCGCGAGGCCCTGAGCCGTTCAAGAATCTCGAGATTAATCTTAAGAGTATTTTTTATGGTTATGGAAACCCACCGGTCGTTATTCGCGCGACTTTCACCACAGGGGCGATAATCGAGTTGTCTATCACGACGGAAGCCATAGTCGCTCGGCGATTGCGGGACAGATCAAATCGCGACCCAGATATAGGTCTCTCTAGAGTTAGCATTTTACCGCAAGTCGCACCTGTATTAATGGAGGAACGTCTTTTAACTCAAGAATATGTGCGAGGCGCTATGTCTTCAGCGCTTGCACCATTGCATTTTCGAAATCAACTTCACCTTCTCCATGATGAATACTTCCATACGTTCAAGGAAGCAGCTGAAGCCACTTGGCCCGGTCTACG
>CAWIWK010000057.1:0-125171 GCA_963839605.1 uncultured Acidimicrobiales bacterium | reverse complement strand
GGCACCAGCACCGCCGCCTCCTTCCGCCACGAGGTCCTCGAGGCCGGACTCCTGGTGGCCACGGGGGCGGACGGTGTGTACCTGCGCTCGGCCACCTACGAGGACGTGGCGGGCGCCGTGACCGGCTACGCCACCAGGCTGGGCTCGGGCGACGAAGAGACCCACGTGCACGGACCCCCCGTCATGGGGCGCGCCCTGTTCGAGCGCACCGGCTACCTGTCGTCGTTCCCCGACCTCATGGGATCGGTGCACAGCTTCGCCGGCAACGACCGCGACCACGCCACGCTGGTCGATCGGGCCGAGCGGCGAGGAGTGGGCCACGTCGCTCGTCCCCACCGAGGTGATGCTGTGCTCGGCCACGTGCCACGTCGTCTATCCGCTGTGCGGCGCGTCGGTGCCGGAACCGGGGCGGCGCTTCTGCGTGACGAGCTGGTGCTTCCGACACGAGCCCAGCACCGATCTGACCCGCGTGCAGTCGTTCCGCATGCTCGAGCACGTCTTCGTGGGCGACGACGACGAGGCGCTCGCCACCCGCGAGCGGTGGATCGCACGAGGGGCGCGAAGCGCTGCTCGGGCTCGGTCTCGAGGTGGAACAGGTGGCCGCCAACGACCCGTTCTTCGGCCGTGCCGGACGCCTCCTCGCCGGAGCCGAGCGCGACGACGAGCTCAAGCTCGAGATGGTGGTCCCCTTCCACGACGACCGCCCTCCGGTGGCGATCGCCTCCTCCAACCTGCACCTCGACCACTTCGGCCAGGACTTCGGGATCCGCACGCCCCGCGGTGCGGTGGCTCACTCCACCTGCTTCGCCTTCGGCATCGAGCGGGTCACGCTGGCGCTGTTCCGCCGCCACGGCCTCGATCCCTCGACGTGGCCCACCCCGGTGCACAGGCGGTTGTGGCCATGACCGGCACGGCGCCGCGTCCGGTGCTCGCCATCGTGCACGGGGAGGGGTCGGTGTCGGCCATGCAGCTCGTGGCCTCGGCCAAGCCGGTGAGCGACGTGGTGTGGGTGGTGGACTCCGACGAGCCAGAGGTGTCGACCATGCTGCGCCTCCTGCGCCGCCTGGGCACGACGGTCGACGTCGCCGGTCTGTCCGCCGACGAGGCCGCCGAGGCGCTGCGCCCGTGCCGCCCCGACGGCGTCGCCGCCTACGCCGATCGCCAGATCCCCCTCGCCGCCGCCCTGGCGGCGCGCCTGGGTCTCACGTACCCCGACGAGACCACCGCCCACCGTCTGGTGGACAAGCTGGCCCAGCGCCAGGCGCTGCGGGCAGGAGGGCTCGACGTCCCCAACTGCGTGGCACTGCCGCCGCATGCCGCGGCCACCGATCTCGACGAGGTGGCGCGGACCGTGACGTTCCCCGCCGTGCTCAAGCCCCGGGCCGGGGCGGGCAGCCGGGACACGGTGCTCGTCCACGACCGGGCCGAGCTCGAGCACGCCCTGGAACGGGCCGAGTCCGCCCGTGGCGCCGACGCCGGTGCCGGTGCCGGGGTGGCCACCGCCGTCGCCACGATGGTGGTGGAGGAGTACATCCCCGGCATCCTGCCCCCCGGCGCCGCGGGTGGCGCCGAGGCGGAGATCGCCGACTACGTGTCGGTCGAGAGCGTGGTGTGCGCCGGCCGGATCAGCCACGCCGCCGTGACGGGGCACTTCCCCCCGGCCGATCCCTTCCGCGAGTCGGGTTTCTTCATCCCGAGCACGCTGTCGGCCCCCGAGGTGGACGCCGTGGTGGCCGAGGCCGAGGCCGCCATCGGTGCGCTCGGCGTCGAGACGGGCTTCCTGCACACCGAGGTTAAGCTCACCCCGAAGGGCCCCCGCGTCATCGAGGTCAACGGGCGACTGGGCGGCGGCGTGCCCGAGATGCTCCAGCTGGCGTCGGGCGTCGACCTCTTCGAGCTGTCGGCCCGGCTGGCGGTGGGGGAGCGGGTGGGCTTCGACCGCCTCGTGCGCAACGAGCGGGTGGCGTACCTGCTCTACGTGCAGGCGCCGCAATGGGCCCGGCGTCTCGAACAGATCGACGGTCTCGACGCCCTGGAGGCACACCCGGGGGTCGACACCATCGTCCTCAACCGCCGCCCCGGCGACGCGCTCGACTGGCGCGAGGGCAACCACGGCCACGTCTTCTCCGTGCTGGGCACCGTTCCCGACCACGACGCGCTGCCCCCGCTGCGACGGGTCGTCGAGCAGAAGGTGACGATGCGCTATGCCTGACCGCGACGCAGCCTTGGACGTGGTGCCCGTGCCCGACGGGCCGGGGCGCCGCCCCGCCGTGGCGCACGTTGCCGAGCCCACGTGGTCGGTCACGAGCGAGCTGGAGCAGACGGCGGAGTCGGTGGGCCGGCGCTTCGCCGCCCCCGCCGCCGCCGAGGTCGACCGCGAGGCCCGCTTCCCCCGCGAGGCGGTGCAGGCCATGCGCGACCAGGGCATGCTCGGCAGCTTCGTCCCCACGTCGCTCGGCGGCGGCGGCGCGTCGTTCGCGACGTGGCCGGCGCGGTGCGGTGCCTGGCGCACCACTGCACCTCCAGCGCGCTCGTGTTCGCCATGCACCAGATCCAGGTGGCCATGGTGGCCGAGCACGGCGACCATCGCCGCCTTCGGGGGTTCCTGCGCGACGTGGCCCGCCAGCAGCTCCTGTTGGCCAACGCCGCGAGCGAGGTCGGCATCGGGGGCGACGCCCGCACGAGCAGCTGCGCCATCGAGCGCGGCGCGGGCCGCTTCCGCATGGACAAGATGGCGGCCACCATCTCCTATGGCGCCGACGCCGACGCCGTGCTCACCACGGCCCGGCGCGACGCCGATGCCGCCGCCGACGACCAGGTCATCGCCGTGTGCCGACCGCCCGGCCTGTCGCTCGAGCCCATCTCGACGTGGGACACCATGGGCCTGCGGGGCACGGCCAGCAACGGGTTCCACCTCGTGGCCGAGGGTGACGAGGCCTTCGTGCTGCCGGTGCCCTTCGGCGAGGTGGCGGCGCGCACCGGCCTGCCCGTGGGCAGCATCCTTCTGGGGGCGGCGTGGCTGGGGCTGGCCGAGGCCGCCGCCGCGGTGGCGCACCGCGCCGTGCGGACCGAGGGGCGCCGGCGTATCGGCGCTGTGCCCGACAGACGCGGTGTCGCTGGCCGAGCTGGCGCTCGTGCTGCAATCGCTCCGCGAGCTGCACGAGGGCACCGCACAGCGCTACGAGCGCGTGCGCGGCGGCGAGGAGGCGGCCAGCATGGGCGTCGCCTTCGCCATGCAGGGCCACAAGGTCTCGTCGTCGAAGCTCGCCCTCGAGGTGGTGGAGCGGGCGCTCTCCATCGCCGGCGCCGACGCGTACCACGACGGCCCCGACGGGCTGGGGCGCCACCTCCGCGACGCCTACGGTGCGGTGCTCATGGTAGGGAACGACCGCGTCCTGGCCGACAACGCCCGGCTCCTGCTCGTGCAGAAGACCCTGTGAACGCCGGGCGACCTTGCACATGAGCGCCACCCCCGTCTGGTTCGGTCCGCAGGACCGCCCGCTCTTCGGCATGCTGCACGTCCCCGCCGACGGGCGGGCCCGTGCCGGCATCGTGCTGTGCCCCTCGCTCGGGCGCGAGGACGTGCTCGCCCACGGCACGTTGCGGGAGCTCGCCGTCCGCCTGGAGCGGGCCGGCATGGCCGTGCTCCGTTTCGACTACGACGGGACGGGCGACTCCGCCGGCGCCCAGGACGACCCCGACCGCGTGGCGGCGTGGTCGATGTCGGCGCGCCACGCCCTGGCGCTCGGTGCGCGCCGCCGCGCCGGTGGTCGGCGCCGTGGGGATACGGGTGGGCGCCACCATCGCCGCCGCCGAGGCGGCCCGCCACCCCCTCGACGTCCTCGTGCTGTGGGACCCGTGCCGCTCGGGACGGATCTTCCTGCGCGAACAGGCCGCCCTCCTGGCGCTCAGCCAGGGGCGCCAGGCGCGGGGCGACGGATCGGTGAAGACGCCCGGCTTCCGCTACGACAGCGTCACGGCCCGCGACCTCGGCGCGCTCGACATCGCCGCCACCGGCGGCCCGCTGGCCACGAACATCTGCCTCGTCACCCGGCCCGGGCGCACGCTCGACGCCGAGCTCGAGGCCCGGCTGGCGGGAGGCGGGGACGTCCACCACGACGTCGCCCCCGGTCTCGACGAGCTGCTCGACGCCGACGGCCAGCTCATGGAGCTGCCTGACGAGACCATCGACGGGCTGGTGGCATGGATCTCCTCGGTCGTGCCCTCGGCGCCGGCGCCCTTCGACGCCGCGCCCTTCGACCGCGCCGACGTCCCCGCCGTGGTCGCTGCCGGGCACGGGCCGGCGGTGGTCGAGCGTCCGGTGCGCCTCGGGCCCGCCGGCCTGTTCGGCATCGTCACCGAGCCCGAGGGCGAGCCCGACGGCGACGCGCCCGCCACGACGGTGGTGTGCCTCAACATGGGCAGGTCCCGCCACATCGGCCCCTCGCGCATGTGGGTGGACCTCGCCCGCCGATGGGCCGCCGAGGGCCTGCGCACGTTTCGCTTCGACCTGAGCGGCCTGGGGGAGAGCAACACGCGCCCCGGTCAGCTCCGCGACATCATGTACCCCGACGAGGCGGTGGCCGACATCGAGTGCGTGGCCGAGGCGCTGTCGCCCGACGACCGGGCGAGGACCGTGGTGATCGGGGTGTGCTCGGGCGCCTACCACGCCATCCGCGGCGGCGTGGCCCTCGCCGCCCACGGGGTCTGCCTCGTGAACCCTCCGCCGATCCCGGGTCCGGCCGTGCCCCGCCAGGGCTACACCACGCCCCACGCCCGACACGCCTCCGCCGACCGGGTGCGGCGATGGGCACTGGACCTGGCCGGGCGGCGCCTGCCGCGCGCCGTGCTGGCACGCCTGCCCGACGGCGCGTGGTGGGCCATGAACCGCTTCGGGCTGCGCTACTCCGTCTCTGAGGACCTGGTGCGGCTGGTCGACGCCGGGTCCGACGTGATCCTGGTGGGCAGCGGCCCCGAGCTCGTCCGCATGAGCCGCGGCGCCCGGCGCTCCCTGCGGCGCCTCGGCCGGTCCGGCCGGTTCCGGACCCAGCAGGTGGACGACCTCGAGCACTCCCTGCTCGGCCCCGAGGACCGGGACCGGGTCTCGGACCTGCTGTTCGAGCACGTCCGGGGGCGCTTCGGCGCCGGCCGGAGCTCCGGCCCGACGCCTGGCGCCGGGCCCGCGGGGGCTGCGTCACCTGCCGCCCGCCCTGCATCGGGCGCCCAGCCCGAGGACGGGGTGTCGGTGGGGGTCAGCACCTCCTCCCCCCACTCGCTCTGAGCGACTCCGCATCACCCGGTCGGCGCGACGCGGGCCCGCCCGGGCCCGCCGCCCCCGTCCTGTAGACACCGTTCTTCCTGGTGGCCGGACCAATTGCTCCGTTTCGTGGTACTGCTGACACGCGTTGCAGTTTTGAACCTGAGAAGTGTCTGTGCAGGTGGCAATTGTCCTGTTGTTGACAAGGCGTTGTCGACCCCATGAGCTTCAGCCGCCACTATGCGTGGTGTTCGCTCAGTGACAGCGGTTCGCTACTCACCGTTACCGGATCCTCCGGTGGCAGGGCCGCAGGGGCACGTCGGGAGACCCCCGTCGGGGCCCAACCGGGTCGGGCGCAGACGACGGAAGACGGGGGCACGAGGGGCATGACCCAGACACGCATGACCGAGGTAGCCGGCCGGCGCGTGAGCAACGCCCCCTCCGGGAGCAGCTCGTGACGAGCGTCTCGCGCCTCACCAACGGAGCATCGGCCCCCACCAACGGGGCGGCCAAGAACGGGGCGGCGTCGAACGAGCCCGTGGTGGAGGTGGCGCGCCGCCCGTCGAAGCGCTCCACCGTGAGCCTCGTCATCCCGGCTAAGAACGAGGCCCGCAACATCCCCACCGTCCTGCGCCACGTGCCGACCCGCGTGGACGAGGTCATCCTCGTCGACGGGCAGTCGACCGACGTCACCCAGCTCATGGCGCTGTCGTACCGGCCCGACATCCGCATCGTGTCCGAGCACCGGCGGGGAAAGGGCTACGCCCTGCGGGCGGGGTTCGCGGCGGCGCGCGGCGACATCATCGTCGCCATGGACGCCGACGGCAGCATGGCGCCCGAGGAGATCCCCAACTTCGTGTGGTTCCTGGAGCACGGGTTCGACTTCGTGAAGGGCTCGCGCTTCGTCGCCGGCGGAGGATCGCTCGATCTCACCGCCTTCCGTCGCGCCGGCAACCGGGGACTGCTGGCCGTGGCCAACGCCATGTACCACACCCGGCTCACCGACCTCTGCTACGGGTACTTCGCCTTCTACCGCAAGTACCTCGACCACCTCGACCTGCTGTCGTCGGGATTCGAGATCGAGACCGAGCTCACGGTCCGTGCCGTGCGGGCAGGTTTGCGCATCGCCGAGATCCCGAGCATGGAGATGCCCAGGCGCCACGGCAATTCGAACCTGAAGAGCTTCCCCGACGGATTCCGGGTGTTGCGCACCATCATCCGCGAGCACAAAGCCGCGCACCGGAACTGACCGACCTTTCGCTGCGGGAGGACACCATGTCTGTGCGAACGGCAGGGGGGCGGGCCGCGTGACCAGGATCTCCGAGCGCATCGCCATGGCGGCGCGCCAGCGGGCCACGGCTGCAGCCCGGGAAACGGCGTCGACCGCGCCCGTCGAGGACGTGGGTGCCGCCGACATGCCGAGCGCCGACGTGCCCACCGCCGACGTGCCCACCGCCGACGTGCCCACCGCCGATGCGCCCGCCCACGACGCACGGGCCGACGTCGAGACCGCGACCGACACGGAGCCGGCTGCGACCGGGATCGAGACAGAGACCGGGTCCGAGGCGGCGCCGGCGACCACAGGGTGGGTGAAGCGGATGCTGCGGACCGGGCGCCGCCACGCGCTCGCGCCGGGCGGAGGTCCGGACCCCGTCGCGGACGGCTCCGCCGTGGAGGGGGGTCCCGAGGCCCCGGCGGCCAACGGCCACGCCGTGGCCTCCAACGGGAACGGGTCGAGCGCCACCAACGGCCACGCCCCCGCCGCCGGAAACGGGAACGGGAACGGGAACGGGAACGGGAACGGGGCGAGCGCCACGCACGGCCACGACGGGAGCGCCACCAACGGCAGCGGAAACGGCAACGGCAACGGCAAGGCCGGTGCCGGCAGCGTCGCCGACGCGCTGCGCACCTCGGTGGCGGTGGACGTCGAGCACGACGGGCCCGACGCGTCCCCGTCCGAGGCAGCGGGGCGGCTGCGGCCCATCGACCTCTCGCCCGCCACCGCTTTCGGTGGCATCGACAACCAGCCGTCGCGCCTCGGCACGGTGGCCGTCATCGCCGGTGCCGGCGTCCTGCTCGACGCGCTCGCCTACGCCCTGGGCCGGACCGACCACCCCGGTCCGGTGGTGCCGCTGTTCCTCGCCGGCATCGCCGTCATCTTCGCGCCGTGCGCCTGGCGGCTCACCCAGCCCGGCACCTCGCGACGAGAGCGCATGCACGTGTCGGTCCTGCTCGGTGTGGGCCTCCTCGTGTCCGCCGTCCTGCGCAGCCCGCTCGTCTTCGACGGGTTCGACGAGATGATCCACGGGGCCACGCTCAACCAGCTGCTGCACGACCACTCGCTGCACGTGCCCAACACCGTGCTGCCTGTGAGCCCGTACTTCCCGGGTCTCGAGGTGTTCACGATCGCGGTGAAGTGGCTGACCGGTCTGCCGGTGCTGCTCGCCCAGGACGTGGTGCTGCTGATCGCCCGTGCCCTGCTCGTGCTGTGCGTGTTCCTGGTGGTGGAGCGGTTGTGCGGGTCGGCCCGTGCCGGCGGCCTGGGCGTGCTCGTGTACGCCGCCAACCCGCAGTTCTATTCGTTCGACGAGCAGTACGCCTACGAGACCCTGGCTCTGGCGCTCGCCGTCGGCGTGGTGCTGCTCATCATGAACGCCACCCGGGAGGCCAACCGCTTCGACGCCCTCACCCGTCGGCGCCGTGCCGTCGTGGCCGTGCCGACACGCCCCCCGGGCGTGCTCATCGATCCCGCCTACCGGCATCTGTTCCCTACCTCCACGATGACGTCGCAGCGTGGGGCCGACGCCGCGGGCGCCGAGCCTCCCCCGGCGTCGGTGCTGAGCCGGATCGCCAACCGCCGCTTCATGCTCGACTTCGTCCTCGCCCTGGCCGTCGTGTCCGCTCTGGCGGTGACCCACCATCTGACGGCCTGGCTCACCGTGGCCTTCCTGGCCGTGGTGGCCGTGGCCCTGCGTCTCGGCCGGCAGGGAGTGTCGGCCGGTGTCGTGGGCGGGGCGGCCGCCTTCGCCGGGGTCCTCGTGGGTATCTGGACCGCCTTCGTCGGCTCGCGGCTGTGGGCGTACCTGGAGCCGATCTTCCGCGACGCCCTGACGAGCCTCAGCAACGCCATCGCCCACCTCCACGCCACCCGCCAGCTCTTCCACTCCGCCACGGGCGTGCCCGCCGCGCCGCACTGGGAGATCGTGCTCATGCTGGCGTCGTGCGCCGTGACGTGCCTCGTCATCCTGCCCGCGGCGTGGGCAGCCATCCGGGGCCGCACCGTGCGGGGAGGGTCGGTGCGCTGGGTCGCCGTGCTCGTCGCCGTGGCCTACCCGCTCACCCTCCTGGCCCGCCTGTCGACCAACAGCTCCGACGTCGGCGCCCGGGCCAGCACGTTCATCTTCTTCGGCGTCGCCGTCGTGGTGGGGGGGTGGCTCGCCCTGCACCTGGGCGCGTTCGCCCGCCGGGGCCGCCACGCCCTTCTCCTCGTGGTCCTGGTGGCGTGCTTCGTCGGCACCACGCTCCTCGGATCGGGTCCGGACTGGAGCCTCGTGACGGGGCGGTACCTGGTGGGCGCGGACAACCGCTCCATCGGGGCGCCGTCGCTGGCCGTGGCCCAGTGGGCCACCACGCACATCGCGCCCGGCACCCACGTGGCCGCCGACCGGGACAACGGCGTCCTGTTGGCCGACCTGGCCCGGGTGGAGCCGGTCACCGCCATCGGCGGGTTGGTCAACGCCGGCCCGCTCTACTTCGACCACACCATCGGCGCCTACGAGCGGAGCCTCATCCGCCAGGCGCAGATCCGCTACATCGTGGTGGACGACCGCATGGCCGAGTCGCTTCCCTACTTCGGCGCCTACATCGAGCCGGGCGAGACGGCCAAGCCCACGCGCGCCTCACCGCCGCCGAGCTGCACAAGTTCGCCACCGTCCCCGGCGCCCGCCTGGCCTACGACAACGGTCCCATCCAGGTCTACGACCTGTCGGGCATCCTCGGCACCCCGGCGCCGCCGGCGCCTGCGGACCCGGGCTCGGCGCCGACGGCGGCGGACGTCCCGGTGATGGTGGCCGCCGCCTGCGTGGGCCTGCTCGTGGTGGTGCGGGTGCGCCGTCGCCGCACCCGGCGCCCCCCGACCGGCACCGCCGTGGTGCGGTGGTCCCTGGGCTGCATCGTGGCCGCCATGATCGGGGCCGCCGCCCTCGTCCCCACCCATCTGTCGCCAACCGTGGTGGGGCTGGCGGGCCTGGGCGTCGTGACCGCCGTGGCACTGCTGGCCACGCGGGGAAAGGCGAGCGACCCGCTGTTCGGCGCCCGGGGACGGCCGTGGAGGCCCGTCTTCGTCACCCGGCGTTCCGGCCAGCTGCAGCTCGTGTCGACCGGTGCCGTCCTCAGCTTCGTCGCCGCCACGCTGCTCCTGGCCGGTGGCATCGTGCTCGCCACGCTGCCGGCACGCACCGAATGGCGCACGCCCGACCAGGTGACGCTCAGCACCGGGGCAGCGGGCCAGACACTCGCAACCGTGCAGCTGGCGTCGGCCGCGCCCGGCGCCACCCTCGACGCCACCGGTGCCGGTGGCGTGCCGGTTGTGACGCCGCTCGAAGCCACCACCGCCAGCCAAACCGTCGTCCTCGCACCCTCGACGGCGCCGTCGACGGTCAGGATCGTCCCCGCCCGGCCCCTCTGATGGCGGCGTTGCGGCCCGTGGTGCCCGTCACCGGGCCCACCGCCGACGCGGGCGTCCTCACGGTGACGGTGGTGGTGTGCGCGTACACCGAGCGACGCTGGGACACCCTCGTCGCCGCCCTGGCGTCGGTGCGCCACCAGCGGCGGGCAGCGGACCAGACGGTGGTGGTGGTGGACCACAACGACACCCTCCTGGCGCGCTGCCGCGGCGCCTTCGGGCCTGACGTCGCCGTCGTCGCCAACCAGGACGCCCAAGGTCTCGCCGGAGCCCGCAACTCCGGCGTGGCCGTCGCCACCGGTGACGTGATCGCCTTCCTCGACGACGACGCCGCCGCCGATCCCGGCTGGCTGGAGGCCCTGGTCGAGCAGTTCGCCGACCCGGGGGTGGCGGGGGCGGGCGGCCTGGTGCGGCCCGTGTGGCCCGGCGACACGCGGCCCCGGTGGTTCCCGCCCGAATTCGACTGGGTGGTGGGATGCAGCCACCGCGGCCTGCCCGAGGTGGTGGCGCCGGTGCGCAATCCCATCGGGGCGTCGATGACCATGCGCCGGCGCCTGTTCGACGAGCTCGGCGGGTTCGACACCGCCATGGGGCGGGTGGGGACCGTGCCCCTCGGTTGCGAGGAGACGGAGTTCGCGGTGCGTGCGCAGCCGGCAGATGGCGGGCATCGTGTTCCTCCACGTGCCCGAGGCGGTCGTCGATCACCGGGTCGGTCCCGAGCGCACCACGGTGCGCTACTTCCTGCGCCGTTGTTACGCCGAGGGGCTGTCGAAGGCGGCCGTGACGCGCCGGGCGGGGGCGGGCGACGCCTTGTCGGCCGAGCGGCACTACACCGTCGTGACGCTGCCTAAGGCGGTGGCGGGCGGGTTGCTCGACACCCTCCGGGGCGACGGCGCCGGGGTGGCGCGGTCGGCCATGGTGATCGCCGGTTTGCTGGCCACGGCGGCGGGGTATGCCCGGTCGCTCGTGTCGGACCCGTCGGGCGTTCCCAGCGAGCGGCGGAGGCGCCGGCACCGTGGCTGACACCACCGTGGGCCCGATCGAGGTGACCACCGAGCGCCGGCGGCTGTTCGGGACGTTCGCCTACCTGGTCGGCAGCCAGGGGAGCACCGCCATCCTCGGTCTCGGGTTCTGGGCCTTCGTCACCCACTTCTTCTCCGCCGGCGACGTGGGCCTGGCCTTCGCCGCTTCGTCCACGGCCACGCTGCTGTCGACGATCGGCATCCTCGGGGTGGCCACCTTCCTGATCGCCGAGATGGGATCGATGGACCTCCCTTCGCGGCGCGCCGTGCTGTCGACGGGCATCGCCGTGGTGTGCGTGACCGTCGGCGTCCTCACCGTGGGCACGCTCCTGCTGTCGCGCTCGCTCGGCAGCACCCTGGCCGCCATCGGCCGGGACCCGCTCGTGGCCGTGCTGTTCCTGGCCGGCGCGGTGGCGACGGTGGCGGCGGTCACCTTCGACAGCGCCGCCATCGGCATCCACCGGGGCAGTGCCCAGCTGTCGCGCGGGATCACGGCGTCGGTCCTCAAGTTCGCCTTCGTCGGGGCGCTCATCCTCGCCGGCAGCCGGACGAGCGCCGGCCTCATCTTCGCCTGGGCGGCGGGGATCATCGTGTCGCTGTTCGTCTGCCACCCCATGCTGCGCCTGCAGCGCACCCCGCCCGGCGGCGGGTCTCTCCAGGCCCGCCTGGCCATCACCCGGCGCTACAGCATGCTGTCGCTCAACCACCACGTCCTCAACCTGTCGATCAACTCCGTGTCGTACTTCGTGCCGGTGGTGGCCGCCGCCCTGATCGCGCCACGCCAGTACGCCTTCTTCGCCACCGCCCAGACCCTGTCGTCGGTGGTGCTCATCGTCCCCTACCTGCTCACCCTGGCGTTGTTCGCCGAGACGGCCAACGACGAGGCGCTGCTCGGGCGCCACGTCCGGCGCACGCTCCCCCTGGGGATGGCCGCCGCGCTGGCCATCGCCGGCGTGGTGGCGGTGGGCGCCCCGCTCGTGCTGCACGTGTTCGGGAGCCTCTACGCCCTGCACGGCACCACGATCCTGCGCATCCTGATCCTCACCGGGCCGCCGTACGTCATCAAGGACCACTACGTCGCCATCCGCCGCACCCAGGGCCAGCTGGGCCTGGCGTCGCGCGTCCTCACCATGGGGACGGCGTCCGAGGTGGCGGGCGCCGCCGCCGGCGGCGCCCTGTTCGGCCTGTACGGGCTGTGCACGGGGTGGGTGATCGTGGCCAGCGTCGAGGCCCTGCTACTCCTGCCCACCGTGCTCCGGGTGTGTCGCGAAGCCGCCCCCGGGGCGCCGCCGCCGCCCGCCGCCACGCCGGGAACCGGCCCGGGCGCCGCCACCGCGCCGGACGCCGGCGACGGGCCGGCGCGTGGGCGGGCCCGGCTGCTGCCGCGTCCCGACCGGCGCCGCCGGTCCCGGGTGGCACTCGACGCCGCGGTCCCCGCCCTCCTCGTGCGGGTGCCCGGCTACCCCCTGCACCACGGCGGCGTGGGTGCGGTGCGCACCCTCGGGCGGGCGGGCGTGCCTGTGCACGCCGTGGTGGAGGACCGCTACACCCCCGCCGCCCTGTCGCGCTACCTGACGGGCACGGTGGTGGCCCGCCCCGGCGACGCCGAGGATCCGGCCCGGCTGCTCGAACGCATCCTGGAGTTCGGCGACGGGCTCGAGCAGCGCGCCCTCATCGTGTGCACCGACGACGCCGCGGCGGTGCTCGTGGCCGAGAACGCCGCCGTCCTGCGCCCCCACTTCGTGCTGCCGGCCGTGCCCGCCGACCTGCCGCGGCGCGTGGCCGACAAGCACTGGCTCTTCGACTTCTGCCGCCGCCACGACGTGCCCGCCCCGGCAACGCGCCCTGCTCGACACGGGGGACGACCTCGAGCGCGCCCTGCAGGAACTGCGCTTCCCCCTGGTGGTGAAGACCACGGCGCTGCGCGCCAGCGCCCTCACCCCCGCGCCGCGCACCGGAGGCATCGTGCAGAGCCGGCGCGAGCTGCGCGACATGTGCGCCGGGTGGGAGGAGCCGTACCGGGCCGTCGTGCAGGAGTACCTGCCCGACGAGGTCAGCGAGGACTGGATCGTCCACGGCTACTGCGACGAGCGGGCCGAGACCAAGGTGGCCTTCACCGGCCGGAAGGTGCGGTCGTGGCCGCCGCGCACCGGTGCCACGGCCCGCGCCTACGTGAAGACCAACGAGGAGCTGCTGGGGTTGGCGGCGTCGCTGTGCTGTGGCATCGGCTACCGCGGCGTGTTCGATCTGGACTGGCGCCTGGACCGCCGCACCGGGCGGTACAACCTCCTCGACTTCAACCCCCGGGTGGGGGCGCAGTTCCGCATGTTCGAGGACGACGCCGGCATCGACGTGGTGCGGGCCATGCACCTCGACCTGTCCGGACGTGCCGTCCCCGTCGGTCGTGTGCGCGAGGGCCAGGGTTTCATCGTCGAGCCCTTCGACCTGGCCAGTCGGTGGGTGGACCGCCACCGTCCCGGCACGTCGGCGTCAGCGGTCCCCACCGGCGGCGCCCGCCTGGCGTGGTCGGCGATCGACGACCCGGTGCCGGCCCTCGCCATGGTGACGCGTCAGGGCCTGCAGTCGCTCTCGGCGCGGCTGCGGTCCCCGCTCGGGGCGCGCCGCGCCGGGCCGCCCCGTCCCCCGGTACCGCACGCCGGCGCCGTCAGCCCCGGCGCGACAGCACCCGCCGGTAGAGGGCCTCGACATGGGCGCTGACGGCGGAGGCCGTAAAGCCACGCACCCGTTCGAGCCCGTTGCGCCCCATGGCGTCGGCGCCGCCAGGGTCGGCCAGCACGGCGCCCATGGCGTCGGCCAGGGCGACGGGATCACCGGGGGGCACGACGCGCCCCGTCACGCCGTCGTCCACGAGCGAGGGGATGCCGCCGCTCGAGGAGCCCACGACGGGACGCGCCGCCGCCATGGCCTCGAGCACCACGGTGGGGCAGCAGTCGAGCACGATGGACGGCACGACCACGAGGCGCGCCCCGCGCATGAGACCGAGCACCACGGAGGGGTCGGTCGGGCCGAGCATGTCTGCTCCCGGTGGCAGGTGGCGCGGGGCGTCGGGCAGCACCCGCCCCGCCATGACGAGGGGCGGGGGACCGGTGAGCCGGCGGTAGGCGGCGACCAGGACGTCGGCTCCCTTGTCGGCGGTGACGTCGCCCACGAACAGGATCGGGCCTCCGCGCCCGGCCCCCTCCGCCGCGTCGGCGTCCACCAGGATGTGGTCGGGGACGAAGTTGGAGATGACCTCCACCAGCACGCCGTCGCCGTCCCCGATTCGGAGCCCGGTCCGCTGCGCCACGCTCGGGCTCACGGGCACGAAGGCGTCCACGGCGCGACGCCGGGCCAGACGGCCGGCGAAGTTGGCCACGGCCACGCCAGGGCCGACGAGCGGGCCGTAGTGCGCCGCCGCACAGCGGACGCACCTGGCGGGCGCCGGTCCGGGGCACACCGCGCCGGCGCGCATGAGCCGCTTGGTGGCGCACACGTGGCTGTAGTCGTGCTGGGTGAGCACGACCGGGGTGCGGGTGCGACGCGCCGGACCGATGAGCGAATTCACCGTCCAGTCGTGAGCGTGCGCCACGTCGTAGGGCGTGGCGTCGAGCAGACGGGCGATGCCGGCGCGCAGCTCGGGGTCGGGAAGCGGCATGACGTGGGGCCGTTCGGTCTCGGAGTGCAGACCCGGGGCGCGCTGTGCCGTGGTGCGGAGGCGGTGCACCGTGACCGGCCCGTCGGGACCGCTGCGCGCCACGCCGTCGGTCGCCACGGTGGCCACGGACACGTCGTGGCCGCGGGCGGCGAGCGCAGCGGCGAGATCCCGGACATGGCGTTCCTGGCCACCCAGCACCGGAGGGTAGAACTGCGTGAGCATCAGGATGCGCATCGCGCCCGTCATCGTACCGCAGTCCCCGAGACGCACCCGACCGGCGGGCGCGACCGGTGCCCGTGTCGAAAGGTGGTGAGCCGATGACACCGTCTCTGCGCGCCGGCGCGCTCGAAGTGCGTGGTGCTCTGCTACCACCGCGTGGCGGAGGGGGTCGACGACCCGTTCCGGCTGTGCGTCCACCCCGACAACTTCGCGGCCCAGCTCGACGAGCTGGTGCGCCTGACCGAGCCGTCCACCATGGACGAACTGCACCTGCCGTCACGGCGGCCGCGATCGGTCGTGACGTTCGACGACGGGTATGCCGACAACCTGTGGAATGCCCTTCCCATCGCGCGCGCCAAGGGCGTGCCCATGACGGTGTACGTCACGAGCGGCAAGGTGGACGACAGCCGGGGCCTGTGGTGGGACCGCATGGCCGCCATCGTGGCGGCGTGCCCCGCTGCGGTGCGACACGTGGAGCTCCCCCTGCCGTCGGGAGAGGTGCGCGTGGCCCTGGGCGAGATCCGGTCGCCGGCCGACCTGGCCACGCTGCGGGCGCACCTGCTTCCCCTGACCGTGCCGCAGATCGAGGCCGTGCTCGAGCACGTGGCCGACGGCTGGTCGGTGTCATCGGCCGCCCCCGACGACGCCCGTACCGTCACGTCCTCGGAGCTCGACGAGCTCGGCGCCGCCGACGTGGTGACGATCGGCGCCCACACCGTGGACCACCTCCGGCTGCGCGGTCAGGCCCCCGAGGAGCAGGCCCGCGGAGTGTCGGCGTCCAAGGCGGCGCTCGAGGACCACCTGGGACGCGCCGTCGAGCACTTCGCCTATCCCTACGGCGGCCACGACGCCTTCGACGACACCTCGGTCACCGCCGTGCGCGACGCCGGCTTCACCACGGCGTGCACCACCGTCCCCGGATCGGCGCACAACGGCACCGACGCGCTGCGGGTGCCGCGCCGCATCGCGGCCGACTGGGGCCGGCTGCGGTTCCGGGCGCAGATGCTGCGCTGGGGGGTGGCGTGACCAGCACCGTGTCCGGGGTGCGGGCGCAGGTGGGGCGCGGCGCGGGCGGGTCCCCACGCGTGGCCATGGTGAGCGTGCGCTACCCGCCGCTGCTCGGTGGGGTGGAGACGCACGTGCACGAGGTGGCCCGGCGCATGGGGGCGCACGGTCTCGACGTCACCGTCCTCACCACCGACCCCGGCGGCGATCTCCGTTCCCTGGAGCACCAGGGCCCCGTCGAGGTGCGGCGCTATCCCACCTGGCCGACGTCAGGAGACCTGTTCGTGGCGCCCGCCCTGCTGCGCCAGCTGGTGTCGGGCGGCTACGACATCGTGCACGTCCAGGGGGTGCACACCCTGGTGCCGCCCATGGCGCTGGCCGCGGCGCACCGCGCCGGGATTCCCACCGTGGTGACGTTCCACACCGGCGGTCACTCGAGCCGTGTGCGCAACCTCCTGCGCGGCGCCCAGTGGCGCGCCCTTCGGCCCGCCCTGCGCCGCGCCGATGCCCTCGTGGCGGTGTGCGACTACGAGGTGGACCGCTTCTCGCGCCTTCTCGGGCTCGACCGGTCGCGCATCCGCCGCATCTCCAACGGTGCCGACCGGCTGCCGGTGGCACAGGACGCGCCCACGCCGTGGGGGGCGCCGCTCGTCGTGTCGGTGGGGCGCCTGGAGCGCTACAAGGGCCACCACCGCCTCATCGCCGCCATGCCCGCCCTGCGGGCCCTGGCGCCGCAGGCGCACCTGGTGGTGGTGGGCCGCGGCCCGTATGAGTCCGAGCTCCGCCGCCAGGCGGCGCGCCTGGGCGTGGCGCAGGCCGTGACCTTCACCGCCTTCGGCCACGCGTGCCGCGACGAGCTGGGCGCGCTCGTGCACGCCAGCGACGTCATGGCGCTCTTGAGCGACTACGAGGCCCACCCCGTGGCGGTCATGGAGGCGCTGGCGCTCGGCACCAAGGTCGTGGTGGCCGACGGGTCTGGTCTGGCCGAGCTGGCCCGCCATCCCCTCGTCACCGTCATCGACTCCCGCTCCCCGGCCACGACGGTGGCGCAGGTGCTGGCCGAGGCGGCGTCGGGCGGTTCTGCTCCCGCCCCCGTCCTTCCCACCTGGGACGACTGCGCGGCGGGGGTGGCGCTGCTCTACGACGAGGTGCTGGCGGGCGGACGGCGGGTGCCCGACGGCACGCCGGGCGCGCCCTGAGCGGAGCGGGCCCGGGTCACCGGTCGCCCGGCACCGGCCGCCGGCGTCATGGGTCGCCCGGTCATCGGTAGACGGCCACCGCCGCCACGTCCAGGACCGAGGGGCTCGGCGTGGTGGCGTCGTCGGTCGTGATCCATCCCTGCGCAGCGCCGTCGGCGACCTGCAGGTCGAGGATGAGCTCCATGGGCTCGGCGGGGATGGGCACCTGGGCGCTCGTCACCCGGCCCACCTGGACGCCGTCGAGGTACCAGGTCACGGACACCCCCGGTACCCAGGCGACGCCGTACACGTGGTAGCCGGCGGTGAGGTTCGTCCCCGTGTCGGTCACGCCCCCCACCACACCCGACGGCGTGTGGAGGTGCCAGGCGTCGTTGTCGGCGGGGTTGGCGCCGTTGCCGGTGTAGCCGCCCTCGAACATGTCGAGCTCGAAGTTGTCCCCGGCCGTGCCACCGGGACCGGGGAGGAGCCACAGCCCGGGCCACATGCCGTCACCGGGGGGCGCCTTCGCCTTGACCTGGACGTACCCGCCGTCGAACTGGAACTTGCCGTAGGTGCTCACGACGCCCGACGTCCATGTGTACCCGGGCCGCGCCGATCCCCGCACCGCCGTCAGGGAGAGCCCGTTGTCCACCGACACCTGGCCGGGCTCGAAGTACTCGGCGTCGAACCCGCCGGCGCTGCTGCCACTGCCCCCGGCGTCGTCGGAGTTCCACGGCCAGCCGTGGGCGGCATTGCTCGTGACGAAGGTGTTCCACTTCGACGTGTCGAGCGACGTCCCGGCGAAGGAGTCACCGAAGACCTCGTCGGGGTAGCCCGGTGGGGGCGTCATGGTGACCGGCGCCACCGTGGCCGGCGGCTTCGGGACGGGCTTGGGTCGGGGCTTGGTCGTCGTGGTGGGAGGACGCCTGACCACGGTGGTGGCCGGTGTGGCGGGCGGCTTCGGGGCCGGCGTGGTCGTGGCGGGCGCGGTGGTGGTCGGGATGACCGAGCCCCCCGGGCGCACCGGGGTCGGGCGGTGACGGTGGCGCAGGCGCGCCCGTCGTGCCGCCGCCCGCTGGCGTCGCGTCTGCCGCTTGCTCTGAGCTCGCCGTTCCCTGTGGGCGCGACCGTGGCGGGCGGCTGCCACGCGCCGGGTCGGGCCCGCGCTCCAGAGCGAACCCGAGCCGGACCGGGCGGCCGTCAGGACGGCGGTGCCACCGGGACCTGCGGCCGCGGTGGCGGCGATGGCGTGTGACGACGGCGTCGGGGCGGTCGCAGTGGTCCGTGCCGGCTGTGCCGCGGCGCCCATGACCGGAAGGACCACGAGGCCCACCGCCGCCGCTGCCATCAGGAAGCCGAGCCCGCCGACGCGGTATCGCAGAGCGTGCACCCACGTCGCCGGTCCGGCCCGCGGGGCGGCTGCCGTGACGCCTTCCTCCCTCGCATTCCGCTTCGTGCTCGACATGGCGCCCAGGCGTTCCGCTCGGCCTCCCGCAGGTCGACGGGCCCCGCCGGCTGGGGTCACCGTGACCCGGCTCGGGCCCGCCGGCTGCCCTGTGTGTGACACAAGCCAGGCATCGGCGCGGCGCCCTGAGCCGCCTCAGGGTCAAAGTACCTCATTCGCGCTGAAGAGAACTGGGCGGCCACGGTGTGCGCGACGGGATGGAACGTCGCCCCCCACCCGGACACCCGGTCAGGGGAGTGGACGGCCGTGGTCCCCGACCTGCCTTCGTCCGCCCTTGGCCTCTGTGGCCTGCCAATGTAAGGTAAGCCTTACCTAATAGACGCTCCACGCCACCAGGGCCCCGGGAGGTCACCGCCGTGATCCGGTTCCACCACCGCGCTCCCCGCGCCGGCGTGCTCGCCCTGCTCGTCGTGGGCGCCACGCTGGCGGCGTGCGGGTCCGGTCCCATCGCCGGCCGCAGCACCCAGGACAGCGCCCCGCTCGATCAGCAGACGATCACGCTCTACAACGCCCAGCACGAGCAGACCACCGACGCGCTCATCGCCGCCTTCACCAAGCAGACCGGAATCAAGGTGCGCGTGAAGAGCGACGACGAGGACGATCTCACGGCCCAGATCGAGGAGGAAGGCACCCGCTCGCCGGCCGACGTCATCTACACCGAGAACGCCAACTGGCTCCAGCAGCTCGACGACCGGGGCATGCTGGCCAAGGTCGCACCGTCCGCCCTCGGCAACGTCCCCTCCGTCGACGACGCCACCAACGGCGCATGGGTCGGCGTGTCGGCCCGCGTCAGCGTCCTCATCTACAACACGGCCAAGGTCGGTCCGTCGCAGCTGCCCACGTCGGTGCTGGGCCTGGCCGACCCGGCCTGGAAGGGCAAGATCGAGATCGCCCCGGCCGAGACCGACTTCTGGCCGATCGTCGACTCGGTGGCGAGAGCGAAGGGGAACGCCGCCGCCGTGAAGTGGCTGCAGGCACTCAAGGCCAATGCCGGTGTCAACGACGACGTGCCCGACAACGAGACGCTGACGAGCGACGTCAGCCGGGGGACGACGGATGTCGCCCTCATCAACAGCTACTACTACTACCGGCTGGAGGCGGAGATCGGCGCCTCCTCGGTACACGCCAAGCTGGCGTACTTCGCGCCCCGTGATCCGGGGTACGTGGAGGACATCTCGGGTGCCGCCATCCTGAAGTCGTCTGTGCACCAGGCCGCCGCCGAGAAGTTCCTGGCCTTCCTGACCAGCGCCACCGGCCAGGAGGTCCTGGCCCACAGTGAGAGCTTCGAGTACCCGCTGCACGCCGGCGTGGCGGCCAACGCCGAGCTCCCACCGCTCGACACCCTGCAGCCCACGGCGCTGACGCCGGCCCAGCTCGGCACCGGGCTCCAGGCCAGGCGCCTCCTGCTCGAAGCGGGGCTCGTCTGACCGCACCGGCGGGGACCGTGTCCCCGCCGGCAGCCGGGCAGCACGCACCCGGGGTGACAAGAGGCGGCCATCGCAGGCCCCGCAACCGTGTCACGGTGGCGGTGGGCGCGGTGGTGGCGGCCGCCCTCCTCCTGCCGCTCGCCCTCCTCGTGCTCGACGTCCAGGCGGCGGGGTGGGGCAAGGTGCGCAGCGTCTTGTTCCGCCAGCAGTCGCTGTTCCTGCTGCGCCACACGGTGTTCCTCGCCGCCATCGTCGTGGTGCTCGCCGCCGTCCTCGGGGTGGCGACGGCCTGGTGCACCGAGCGGGTCGCCCTCCCGGCGCGCCGCATGTGGACGGTGCTGCTCGTCCTCCCGGTGGCGATCCCGGACTTCGTGGTCGGCTACACCTGGCACTCGATCGCGCCGGGCCTCAATCCCATGGCGGCCGCCGTCCTGGTCATGACGCTCGGCACCTACCCCCTCGTGTACCTGCCCGTGGCCGCCGCCCTCCGGCGCAGCGACCCCGCCATGGAGGAGACCGCGCTCAGCCTGGGCCTCTCCCGACCGGGCGCGTTCGTGCGGGTCACGCTCCCCCTCGTCCGGACGGCGGTGCTCGGGGGGTGTGTGCTCGTGGTGCTGACGGTCATCTCGGAGTACGGGGTCTTCGAGATCCTGCGCTACCAGACCTTCACCACCGAGATCTTCACCGAGTTCCAGTTCGATACCCAGGCCGCCGGGGCGCTGTCGGTGCCGCTCGTGCTCATCGGGTTGCTCGTGCTCGTGGTGGACGCCGTCGTGCCGCGCCGCACCGTGGCCTTCACGAGCTCGGGGCACCAGGTGGCCCGCATGCGGCTGGGTGTCGGTGTCGTGCCCACCCTGGCCGGCCTGGCCCTCCTCGTCGTCCTGGCCGTGGGCGTCCCCGTGGGCACGCTCTTCTACTGGATGGCCCAGAGCCAGCACACCACCTTGCCGGCGGCGGCCACGTTGGCCTCGGCCACGTGGGCGACCGTCAGCTACAGCGCCTGGGGTGCGGCCGTGGCCGTCGTGCTGGCACTGCCGGTGGCGCTCATGACATTCCGGGGAACGAGCGGACCGCGTGTCATCCTGGAGCGCAGCACCTACGTCACCCAGGCGCTCCCAGGCGTCGTGGTGGCGCTCAGCTTCGTGTTCTTCGCCACGCGCTACGCCTACGGGCTGTACCAGACGAGCATCCTGCTCGTGGCGGCGTACGCCATCTTGCACTTCCCTCTGGCGCTCGTGTGCGTGAAGACGTCGGTGGCCCAGGCGTCCCCCCGGCTGGTCGATCTGGGACGCTCGCTCGGACGGGGGCGGATCTCGGTGTTCGTGCGGGTGACGTTCCCGCTCATCCTCCCCGGGCTGCTGGCCGGGTTCTGTCTCGTCTTCCTGACCGCCGTGACCGAGCTCACCGCCACCCTGGTCCTGGCACCCATCGGCGTGCAGACCCTCGCCACGCAATTCTGGGCGTATCAGAGCGAGGTGGCCTACGGCGCCGCCGCCCCCTACGCCCTCGTCATCATCGCCCTGGCCATGATCCCGGGCACGCTGCTCGGGCTGTGGTTCGACCGTGAGCGTTACGCTCGCGTCGGGACCGGCACATGAGCACCATCGAGCTGCACGGCATCACGAAGTCGTTCGGCGCCACCTCGATCCTGCGCGGCGTGGACCTCGTGGTCTCCGAGGGGTCGGTCACAGCCGTCCTCGGCGCCTCGGGCAGCGGCAAGACGACGCTGCTTCGCATCATCGCCGGGTTCGAGCACGTCGACGCCGGTCGGGTGTCGATCGCCGGACGCATCGTCGACGACGGCTCCCGGGCCGTCCCCGCACAGCACCGAGGCGTGGGGTACGTCCCCCAGGAAGGGGCGCTGTTCCCCCACCTCACCGTCATGGGGAACATCGGCTTCGGCGTGCCGCGCGCCGAGCGGTCCCGGTTGGGGGGCCTGGTGGAGCTGGTCGGGCTCGGGGGGCTCGGCAGGCGCTACCCGCACCAGCTGTCGGGCGGCCAGCAGCAGCGGGTGGCGCTCGCCCGCGCCCTGGCCATCCGCCCCAGCGTGGTGCTCTTGGACGAGCCCTTCAGCTCGCTCGACGCCTCGTTGCGGACGGGTCTGCGCCGCGACGTGGCCCGTGTCCTGGCCGAGACGGGGACGACGGCCATCCTCGTGACCCACGACCAGGGTGAGGCGTTGGGCCTGGCCGACCAGGTGGCGGTGCTGCGCCAGGGCCGGGTGGTGGCCAGCACCGACCCCTACGCCCTGTACCAGGAGCCACCCGACGCCGTCGCCGCCCTGTCCATCGGTGAGGCCAACCTCCTGTTGGCCGAGGTGCGCGGTTCCACGGCGCGCTGCGTCCTCGGCGCGGTGGTGGTCGACAACGGTGACGGCGCACCGCCCGCCGGACCGGTCCGGCTCCTGCTGCGGCCCGAGCAGCTCGTCCTGCATGCCGACGCCACCCTGGGCGGGGTGGCGGCGGTCGTCACCGACACCCAGTTCCACGGGCACGACACGCTGGTCGACCTGGTGGTGGAGCAGCCCCATCACCAGGAGCTGCTGGCCCGGGTTCCCGGCGACGTCGTGGTCGCGCCGGGGCAGGCCGTGTGGGTGCAGGTGCAGGGCGCGGCCCGGGCGTGGAAGCTCGACGACGTCCGCGCCGGCCCTGCACCCGACGACACGCTGTGGGCCGGCGCGCGGCGGTCCGCCGCCCCGGCCGGCGCCACCACGCCGGCGCCCCCCGGCGTGGCGCCACCCGTATCCCCGCCGGGTGGGGCGCGGGGCGCCGGGCGGCGACGGTCCCGCCGGGCGCGGTCCATCGGTCTGGTCGCGGCGCTCCTCGTCGTTGCGCTCGTGGCCGTGGTGACGGCGCTGCTCGTCTCCGGCGACGGGCCGTCGGCCTCGAGCGTCGGACCGGTCGTGTTCCACGCCGTCATCGACACGACGGGCAGGGTGCGGATGACCGACCCCTTCACCGACACGACCACGGCCAAGAAGGTGCCGTCGTGCGCCCGGGCGGCGGAGACCGGCGACGACCCCACCATCGCCCCCAGGACGTGGTACGTGCCCACCCCGCCGCTCAGCAACACCGCCGAGATCGAGATCGGCACCATCGCCCGGGGTTTCCACGGCGCCGGGCGCTACCCCCAGAGCGCGCTCGAGCTGGGCAGCGGGGTCCTCGGCATCGGTCAGGAGGACTACAACCTGGCCAGTCAGTACGCCAAGGCGTCCATGACGGTGGATCCCGACGGATCAGGCGTCGTGACCTTCACCCATGCACCCGGCGACGACGACGTGCCGGGTCCCGGGTTCCACGGCGGCATCACCGGGACCATCACCTGGACGTGCACCAGTTGACGCCGGACGTGCACCGGCTGGGCCCAACGGTGCCCCGCACGGCCAGCGCCCGCCGCTCAGAGACCGCTGGTTCGGCACATAGGTGAGACGCAGGCGGACGGTCTCATGGGTGATTCGACGCGCTCCCGCCTGGTATGAGCTCCCGTCGGAGACCATCTGACAAGGGCCGGAGGGTCGGCTGAGGGACGCCGGGTTCGTACGCCTTCGCCGGGCGACTGTGATGGAGCCGGACCTGGCGGGCAGCAACCTACCGGCCGGGTGTCCCCCGTCCGCATCAACTTGTCCGCGTCGTTGCCTCGTCTCGTCAGGGAACGACCTGCCGAGCCCGCCGCAACGGCGTACCCGCGAGCAGAAGCGCGAACAAAGAACGTGAACCCTGCGCTTCAACCTTCGACTGTGGCGAACCACATCAGAACCCGTCCGCAAGTCTTATTACCAAGAACACTAGTTGCGACCAGCAGAGGCCGGCTGAGAATACCCGGACGTGGGCAGCAGGCCGGAGGACCCTGCGGGCCGGGCCGAAACGCATCGACCCGGATCCCCGATTACGTGTCGCCCAAGGCCCGGTTGTTTCCCGGCCAAGACCCCGCCCGCACACGGCACATCCCCGTCGGGTCATCCAGATACAGGTGTTCGACCGGGAACTGCGATCATGTGCCGGGGCAATGGGTCTGGTCCGCGATGAGTTCAGAGTCGCCGAGTCGTCTATGTCGGCAATGCCCGACATCTACCCTGGGGAGGAGTTCGCAATGTCAAGTGTTCGGGTCCACAACTTCTCGGTCTCGCTCGACGGCTTCGGCACCGGCGAGGGCCAAAGCCTCGAAGCGCCGTTCGGGCATGCCGGCACCAGGCTTCACGAATGGTTCTTCCCCACCAGAACCTTCCGCGAGATGCAAGGTGGGGACGGAGGGAGCGTCGGCATCGACGACGCCTTCGCGAGCAACTGGAGTACCGGCGTCGGCGTGGAGATCATGGGTCGGAACAAATTCGGGCACCAGCGCGGCCCCTGGGCTGACGAGGCGTGGAAAGGTTGGTGGGGCGACAATCCGCCCTTCCACACGCCGGTGTTCATCCTCACCCACCATCCGAGGCCCACAATCGAGATGCAGGGAGGGACGTCGTTCGAATTCATCGACGCGAGCCCGGCCGAAGCTTTGGAGGTCGCCCGGCTGGCGGCAGGCGGGCTGGACGTCCGAATCGGCGGAGGGCCATCGACAATCCGCCAGTTTCTTGCCGCAGACCTGATCGACCACATGCATATCGCGATCGTGCCGATCGTTCTCGGACGCGGGGAACGCCTGTGGGATGGCCTCCAGGAGCTCGAGCAGCGCTTCAACATCGAAGCGGTCAGCTCGCCCAACGGCGTCACCCATCTCACGTTCACCCGCCGATAGCGCACGGCCCGCAACTGCCGGTTCTGTGCGTCCTGGAAGGGCTCCAGCCGACCAACCTGAGGCCGGTCGAGATCACCCCCTCCCCGGTCGCGCCATCGTCGGTGGGACACGGTCAGAACATGCCGTTCCCCCTGTCGTGGCCCATCGATCGGCTACCGGGGTCCCACCCTTGCCGAACTCAGCTGCCGGTGACGACCTCGGACCACGCCCCCTGCGTGAACAGCTGCGGCCTCCCGCTGCCGTCGGCGGGGACGCGCCACGTGTCGGTGCCGAGCGGGCTGCCGTTGGTGATGCTCGGCGTGCTGGCGCTCAGCGGGTCGAGTGCGGCGATGGCCTTGTCCTGGAGCACGCCGTAGATGATCGTGTCGTCGTCGAGCCACTCGGCCTGGTCGTCGACGCCCCGGGTCTCTGCCAGGGCGTGCACCTTCAAGGTGGACAAATCCAGGACAGACAGGCGCCAGCGCACCACGGGTCCGGGCACCCGCCGCTTGAAGGCGATCTCCTTGCCGTCCGGTGACAGCGACGGGCATTCGACGTTGGACGTGATGACCCGGGCCGTGCGGGTGGTGAGATCGCCCTCGATCAGGTAGGTCTGGGTTCCGGTGCCGAGGGTGGCGAAGAAGTGGCGCTCGTCGTCGGCAAACGTCACCCCCCAGAAGTTGAAGTTGCCCGCCTGGAACGGGTGACCGTCACGGGTCACGGCCAGCTGGCTCAGATCGAACAGGATCTTGCCCGTCTGCATGTCGATGACGACGGTGCGCGTCGAGTACGTGCCCACGGCCGCGTAGGAGTCACCGGTGACGAAGGTCGTCACCGACCCGTAGTGCCCGTCGGGCGAGACCCGCGCCCGGCTCGGCAGTCCCGTCAGGGCGATGTGGCGCAGCGGCTCGAACCGGGCGTTGAACTCCGTGGCGGTGGTGGAGACCACGAGGCCCGATGTCGGGCGGTTGAGGCACAGACCGACGCCGCCTTCGAAGTCCACCCGGTCGCACGACAGCGAGGTCATGGCCCGGGGCCCGCCCGGGTCGTCGGCGGCGACCAGCCCGAGCTTGCCGTAGGCCGGCCCCGCCGTGGTGTCGCGGAACAAGAGGTACGAGCTCGTGAGGCCACCCGAGGGGAGCGCCATCTGCGCTGGCCCGCCCGGGGTGATGGCCGCGGCGCCGAGCGCCGGTCTGAAGCCGACACCGACGAGGACGAGGACGGCGAGGATGGCCACGTTCACGATGACCAGGGCCGTCCGAAGCCGGGCCCGGGGCGAGCGGGCCTCTGCCGGGGCCCGGCGTCGCGGCCACACCACGACGAGCAGGAGGGGCACCAGGAACGCCAGCCACACCACGACCTCGATGAGATCGGGGTAGGGCTGAATGCCGAACATTCCCGTGACCACCGAGGACAGCACGCTCCCCGGCGGTGTGATCCATGACCAGTTGAACTGGGGCGTCTGCCCGAACACGAGCCATCCCCCGGCGTTGGCGGCGCTGATGGCGGTCATGGCCAGACCCGCCGCGCTCAGCACGAGCACCACGGCGGTGACGCGGAAGAAGCGGGCGATGTCGAGGCGGAACCCGCCTCTCACCACCGCCACCCCCGCCACCGCCGCGACGAGCACGCCGGCGGTGGCCCCCACGGCGCCGAGGAGGGAGGACCCGGCCTTGGTGCCGCCGAGCGCCAGCACGAACACCGAGATCTCGAAGCCCTCGCGCAGCACGGCGAAGAAGGCCATGGCGGCGAGCGTCCGGGCCGATCCCTGGCCGAAGCGCCGGGCCGCCTCGGACTCGGAGTCGCGGACGAGGTCCTTCGGGAACCGCCGCATCCACACGACCATGTAGCCCACGGTGAGCACCGCCGCCGCGCTCACGACGGCCTGCATGCGGTTGGCGGCGGTGGAGGAGACGCTCGTCTCCACGCCCCGGAGGGTGAGCGCCACCACGATGCACAGGACGGCGGCCGCCGCCGATGCGATCCAGATCCGGCGGAGCTGGTCGCGCCGGCCCTGGTGGATGAGGAAGAGCGCTATGGCGCCCAGGATGACGACGGTCTCGAGACCTTCCCGCAGGCCGATGACGAATGCAGGCAGCATGGTGGTCTACCGGGCCTTCGGTTGGCGCACACAGAGGTATCGGCCCAGGCCGGGTGCACCTTGACGCCACAGCGGGCGGCGAGGCCCTTCGTCACCACGCTGGGTGAGCGGCTCCCCTACGACCCATCACGGGTCCCCGCGGAAGAGCCGCAGCGCACCGGCCCGGTTCTTCACCCGGAGCTTGCGGATGATGGAGGCGATGTGGGTGCGTACGGTGACGTCGGCGACGTACAGCCGCGACGCGATCTCCGAGGTCCCGAAGCCCTCGTTCATGAGCTCGAGCACCTCCCACTCCTTGGGCGTGAGGCGCGACCCTCCCGGCAGCCGGTCGTGGAAGCGCCGGTGCATCTCGCGCGTCCAGTATTCCTGCACCAGCTGTCGCACCAACCGGCCCGGCAGCACGGCCTCGCCCGATTGCACGGTGCGCAGGGCCTCGGGGATCGAGCTCGGGTCCTGGCCCTTGAGCAGGTAGCCGGACGCGCCGGCCGCCAGCGCGGAGAAGAGGTCCTCGTCGTCGGCGGACACCGTGAGCATCACGATCGACACCTCGGGCTGGTGGGCGGAGATCACCTCGGCGGCGTGGACGCCGCCGCCGGGCATGCGCACGTCGAGCAGGGCCACGTTCGGCTTCTGCGTGCGGGCCACCCGGATGGCCTCGTCGGCGTCGGGCACGTCGGCGCACACGACGAACCCGTCGTCCTCGATGGCGCGCCGCACGATCGCCCGGGTGGGGGCGTGGTCGTCGGCGATGAGCACGCGCTGGGGCCTCGCTAGGGCCACGACACCTCCACCGTGGTCCCCTCTCCCGGCGCCGAGTGGACGGCCAGCGATGCGCCGATGGCCTCGGCCCGCTCGCGCATGGAGATGAGCCCGAGGTGCCCGAGGTCGGCCACGTGCGATGGGTCGAAGCCCACCCCGTCGTCGAACACCTGGAGCCTCGGCGGGCTGCCCGCCTTGAAGACCACGTCGATGTGCCGGGCCCCGCCGTGGCGCACGGCGTTGGTCACCGCCTCCCGGATGATCCGTACCAGGGATTCTCGTTGCAGCTCGTGCGTGGTGGACGTGGCGATGCCGGCGTCGACGTCGACCCGTATGTCCACGTCGCTGCTGGAGATCCCCTCCACCGTCCGCTCGATGTCCGCCTCGAACGGAACGGCGTCCTCGCTCAGGGCAGCGATGGCCCGACGGGCCTCGGCCAGGGCCCGGGTGGCGGTGGCGCTCAGCTGCTCGTGCCAGGCCGGCTCGGCTCGCACCTCGGCCGGGGCGTAGGTGTAGGTGGCGAGCAGGGCGAGCTCCTGGGCCAGCCCGTCGTGGAGCTCGAGGGCGAGGCCGCGGCGGGTGTCGGCCCGGGCCGCCTCGGCGATCCTCGACCAGTACGACAGGATCTCGCTCAACGCCCCGATCGTCCACGTGCACACGGCCGCTCCCTGGAGCAGGGCACCGGAATGCAGCCACCCCGACCGCACCGAGGAGAGCAGCGCGAAGTTGATCATCGAGAAGCCGGCGAAGACACACCCCGCCGCGATCCAGCCCAGGAACGGATCAGATTCCGTCGTGGCCTGGCGCGACAGCCACACGAAGGCCACGAGGAAGAGCGCCGCCGCGCCCAGGTGGAGGGCGGGGCCGAGCGTCTGGGGCCATGACGCACCGTGCAGGAGCCCACCCCCGCCGATGGGGGCCAGCCACACGAGCGCTGCCAGGCCCACGATGCCGGTGCCGAGGGGCCCGAGGAAGCCGGCCAGCCGCGGCCCGTCCCCTCTGGCATGCCGGCGCGAGGGCGGGCCGGTCCTGGCCGCCGCCACCAGGAACCACGCCGCCAGAATGCGCACGACCACCGCGCCCCAGGACTCGACCCGTTCGCTCACGCCGTTGCCGACCGAGTACGGCGAGATCAGGTCGGGCACGATCTCGAACACCGTGTACGCCCACGCCAGCAAGGCCACGGCGCCGGCGATGAACAGGTCACGCCGGCTGCGCAGGCGCCGGAACCGGCCGAAGGCGAGGAGGGCCAGGAGCGTCCCGACGAACGCCACCAGCGTGTCGAGGATGGTGGGCAGGTCGGTGTTGAGTGCCTTCTCGATCAACGACCGGGGCGGGTGGGCGGCACCGCTCGGGATGAAGGCCGCCCCGACGGTGATGGCCAGGGCCACAGCCGCGGTGGCCAGGCTCCGGACCGTCGTCGCCTTCATCACCGGGTCTCTGGCGCCGAGGTCCGAGGCGCCGGCCGTGTTGAGGAATACCAACACCACCATCCTGGACCCTGCCTGAGGAGGTCCCTACCGTGGCCTAATGGCCACAGTCTGTGCCGGGGGCGGGCCCGTGTGCCATGCCGACCGAGCACCCACGACATGAGCGAAGACTACCGGACCGACCTCGAGCTACCGCTGCTTGCCGTGGTCTTCAGCGCCCGGTCCCGGCCCTGGGCCGAGATCGTGGAGGCCGGGTCCGACCTGTGCCGGTTCCTGTGGATCGTCGACGGGCAGGAGCCCGGCATGACCAGCACCAGCAGGGTGCTGCGCCGGTTCGGCGGGGTCGCCGACGTCGGTGGTCGCACCCCCGAGGAGATGATCCAGCTCGTCGGGGACGCGCACCCGGACGGGATCACCTCGTTCTTCGACAGCGACATCCACCGCCAGGCGTGGCTGGCGGAGGCGCTCGGCCTGCCGAGCCCGTCGGTGCGGTCCACCGCCCGCCTCACCGACAAGCTGCTCCAGCGCCAGGCGTTCGAGGCGGCCGGTGTGCCGAGCCCACGGTACGCGGCCGTGAGGGAACCCGCCGACGACGCCGAGGTGGCACGGCTGTGCGCCGCGCTGCGCTTCCCCATGGTCTTGAAGCCCCGGGACGGCACGGCCTGTCGCGACGTCTTCGCCGTGGCCGACGCCGAGGAGCTGGCTCGGCACCTGGGGGAGGTGGACCGTCCGGAGGGCATGATCCTCGAGGAGCGCATGGAGGACCTGGCGCCGGGCTCCTCGCCCTACGCCGATCGCATCAGCATCGACACCATCGTCAGCGGCGGCGTGTTCAGCCACATCGGCATCACCGGCCTGTTCCCCATGATGCCGCCCTTCCGCTCGTCGGGGGGGTTCTTCCCCGCCGACGTCCCCGCAGGCGAGATCCCCGCCATGTTCGCCATGACGACGGCGGCCATTCAGGCGCTCGAGTCGGACTTCGGGTGCTACCGGACCGAGCTCAAGCTCACGCCGCACGGGCACATGCTCATCGAGGTGAACGGCCGGCCGTCGGGGCTGACGCCGGTCAACGTCAAGCTGGCGGCGGGGATCCCCGTGCTCCAGCTGTGCATGCGCCTCGCCCTCGGTGAGCACATCGTCATCGACGGCCCCGTGGCGTGCGACAAGGTCGCCTACCGCTACTACTGCGAACCGCCGCTCTCGGCCCGCCGGTATCTCGGCTCGACCGGGCTGGATGAGCTGGCCAAGCTGCCCGGCGTGGTGCAGGTCGACATCCAGAAACGCGCCGGTGATCCCGTCGACTGGCGCAACGGGTCCCTCGACAAGATCTTCCAGGTCACCGGGGCGGTCGCCGACCACGCCGAGCTGGCGGCGCACTACCGGGCGTGCACCGAGGACGTCGTTGTGGCCTACGAGTACGAGGCGTGACCATGGACGGGTACGGGGTCGTCCGCCCGGTGTCGCCTCGCACCGCGGCATCGAATCGCGCCGGGGCAGGGCTGCACGGGGCGGCATGCGCGGGGCCGATGCGATGAGCCTGCGCGTCGGTGTGGACATCGCCCGGGTCGATGCCGTCCGCGCCTCGATCGACCGGTTCGGCGACCGCTACCTGACCCGTCTCTTCACGCGTCACGAGCTGGCGTGCTGCACGGGAGGTTCGTCCCTCGAGGCGGCGTCGCTGGCGGCGCGCTTCGCCGCCAAGGAGGCCACCATCAAGGTGCTGCGCCCCGACGGCGCCATGCCGGCCTGGGGCACCATCGAGGTGCACCGGCACCGATCGGGGTGGTGCGAGCTTCGCCTGTCGGACGCGGCCGCCGAGCTCGCCGACGCCGCCGGCATCACCGATCTGGCCGTGAGCCTCACCCACGACGGCAATCTCGCCGCCGCCGTCGTCCTTGCACAGTGCGGAGCACCATGACGCTGCGCGATGACATCCTCGACGCCGGCCTGCTCGTCCCGGCGTCGGTCGACGGGGTCTACGGCCGGTCGGACCGCTACGAGCGGGTCGCCGCCGGCGTGATGGCGGTCCTCGGCCGGCTCGGTGCCGACGACGTCGAGGACCACGTGCATTTCCCGCCCGTCCTGCCCCGGGTGGCGTTCGAGCGCACCGGCTACATCGCGTCGTTCCCCAACCTCATGGGGTCCGTCCACTCCTTCTTCGGCGACGACGCCCGGCACGCCGAGATGGTGAAGGCGGCCAAGGCGGGAGAGCGGTGGTCGGACGCGCTCGAGCCCACCGACGTCATGCTGTGCTCGGCCGCATGCCACAGCCTCTACCCGGGCATGGCCGGCACGCTCCCCGCCGGGGGTCGGACGGTCCAGGTGTCGAGCTGGTGCTTCCGCCACGAGCCGAGCCGCGATCTCATGCGGATGCAGGCCTTCCGGATGGTGGAGTACGTCTTCGTCGGGGAGCCGTCCGAGGCCGTGGCGTGCAGAGACGAGTGGCTCGGGCGTGGGCGCCGGGTCCTCGAGGACCTCGGCCTCGACGTCGACACGGTCACCGCCAACGACCCGTTCTTCGGGCGGCGAGGCCGGCTGCTGGCCCAGAACCAGCAGGAGGCCGAGCTGAAGCTCGAGCTCGTCACCTCGGTCGACGCCGGCGCCACACCCGTCGCCGTGGCGTCGTCGAACCTCCACCGGGAGCACTTCGGGCAGGCCTTCGGGATCACCACCGCGTCGGGGGCCATGGCCCACTCGACGTGCTTCGGGTGGGGTCTCGACCGCGTCGTGCTCGCCCTCTTCCACACCCACGGCACGGACCCGGCGGAGTGGCCCGGGGGCGTGCGCACGAGGCTGTGGTCGTGACGGGCGTGACCGCCACCCCGATCTGGTTCGGCGCCCACGACCGCCCGTTGTTCGGCATGCTGCATCTCCCCGAGGG
This sequence comes from uncultured Acidimicrobiales bacterium, assembly GCA_963839605.1. Lineage (GTDB taxonomy): Bacteria > Actinomycetota > Acidimicrobiia > Acidimicrobiales > UBA8190 > JBEKVE01. The sequence continues at coordinate 93,375 of CAWIWK010000057.1, read as the reverse complement.
CAACGTGGCCCGGGCCGGCGTGGTGCTCTGCCCACCGCTCGGGCGCGAGGACCTGGCCGTCCACAGCGCCTATCGCGCCCTGGCCGAGCGCCTGGCGGCAGAGCGCATCGCCGTTCTTCGATTCGACTACGACGGGACCGGGGACTCCGCCGGGTCGCAGTCCGACCCCGCCCGGGTGGCGGCGTGGTCACGGTCCACAGCCACAGCCATGGACCTCGTGCGGGCGACGGGCGCGCCCGTGGTGGGGGCCGTGGGCATGCGGATGGGGGCGACCCTGGCCGCCATCGAGGCCGCCCGTGCCCCCATGGACGCTCTCGTCCTCTGGGACCCGTGCCGGACCGGTCGGTCCTTTCTGCGGGAATTGCAGCGCGCTGCATTCCCTGAGCGTGGGGGAGGAGGAGCCCGAGGACGGATCGGTGCAGACCCCGGGATTCCGCTTCGACGCCGACACCGTCACCGATCTCTGCTCCCTTGACATGGCCAAGACCGTCGGACCCATGGCCGAGAAGATCCTCCTTCTCCGTCGCCCCGAGCGGAGTCACGACGCTCGCCTCGAGGGCCGGCTGAAGGACGCCGGCCCCCTCGAGGTCGAGGATTGCCACGGCCAGCAACAGCTTCTGAGTGTGGACGGCACGGTCAACGCCGACGTCGAGGCGTCCATCGGCCTGGTCGTGCGGTGGCTGACGGCGGTGGCGGCGGCCGACCCCGCCCCACTGGAGCTGTCGGGGATCGACGCGTCGGGGAGCCCGGTCCCGGTGGCGGTCGCCGGCGGGGCCCCCATCTTCGAACGTGCCGTGCGCATCGGGCCGGTCGACCTGTTCGGGATCGTGACCGAGGCCGGCGTCGAGCATCGCCATGCGGGCACGCCGACGGTGGTGTGCTTCAACACCGGCAAGTCGCGTCACATCGGACCGTCGCGCCTGTGGGTCGAGCTGGCCCGCCTGTGGGCGGCCAAGGGCATACGCACGATCAGGGTGGACCTGAGCGGTCTGGGGGAGAGCGGCGCCCAACCCGGGCAGGCCCGCGACGTCTTCTATCCCTCCGAGGCGGCGACCGACATCGAGGCGGTGGCGCGCTTCGTCTCGCCCGACGACCCCTCGGGCGTGGTCCTGGTCGGTCTGTGCTCGGGCGGGTACCACGCCGTGCTGGGCGGCCTGGCGCTCGGCGCCCGCGGGGTGTGCGCCTTCAACCCCGTCTTCACCCGACGGCGCATCCCACCCGAGGTCGTGGGGGACGCCGTGCCGCGGCGCCCGCTCCGCCCGACGCCGTCGCGTCGCCGGATGGCGGGGCTCGTGCGTGACCACCTGTCGGGTGTGGCCGAGGCCCTCCCCGAGCGCGCCTGGTGGGTGTTGAACCGGATGGGTGTGTGGTGGTCCCCCGCCACCTATCTGGAGTCCCTGGTGAGCACGGGGTCCAAGGTGCTGGTGGTGGCCGGGGCGCAGGAGGCGGCGCTCCTGCGGCGCGGTGCGGTGCGCACGCTGGAGCGGCTCGCCCGTTCGGACCGTCTGCGCTTCGACATCATCGAGGATCTCCACCACGCCATGTTCGGGTCGAACGACCTGCGCCGGGTGGCCGACATCGTGTACTCCCACGTGGTCGACAACTTCGCCGCATGAGCCGGCCGTCGGCACGATGAGTTCCCCGCACATCGACGACACGATCAGGTCGATCCTGGCCGAGCACGGCCATCTGTCGCGCCCCATCGACCAGGTCGGCGACGGCGACGACCTCTACCATCTCGACCTGACGTCGCACAGCAGCGTGGACGTCATGCTCGCCCTCGAGGACGCCTTCGAGTTCGAGTTCCCCAATCAGCTGCTGCGCAGGGCCACGTTCGAGACGATCGCCAACATCCGTGACGCCGTGCGCACGATCGTCGATGCGGGTCTCGGGGAATGACCGTTCAGGAGGTCATGGCCAGAGCGGCACCACCGGCCCCGACCTGTTGACGCTGCGCGTCGACGGCCCGATGCAGCAGCGTGGTCACGGTGTCGGCCACGAGAGCCCCGATGTCCTCAGGGCGCAGGTCGAAATCGACCATGAGGGCCTGGGTGGTGAAGGCTGAGAAGTTGAGGGCGAAGGCCATCACGAGGTCGTGCGGCGGCTCCCCCTCGCCGCCCGCCCACGTCCAGGCCAGACCGGTCACGCGGTGCACGCCGCGCACCCGGGACCGGCGCCGGATCTCCTCCACCTCGGCCAGCACGGCGGATCCCTTGCGGGCCGGGGCGTGGATGTCCCAGAACGCCTCGCCGATGATCTCGGCGTTGCGGGTGTGCACGGCCCTCGACAGACCGGCGATCCATCCCTCGAGGTCGTGGCGGGGCGAGGGCACGCCCTCGGTGCGGCGGCCGCAGAGCTCGAACATCTCCTTGATGGTGGCCACCATCAGCTGGTCGTGGCTGGTGTAGTGGCGGAAGACGGTGCGCGTGCTCACCTCGGCGGCGCGGGCGATCTCGTCCACCGTGGCGTCGAACCCCCGGCGGGCGACGACGTGTGTGGCGGCCCGCAGAATGCGGGTCCGGGTGAGACGCTGCTGTTCCTCGGCCAGGGAGTCAGGGGGCGATCCGTCGGCCTTGTGCACTGACCCTCCCGTCGCCTTCCGCGGCAATGCCACGGTGGCAGTTCTTTCGGCCACCCATCGTACGGGTGTTCGACCCGGATGTCCATATCTGTTGACATCCCGGGTGCAGCGTTGCCCCGGCGGACGCCGACGGCCCGGGCTCTGCGCACCCCGTCAGGCACGGGAGCGTCACGGGTCATCCGCACATGGCCCTCGGCCGAGCTGTCACCGCGGCCCGTCCCACCTCCAACGTGGCATCGGCACGGACGGCACCTCGGCGCCAGCGTCCGGATGCGACAGGGCCACGTCTTCGACGGCGTATGCCCATGTAGCGCCGGAGTGCCCCTCGGAAGGCGGGGTCCTCCGGGAGCCCGTCGTCGCCACCGGCGAATTCGTACCGTCGCCGATGCCGGCCCTGGCCTCGGCCTGCTGGAGCGCGCTGGCGGCCTGGGTGAGGGTGCTCGCAGGGAGCCCCACCCACCCGCGAGAGGGTCACCGATGATGTAGCGGTCGAGCGACGGCACCCCCGCTGCGCCCGCTGTGCCGCCCGGGAGCGCCGTGGCGAGGACCACCGCCAAGCCCGCGGCGAGCACCCTCGCCAGGCCACGCATCCTGGAGGCCCCGCTCATGGGGAACGCCTTACTACGGACCGCCCTGCGATGCCGGGAGGGCGATGGCCGTGGTGGGCGAGGAGGTGATCCACACGGGTGCTCGGCGGCGAAATGTTGGAAACAGCCAGCCGGCAAGGAGCCATCTCCCATGATCGCCGTCTACATCGTCACCAAGAACATGACCCTCGAGCAGCACAGCAAGGGGCGCGGGCAGCTGCGCAAAGCCGGGGCGCCCGAGAAGGCGATGCGGCTCCACTCGTGTTTCGGTGAGGACGGCCACCTCCAGGTCTTCGACGTGTGGGAGAGCCAAGAGGCCTTCGACGAGTTCCTGATGTACCTCGGCCCGGTCATGCAGGAGCTCGGGATCGAGTTGGAGCAGCCGCCCATGATCATGCCGGTTGTGGACCTGGTCCAGCAGTAGCGTCACCGCACGCCGGCGCCTGTCGTAGGGTGGGCTCGACGAGACCCCCACCCAGGGCGGCGGTAGAACATGGCCAACGGCACCCGCCACGAGCTGCTGCGTCGCTTGGCCGAGGCGGTCGAGTCGGTCACGGTGGCGCACCCGACGCGGGTCGCCATCGACGGACCACCCGCCGCCGGCAAGACGACGCTGGGTGACGAGCTCGCCGTCGTCCTGCGCGCCCGGGGTCGCCACGTCATCCGTGCCTCGGTCGAGGGCTTTCTCCTTCCCCGGTCACAGCGCTATCGGCGCGGCGAATACTCGGCCGAAGGCTGCTATCACGACAGCTTCGACTTCGACGCCCTGCACCGGGTCCTGCTCGATCCGCTGGGCCCGGGCGGGGACCGAGGTGTCCAGCGGGCGGTCTACGACCACCGCACGGATACCGCACGGTCGGAGCCACCGGTGACGGCACCCGCAGACGCCGTGCTCCTCTTCGACGGCGTGTTCCTGCTGCGCCCCGAGCTGATCGACCGGTGGGATGTGCGCATCTTCGTCTCCGCCGCGTTCGAGGAGACCCTTGATCGAGCCCGGGCCCGGGATCTGGTGCTGTTCGGATCCGCCCCCGACGTCGAACGACGCCACCGCCAGCGCTACCGGCCCTCCCAGCAGTTCTACGTCGACACGGTCCGCCCCACCGATCGCGCCGACGTCATCGTGGGCAACGACGTGCCGGAGCAGCCCGTGTGGGAAGTCCGAACGCGCTGATCGGGTACGGCGGCCACCACGCGGCCCCGGGTGCGACGATGGGGTCGGTCCCGACAACGGAGGTCAGTGTGCGCACCATCGAGCAGGAGATGGTCTTGGCCCATTTCATCGTCTCGGACGACGTCGAGCGTTCCCGGCGCTTCTACACCGACGTCCTCGGCGGCAGGACCGTCGTGTCGGGCGAGGGGAGCGACGAGGTGACGTACGTGGCGCTGGCGAACAGCTGGATCATCATCAACGTCGGGGGAGGGCCGACCGACGACAAACCGACCGTGTCGCTCGAGACGCCGCCCGATCCGGATCGGGCGAGCAGCTTCCTGAACATCAGGGTGGCGGACATCCATGCCGTGGTGGCCGAGTGGACGGCGCGCGGCGCCCACTTCCTGACGCCGCCGAAGCAGCACGCCACCGAGATGCGCTGCTACCTCCGTGATCCCGACGGCTACCTGATCGAGGTGGGCCAAACCACCCTGCCGAGAGGGTGGCGTCCACCGGCCTGACCCCGCCGCCCGTGTCGGATCATTCGTCGGCGAAGAGCAGGAACGGCTGACCCGGGGCGTACTCCGCCGGCACGTCCTTCAGCCGCTTGTAGTGCTGCACCACGACGACGTTGCTGACCGGTCGGTTGAGCGCGGTGAGCCGGAAATGGCGGGTCGGCGCATGGTCGGCCTGGAACACGCTGCACAGGGTGAGCTCGGTTGCGTCGTCGAATGCCTCGGCCGGCGCCACCTGGCCGGCATCGAGCATGCCGAGCAAGACGGGTGAGCTCGCTCCCACCAGGCAGTAGATGCATCCCTCGCTGTCACGTCCGACCCCCCGCCCCACCATGACCCGCTTCAGGCCGTCCTCGATGACATAGACCGTCTCGTCGCCCGACCCGAAGCAGGAAAGGCGGTCCTCCTCCTCGCCGTGTTCGGCCCGACCCTGATGGTGCTGGCGGTTCCTCAGGGCCTCCTCGACGTGGGAGGCCACCACGGCCTCGTCGATCTCATCGCCGGCGTCGGGTTGGTCGACGACCCCGGGCTCCGGACCCGACTCCTCGAGACCCGTATCGATCCAGGCCGGGCTGGTGCCCAGCGGCGCCACGTCCCAGTCGTGGGTCTCCGACGCCCCGCCGTCCTCGGAACTGCCCTCGTCCCCGCTACTGGCCACGCCGCACCGTATCGCCGAGTGGCCGGCGCGCTCCCTGGAAAAGCAGCCTCGGGAGCAGGCATCTCGAGCAGCTGGCGGCCATCGGGCGTTTCGCCCCGGCTGGTAGTTTGACCGTGCCGGGACCGGGTCTTCCCCCCGTCGTGGACGGCGTTGGTCGACACGAGGGGGACTCGGGACGACGTCCCTGCCAGGAGAGGTGCGAGAGCGGCCGAATCGGACTCACTGCTAATCAGCTGAGAACCGGCCTCAGGCACAAAACGAAGGACACCCAAAGCCCTCACCAGGCACGTTCCGACCAGGTCAGATTCGCACGGACCCAAAAATATAGGCACGTTATAGGCACGGACCAGATCCAGCGCCGACCAAAGAGAGCCCGCATGTTCCACAAGGCATGGGCAATACTCGCCAACCTCCGGACCGACGTGGTGGCGGTGGAGGATGGCCCACGGCTCAATGGCCATTGCGTATCGCTCGAATCGATACTTCATCCCCTCGGCATCGGCGCTCGCGAAAGTTCGTGCGCCCCGAAGACAGATGAAATTGCTGCTGCCGACGTGTTCCGTGCTGAACGTGAGCCGGCCCTCCTCCGCTGTTCGGACAGATGCACCTCAGTCAGGCCCGTCGTGCCCGCAACCAGACCCGAGACGCCCATCGGGAGGGGGTCTGATGGGGTACCACTCAATGTAGGTCGAGTCGCTCGAACGCCAGGATCGCCGCCGCTACGAGCGCGATCAGCGACACCTACGAGAACCCCGACTTCACTCGGGCTGATCCCCATCGTCAGCTGGTTGTTTCCGACCGACCAGTAGAAGAGGGAGGTAAATCTCATGGGTCGAAGCCAATGGACGACTGGTGCCAGGGAACTGACGAGGTACGAGAAGGCGCCGAGGGCACTTGCGGCGCCGAGCGCGATCCCCGACGCCCCGTGGCGGCCCCGACCACAAGTGCGACCAGTCCGAGATCGATGCCGAGGAGCAGCACGCCGACGGATGCCCCGAGCATCCCGGCCACGCCGACCGTGATGTCGAACACATAGCCGATGGCGATGAACGCGGTGGAGACGGACACGATGACGACGGCCTGCGCGGCCATCGCCAGGGACTTCTCCACCGTGATGAGCCTGCGGCGGATCGGGAGCGTCGTGACCATGGCCAGCGTGCCGTCTTCGTCTTGACCGGCGACTGAAGATGCGCCATATCCGATGGTGGCCAGCAACACCACCAGTGGGAAGAAGTTGGCGTACAGGTTGACCTCGAGCCACCCCGCCGGAGACGTGATCGATCCGCTTGCGCCGAACAGGGCGGCCATCGTCGGCGAGTTCTTCGTGAGGTTGTCGAGACCCGTCGAGTGCTCGAATGTCGGATAGAGGGCGACGATGATCAGTGCATACACGGCCATGCCGAGGGTGTAGACGGCGAGGAGCCGGCGCCGCATTCCGAGGTCGAGTCGGAAGACCTCAAGAAGCATGATCGTCACTTCCCGAGTCCCGGTACAACTCCAAGAAGAGCTGATCGAGGCTCGCCTCATGGGTGACGAGGTCGATCGGATGCAGTGGCAACGCCACTTGCAGCAGGGGGCCGATCGGACCGGTGACCTCGAGGGTGACGAGTGCACCCGTGGCGGTCGCGTTCTGGACGCCGTCGATGGCGAACACACTCAGATCCACCGGATCCCGGAACGAGATCTCCACGGTCCTCGGTGCCTTGGCTCGCAGGTTCTCGACGACGTCGGCACGGATGAGTCGCCCTTCCTTGATCAGTCCGACGCGATCTGCCACTCGCTGCACTTCGTCGAGCTCGTGGGACGAGAGGAAGACGGTCCGCCCCGATGCCGCAGTCTCACGGAGCAGCTGTTCGAATCGGTCCTTCATGAGGGGGTCGAGGCCCGAAGTCGGCTCATCGAGGATGAGGAGCTGGGGCTCGTGCATGAATGCCAACAGGATTCCGACTTTCTGCCGGTTTCCCTTGGAGAGTTCCTCGATACGGCGATCGAGATCCAGGTCGAATCGCTCTGCGAGGTCGCGGGCATAGGAGGTGTCCGGCAGGTTCCGAGCCCGAGCCACCCAATCAAGTTGGTCACGGACTCTCATACGTCCGATCAGGGAAAGGTCGCCCGGCAGGTAGCCGACACGGCGATGAACGGCCAAGCAGTCACCGTGAGCATCGAGTCCGAGCAACCGGGCCGTGCCGGCTGTCGGGTGCTGGAGGTCGAGGAGTAGCCGAATGGTCGTCGTCTTGCCGGCGCCATTCGGTCCGAGGAACCCGAAGATCTCACCCGATTCGACCCGCAGGTCGAGATCCCGGACGGCGTGGGTCCCCCCGAACGTCTTGGTGAGCCCGGAGGTCTCGATCGCCGGTCCCCATGGTGTCGTTGGCGGTGTGTCGGGCATCCAGGCCACGAGGCTAGTCGTCCAGAGCCCTCGCCCACGGGCCGAAGACGGTCACGCAGGTCCTCTGTCGTGAGACCTTCAGAAATTCGACCCGGCGCTCCCGGCGTCATCCATGGGGTTAGGTTCACACCAGTGTCAGGCACTGGTTCGTCCTCATCCAGACCCGAAAAGCGGCAGGGGAGTCTTGGCCTGGCGAGCACCGTGGCCATCGGCATCGGTGGAATGGTGGGAGGCGGGATCTTCGCCATTCTCGGTCTGTCCATCGAGTTGGCTCGAGGTGCCGCCCCGCTCGCCTTCCTCATCGCGGGCGCTGTGACCTACCTCACGGCCATCTCCTACGCTCGCCTGACGGTCGCATTCCCCAGTCGTGGCGGCACGGTGACCTTCTTGAACGAAGCGTTCGGCGCCGGGGTGTTCGTCGGTGGACTCAACGTGCTGCTATGGCTCAGCTATGTCGTGATGATCTCGCTGTACGCGTCTGCGTTCGCCGGATACGCAGACAGTCTCATTCCAGGTCGTCCGACCGCATTGGTCGACCATCTCCTCCTGAGCGGTGTCATCATCGCCGTCGCACTGCTCAACGTCGCACAGCGCCACCGTTGTGGGACGTGCCGAGGTCTGGATCGTGGCCTTCAAGATGGCCATCCTCGTCCTCGTCATCGTCACCGGGTTCAGCGGGACCCACTGGGCCCGCCTGGGACCGGGCCAGTGGGCCGACCCCCTCGCCATCGTCGGTGGCGGAATGGTCATCTTCGTGGCGTACGAGGGGTTCGAGCTCATCGCTAACTCGGCGGAAGACGTGCGCGACCCCAGTCGTACACTGCCCAGGGCGCTCTACGTCTCAGTAGGGATCGTGATCGCGACGTATGTGCTCGTGGCAGTGGTGACCGTCGGCGCATTGAGCTTCCCTGTAGCTCGCGCAGCGAGTAATCACGTGCTTGCAACTGCAGCCCGACCTGCACTGGGAGGAGTCGGCTTCGTGTTGGTGGCCGTGGCCGCGCTCTTGTCGACCACGTCGGCGATCAACGCGACCCTCTACGGAACAGCTCGAGTCTCGTGGACAATCGCCAGATCCGGCGAGTTACCCGAATTCCTCGATCAGAAGGTATGGAACCGCCCGATCGAGGGGCTACTGGTCACGACCGGGCTGACCCTGGTCGTCGCGAACACGTTTTGACCTCACAAGGATCGCCCTCATGGGGAGTGCAGCATTCCTGATCATCTTCACTGCAGTGAACGCTGCCGCCGCCCAGCTCGCTCGGCCAAGCAGTCATCGTGTGGTCGCAATCGGTGCCGCCGCTGCCTGCACGGCAGCGCTGGCAGCACTACTTGTCGAAGAGGGCGGCAGATCTGTCGGGGCCGTCGCCATCGTGGCAGGTCTTGTCGGTGGCTCCTTCATCATTGAGGCGGTCTACCGGGCATGCTCACATCGGCCACTACCCGCCCATCTGGCCACTTTGGCCACTCCCGGGGTCGGCGCCTCCGAGAGGGGCGAGGACGAATGAACAACCAGCAACCCTGTGACACGTGTGGCGCGACACGGTCCACCTGCGATGGCTCTGAATCATTGTCTCGTGCGAACTTCTCGAGCACCTGGGCAGACTGACGGCGAGGCAATCATCACGAACTCGTTGTCATCGAGAGAACCACTGGGCGAGTTGGCACCGCCTCCAGGGGCGGTCGAGGTACCCAGCGCTATCCGCCTCGCTCGAGTCAGCCGAACCGGGAAGGACTATCGCCTCTAGTGAGGTCCGAGACGCGGGTGCCACAGTAGGAGACGGTGCTCAAGGCAATCCGAGCGCGTCATGTCACACGACCATAGAGGATGGTGCACGATGGCCGGAAGAGCGGATCAGATGAAGGGCAAGGCCAAGGAGGCTGTCGGAGATCTGACGGACAACAAGGATCTCAAATCCGAGGGTACGGCCGACCGTCGTGCTGGCGAGGCCAAAGAAAAGGTCGGCAAGGTCGCAGAGAAGGTCGAGGGCGTGATCGACAAGGCCAAGGAGGCTCTGCACCGGAAGTAGTCGGCGGCGGACGTCCCTTCGAGACCGGGACTGGCCAAACGGCATCAGAGTTCGCTTGCTTGGCGATCGTGGCCTGCGAGTGCGGATCCAGCACATTAGGCGCACGCGTGGGGGAACGTTCCTACGGTGAGGGCTCCTGGCTCTGATCGAGAACGGCAGCGTACGACCCACTGCCCAGCAAGGATCCGGCCGGGACGCGTCGGTCACCGATGACCAGTTCCTCGAGAACGCCGGAATCGGCGTCGAAGGTCACGTCGTCAAGCTCGCCGAGTTCGTTGCCCCGTTCGCTGAGGGCCCGCTTGCCGACTAGCTCGAGATTCCCCTCGGCGGCGGCCCGTTCTCGGTCGTCCGCTGGCGGCCGGAGGGCGCCATCATCGACGACCATGACCGCATCGGGCCCGAACCCGCTCAGCTGCGCCCAATCGACCAACTGCGCCTTCTTGCCTCGCCCGACGACCACAGCGGCGATCCGCCGTTGCTGTGCATCCACCAGAAGATGGCTGACAGAGCCGAGCTCCTTGGCGCTGGATCGGCTCATGACCTTGCGGCCCGCGGAACGTTTGAACGACTCGCTCACGACAACCCCAGCCGGGCCCGGAACTCGTCGACCGAGGCACCGAGGCCGACGAGATCGTCTTGGACGAACTCCTCGGTGATATTCGGGACCACGAGCGCATCCCCTGACACCGAAAGCTGCGCCGGCAGGGGGATGTAGCCTCGCCCGCCCCCGGCCTTGTCGATCTGATAGCCAACGACCTCACCGCTGCTCCCGACCAGCAGCACCAAGTCGGCGACCTTTCCCAGGCTCGATCCTCCCTCGGTCAGGACATCGTCGCCGATCACATCGCGCTCTGCAGGGGGATGGCCGACGTCGTCGGGTGCGTCCTCGGACGCGACAATGCTGGACTCGTCGAGGACCATTACGGCGTGCTGTCCGACCGAGTGGATGGCCTCGGCCGGGAGGACGTCGCGGCTCCGGCCGGCGAAATAGCCTCGTTTGTTCAGGGTCACCCCCACCAGGCGACCCGATTCGGGGCTGTAGATGACGTCGCGTACCTCGGCCACGTCCTCCCCGCTGTGGACGGTGACCACCGGAAGCCCGCGGATCTGAGAGGCGGTCATCAGCAGCTTCATCGCTTGTCCTTCGTGGCGATGACGCCGCCACCTCGGCGTCGTCGTCGAATGACCAGGAACGCCGCGACGACAACAACAACGACGATCACCACCAATATCAGCCAGCCGACTGCACCCATGCTCAAAGATCTTTCCTCATCGAACGGCCCTTGACGTCGACTCAGAACGCGCCAGCACCCACTTCTGGTGCAGCGTCCCCTTCGTCTTGTCGATCACCTCGTCGAGCTTGCTCGTGGTCCTGTCGACGACATCGTCCACTTCTTCACGTCATTCAGCTTCTCTTTGGCCTCTCCAACGCGATGGTCGGCCTTATCCTCGGATTCGAGATCCTTGTCGCCGACAAGGATTCCAGCTGCCTCGTTGACGTGCCCCTTCACCTGCGCACTCCGGGCACCCACACACCGGCGACCGCATCGGACACCGGCTCACACCTCTCACCTTAGACAGGCATTTCGAGCTCCGGCAGAGTCGAAGGTCCCGCCGCTCCGGGTCTGCCTCTGACCGAAACGTAGAACCCGGCGTCGCGGTGCGTCCAATGGCACCATGGACGCCGCTTCGTGGGTGCCGAGAGAAGCCTCTCCATTCCTCTGAACAGGTGGAACGCCATCCCAGTCGCCCAGATACTCAGCGGGACGGGGAGCAGATTTCTTTGGCTTTGCCGAAGGTGCGTTCCGAATCCATGGGCTCATGATTGGACACAGAGAACGCGCCGTGTCGCCTCAAATGCTTCCTGTGGCGGCGACGGCCATCGGATTGCCCGGACTCACGTCGTCTCAGCTGACCGCAATGCGGTCCTCAAGCAAGGGTTCGACCATCGGCACTGGAGCCCAGTGCCCTCCTTTCGACCGGTCCTTCTCAACTCTTCTCTGGCGATGTCGGAACTGCTCGCCCATGACGGGGGACATTTGTCCAAAGAACTGCCGGGCAGGGTGTATCGTTGCGTCAACAACAGCTTGTGAGTCCGTTGTCCGTCAAAGGCTCACTGCTTATCGCCCCGGACCCCGGCGAAGCTGAAGAGATAGACGGCTTCATGAACCGGGTGCCCTTTGGTTTCGCCACACCTCGCTCCACTGAGTTACGAGTCGGACGCGGCCTCGTGGCGACAGTCCGCATTGTGTTTCGGTCACGACCCTGACCTGTGGTTTCCTCTCGACTCGGACGGAGGTGTCCGCGCCGTGGCGATCTGTGCCCTTTGTCCTGTTCGGCTCGCCTGTCTCGATTGGGCCATCGAGCACAATGAACGCAATGGGATTTGGGGCGGCGTGTCCGCTCGGAGCCGGCAGCGGATGCGGGCCGAAGCCCGCCGAAGGACTCCGGTCCTCTCACGTGTTCACGCGGTTTCCACGAATCGAGGCCCTTCATTGCCGAGAACCGGAGCCCGGCCGGCAACTCATCAGAGTGTCGAGTCTGTCGAAATGATGTCAACCACGGCGCGTCGTTCCAAGGACGTTTAGGCCCAGCCCGGCCATGGGTTCGCCACCATCCGCCCCTGCCTACGGACCGCTGCCCGGCGGGGCCAAGAACCGATTGGCCTTTCTCCGGCAGCTATTCGTCGAGGGACCCTGGCCTCCTGCCGCCGGAGCCACCTGACTGGTGACGACCCGGCAATGGCAGGAGTATGACCCCAATGGAGTCCAACGGCACCAAACGCGAGGCTTCCAGCTCGCCGCCCGATGCGATTTACGACCTGAAGACCCTCCCCGTGGCCGAGGTCGAGAAGCGGCTGGGGTCGTCGCCTGATGGTCTCACCCAGGTCGAGGCGGACAGACGCCTGGTCCAGTACGGCCCGAACGAAATCGTGGAGAAGAAGGTCAACCCGCTGCTGAAGTTCCTCACGTACTTCTGGGGGCCCATCCCCTGGATGATCGAGGTGGCCGTGATCCTGTCTGGAGTGCTCAAGCACTCGCCCGACTTCTTCATCATCCTCGTCCTGCTCCTGGCCAATGCCGGAATCGGATTCTGGGAGGAGCGCCAGGCGGGCAAGGCCATCGCCGCCCTGAAGGCCGAGTTGGCGATCAAGGCCCGTGTCAAACGCGACGGCCAGTGGGTCACTCCACCATCACGTGAGGTGGTACCAGGAGACGTCATCCGCCTGCGCCTGGGTGACATCGTGCCCGCCGACGCACGCCTCCTGGACGGCGACCCTATCGAAGTGGATCAGTCGGCACTGACCGGGGAGTCGCTGCCGGCCAGCCGCCAGACCGGCGATGCGGTGTTTTCCGCTTCCATCATCCGCCAAGGCGAGATCGGCGCACTCGTCTACGCCACGGGGGCAGGTACGTACTTCGGGCAGACCGCGGAGCTCGTGCAGGAAGCCCAGACCGTCAGCCACTTCCAGCGGGCCGTCCTCAAGATCGGCACCTTCCTGATCATCCTGGCGTTGTCCATGGTCGTGGTGATCATCGTCGTCTCCACCATCCGCGGTGACGCCTTCTTCACCACCCTGCAGTTCGCCCTGGTCCTCACCGTGGCCGCCATCCCCGTAGCGATGCCCACGGTGCTGTCGGTGACGATGGCCGTCGGTGCCCGGGTACTCGCCGCCAAGAAAGCCATCGTCAGCCGGTTGGTGGCCATCGAGGAGCTGGCCGGCGTGGACGTGCTCTGCACGGACAAGACCGGGACCCTGACCCAGAACAAGCTCACCCTGGGCGATCCCTACACCGTCGGGACACTCACGCCCGGACAGGTCATCCTCGACGCGTCCCTGGCATCACGCGCCGATGATGCCGACGCCATCGATCTGGCGATTCTCGGGGGCCTTACGGACGATCAGTCGTTGGACGATTACCACGTGACCGAGTTCCAGCCGTTCGACGCGGTGCGCAAGTGCACGGAGGCCGCCGTCACCGCCGCCGACGGCTCCTCGTTCAAGGTGACGAAGGGTGCGCCCCAGGTGATCCTGGAGTTGTCGGCCAATGCACCGCAAGTGAAGACGGATGTCGATGCTGCGGTCGACGGGTTCGCGGCACGTGGTTTCCGTTCGTTGGGCGTGGCCCGGGCCGAAGGGGACGGTCCGTGGACCTTCGTCGGAGTGCTGCCCCTGTTCGATTTACCGCGCGACGACGCCAAGGCGACCATAGCCACCGCCCTCCAGATGGGTGTAGACGTCAAGATGGTCACTGGCGATGCCCTGGCCATCGCCCGGGAGACGGCCAGGACGCTCGGGATGGGCACGAACATCCTCGATGCCGCAGGTCTGGGCGACGTCAAGCGCCAAGAGACGGCGGCGACGGCCGAGTCCATCGACGATGCCGATGGGTTCGCCCAAGTCTTCCCGGAGCACAAGTTCCACATCGTCGACATTCTCCAGAAGCGAGGTCACATAGTCGGCATGACGGGCGACGGGGTGAATGATGCCCCGGCGCTGAAGAAGGCCGACTGCGGCATCGCCGTCTCGGATGCCACGGATGCCGCACGAGCAGCGGCGTCCATCGTGCTGACCACATCCGGACTCTCGGTGATCATCGACGCGATCAAGGAGAGCCGGAAGATCTTCCAGCGGATGAACAGTTACGCGATCTACCGCATCGCGGAGACGCTGCGCGTGCTGCTGTTCGTGTCGGCCGTGATCCTGATCTTCAATTTCTTCCCGGTCACGGCCATCCAGATCGTGATGCTAGCGCTGCTCAACGACGGTGCCATCCTGTCCATCGCCTACGACAAGGTGCGCTACCGCGAGCAGCCTGAGGCGTGGAACATGCGCCTGGTGCTGGGGATCGCCACCGTGCTCGGCATGGTCGGTCCGATCGCCGCTTTCGGCTTGTTCTACCTGGGCGACCAGGTGTTTCACCTCGACCATTCGCATTTGCAGACCCTGATGTACCTGACGCTCTCCGTCGCCGGACACCTGACCATCTTCCTCGCTCGCACTCGTGGTTCGTTCTGGTCGATAAGGCCCGCCCGGATCCTCCTGCTAGCCGTGCTCGGGACGCAGGCTCTGGCGACTCTGATCGCCGTGTACGGAATCTTCATGACACCCCTCGGTTGGGGATACGCAGCCTTGGTCTGGGGCTATGCGCTTGTGTGGTTCCTCCTCACCGACCGCTTCAAGCTGGTCGCTTACCGGATCCTCGATCCGGTCAAGCTCGAGAAACCGTCCGATGTGGCACCGCAAATCGCCGGAGCGCGATGTTCATGACCGTCGTGTCTGGCAGGATGACAGCGGTAACGTGCCCGTGACCAGGGCAGCGGTGTCCAGACTTGAGCATCCTGGCCCAGGGTGAGCTCGGGGGCCTCGCTCGACGTGTGTTGGGGCGCCCCGTATCGACGCCGGTGGTGGCTGGCGGCGACGAGCAGCAGCGGCGCCCACCTCCGCAGGAAGGTCCCTCAGGACCGAGCGCGTCAAGGACGCTTGTGATGGCCAATCGCTGTCGACGAGGCCGCAGCGCGACATCGAGTCACTGCGCCCGGATGACCCCTTACATCGTCGCCTCAACCAACCCGAATCACACTCACACCCCTGCATCCCTCTGATGCCTTCTCGCGCACCCGCTCCGACCCCCTGCCGGGTGACGTTCGGTCCCCAGTGGTTGGATTTGCCCGTTCTGACGACGTGAACATCGCCGCCACCTGGAAAGGTGACGGCCAAGGTGACGGTGATCCGGATCATGGCCACCCATGGACCGGTTGTCTCGTGTCGCGAACCTTGGGTGTTCGCCGCCGTGCTCTCGATAGGTCGCTTGGGGGTGGCCTCGGGGGCCGATTACTACCTCGACCATGTGGCCAACTCGGTCGACGACTACTACCTGGGCCGCGGCGAGGCCCCGGGACAGTGGATCGGCGCCACATCGGCCGGTCTCGACCTGACCGGAGCAGTGGATTCCGTCGTCCTGCGCAACCTGCTCGACGGCCGGGGCCGCGCCGGAGAGGACCTGGGCATCATGCGCCGGGCCGACCGTCGGCCCGGGTTCGACCTGACGTTCTCCGCTCCGAAGGGCGTGTCGCTCCTGTGGGCGTTCGGGTCGTCCGAGGTACGTGACGTCGTGTCGTCGGCCCATGACCGGGCCATCGCTGGCGTGATCGACCACCTGTCGGCCGAGGCCGCCTACGCCCGTCGTGGCAAAGACGGGAAGGAACTGATGAAGGCCAAGGGGTTCGTGGCCGCCGGCTTCCGGCACCGCACGAGCCGGTCCGGCGACCCGCAACTCCACACCCACGTCCTCATCCCGAACGTCGTCTGCGGAACCGACGGGCGATGGTCCGCCCCCGACATGCGCCAGCTCTACCAGTGGCAGAAGGCGGCCACCGCCATGTACCAGTCGGCGCTCCGGGCCGAGCTGGCCCCTCTCGGTGTGTCGTGGACCGTCGGACGCAACGGCCTGGGGGAGCTGTCCGACATCCCGAGAGGTGTCCTGCGGGCGTTCTCCAAGCGCCGGGTCGCTATCGAAGCCTCCCTCGAGGACAAGGGCTTCGGTTCCCAGCGTGCCGCCGAGGTGGCGGCCCTCGCCACCCGACCCCACAAGCCCGGTCATGTCGAGAACAGCGACGTTCTTCGCCACGGGTGGGAAGCGGAGCTCGCCGACGTCACCCTGGTAGATGACGTCCGGGAACCGAGGTCGGCCACGGTGGCCGATGTCACCCTGGCCCTCGGTGCTACCCCGGCGGTGTCGCTGTCCAAGGTGAAGTGCGAGGAGATCCTGGCCACACTGGCCGGCGAACGGTCGGTGGACCTGGCCGACTACGACCTCTCCGATCCGACGTTACCCCGGGTCGCACCTCTCACCCTCTTCGCCTCCACCTTCACCCACCGTGACGCCCTGGCGGCAGTGGCCCGGGCCCTCGATGCCAGTGCCTCCGAGGTGGCACAGCTCACCACCGAGCTCCTGCGACGCGACGGCGTGCTGTGGATGATCGGCGGCGACGACAACCGACAACCCGATGTCTCGGGCAGGGGCCGGGAACGGCGGGCGACCACGATCGGGGACCGGCGTTACACCACGCTCGAGATGCTCAGGGTCGAGGGCAGGATCGTGAACTCGGCCGTCCGGCGGGTAGGGCGCTTGGCCGGCCAGGTGAACGCGGAGAACGATCGACGAGGTGCTGGCCTCCCACCGCCATCTCGACGGCGAGCAAGCCGCCGGGGTGCGGAAGCTCCTCGGATCGGGCAACGGTCTGGACGTGGTGATCGGCCAGGCCGGGACGGGGAAGTCGACCATGCTCGGGGCCGCCCGGGTCGGTTGGCAGTCCGCCGGCTACCGGGTGCTGGGGACGGCCGTGGCCAGCAGGACCGCAGCCGAGCTCCAGGCCGGCTCCGGCATCGAATCGGTCACCATGGCCCGGCTGCTTCATCGATCTGGAGCGGGGGACGACCACGCTCACCTGCCCGCCACGTGATCGTCGTCGACGAGGCGTCGCTCGTGGGCAGTCGTAGCTCTGGACCGGCTCCAGGCCCAGGTCGACCGGGCCCGGGGGAAGCTGGTCCTGGTGGGTGACAACCGTCAGCTCTCGTCCATCGACGCCGGTGGTGCTCTGCGGCGCTGTCCAACACCTTGTCCTCCCATGTCATCGAGCTGACCACCAACCGCCGCCAGGCCCAGGTCGACCAGGAGTGGGAGCGCCAGGCCCTCGTCCAGCTCCGACAGGGTGACATCGCCGCGGCGGTCGCCGCCTACGACGCCCACGACCGGATCACCGTGGCCACTGACGTCGCCGACGCCCGTCACCAGCTGATCGACCGGTGGTGGAGCGTCCACGCCGAGGCCACCACGGCCATCCTGGCCGTCACCCGCTCCGACGTGGCCGCCCTGAACGACCTGGCGCGGCAACGCCGGCGCCAGGCGGGCGAGCTGGGGGAGGAGATCCGCCTGGCCTCGGGCAAGGAGCTTCGCCGTCGGGGACCGCATCCTGTGCGAGAAGAACGCCCGTGCCCGCCTGGCCCGCCCGGATCCGGGCGCCAACCGCTCCACCGTGGCCATCCGCAACGGGACGTTCGCCACCGTGGTGGCGGTCCCCGGCCACACGGCCGACAGCCCGTCGACCAGGGAAAGTGACATCGCCCCGCGCCAGGGTGACGTCTCCCCCGGGACAACACCATGGCGCACTGGTGGCCGAGCTGGCCTCGGGCCGACACGTCACCCTGGATGCCGAGTACCTGGAGGAGTCGACCAGCCTCGGCTACGCCCTCACGGTCTTCCGCTCCCAGGGCATCACCGTGGACCACGCCTTTCTCCTCGGCAACGACACCTTGTTCCAAGAAGCGGGCTACACCGCTCTCAGCCGGGGGCGGCTGTCCAACCACCTCTACGCCGTCGCCCCCGAGAGTCCCCGGGCCGAGATGGCCCACGGCGGCGAGATCCCCCCGCATCAAGATGCCCTGGCCGGCCTCGTCGAGGCTCTCTCGCACAGCCACGAACAGACCATGGCTCTCGAGTTGTTCCCCGCTCACAGTGCCGGCGATGGGGAGCGGGCATGGACTGAGGCAAAAGGAGAACCGGCTGCTCAGCAGTCGGTCGAGGAACTATTCCAGCGCTTCGGACGAGACCTGGCCCGCAACGACGAGCGGGCCCACGAACGCCTGACCCCGGTTTCCGACCACAGTTGGTCCTACGACGACGATCGTGGGTACGACCGCGGCTACGACGACGGCTTCGGACTGTGATCGGAGATGCGCCCGAAGTTTTCCAGTGCTCTGATCGAGCTGCCGTTGGGAGCAGCGCCCAGGAGCCGGCCCGGCCGGCTCCACATCCAGTGTCCCCGCGCCGGTGACCAGGCCCGTCAAGGTTTCCCCTACGGGCGGCCTTTCGGCCGGCCTTGACCGGCCTTCCCTCTGACCGGCTGCGATTGTGCACGAGTCCGTGCAGCTGCTCGGTTGACCTGCGAAGGTGACACGCTCAGCCGTTGGGCGAAGTCGAGGGTGACCTGCGGTCCGACAACAAGGTGAGGTTCGGGAAAGCCCGCTGAGAATGTCACCTCGTCCCGTCTGGTGCGATTCTCGCTCAGGTGACGTTCGAGGTGACGCGCATCCGGATCATGTGTGCTTGATATGAGCCTGTATCCGCACCTGTCCGAGGCACTCCCTCAGCTGGCCACGCCCGAGGAGGTTGCGCCGCTACTTGGCATGACTCCCTTGGGGATCGTTCGGCAGTGTCGGGCGGGCAAGCTGCCCGGGGTCAAGGTCGGCGGCCGTTGGTTGGTCCATGTGGGCAAGTTGGCCGTACAGCTCGATGAGGAGTCCCGCCCCCGCCCTCTACAGAAGCGAGCTGAGTGACGCGGCGAACGAGTTCGTGATGGTGACGACGCGTTCCGCCGGAACGGCCGATCGGAAGCTGTCGATCGCCATGAGGGTTCCCTTGCTGGCCGGTCGGGAGAAGAGATCCAGCAGATGTCGAAGTCCGATGGCGGTGACGTCCCCGGCCATCGGGTGGGCCAAGAGTTCCGAGAGAGTCTGCCGAATGGCGACGACGTCGCTCGTTTGCATGAGTCGAAAAATGTCGCCCGCGTCTTTGTCCAAGATCCGCCTCCGGCCGGGTTCGGCGACACGGTCGTGGATCTTGTGGGCTTTCGCCACGAGGAGCGCGGCGACACCGGCGATCTCTGTGGTGACCGTCCGGTCGTCGGTCGGATCGAGCCCGGTGATGATCATCGGGTCGTGGTCGACCAGAGCGGCTTCGAGTCCGACGGCGCGGCGGACGGCCCGCTTCTCATGGGGTGGGAAGTGGGCGCTTCGGCGACTGCCTGGTGGAGCAACGGCGGCCGGGACGATGAGGTCGACGGGGATGTCGAACGTCCTACCGTCGACTGTGGTCCGCGACAGCCAGACACCCGGTTCGTCGTGACCGTCAGACTGCGAGAGATGGAACCCAGCGTCCCTCATCGCCGTTTCGAGGCGTGGATCCCCCAGAAGAAATTCCCGGATCGAGCGCGAGGTCCCCGTCGGTGGTGAACGGAGCAACGGCGAGGTCCGCCGAGCCGGTCCGGAGGTAGACGGCCTGGGCGCCGGCGACGATGATGGCGCGCCCGTGGGGGGCGAGGGCCATGAGCGCGTCGAGGAGAACCTTCCGGGCTGCCACATACTCGGCCTCGTGGGGCAGGGGAGGTCCTGTCACTGGAGATAGTCCTTTATGGAGGGAATGCGCCACTCCGTCTCGTGCTCTGTCATCCAAGCCAGGATCGCGTCACCCTCGGCCGGCATACGACCGTTCCCGGTCAGGCAGTCGACGGCGAGCTGTGAGGGGGCCACGGTGGGTATCCCATTTCGGACAGTGGAGCGGTCTCTCACGACAGCGTCGAAGGGCGACAGGAGCACGACGTCGGCTCCCGTATCGGCCGGAAGGAGCCTGAGCCGGCGGGCCAGATCCGGCCGATCTTCGGTGTAGATCGCCAGAAGCCTCGGCGCGGCCACAGGGGAATAGGTAACCGCCGCGAACGAGCCCGTCAGTTCCCAACGTGGAGCAGCGTCGCCCATCTCCACGAGCTCCTCCAAGCAGCGACGCGCACCGTCGGGAGCGATGAAGGACTGGCTGTCGTTCGCACGAAAGAGGTCGTAGGTCTCGGCCCACCGCCGAATGATCCCCGGTGGATCGGCAGCGTTGATCGCGCCTCGCGGCCCTGACTTGTCGACGAGTCCCTGGTTGTAGAGCGTCTTGAGGATCTCCGACACCCAACCCTGGTTGAGGCCGGTCGCCGCTGCCACTTCACGGACACCGTAGGGAGGGCGGACATCACACAGGAACCGGAGCAGCCGTCCCGTGCGGGCACCCCCGAGACGGAGGGTGCCTCGTGCCCTGGGTGCAGGATCGCGTTTCGCGCCCTGGAGATGAACGAACAGGGGTGGGTTGCTGACGCTGATGCGGACGTTGCCGGTGAGATCGACGTAGCTCCAGCCCGCCTCGGTCAGGAGCTTCTGGCTCGCCTCCGAGAGCCAGGGGGCGATGGCCAGCAGGATGGTCCCCTGTGTCTGGAGAGCCAGGGTCGGACCGTTCACAAGTTGCTGGACGTCCCGGGGGTTCATGGAGGTGCCGGACTGGGCGTAGAACGACCCCGCCACACCTCCCGGAGCGATGATGTTGAGGAACCCGTCGACGGTGCGTCCGGTCTGCTGTGATGTCCGGTTCTGCCGTTCGACCTTCCAGTCGGCAGGCAGCACGGTCGACAGGAACCCGATTGCCTCATCGACCAGATTGTTTGGTGGAATAGCCTCGTTTGTCGACGTCACGAACTACGACGATACTACATTTAGTTTGTAATTTCAGT
The DNA here is from genome assembly GCA_963839605.1 of uncultured Acidimicrobiales bacterium. Classification (GTDB taxonomy): domain Bacteria; phylum Actinomycetota; class Acidimicrobiia; order Acidimicrobiales; family UBA8190; genus JBEKVE01. Next base: position 72,143 of record CAWIWK010000057.1, on the reverse strand, counting down.
TAGTTTGTGAAAATCCCAATCTGGCTATTAGCCCAAACACCGTGGGACCTGCCGGGCGCTCACGGCGAACCGGCAAGGAGCACGCGACCAAGGACCTCGGCGGCCCGCTGTTGGCGGTCGGCGGTGGCGTGGGCGTAGACGCTGAGGGTCAGGGAGGGATTGGCGTGGCCCAGCACGTCGGCGGCGTTGCGGGCGTCGATGCCCGCCGCCAGCATCTCGGTGGCGGCGAAGTGGCGGAGGGAGTGGAGATGGACGTGGGACATCTCGAGCTCCCGGCACAGCCTGTGGATGGCAGCGGAGAAGCTGTCGGGATTGACCGGCCGGCTTCCGTCGGGAAAGGGCGAGACGACGAAGGCGTCGGCCACCAGCTCGACACCGGCTTCGGCCGCTCGGTCCTCGCAGCGGGCTCTCCACTGACCCAGGAGCTCGACACCCGGGCCTGCAATGGTCACACGACGCTCACGCCCACCCTTCGTGGTTTTCTCACCACGAGCATCCCCCGCCCGGTAGAGGGAACGGCGGAACCAGATCGTCGTTCCCTCGACGTCGGGCCAGCGCAGGGCGCACAGCTCGCCCCGCCGGGCGCCGGTCAGCACCGCTAACGCCACCAGCGTTCCCCATCGCTCGTTGTCCGCCTGGGCACCAGCTACGAGGGCCCGAACCTCGTCCGGTGTCGGCACCCGGAGGTTCGCCTGGCCCAACTCCGGGGGCTGTGCCCGGGCGGCTGGGTTGTGGTCCAGCCAGCCCCAGCGCACCGCCTGGCCCAGGGCGGCCGACAGGACGGCATGGTGGCGCCGGATGCTGGTCGCCTTGAGCGGACGGGCCCGTCCCTCGCCGGTCGCCAGCCGGCGGTAGAGCTCGTCGAGGTGGCGGGCGCTCAGATCCCGCAGAGGGACCTCCCCCAGGGCCGGGAAGATGACGGTCTCGGCCGACCGACGCGCCTCGTGGAGGGTCTTCGGTGCACGGCCCCACGCCTCGGAGTGCGCCAGCCACTCCTCGACGACGGTGCGGACGGTGGCCGTGCTCCCGGTGGGATCGACGACGGCGACCTCCTCTCGCAGCATGTCGAGGAGCTTCTGGGCCTGACGCTGGGTCTTTGCCCGGACCACCCGCGTGATCTGACGGGGCGAGCCGGTCACCGGGTCGGTACCGACGAAGACCCGGAGCCGGTACTTACCCGGCGCCAATTCCTGGACCGATCCGGTACCCTTTGGTCGACGCCGATCTGTATCGCGCTTGTAATTCGAGTTGGCCACAAACGGAAAATATAGGCACGATATAGGCGTCAGTCACCTGGAGAGGTGCGAGAGCGGCCGAATCGGACTCACTGCTAATGAGTTGACCTGGGAAACTGGGTCCGAGGGTTCAAATCCCTCCCTCTCCGCTCACCCCACCGGCCCCGTCGTCCCGGGCCGGGGTGGGGCGCCCTGCCGCCGGTAGATTGTCGTGGTGGCCGAGCGTTACTGGTTGGAGACCCTGGGCTGCCCCAAGAACCAGGTGGACTCCGACAAGCTGGCCGGCACCCTGCGGGCCGAGGGCTACCAGGAGGCGTCGTCCCCGGACGAGGCCGACCTGGTGGTGGTGAACACCTGCGCCTTCATCGAGGCCGCCCGCCAGGAATCGATCGACACGATCCTCGAGCTCGCCGCGTCGCGCCGCGGCGGTGCCCGGCTGGTGGTGACGGGGTGCCTGGCCGAGCGCCACGGCGCCGAGCTGGCCGCCGCCCTGCCCGAGGTCGACCTGGTGGCGGGTTTCGGGGTCCCTGTCACCCTCGGCCGACGGCCGCCGGGGCGACCGACGGACGCGGGCGCCGTTCCCTCCTTCGACCTGCTGAACCTGCCCCGCCCGGCCCGGCCAGCGCACCGTGGGCATACGTGAAGGTGGCCGAGGGCTGTGACCGGCGCTGCGGGTTCTGCGCCATCCCCTCGTTCCGCGGGCGTGCAGCGCTCCCGGCCCGGGACGTCGTGCTGGCCGAGGTGGAGCAGCTGGGCCGAGGGTGTGCAGCGAGATCGTGCTCGTCGCCCAGGACCTGGCCTCGTGGGGGCTCGACCGCTCCGGCCCCGGTGCGGGCGCTCGCGTCCCGCCGGCACTCCCCGCCCCATCGTGGGGTTGGTCAGCCGTCTGGCCCAGACGGTGGCGCGTGTCCGGCTCCTGTACCTCTACCCGTCGGCGCTCGACGACGCCCTCATCGACGCCGATCATCGGCTCCGGCGTCGCCTACTTCGACCTCTCCCTCCAGCACGTGTCGCGCCCCCTGGTCGAGCGCATGCGGCGCTGGGGTGACGGCGACCGCTTCCTGGAGCGCATCGCCACCATCCGGGACGCCGCCCCCGACGTCGCCCTGCGCTCCTCGTTCATCCTCGGGTACCCGGGTGAGACCGAGGATGACCACGACCGGCTGCTCGACTTCCTGACGACGCCCGCCTCGACTGGGCGGGGTTCTTCACCTTCTCCTCCGAGCCGGGCACCTACGCCGCCGACCTGGACGGGGTGGTGCCGGCCGAGCTGGCCCAGGAGCGCCTGCGCGAATGCGCCGAGCTCCAGGACACCATCACCGCCGAGCGCCGGGCGGCGTTGGTGGGCGAGCGCATCGAGGTGCTGGTGGACGAGCCCGGGATCGCCCGCTCGCTATCGCGAGTCCCCCGAGATCGACGGGGTGGTGCACGTGCCGACGACGCTCGCGCCGGGGAGTTCCACAAGGTGCTCGTCACCTCGGCCGCAGGCCCGGACCTGTGGGGGAGACGTGAGCAGCCCGGCAACGCCCCCTTCCACGAACCGGCCCGCCCCGACAGCCGGGGGAGCACGCCAAGGAGCCGCTCGCGAGCGGGTCCGCGAAATTCACCTTCGGGCCGTCGGCCATCATCACGCCGGCCAACGGCATCACCGTGGCCCGCCTCCTGGCCACGCCCGTGCTGGTGGCCATGATCGCCGTGAGCGGTCCCGGGTGGGCGCCCTTCGGGGTGGCGCTGGCCATCGGCCTCACCGACGGGGTCGACGGCTGGCTGGCGCGGCGCCAGGGCACCACCCGGTCGGGCGCCTTCCTCGACCCGTTGGCGGACAAGGCGGCCGTCGTCGGCGCGCCTGTGCGCCGTGGCGGCCAAGGAGGAGGTGCCGTGGGTGCCGGTGGCGCTCATCGCGGCGCGCGAGGTGTGGATGAGCGTCTACCGCGTCGTGGTGGGCCGTCGCGGGCGTCGTCCGTCCCCGCCCGCCTCAGCGCCAAGGTGAAGACCCTCGTGCAGGGCATCGCCATCCTGCTGTGCCTGGCACCCTCGGTCGCCCCCCACCGGGGTGCTGGCGGTGGCGGTGTGGATCGCCGTCGCCTTCACGGTGTGGACCGGGGCGCAGTACTTCTTCGACGGCCGGCGGGCCTTTGGACCGGCCGGTCCCGGCACCGACGGCATGGGCAGCGTCGAACCGGGCACCGGAGGGATGGGTGCGGTGGAGGGACGGCCCGGTGAGGACGCCGTTGAGGATCGAGGTCCTCGCCGTCGGCACCGAGCTGCTGCTCGGCCAGATCGCGGACACGAACTCCGCCTGGCTCGGGAGCAGCTCGCCCTGGCCGGCGTCGACTCCCACTTCCACCAGGTCGTCGGCGACAACCAGGCGCGCATCGTCCTGGCCCTTGCGCCGGCGCTGGCCCGCGCCGACGGCGTGGTGGTGTGCGGTGGCCTCGGGCCGACCCACGACGACATCACCCGTGAGGCCATCGCCGAGGTGATGAACGTCGAGCTCGTCCGCGACGCCGCCATCGTCGAGCGCATCGCGACGATGTTCCGTCGCCCGGGGCCGCGACATGCCCGACAGCAACCTGCGCCAGGCCGACGTGCCCGCCGGCGCCACCCCGATCCCCCAGGAGCTCGGCACCGCCCCCGGGCTCATCTGCCCCGTCGGGCACAAGGTCGTCTACGCACTTCCCGGCGTCCCCTACGAGCTCTCCGAGATGTTCACCCGGGCGTGCTCCCCGATCTGCGCCGGCGGGCCGAAGCCGCCGGCGAGGCGCCGGCCGTCATCCCCAGTCGCGTGGTGCGGACCTGGGGGATGAGCGAGTCCGGTCTGGCCGAGGTGCTGGCGCCGCGATCGAGGCGCTCGACGCCGGGTCCGGTCGTGTGACCATCGCCTTCCTGGCGAGCGGGATCGAGGGGATCAAGGTGCGCATCACGGCCAAGGCGGCCGACGAGGCCGCCGCCGCCGAGCTCCTCGCCGCCGAGGAGGCGAGGTGCGGGCGCTCGTGGGCGAGGCGGTGTTCGGCGTCGACGACGACACCATGGAGTCGGTGGTGGGCGCCATGCTGGCGGCGAGAACCTCACCCTGGGGCTGGCCGAGTCGCTCACCGGTGGCCTGGTCGCCTCGCGGCTCGTCGCCGTGGCCGGGCGCCAGCGGTGGTTCCGGGGCTCGATCGTGAGCTACGCCGTCCGAGGTCAAGTTCGACGTGCTCGGCGTACCTGACGGGCCGGTGGTGACCGAGGCGGCCGCCCGGGCCATGGCCGAAGGGGCGCGGCCGTGTGCTCGGCGCCGACGTGGGTCTCGCCTTCACCGGCGTGGCCGGTCCCGATCCCCAGGAGGGCGTGGCACCGGGGACGGTCATGGTGGGCCTGGCCCTGCCCGGGCTCGACGGCCGAATCGCTCGTGCTCCACCTGCCCGGTGATCGTGGCGGGTGCGCCAGTACCGGCCATTTCGCGCTCTCGACCTGCTGCGGCGGCGGCTCACGCCCCGGGGCGTCGGGCTCCACCAAGCTTCGGTAGCGCTCGTAGGTGGCGCGGTCGAAGGCGACGAGGCGGACGAGCTCCACCGCGCCGCGCCCGGCCCGCACGGCCGACACGGCGACGGCGGCGGCCAGGTCTGGATAGCCGTAGACGCCGGTCGATATGGCCGGGAACGCCACCGAGCGCGCCCCCAAGTGTCGGCCACCTCGAGGGCCGCGGCGGTAGCACGACGCCAGGACGTCGGGCTCCCCGTCACCGCCGCCGGTCCACACCGGGCCGACGGTTGGATGATCCAGCGCGCCCGGCGAGGTCTAAGCCAGGGGTCGCCTTGGCGTCGCCGGGATCGCAGCCGCCCGAGCGCCCCGCACGCCGCGCCAGCCGTGCCGCCCCCGCCGCCCGGTGGATGGCGCCGTCGACCCCGCCCCTCCGGCCAGGTTCCGGTTGGCCGCGTTGACCACGGCGTCGGTGTCCTGGGCCGTGATGTCGCCGTGCACAGCCTCGATGCGCGGCGGGCCATGCGACAGTGTCCCTCGGCCGAATTGTCCCCCGCGTCCAGCACACTTGCGCCCGTGCGCCTGTTCGTCGCCGTGTCCCCTCCAGCCGGCCGTGGCCGACGCGGTCGGCGCTCGACCGGCCCGCCGTCGACCGGGCGCGCTGGACGACCCGCGCCAGTGGCACGTCACGCTGCGCTTCCTCGGCGAGGTGGCCACTCCCGGCCCCGTCGTGGATGCGCTCGGCGACCGTGCCCGGCCGGCTGCCGGGCGCTGGGGCGCTCCCCGTCCAGGCGCACATGGGCACGGCCTCGACATGGTTCGCGGGCCGGCAGGTGCTGCAGGTTCCGGTGGCGGGTCTCGAGGCCGTGGCCGCAGGCCGTGGCCGTCGCCACCGCACCGCGGGTGGCGAGGCCGATGCGCGCCCCTTCGTCGGACACCTGACCCTGGCCCGGGCGCGGGCGACGGGGCCCGGCCCGGTTGGCCGGGTCGCCTTCGAGGTGTCCCTGGGCCGTGGAGGAGATCGTCCTCGTGTCGTCGGTTCTCGCCCCCGGCGGGTCGCGCTACCGGGTCGAGCGCTGGCCGCTCGGCGAGGCCCTCGGGCCTGGTTACAGGCCGTGCCCCGTCCGCCGGGGATTCACCACGAACACACTGTTCGCAACTACACTGCTGTCAGTCCGTGGGCGGTGGTCGGAGGGATGTCACACCCCGTTCGTAGGGTCGGCCGGGTCAGGGCGAAGCCGGTTCAACAAGCGAAGAGAGGGCATCGAACACATGGAGCGAGACAAAGCGCTCGACATGGCACTGAGCCAGATCGAAAAGCAGTTCGGCAAGGGCTCGGTCATGAGGATGGGGGAGAACCTCAACATGGGGATCGAGTCCATCCCCACCGGTGCCATGTCGCTCGACCTCGCCCTGGGCATCGGCGGTCTGCCACGGGGGCGGATCGTCGAGCTCTACGGCCCGGAGTCATCGGGCAAGTCGACGCTCGCCATGCACGTCGTGGCCGAGGCGCAGCGCAACGGCGGCATCTGCGCCTACATCGACGCCGAGCACGCCATGGACCCGGTCTACGCCGGCGCCATCGGGGTCAACGTCGACGAACTGCTCATCTCCCAGCCCGACACCGGGGAGCAGGCCCTCGAGATCGCCGACATGCTGATCCGCTCCGGCGCGCTCGACGTGCTCGTCATCGACTCGGTCGCGGCCCTCACGCCGCGGGCGGAGATCGAAGGGGAGATGGGCGACAGCCACGTCGGGCTGCAGGCGCGGCTCATGTCCCAGGCGCTGCGCAAGCTGACGGGCACGCTGTCGAAGTCGTCCACCATCGCCCTGTTCATCAACCAGCTCCGGGAGAAGATCGGCGTCCTCTACGGATCCCCCGAGGTGACGCCCGGTGGCCGCGCGCTCAAGTTCTACTCCTCGGTCCGCCTCGACATCCGGCGGATCGAGTCGATCAAGGACGGCGCGGAGATCATCGGCAACCGCACGCGGGTGAAGGTCGTGAAGAACAAGTGCGCCAGCCCGTTCAAGCAGGCCGAGTTCGACATCATGTACGGCAAGGGCATCAGCCGGGAGGGCTCGCTCCTCGACGTCGGCGTGGAGCTCGGCTTCATGAAGAAGTCGGGCGCCTGGTTCACCTATGAAGGCGAGCAGCTGGGCCAGGGCCGCGAGAACGCCAAGCAGTTCCTGGTGGAGACGCCCGAGCTGATGATCGAGATCAACGAGCGCATCCGCTCGCAGCTCGCCGCCACGATCCTGCCCGCCGGCGCCACCGTGGGCGCCATCGAGGACGACAACGCCCCCATCGCGCTCAAGGACTGACCGCACACATTCCCCTCACCGGGATGCTCGGGCCGGGTCGCCGTGGGGCGGTCCGGCCCGAAGCGCGTCCGGGCCCGCGGCGCATCCCGGGGATGCGGCCGGCGTGCGCGTCGACCACCGGGCTATTGGCTCGAGGAGCCCCCGACGAGCCCGGCGTGGTGGTGACGTGGACGGCGGCGGGGACGATCTCGACCCAGGTGGGCCCGGGCTGCGAGCGTTGATGGGAGACCCGTCCGACGCCGGTGAGCGTGGTGACGTCCGACAGCGACTCCCGTGACCAGGTGCCGGAGACGGCCACACCGTTGCGCAACACCACGAGCGGGCCGCTGCCTGTCATCTTGGACTGCACCTCGTAGCCACCGACGTTGTTCTCGAGCCACGGTCCGTAGGTGACCTGGACGGTCTGCACCACGATGTTGGTGGTGGAGATCTGCCCTCCGCCCTGGACCGTGGCCGGCGTCCCCTGGTACGACAGGAGCCATCTCCCGCTCGACGCATCCCACGTCCACAGCGTGTTGTTGGTCCCCGAGAACGGGATGTGGAGCGTGGCGACGGCAGTGCCCGCCGGCGCGGTGGTGGAGTACGTGAACACCGGGGCGGGAGAGGTGGTGTCCTTGGGGTCGAGACCCCAGGCCGCGGCGGCCGACACGTAGGTGTCGTAGGGAGCCGAGCGCCCGGCGGGCATCTGGATGACCGAGGCGTGGTCGAAGACGTTGTCGTCGATGAGGTTCCCCTCCTGGAGGAGGGCGAGCACGGGGTCGATGCCCCCGGCGTGGAGGAACACCGGCCGGCTCAGCTGGTCGAGGATGGGTACGTCCACCGCACGGGCCGAGCGGATGGGGCCGATGAGCGCAGGGCTCTGGCACTGGAAGACCGCCACCAGCCGCGTGATGCCCCCCTCCACCGGCTCCTCGTAGACGATGTCGGCCTCGTTCAGCCCCGACTGCGGTCGCGCCTGGGGGTAGTTGTCGACCTTGACGGCCAATGCCGGGCGCGGTGGGACCTGACCCTCAGACGGTGCGCCGGTGAGCGGACACGCCGGTCCGGCCGGCGCCGTCGAGGCGGGGATGTCGGTGGCGCCCGTGGGCGAGGTCGGAGGCGTGGCGCTCTTTTTGCCCCCGCTCACGGCCAGGGCGATCCCCGCTCCCACCACCAGAAGGGCCACCACCACCAGGACGGCGATCCACGTGCGGTTGGCCGACGCGCCCCGCGACCGGGCCGTGCGCGCCACCCCCGGTGCCGCCGCGCCCGTCCCCGGCGCTGCGCCCGACACGGCGGCGGGCGGTGCAGCGGCGGCCATGGCCCGGGTGACGGCGCTCGATCCCTCCGGCGGCGTCTCGTCATCGGCGCCCCCTATGGGCACGGCCTGGGTGGCGTCACCGTCGTCCGCTCCCCGGTCCGCCCCACCGTCGCCCTGGGCGCCGGTCACGTCCGGTTCGTCCGGATGGCTGTCGTCGGGCATGGGCGGTTTCCTCCTGCGATCCCCGAGGCCGAGGACCGGCGAAGGCTAGCGCTCCGGGTCGCACGGGCTGCTAAGACGTCGACCATGGGGACGTCGCCACCGCGGACGTCGAGGGCGGCGCACCGGTGACGCGGATGTCGGGCGTGCACGCCACGGCGACGGCGTTCTCGGGCGCGGCCACCGCCTACGAGGCGGCCCGTCCCGACTACCCGCCCGATGTCGTGACGTGGGTGTGCGACCGTGCCCGCACCCAAGGGGGCGGTCCGGTGCTCGACCTGGCGGCGGGGACGGGCAAGCTCACGCGCCATCTCGTCGCCTGCGGCTTGGCGGTGGTGGCGGTGGAGCCGGTGGAGGGGATGCGCCGCACGCTGGCGGCCATGCTCCCCGGCGTGCCCGTGGTGGCCGGCGTGGCCCAGGCCATCCCCCTCCGGTCCGGCACCGTCGGCACCGTCACCGTGGCGCAGGCGTTCCACTGGTTCGCGGACGAGGAGGCCCTGCGCGACATGCGCCGCGTGCTGCGGCCCGGGCGGGAGACCTGGTGCTGGTGTGGAACCGCCGACGGCTCGAGGACCCGCTTGCAGGCCGGATTGCAGGCCCTCATGGAGCCCTGGCGCCGGGGCGCACCGCAGTACTCCTCCGGTGCGTGGCGCGGCGCGCTGGAGGAGGGGGCGGGACCCGAGCTGTTCGCGCCGGACGACGAGCTACACGTGCCGTGGGAGCAGCCGCTCGACGTGGAGGGGGTCGTGGCCCGGGTGGCGTCGGTGAGCTTCATCGCCGCCATGGAGGACGCCGAGCGCGCCGCGTCTGCTCGACGAGGTGCGGGCCCTGGCACGACAGGCCCCTGCCCCCCTGGCGTTCCCCTACGTCACCGAGACGTACCGCTACACCCGCCTGTCCTGACCGGCACGCACCATCCGCCGCCACGTGCGGGGCGCGCCCCGGTGTCGTCGTCCCCACCGGTAGGCGCCCGGAGCGGCCCACCGGGTACGTTCGCCGGGTGCCGACGCCCCGCCAGGTCCCTCCCTGGGCCCGCCGCATGGCGGCGTCGGCCATCGACGTGGCCTGGCGGTGGGTGACCGATCTCGGAGCCATGGGCCCCGACCATCCCCGGGCCCGGCGCTTCGGGGCCTTCGGGGCGGGGAGCCTCATCGCCTTCCCCCCGGGCGCGGTGTTCAACGAGCAGTGGATCCACATCGGCAGCCACACCATGATCGGCCCCTACGTGTCGCTGTCGGCGGGCATGGCCCCGGGCCAGCAGATGGTGAGCGATCCGGTGGTGTCCATCGGCGACCGCACCCTCATCGGACGCGGCAGCCACATCGTGGGGCACTTCCAGATCGAGATCGGTGACGACATCCAGACCGGACCGTACGTGTACATCACCGACCAGAACCACGTCTACGAGGACCCCGACGTCCCCATCGGGGCGCAGTGGCCGGTCGAGTCGAGCGTGCACATCGGATCGGGAAGCTGGCTGGGCACGGGCGTGGTGGTGCTCCCCGGCAGCCGCATCGGGCGCAACGTCGCCATCGGCGCGGGATCGGTGGTGACCGGCGACATCCCCGACCACAGCGTGGCCGTGGGCTCGCCGGCCAAGGTGGTGAAGCGCTACACCCCCGACGCCGGTTGGCGAGCGCTCGATCAGAAGCTGGCGGGCAGCAGGGGGCTGACCGGCGCCGAAGAAGAAGAAGAGCGCCACGAGCGAGGCCGCTCCGCCCACGGCGTAGACGGCCACGCGCACGGCGCGCCGGCGCCTGCGGCCCACCAGGTACACCGCGCCCACCACGACGGCCCACAGCAGGCCCAGCCACAGCGCCGGGAGCCAGTCGCCCTGGCCACCGGCCAGCCCGCCGGCCCGCGTCCCCGACGGCGCGCGCCGCCGGCGTCGTGGGGGGCGGCGCCACCGTGGGGGCGGGCACGATGTTCCCCTCCAGATCGGCGTGCACCACGAGACGGGTCGAGGCGCTGAAGCGCGGGTTGCACGTCGTCAGCGTCAGCTGGGGGGAGGTCGTGTTGCCGACCACCGCCACGTCGTCGGGGTTGACCACCTGGCTGCTCTGCACCACGTAGGTGAAGGTGCCCTGGACGGTCGTGACGAAGATCTTGTTCCCGGCGGTGAGCTCGTCGAGGTTGTAGAAGGGCGCGCCGTAGGTGGTGCGGTGCCCGGCGATGGCGGCGTTGCCCTGCTCGCCGGGCAGGGGGGTGCCGGGATAGTGCCCCGGGCCCTCTTGCAGGTCGCTCGTGGAGGTCCCCTGCACGATCACCTTGTCGAGACTGATCTTGGGGATGCGCAGGATGCCGACGGGCTTGCCGTCACCGGGCGCGGCCACGGTCGGGCCCACGGTCGGCTCGTCGCCACCGGGTGCGGTGGTCGACGAGGTCGACGAGGGGGCGGTGGTGGTGGTGGACGGCGGTCGTGGTGGTGGTCGACCCCCGGCCCTGCCCGGTCCGGTGGAGCTGGGCCTCGAAGCTCTGGCGCAGCACGCTCTGGCTGTGGGACTCGGCCAGGTCCGTGCCCCACAGCTGGTACGCCACGAACAGAAGGATGAGCACACCGGCGCCGAAGATGACGCGGCCCAGTACGCCGGTGACGAGTCCCCGTCGCACACATCGAGACTACCGAACCGTTGCCCGCTACAACCGGCAGGGCGTGGGTACACTCGCCGGGTGCAGGTGCTCTTCGTGTGCACGGCCAACATGTGTCGCTCCCCGATGGCCGCCGCGCTGTTCGGCAACCGCCTGGCGCACGACGACGGGGCCGTGGTCACCGAGGCCGTCCACGTCCGGTCGGCGGGCCTTCTCCCCGGGGGGTTCGCCTCCCCGCCCGAGGTCGTGACGGCCATGGCCGAGCACGACATCGACCTGAGCGGCCACCGCAGCACGCAGGTGTCGCCCGAGTTGGTGGCGGGCGCCGACGTGGTCATCGGCATGGCGCGGCGCCACGCCCGCGAGGTCGTGCTCCTCGACCCCGCCGCCTGGGCGCGGACCTTCACCTTGAAGGAGATCGTCCGCCGCGGCGACAGTCTCGGCGCCCGGCCTCCCGGCGCGCGCGCTGGGGGCGTGGCTGGGTCGCCTGCACCACGGCCGGGCGCGCCGCGACCTCGTGGGTGCCGCCGCCGCCGACGACGTGTCGGACCCCCTGGGGGGCCCGCTCGACGCCTACCGGGCCACCGCGCTCGAGCTCGAGGGCCTCGTCGACCGGCTCGCCGGCCTGCTGTGGTCCCCGCGTCCCATCCGGCCCTTGCCGGGGTGAGCGACACCGGGTCCACGTCCACGCCACCGCAACCCCCCGGTGCCGGTGCGCCGGCGGAGCCAGGCCGGGCGGCGCCGGCGGCGCCGGCGGCGGATCGTGTGGGCCGTGGTGGGCGTGGTCGTGGTGTGGGCGGCGGTGGCGGCCGCCTACCTCGCCTTCGGGATCCTCGACGCCAGCCACGGCATGGCCGACGTACAGCAGGCCAAGGGCGAGCTGTCGGTTTCCGACGTCGTGTCGCGCTCGGCCACGGCGCCGTTGCAGGCGGCCCGACGCTCGTTCGAGGCGGCCGGCAACCTGCTGCACTCGCCCGTGCTGGCCCCGCTCGACATCGTGCCCGTGCTCGGCCGCCAGCTCCGCTCGGTCCAGGACCTGAGCTCGGCCTCGGCCCAGGTGGCGCGGATCGGGGCGGGTGCCATCGACCGGGCCCACGGCGTGCTGCACGACCCGCACACCACCGGGCCCGAGCGGGTGGCGGCGCTGCGGCGGCTGGCCGCGCTGGCCGGCCACCACCGACCGCCAGCTGGCCCGGGTCGACACCGGTCCGGCCGAGGCCCTGCTGCCCCCGCTCGACTCCAAGCACGACACGTTCGTGCGCGACCTGGCCCAGGTGCGCTCCCGGCTCCAGCACGCCTCGTCGGTGGCGGGCACCGTGGCCACCACTCCTGCAGGGGCCGCGAGACGCTACCTCCTCCTCATGGCCAACAACGCCGAGATGCGGGCCGGCTCGGGCAACTTCCTCGAGGTGGGGTCGCTGCAGACCGACGACGGGGAATTCCATGCTGTCGGGCGTGCAGCCCACCGTGGACATCCCCGTGCCGGCGGGCAAGGTCACCCCCACCGGCGACCTCGCCGCCCGGTGGGGATGGCTCAAGCCCGGGCAGGACTGGCGCAACCTCGGGCTCACCCCGCAGTTCGACGTCAACGGCCCCCTGGCGGCGCAGATGTGGGAGGCGGAGACGGGCCAGCACGTGGACGGGGTGCTGGCCGTCGACGTCGAGGCCCTGCACCAGCTGCTCGAGGTGACGGGGCCGGTGACCCTGCCGAGCGGGGAGGAGGTCTTCCGCCACCGACGTCGTCCAGCTGCTGCTGCCACAACCAGTACGAGGGCGAGTCCGATGCCCAGACGAACCAGCAGGCCCAGATCGAGGCGGGCCGCGAGGAGCGACTGGGGGCGCTGGCCAAGGCCACCCTCGACGCCCTCGAGCACGAGTCCCTGGACCTGACGTCGCTGTCCGACGCCATGTCGGCCGCCACCCAGGGTCGCCATCTGCTGGCTGTGGTCGCTCGTCCCCGTCGGCCGAGGCGGCCTGGGAGGAGGCGGGGGTGGCCGGCCGGCTGTGACCCGGATCCCTGCCATGGCGGCGGTCATCAACCGGGGCGGCAACAAGCTCGACCAGTACCTGTCGGTGTCGGCGCCCTCACCCTCACCCCGCGACGGGTCGCGCACCGACGCCACGCTGACGGTGCGACCTGGCCAACCACACCCCGCCCGGGCAGTCGCAGTTCATCGCCGGGCCCTATCCCGGTCTGGGCACCGTGTACGGCGAGTACCTCGGGCATCCTGGCCGTGAACCTCCCGGGGTACGCCTCCGACCCCCAGCATCGACGGCTCCCCCACCCTCGACGCCCTCGGGGCCGAGGGCCCCACCTGGCTCGTGGCCACCCCGGTGGACGTCAAGGCGGGGGCGTCGGCCCGGTTCGTGGTGCGCTTCACGCTCCCCCTGGCCCACGGCCAGATCTCGGTGGTGCCCAGCGCCAGGGTCGGTCCCATCACCTGGAGCTACCGGGGAACCACCTACAGCGACGACAAATCCATCACCCTGTCGTTCTGAGCCGCCCCGAGCTCGGAGGGGCCCACGCGGGCTGTCGCCGTCGGCCCGTGCGGGCCGCGACCGGTTGCCGTGCGAGCCCCTCCGCAGACGGTCCCGAGGTGGTCCGGGGCCAGGTGGGGCGGCTCGGACCGGAGCTCGGGACCCGGGCCCCGGGGCCCGTTCCCGGGGCCGGGGCCACCGTCCGCACACCGCCCGCACCGTCCGGTCACCACCGGGTCGAACGTGTCACCACACATAGTGGCCCTACCCCCGATAAGCTGGGGTTTCGCGGGGATCCAGTCACTGATCTTCAGTTGACCGATTGTTGATTTTCCATAGGGACTGTGTCGATGCGGCCCAGTGACAATGAGTTGTAACCCGCTCACGGAGGGGTGTGAATGGGGCACCTCCGGCCGGGCTCGGAAGTTGGGTACGACACCCGTCGGGCATGGTCGGGGGCGCAGGTCTGGCAGGGGCGGAGTTCCGCCGTTGCCGAGGTGATGATGACTAGATTTCTGGTCGGCGACGGAGGGTAGGGGTCGAAGACCAGGGATTTCGAGAGCAGGTGGCGTAGCCGCCGCGGGGTGGAAGGGTTGACGCGATGAAGAAGAAGCTTCTTGGTCTGGGACTCGGAGTGGCGATGTCGGCAGCCGTTGTGGCCTTGCCGACTGCCGCTTTCGCCGACTCCACGTGCTACACGGGCTGTTCGCAGTCGCAGGGTGGTGTGACGCCACAGGTTGTGACCACGACGCCCGCCGTCGCTCCGGTCGAGCCGAAGCAGGCCGCATCGGGTGGGCTGCCCTTCACGGGTGCCGACATCGAGGAGATGGCCGCAGTGGGCGCGGGTGCGCTGCTCGTCGGTGGTGCGCTCGTGCGCCGCAGCCGGCGTCACAGCCGGGCCGCGGCCTGATCCGCCCCGAAGCCGACCGAACAACCACAGCGTTCTCTGACCGATGTCCGTCGGGCTGAGCTACCAGTCCTGGGTCGACACCAGGCCCTCCGATCGCCGGGCGCGCGCCCTCCCCCTCCGTGTGCGCGCCACGACGGGGTCGGCCATGGCTGTGCTCGCCTTCGTCGAGGCAGCGGTACTCGTGGCCGTGGTGGCCGCGGTGGGAATGCCGATGGGTGCCTGGTGGACGTGGGTGGCCATTGCCGGGGCGCTCGCCGCCCTCGCCACCACCGGTCACTACCAGGCCCGCATCACGCTCAGCGCGGCGCGCGAAGCCGGGCCGGTGGTCGCATGTGCGGCCGCGCCCTTCGTGGTGCTGGCGCTCACCCGGGTCCACGGCGTCTCCACCCCGACGCTCCTGGAGACGGGGGCATCGTGGCGGCGGGCTTCGTCGTCGTGCGCAGCGCCATGTACGCCGTGGTGCGTCTGCTGCGCACGCGGGGCTGGTTTGCCGAGCGCACGCTGTTCATCGGCGCCGGGCAGGTGAGCGCCAACCTGGCGTCCACCCTCGAGGAGCACCCCGAGTACGGCCTGCTCCCGGTGGGTTTCCTGGACGAGGTGGACAGCGACGGCCTGCCCTTGCCGCTGTTCGGCGGCGTGGGCATGCTGCGCATGGTGCTCTCCGAGGAGCGCATCGACCGCGTCATCGTCGCCTTCGGTGTCACCCGCGAGTCCGACATGGTGCACGTGTTCCGGGCGTGCGAGAACGCCTCGGTCGACATCCACGTGCTGCCCCGTTTCTTCGAGCTGGCCACCGCGGTGAGCACCCGGACGGTCGACGATGTGTGGGGGTACCCGCTGCTCCGCCTGCGGCGCTCGGTCCTGCGCCGTCACGCCCGGGCCGTCAAGCGGACCTTCGACGCCTCGGTGGCAGCCTTCGCGCTGCTGGTGGTGTCGCCGCTGTACGCCGTCATCGCCGCCGGGGTGAAGCTCACCAGCCCCGGCCCCGTGCACTTCCGCCAGCAGCGGGTGGGTGAGCGCGGCGTCATCGTCGAGGTCCTCAAGTTCCGCTCCATGCGGGTGAACACGCCGCTCGGACGTGCAGTGGAACCCCGGCAACGACGCCGTCACGCGTCTCGGCCGGGTCCTGCGGGTGACCGGGCTCGACGAGCTGCCCCAGCTGTGGAACATCTTGAAGGGCGACATGTCTCTCGTCGGGACCACGGCCCGAGCGCCCGTTCTTCGTGGAGCAGTTCAAGGCGGAGGTCCCCCGCTACGACGACCGGCACCGCGTGCCCGTCGGCCTCACCGGGCTGGCCCAGGTGCACGGTCTGCGGGGCGACACCTCGATCGACGAGCGGGCCCGCCTCGACAACCAGTACATCGAGAACTGGTCGTTGTGGCGTGACATCGTGATCCTGTTCCAGACCGTGTCGGCCGTCGTGCGCAACATGCTCGAGCCGAGCGGTGAGACAGGTCGGGCCGAGGCCCCGGTGGGGCGCGTCGTGCGCCTCGAGGAGCCACTCCCCGTCGAGACCCAGACGGTCTCCGCCGACATCTCGACTGCAGGGTCGAAAGAGGCGACGCCGATCGGGTGACCCGGCACCTCGTGCCACGTCCCGTGGGGTCGTGGCACCGAGGGTGCCGGCACAGCTCGCATCGACCCACCGTCTGGCGCAGCGCGCACGGCAATGACCGCCCCACCGTCCTCCCAGGTCGCCGACCCTCTCTCCCGCCGCGCCTACGCTGCACGGGCGCAACCGTCGTCGTCTCCCGCCATGCCCGTGCGCGTCCTGCTCGGTGGACGCCTCCGACCGGGGCGGCATCGCCCGCTACACCGCGTGCCTGCGCGACGCCCTGGCGGCGGAGCACGCCGAGGTGTCACTGGCGGCACCGGCCGGGGTGGGCGATCCCGGCCTCGTCCTGCGGGGGCCGCGCTGGGGTCCCGACGTGGCCCGCATGGGCCGGGCCCGCCTGTACGCCCTGCGCCTGGGCGAGGTGGTGCCGAGCACGCGCTCGCTCCTGCACGCCGTGCGCCGCGCCCGTCCCGACGTGGTCCATGTCCAGACCGAGGTGGTGCCCGGGGTGGACCCCGCCGTGCTGGCCCTGGTGTCGCGCCGGGTGCCGGTGGTCCTGACCGTGCACGACCCCTTCCCCCTCGAGGGTGGGGCCCGGGCCGTGGCCGATCAGGCCCGGCGCTGGCGGGCGGTGGACGCCCTCGTGATCCACGGCGAGGAGCCGCGGTGCTTCGTGGAGGCGAGCGCCCCGGGCGTGGCCGTGCACGTCGTGCCCGTGGACCTGCCCCTGGGCGGCCCGGCGCCGTCGCGCTCCGAGGCCAGGCGCCGCCTGGGCCTCGGCGACGGGCCCATCGCCTTGCTGTTGGGCCAGGTCAGACCGTACAAAGGCATCGGTCTCCTGGCCCGGGCGTGGCCCCGGGTGGCCGCCGAACTGCCCGACGCCAGGCTGCTCGTGGTGGGGGAGGCCTACGACTCCGCCGACCTCGCCTCGCTGGAGTCGCTGCCAGGTGTCGAGGCACGGCGCGGGTTCGTCCCCGAGGAGGACCTCGACGCCTGGGCCGCCGCCGCCGACGTGCTCGTGCTCCCCTACGCCGTGGGGTCGCACTCCGGCGTGCTGCACCGGGGCCTGGCGGCGGGCACTCCCGTGCTGGCCTCCCCGCCGCTGGCCGAGGAGGTCCACCGCACCGGGGCCGGGGCCGTGGTCCCCCTCGACCCGGTGGCCTGGGGCGACGCCCTCGTGGCCGCCCTGGGCGACATCCCCTGCCCGCCCCCTCCGCCCCCACGGGGCGGGGGACGGCCCGGGGCACCCTGGCCGTGTACCGCCAGGTCCTCGAGGCACGCGCGGGGAGTGGTGCCAGGCACGGCACGGTGCGCGAAGGTGGGGACCTGCGACCCGATCCGGGGCCCTGAGGCCGACGGTGTCCTCTTCAGCGCACCCGCCGAAACGACGATGAAAACAGCTATGACCCGACGAGCGCGCTGGACTGTGGCCGCCCTGGCCGTGGCGGCCTCGAGTGGCCACGTGCTGTACCCGGCGTGGCTGGCGCTCGCCTCACGCCGGCGCCGGCCCGAGCAGCCCGCCGACCCCGCCGAGTGGCCCGCCGTCACCGCCGTGGTGGCCGCCTACCAGGAGTCGGCGTGCATCGCCGACAAGGTCCGCGACGTGCTGGCCAACGGCTACCCCGGCCCCATCGACGTGCTGGTGGTGGCGGAGGGCGACCGCGAGACGGCGGGCCGGGCCGAGGCCGCCGGTGCCACCGTGCTCACCGCCGACGAGCGGCTGGGCAAGGCGCAGGCGCTCAACCTCGGGTTCTCCAAGGTGACGGCGCCGATCGTGGTGGTGAGCGACGCCAACAACACGCTCGCCCCCGGCGCCATCGCCGCCCTCGTGCGCCATCTGGGCGATCCCCGCGTGGGGGCCGTGGCGGGGGAGAAGGTGGAGGACGACGGGGCGGGCGAGGACCTGTACTGGCGCTTCGAGTCCTGGCTCAAGCAGCGCGAGTGGCGCCTCGGCACGACCATCGGCCTCGTGGGCGAGCTCGCCGCCATCCGCACCGACGCGTGGCGGCCCATCCCTTCCGACATCGCCACCGACGACCTGTGGACCGCGCTCGACCTCGCCGAGCGCGGCTTCGCCGTCGCCTACGAGCCGAACGCCAAGGCCTTCGAGCCTCCGGTGCACACCCTCGCCCAGCAGTGGGAGCGTCGCACTCGCATCGCGTCGGGAGCCCTCCACCTCTTCCGGCGCCGCCGTTCGCAGTTGGGCCCGGGCGGCGGACTGATGGCGGCCGAAGCATGGGGCCACCGTCTGGTGCGCTACACGGTCGTGCCCGTCAGCCACGCCGCGTTGCTGGCCGTCGCGGCGCGCCGGGCCCGCACCAGCCGGCTGGCCCAGCTGTTCCTGGCGGGCCACGCCGTGGCCGGCGTGTCGCTGGCGCGGCGGTGGCACACCGTGCCGGGGGCGGCGGCCGCCCGCACCGACGGCACCGATGGCGACGGCACCGATGGCGACGGCACCGGGGGGGACGACAAGGGCGACGGCGTCGTCGGTCGTGTCATCCGCGCCGGCGGTCAGGTCGTGTTCCTCGACGCCGTGGCGCTCGGCGGCATGGCCCGCTACCTGCGGGGCGAGCGGGGGACCCGATGGCGGATCGTGCGCCATTGAGGTGGCGGCGGTGACCGGTCCCGACCGCGCCGCGCCTGCGTGTCCTCGAGGTGAGCTATTCGCGCCAGGTGTGGGGGGCGGAGCTCGCCACCATGGCGCTGGCCGGCCCCTTGGCCCGGCGCGGGCATCGACCTCACCCTGGCGTCGCCGCCCGGCGGTGACCTCGAGGAGCACTGGCGCGGGCTCGGACTGCCCTTCGTCCCCCTGGCGTTCCCCGACCGGCGCGGCATCCGCGACGCCACGGCCGCGGGGCGTCCGTCGCCGCGCCAATTCGCCGACGAGCTCGTCACCACGGCGCGCTCGGTGCGCATGATCGCCGGCGTGGCCCGTCCGTTCGACCTGGTGCACTCGAACAGCCTGTGGGCGCACCTCGACTGTGCCCTGGCCGGCCGCCTGGCGCGCCGTCCCGTCGTGCTCGAGCTCTACGACCTCGTGCGCCCCGGGCTCGGGCGCCAGGTGCTCACCGCCGCCGCCTCGCTGTCGACGGTCGCCGTCGCCATCAGCCAGGCGGTGGCCGACATCGTCGGCCGGCGCGGTGCGCGCACACGTCCGCATCGTCCCGTTGTCGGTCGACCTGGAACGTTTCGGACCGGGACCCGCCCCGGCCGGAATGCGCGCCCGGCTGCGCGCCGACGTGGACGCCCCGCTCGTCGGCATCGTGGGCCGGATCGACCCGGAGAAGGGCGTCGACGTGCTCGTCGGCGGCCATGGGCAAGCTGACCGGGACGGCGGCACGCGCCCAGTTGGTGGTGGTGGGCAGCGGCGCGCTCGCCCCCGACGGCTTCCCCGAGCGCGTCCGGGGCCAGGCCGAGCGGCTGCTCGGCGGGCGTGGTGCGCTTCGCCGGCCGCGCCACCGACGTGCCGGGCACGCTGCGCGCCCTCGACATCCTCGTGAACGCCTCGGTGGCTGAGCCCTTCGGCCTGAGCGTCCTCGAGGCGCAGGCCACCGAGGTGGCCGTGGTGGGCACCGCCGCGGGCGGCATCCCCGACTTCGTGTTCGACGGCGACAACGGCCTTCTCGTGCCGAGCGGCGACGCCGACGCGCCGTCGAAAGCGCTCGAGCGCCTCCTCACCGACGACGAGCTGCGCGCCCGCATCGCGTCACACGGACACGCCACCGCGCTCGGCCGCGGCACCGAGGCCAGAGCCGACACGGTGGCCGCGCCTGATCGCCAGGCGGCGTCGCGCCAGCGGGGACGCGCCGCATGAGAGCGATCGTGGTCACGAAGTTCGTGCCCCTCCCCGACAACGACGGCGGCAAGCAACGCACCCTGGCCGTCGCCGGCGCGCCTCGCCCGCCACGCCGAGGTGGTGCTGTGCGCCTACGACGACGGGGCGGCCGACGTGGCCGGGCTCGCGCGTATGGGCATCGACGTGCGCAGCGTCCCCTGGCGTCCCACCTTGGTCGCGGGCGGCGCGCGGCGTGCTGCGCACGCACAGCATCTCGGCCGGCCGCTTCTGGAGCCCCGAGCTGGCCGCCGAGGTGCGGCGGGCCGCGGCCGAGGGCCCGGTCGACCTGGTGCAGGTCGAGTACCTGCAGATGGTGCCGGTGGCCCCCGTGCCCGGCGCACGGCGCGTCCTCGACCTGCACAACGTGGAGTCGGCCCTGGTGCGCAGCTACGCCCGGGCCGGGGCGGGGACCGGCCGGCCTCGTGGCCCACGCCGAGGCGCGGGCCCTGCGCGGCCATGGAGCGCCGGGTCGCTGCCGGCTTCGACACGGTGCTGGTGGTGAGCGAGCAGGAGCGCGACCGCCTGCCCGTGGCCCCCGCCACGTCCTGGTCGTGCCCGAACGGCCGCGACCCCGACCCTGGCATCCTCCGCCCGGCGCCCACGCCCACGGCCGCGTTCGTGGCCACCATGGGCTGGGCCCCCAACGTGGACGCCGCGGCTGTGGTTCGGGCGCGAGGTGTGGCCGGGGGTGCGGGAGCGCTCCCCCGAGGCCACGGCTCCTGCTCGTGGGCCGGGACCCCGCCCCCGCCGTGCAGGCGCTTGCAGCCCCGTCGGTCGAGGTTTCCGGTACCGTTTCCGACGTCCGTCCCTATCTCGCCCAGGGCGCGCGTGGCCGTGGCTCCTGCTGCGCCGGGAGGAGGCACCCGCCTGAAGATCCTCGAGGCGCTCGACGCGGGCCGTCCCGTGGTGGCCACCTCCATCGCCGTGGACGGGCTCGAGGACCTGATCGGCGAGGGCGTGGTCGTGGCCGACGACGCGTCGTCGACGGTCGAGGCCGTGGCCGGCCTGCTGGCCGACCCCGACCGGGCCGAGGCCCTGGGCCGGCTCGGGCACGAGGCCGTGGCCGCCCGCCACAGCTGGGACGCCGCCCTCGCCCCGCTGCTCGGGACGGTGGTCCCGTGAGCAAGGTGCTCCTGCTGGCCGGGGCGACGGTGGCCGCCGGCATGCTGCTGTACCTCTTCATGCGCTGGGACCGCGCCGGCGAGGAGCAGTGGGTCGTCTACTGCTGCTGGCCTCGTCGTGACCGAGTCGGTCCTCTACGCCAACCAGACCGGCATCCCCCGAAGCCTGTGGCACCCCGGTTCGGGCTCGTTCCAGTTCCGCCTGCCCGAGGTGGTCATCACCGTGGCATCTGGCCCGCCTGCTCACCAAGGGTCGGGCCACCGCGCGTCGGGCTGCCCGCTCTTCTGTGGCTGGCGGTGGCGGCGTGGTGGGCCGTTGAGGCGGTCGAGGGCATCATCCGCGGCAACAACATCGGTGCAGCTCCCCTATGAGGCCAAGGCCATCGTCTACGTCGTGGGCGCCTATGCGCTGGCGTCGGGCGTCCCCATCCGCCGCTTCTTGGAGGGCCGGGGCTTCGAGCGCCTCCTGCGGTGGTCGGCGCTGGCGGCGGCGGTGCTCGTCGTCGACCGACTTCACCAGGCCTGCTGCACTTCAACGTCCCCTTCGTCGCCCCCAGGACGTCTTCGGCGTCATGGGCACCGACGCCGCCACCGTGTTCGTGTCCATCGGGATCATCGGGTTCCTGCTCGAGCTGGCCAAGGAGCAGCGCAGCCGGCTCAACCTGTTCTGCGCCGTTCCGCTGCTGGTGAGCCCCTTCTTCGCCTTCCAGCGGCGCCGTGCTCCATCACGCTCGGGGCCACCGTGGCCCTGCTCGTGGTGGTGGCCACTGGATCGACGTCGCGCCGGCGCCTGCGGGTGCGCGCCGGCGAAGTGGCGGTCGCGGCCCTGGCCCTGTGGGCGTGGTGCTCGGCGTGCTCGGTCATCCCCGCCGTCACCTCGGGGGCGTCGGTCACGCACCGGTGGCGTCCACCTTCGGGAACAAGACCCTGGCGCCACCTTCGGGTCCGAAGGCCAAGCGGAGTCGGCCCAGAGCCGGCTCAACAAGTGGACCGTGGCCCTGGCCGACGCCAAGCTGAACCCGATCATCGGCCAGGGCCTCGGGCTTCGAGTACACGTACTACACGCCCGGGCCGAATGTGTTCGTCACGACCGACCTGACGGAGAACATCCTCCTCGACCTGTGGCTCCGGACCGGTCTCCTCGGTCTGGCGCTGTTCCGTCGTGGCGCTTCTCGCCTCGCTCGCCAACGGCTTCGCCGCCTGGCGGCCTGCATCCCGACCACACGGTGGCCGTGCTGACCCTGGCCCTGGTGGCCGTGGTGGTCGGCCTCGTGGCCACAGGGTCAGGTGGAGTCCATCTTCGAGAAATACCGGCTCGGCCACCGTCCTCGGTCTGTCCCTCGGCATGCTCCGCAGCGCCGTGACCTCGGCGGGCGGGACCGGGCTCGGCGCCATGCGCCGCATCCAGTAACTCCGCCAATACGAGGTGGTCTGACGCCATGGAGATCCGTCAAGTCCATCCGAGACGTGCGGCGCAACTTCTTCGTGGCTTGCTGGCCGTTCGTGCTGTGCGCGGTGATCGGCGGCGCGGCCGCCCTGCTGCCGGCCAAGAAGTACACGGCGTCCACCACTGGTGGCGACGCTGCAACCCGCACCAACGCCCGCCCGGTGCAGGACTACCCGCAGGTGGTGGCCGTCGGTCGTGCCCCAGCTGCCCGACGAGGCCACTGCCGCCGCCAACGAGGACGTGGCCCGCCACAAGGTCCGCGCCGCCTTCCGCTGCCAAGATCGGGTCGGTGACGGCCACGGCGGACCCCGGTACCAACATCGTCACCATCGAGGCCACGAGCAGCAGCCCGCATGTCGCCGCCGCCTACGCCAACGCCGTCGCCCACCAGCTCATCGCCTTCCAGGGCTCGCCGGCCAACGCCAACTTCGTCCTGAAGCAGCTGTCGACGGCCGTGCCGCCCAGCAAGCCGTCGAACCCGCGCCTTCCCATCGTCCTCGGGGCGGCGGCGTTCGGTGTGATCCTGGGCATCTTCGGCGCCATGTGGGCGGCCGGCATCCGTCGCCGCCTCAGCCGGGTCACCGAGGTGAAGGAGCGCATCGGCGCCACGGTCCTGGGGGAGATCCCCCGGGTGGGCATCCCCGGCCCCCGTCCGGCCGAGCTGTTCGTGAAGCACAGCGAGCCGCTCGCCATGGAGGCCTTCCAGGAGCTGCGCAGCAACCTGCTCATCAGCCTCCCCGCCGGGGCGTCGGCGGCCATCGCCGTCACCTCGTGCGATCCCGGTGAGGGCAAGACATCTGTGGCCACCAACATCGCCTGGGCCCTCGCCGCCCAGGACCGCCACGTCACGGCCATCGACTGCGACCTGCGCAAGCCGGCGCTGCACACCCAGATGGGCGTGCCCTTCGGGCCCGGGGTGACGAGCCGCCGGACCGAGGACGCCCTGGCGCACGCGTCGCGCACCACCAACCCGTACCTGGACGTCATCCCGGCGGGGATCATCGACCGCCACCCCTCGGACATCGTCTCGGCCCACCTGCCGCTGCTCATCGAGGAGCTGCGACAGCGCCACGAAACCACCGTCATCGACTGCCCGCCTCTCGTGGGTGTGGCCGAAACGGTGCTCATCGCCGCCATGGTGGACCTCGTCATCGTGGTGGTCGACGCCCGGCGCTTCAATCCCGAGCGGCTCCAGCAGTGCCTGCTGCGCCTGGACAGCGCCAACAGCAACGTGGCCATCGTCCTCAACCGTGTGCGCTTCAACCGCCAGCGCCGCGACGGCGCCTACGGGTACGGCCACTTCCGCAAGGCCGACAGCCCCCCGCCCTCGGCGGGGCCGAGCAACGTCACCCCGGCCCGCCCCCATCCGAACGGCCGGCTCGCGCCGGTGGAGCAGCCCGCCCCGGCACGCGCCGCGCCACAGGCGCTCCCGACGCCCCCCGACGTCCCGGGGGCGGCGGGCGTGGCAGGCGCGGCCGAGCAGCAGGGCGGCTACTGGAAGCGCTGAAGCAGTGCATCCGACGTCCGGCGAAGGGCGCGGCGTCGTCGGCCACCTCGTGACCGGCGAAGCTTGCACCCGCCGAACCGTGCACCCGGCGCCGTCGCCGAGGGGAAGGCGAGTATGGAGGCGTACGCGGTCGGGCGTGCGGTAGAAGCGGCGACGGCGATCGCCTCGGCGCTCGGCCTGGCCGTCGACGACGCCGTCGTCCTCAACGAATCGAACCGTGTCGCCCTGCGTCTGCTGCCCTGTGACGTCCTCGCCCGGGTCGCACATGGTCGGCAAGGTGTCGATGTCGCAGCGTTCGAGGTCGAGGTCGCCCGACAGCTCGCCGAGACAGCGAGCCCCGTGGCCGGTCTCGATCCCCGCGTTGCGCCGCGCCCCTACGAGCGCGACGGCTTCGTGGTCACCTTCTGGACCTACCACGACACAGCTGCTGCGCCCGCCGTCTCACCAGCCGACTACGCCGATGCGCTCGAACGGCTGCACGCCGGGATGGGCAGGCTCGACTGCTCGACGCCGCACTGCACCGAGCGAGTCTCCGAGGCGCAGCGACTGGTGGCGAGCCCCGAGCTCACGCCGTCGCTGGCCGACGCCGACCGGACGCTCCTGAGCACCACGTTGCGGCGCCGCCGGCGGGCGATCGACGAGGGCGGCGCCCCCGAGCAGCTGCTGCACGGCGAGCCGCACCCGGGCAACGTGCTCGGCACCATGGACGGGCCGCTGTTCATCGACCTCGAGACGTGTTGCCGGGGGCCGGTCGAATTCGACCTCGCCCATGTCCCCGAGGCGGTGAGCGGGCGCTATCCGGGCGCCGATCACGTGCTGCTCGGCGAGTGCCGGGGCCTCGTGCTGGCCATGGTGGCGGCGTGGCGGTGGCGGCCCGAGGACCGGTTCCCGGACGGGCGGCGGGCAGGCCGGGCACTTCTGCGTACCCTGGCCGACGGTCCGCCCTGGCAGGCGCTCGACGTCGTGATGCGCCCGGAACGTGGTGCGTAGGTTCGGCGCAGGCGTCAGCTGGCGGCGCGGGCCGAGGGCCGGGGGCGCCAGAAAGCGGGGATGTCCCGGGGCCGGCGGGGCTCGGCCAGCAGGTATCCCTGGTAGAGGTCGCAGCCCAGCTGGCGCGCCACGTGGCGCTGCTGGCGGTTCTCGACGCCCTCGGCCACCACCCGCAGGCCGAGGCCGTGGCCCAGCTCGGTGATGGCGGCCACGATGCGCTCGTCCTCGGAGTCGGTGCCGAGGCCGCTCACGAAGGAGCGGTCGATCTTGATGTGGCTGACGGGCAGGCGCTTCAGGTGGCTGAGCGACGAGTACCCGGTGCCGAAGTCGTCGATGGCCAGGCGCACGCCGAACTCGCGCAGCTCGTCGAGCATGCCGTTCAGGTGCCCGTCGTCGGAGACGAGGCCCGACTCGGTGATCTCGAGCATGAGCGCCCCCGCCGGCAGGCCGCTCTTGTCGAGGGCGTTGCGCAGGGCGGGGACGAGCTGCTGGCCGTCGAGCTGGCGCGGTGACACGTTGACGGCCAGGAAGGAGTCCAACGCCTCGGGGTACATGGCCCGCCAGCGCGCCATCTGGGCGCACCCCTCCTCGAGGACCCACTGCCCGAGCGCAACGATGAGCTCCGACTCCTCGGCCAGGCCGACGAAGCGTCCCGGCAGGAGCAGGCCACGACGGGGGTGCTCCCAGCGCACGAGGGCCTCGAGCCCGAGGACCCGCCCGTTGCTGAGCGAGGCGAGCGGCTGGTACTCGAGGCGCAGCTCGCCGTTGTCCACCGCGGCGCGCAGGTCGTGCTCGAGCTCGAGCCGGCTGCCGACCTCCTCGCGCAGGCCGGCGTCGAAGATGGCCACCCGGCCCCGGCCCCGGGTCTTGGCCTGGAGCATGGCCATGTCGGCGTCCTGCAGGACGTCGGACGCCTCGCGCTCCACGTCGGCCAGGCGCACGAGGCCGATGCTGGGGGTGACGGCCAGGGTCCGGCCCGTGCTCAGGTGCACCGGGCTCGACAGACGCGGCGCGCAGCTCCTCGGCGCGCTGGAGCGCGGCGTCGGTATCGGGCACGTTCGCCTCCAGGGCGGCGAACTCGTCGCCGTGGAGACGGCTCAGGCTGATGACGTCGGGCATCGACGAGCGCAGGCGGTCGGCCACCGACAGCAGGACCTCGTCGCCCACGGCGTGCCCCAGGGAGTCGTTCACGAGCTTGAAGCGGTCCAGGTCGAAGAAGAACATGACCAGGCCCTGCATGGTCTGCTCGTCGCTGTCCTCGATGGCGGCCTGCACGGCGGACAGGAAGCCGCTGCGGTTGGCCAGGCCCGTCAAGGGGTCGTTGCGGGCCTCCCAGGCCAGGCGGTCGAGCAGGTGCTTGCTGTCGGTGATGTCCGACACCGAGCACACCACGGCAGAGTCGCGCACGCCGTCGGCGTCGTCGCCGAGGGGCCGCGAGCTGACCGATAGCCACTGGTCGTTGCCGTGCTCGTCGCGCACGCCGATGACGACCTTGGTACTGGCCTCCTGCGACGACAGGGCCCGTGCCAGGGGCAGCGCCTCGACCGGGAAGGGCGAGCCGTCCTCGCGCTCGGCCGCGTTCCCGCCCGTGAAGATGGCGTCTCCCCGGTTGCCGCGCAGCCGGGCGCCCAGGATGCGGGTGGCCGAGTCGTTGGTGGCCGCCACCGCACCCTGGTGGTCGATGACGACGACCCCCTCCTCGAGGGCGGCGACGGCCGCCGCGTACTGCCGCTCGATGGCGGCGCGGGCCGCGGCCGCCTCCTCGGCCAGCCTGCGTTCCGAGATGTCGCGCATGATCACCTGGAAGGCGGGCTTTCCGTTCCAGCTGGTGCGGGCGCTGGCGATCTCGACCGGCAGCGTGCCGCCGTCGGAGCGCAGCAAGGTGGCCTCGAAGCCCTTCACCACGTTGCCGGGCTCCTTCAACTGCGCCAGGCGGGCGATGGTGGCGGTCAGGTCGTCGGGGGAGATGAACGAGGTGATGACCCGGCCCACCCCGTCGGCCAGCGAGGACAGCCCCACCATGCGCACGGCGGTGGGGTTGCCGTAGACGACCACGCCGTCCTGGTGGACCATGATGCCGTCGGGGGAGTGCTCCACGAGGAGCTGGAGGCGCTCGGCCACGTCGGCGGTGACCCAGGGGACCTCGCCCGGCTCCGACACGTCGGCCACGATCCCGAGGAACCGGGCCGCGCCGTGGTCGGGGACGGCCACGGCCCGCACCCGGGCGCGGTGCACGGCGCCGGTGGGCCCCTCGAACTGCTGGATGAGCTCGTAGGTCTCCCACGTCACGCCGGCCTTCACCGTCTCGACGATGGGCGCCAGCACGGCGTCGCCCAGATCCTCCAGGCTGACGGTGGTGCCGGCCGGCCCGGGGGGGATCCGGTAGGTCGCGCCCGGGGTGTGGGACTTGAGAAGGCGGGCGAAGGGGGCGTGCCACACCACCCCTGGCCCGGGTACCTCGAGCTCCCACACCACCACGTTGGTGAGGTCCGAGACCGTGGCGAGCTGGGGCGAGGCGTCGAGCGGCTCCTCCAGGGCACCCCGCGGGGGGAAGGGGCGCGGGGCGAACCGGCCCGAGGCGAGCTTCGGCCATGCACTGCGTATCGGCGCCTGCGAGCTGGACCTTGACCACGGGTTGGAGGTCCGACAAAGAGCGCGATCCAGCCACGGAGCGTGGCGTTTTGTTGGCGGGATATTGAGGGGGTCCTCCCCGGTCATTTTGCCGCCCACCCCGTGTCGCTCCATCGTGCCAACCGAGCCCGCCACCCCCTCCCGTCCACGGCGCCGGGCCTGGTCAGCGCCGTCCGGGGCGCTCCCGGGCGGTGCCCGGGCGCTCGTTCGGCGGGCCGCCACGGCGTCGATCGCCGGTCGGGGCCACGGCGGTCGCCGGTAGGGTGGCCACAGGGGCCAACGCCCCCGGGACGCTGGGCTTTTCCTTGGGGCCGTCTCCGATCCAGGTTGGCGCGAGCCCGCCCGGAACAGGGCCGGTCGACTCCCAAGAAACCACATCAGCCTCTTTACGAACATGGAGGCGCGGTCGTACTGTGAGGCCCTCCCCGATCGACCAGAAGGAGCCAGGACGATGTCCATGGCAAGCGAGCGAGAGACAAAGGCGAATACCAATACGGTCCGACCCCCGGTTTCTCTGTGTGGGATCGGTGCCGTCACCGGCTATGGCTGGGGCCGCAAGTTCCTCGTGGAGGGTCTGTTGTCGGGCGAGTCGGCGGTGCGTCCCGTCCCCGGTTTCTCCCCGTACTTCGAGGACGACATCGGGTGGATCGCCCGTGTCTCTGACGACGGGGACCCCTCCGACGGCCCCGTCGCGGTTCCCCGGGCCGTTCGCCACACGGCCCGGCGAGGCGGTGCACAACGCCATCGACCGGGGGTGGCGGCCGGGCGGGGTCGTGGGGATGATCCACGGCAACGTGCTCGGGTGATGTCGACATGTGGGCCTCCTACCACCAGCCGGCATGGCCTCGATGCCACCAAGCGCGAGTGGTGCGCTCATGCCCTCGACGGTGATGTCGGAGATCAACCAGGAGTTCGGGTTCCACGGGCCCAACATGGGCGTGATGGCCATGTGCGCCTCGGGCGTGTCCGGCTTGATCACCGCCCAGATGTGGATCAACGCCGGCATCTGCCGACGACGTGCTCGTGCTGACGTCGGACATGTCGGCCACGGCGGAGAACTGCGCCGCCTTCGCCGAGGTCGGCGTCCTGTTCGTCGACTCCCCGTCGCTCGACGCCTGCCGGCCCTTCCAGGAGGGCAGCCGCGGCTTCACCGCCGGCGAGGCGGCGGTGGGCTTCATCGTGTCGGGCCGCCCGCACGCCTGCCTACGCCAACATCCTGGGCGGGGCCATGACCCATGACGGGTACCACGCCATCCACATCGCCCCCGACCACGAGCAGGTCTTCCGGGCCTTCGCCGCCGCCATCGACAACGCCGGCGTGCACCCCCACGACATCGCCTATGTCAACGCCCACGGGCCCGGCACGCGCCAGTGCGACACGGCCGAAGCGGCCGTGCTCGACGACATGTTCCCCGCCGCCGAGGGCATCTTCTCCATCAAACCGCTGGCGGGGCACTGCCAGGGCGGCGGCCGGCGCGGTGGAGCTCATCGCCTCGCTGTACGGGTTCGAGCGCGGCGTCATCCCCGCCCCGCCCCGGGTGGCCAAGGGCCATCCCCGGTCTGCTCGACGGTCCCACGGCATGCGTCGAGGGCCCCGTGGTGAAGTCGTCGCTCGGCATGGGCGGCCACAACGCCGTCATGGTGCTCGAGGCCGCGTCGGCCTGACGGCGGGCGCTCCCACGCCGCCGCAGGCTGCGGCCATGACGCCTCGCACCATCAGGGTGGCGGTGGAGCCCGACCGCTGGCCCGTGGCGGTGGACGCCGTGGTGGCCGGGGGCGGCGAGGTCGTGGCCCCGCCCGAGGCCGAGGCCCTGGTGTGGGTGGACTGGACGGGCCCCGGGCACCTGGCGACGCTGCTCGGCGCCAACCCCGGCATCGGCTGGGTCCATCTCCCCGGCGCCGGCGTGGAGCGCTTCATCGAGGTGCAGCGCGCCCGCCGGGGACCGGCTGTGGACGTGCAGCAAGGGGGCGCACTCCGTGCTCATCGCCGAGCACGCCCTGGCATTGGCGCTGGCCGGTCTGCACGGCCTGCCCGCCGCGGCGCGCGCCTCGTCGTGGCAGGCCGCATCGGTGGGATCGCTGCAGCGCCAGCCCGTCACCGTGATCGGCGGGGGTGGCATCGCCACCGCCCTCGTCTCGATGCTGGCCCCGTTCGAGGCGCGCGTCACCGTGGTCCGCCTCCACGACACGCCCATGGCCGGGGCGTGGCGCACGGTGACCACGGGGTCGCTCGAAGAGGCCCTCACCGACGCCCGCCTGGTGGTGCTGGCCCTGGCCCTCACGCCCGACACCCGCCACATCATCGGCCGGCCCGAGCTGGCCGCCATGCACGAGCGGGCATGGCTCGTCAACGTCAGCCGGGGTGCGCACGTGGACACCGATGCGTTGGTGGAGGCGCTGTCGAGCCACGCCATCGGCGGCGCCGCGCTCGACGTCACCGATCCCGAGCCGCTCCCCGACGGGCATCGCCTGTGGAGCCTGCCCACCTGCATCATCACGCCCCACAGCGCCGGCAACTCGGCCGCCGTCATGCGCCTCCTGGGGCGCGCATCGAGCACAACGTGGCGCGGGTGGCGGCGGGCGAGCAGCCCCTGGGCATCGTGGACCCCGCCGCGGGCTACTGACCCTGCGGGTGACCCGTCGGGGCCGCCCACCTGCCCGGCGGCCCGCCGGTGGCGCGGCGCGACGGGGCGGTAGCGTGCGGGCCATGAAGACAGGCGACGTGGTGACGGATTTCGAGCTCCCCGACGAGACGGGCACGGCGCGGCGCCTGACCGACCTCCTCCATGACGGCCCGGTGGTGCTCTTCTTCTACCCGGCCGCCATGACCACGGGCTGCACCCGGGAGAGCTGCCACTTCCGCGACCTGAAGGCCGAGTTCGAGGCGGTGGGCGCCCAGCGGGTGGGCATCAGCGCCGACTCGGTGGACAAGCAGAAGCAATTCTCCGACAAGCACTCCTTCGATTTCCCGCTGCTGTCGGACCCCGGGCGCGTCGTGGCCACCCAGTTCGGGGTGAAGCGCGGCCTGAGCATCCTGCCCAACAAGCGCTCGACCTTCGTCATCGACACCGATCGCCGCGTGCTGGCCGTCGTGAACAGCGAGGTGAGCATGAACGGCCACGCCGACCGGGCGCTCGAGGTGTTGCGGGCAGGCGCCGCCGGCACCGCCTCCTAGTCATCGCCGGCCCGCCCGGACAGGGGCGGGCGCACCATCCTCAGCCGATGTGGTCGGCGGGCACCGTGCCCAGCCGCCCGGCCTGGTAGTCCTCGAGGGCCTGGGCGATCTCGGCCCTCGTGTTCATGACGAACGGGCCGTAGGTCACCACCGGCTCGCCGATGGGACGGCCGCCGAGCACCAACACCTCGAGCTCGGCGTGCGCGACGCCTGCGTGGGCGCGGCGCCGAGCACCACCGTGTCACCGGCCCCGAACACCGCCAGCTGACCGGTGCGCACGGGGCGCTTGTCGTCGCCCACCGTCCCCTCGCCCGCCAGCACGTAAACGAGGGCGTTGAAGGGGCGGGGCCACGGCAGCTCCAGGCGCGCCCGGGGCTGACCGTGACGTGCGCCATGGCCATGGGGGTGTGGGTGACGCCGGGCCCGGCGTGGCCGTCGAGCTCCCCGGCGATGACCCGTACGAGCGCCCCGCCGTCGGGAGAGGACACGAGCGCAACCTGCCCGGCCCGGATGTCCTGGTAGCGCGGGGCCACGAACTTGTCGCGCGACGGCAGGTTGACCCACAGCTGCACGCCGTGGAACAGACCGCCGCTCGTGACGAGGGCCTCGGGCGGCCGCTCGATGTGCAGGATGCCGGCGCCGGCCGTCATCCACTGGGTGTCGCCGTTCGTGATCAGGCCGCCCCCACCGGTGGAGTCCTGGTGCTGGAAGGTGCCGTCGATCATGTAGGTCACCGTCTCGAAGCCGCGGTGCGGGTGCCAGGCGGTTCCCCTGGGCTCCCCGGGGCCGTACTCCACCTCTCCCATCTGGTCCATGTGCACGAAGGGGTCGAGCTGGGCCAGGTCCACCCCGGCGAAGGCGCGGCGCACCGGGAACCCCTCGCCCTCGAATCCGGACGGGGCGTCGGTGACCGACACCACCGGGCGCGTCGTGGCCCCGGCCTCGGGGGTCGCCAGACGCGGCAAAGAGAGAATGTCGTCCACCGTCACTGCGGGCATCGGTCGTCCTCCTCCTCGTGCGACGCGGTCACCGGGGCCGGGTCCGTCCCCCTCCCGCCGGTTTCGCACCGTCTGGCTGTCACAACACTACTTGCGTACGCAACATTCCTGGCGTCCCGCCACCGGCGTGGTGTCAGGCCGGAAGGGAGGACAAGGGGACCTCGGTCCCGGGCGGGAAGCGGGTCCGCCCGCCGGGGTCGAGCACCCACACCGCCCCCTCGCCCCTGACCTCCCATCGGCCGTCCCATCCCACCAGGGCCGTGTCCTCGTCGATCCCCACCAAGGTGGTGTGCGGTGGCCGCCAGGCGGCGAAGCGCTCCGTCGCCCCCGGGCGCCAGCGCTCCATCTGGTCGAAATGGGGGATGACGGCCAGGTGGCCGACCAGCCCGAGGCCGTTGCCGGTGGCCGCCGACGAGGTGGCCCCGACCGTGAACCGCGGTCCCCGGCCACCGGGGGCGAGGTCGTCGGGCGCGCCGGCGCTCAGCGCCATGGCGCCGGCCGAGCACCCCCCGAGCGCGGCCCCACCGTGCCAGGCCTCGACGATGGCGGCCAGCAGCGCCGTGTCGCGCAGGGTGTCGGACAGGTGGTGGGGGTCGCCGCCCGACAGGTAGACGAGACCGGCCCCTTCGATCCGGGCCGCGGTGTCCGGATCCTGGGCCTGATGGCGGGTGCGGACGTCGAGCAGCACGGGATCGACCCCCATGGCCTCGAAGTGGCGGCGACCGAGCTCGAGCCAGTACGCCGTGCGCTCGTCACCCTCGAGCGCCGCCGCCGTGGGCAGGACGACGGCGCGCCGGGGGCGACCCTCCAACAGCGCGCCGTCCACCGGGGCCATGACGTCGAGGAACTCGCCGCTTCCCACCAGGGCCACCGGCCCTCGTCCCCCGCCCATCGCACCCCTTCGCCGTGGGGCACGCCCACCGGCCCCGAGCGCACCGTACCCGGCGCGTGGCCGAGGCGGACCGGGCACGGTGCTGCCGGGCCCGGGTGTCGGTGGCCGGGTGTCAGGGAGCGGCGGCCCCCTCGGGCACGGCGCCGTTGAAGCGCACCGCCACCCCGTTCTGGTGCATGACGCGGACGAACCACGACACCGACAGGGCGATGCCGCCCAGGGTGAGGGCGGCCGAGGCCACGGAGCGCTCCACCACAAAGGCCCGCACCGACGTCTCGAGCAGGAGCCACATCACGAAGCCGGCCTGGGTGGCGAGCACGACGCACCACAGCAGTGACAGCCGCAGGAAGAACCGGCGCAGGTGGGGCCGGGCGAACAGCTCGGGATCGAGGGGACAGAACTCGAGGGCCAGGCGCTCGATGATGGGCCGGCGGGCCACCGCCGTCACCAGGAAGACCAGGGCCACGAGGAAGGTGCTGGCCGTGGGCTGCACGAAGTAGAGGAAGGCGCTCCCTGTGGCGTAGGCGACGACGGTCCGGGCCGCCACCAGGACCACGCTCAGCACGACCATGGTGGGCACCCGCTGCCGGCGCACCACCCGGCGACCCACGGCCAGGACGGACCAGCCCAGGGCGGCGAGGAGCGCTCCCTTGAACCCCACGGTCACGAGGACCAGGTAGAACAGCGCCCCAGGCACGATGGTGCTGTCCAGAAGGGGCGGCAGGGCGTGGCGTGCGACGGCGCGCAGGGACGGCAACCGAAGGACCCCTTCCCCCCCGTCGCCCCCGCCGGTTTCCGGGGCGTCGAGCCCCACGACCGGATCAGTGTCCGATCCCCCCCTGATCAGGCCACGGTACCAGCGCCCCTCATCCGCGCGTAAGGCACGGATGGGCCATTTTTTCGACCGTCGAGCGGTCTCGAAGCCAACCCCTTTTTGTCCTCATTTACCACTTTCGCACCAGTTCATAAAGACCCCCCCGGGCATCCGTCGATGCCAGCGTCTGACGGGCAGATGGCAGGCGCGAGAAGACGGGGAAGCAACCCGGTCGAAGACCGCAGGCCGTCGGGACCTCAAACGAAAAAGGCAAACCCTCCGCGAGGAGGCGACGCAAAGCCACGGGACTCGAAGGAGTCAGCCGAGCTGCCGAGTAGGTGGTGCACCCAGGACCCCCAGGGCCCTGGCGGGACGCGCCCGGTCGACCGCTCGGACTCTAGGGGGGAAGAGACATGGGTCGAACACTTCACTCAACGCTCAAGACGTTCGCCGGGTTACCGCGGACGGTTCTCGCTGCCGCATTGGCGTTGGCACTGGTTCTGGCAGCCGCCGGAGGTCTCGTGGCGGCCAGGCCCGCTTCGGCCTCCACCATGTACGAGGGACTCTTCGTCGGTGCGCAGACCGCCAGCGCCGTGCAGTCGCAGGCGCAGCAGCTCGGGTACCCGGTGAACACCATGACCGTGTACGCCGATGGCACCGACTACAACACCTACTCCCCGGCGTCGGGGCCCTACACCCTGTCGCTGGGCGTGGGTGCACTCACCCCCGCCGAGGCCGCCACGATCGGCCAGTCCCTCGTGGCCACCGGCCACGCCGACACCATCTGGCGGATCATGTGGGAGATGAACCAGAACGTCTCGGGATGGTTCGACCCGTGGAACCAGAACGCCATGTCGGCGTCGACCTACATTTCCACGTTCCAGGCCATCGTGACCGCCGCTCGTGACGTTCCGGGCCAGCAGTTCGAGTTCATGTGGAACCCCAACGGCGGGAGCGGCAACGAGAACTCCGGTCGGACCTGGAACGACACCTACCCCGGTGACTCCTACGTCGACATGATCGGCGTGGACCAGTACGACTTCTCGGGGTACCAGTCGAACATCTCGACGGTGGAGGCCTTCGCCCAGCAGCACGGCAAGTCCTTCGGCATTCCGGAGTGGGGCCTGAACGGCACCGACGACCCGGCGTACATCAACTACGTGTCGACCGTCTGCCACAGCGGCAACGTGGCGCTCCAGGCGTACTTCGACTACGCGGGCTCGGTCAACTCGTGGCTCGGGGACTTCCCCAGTCGCAGGCGGCTTTCACCGCCGACTTCGGCTCAGCCATCGTCACCGGCACCACCACACCGCCGGTGACCACACCGCCGACCACCACGCCGCCGGTGACCACACCGCCGGTGACCACACCGCCGGTGACCACACCGCCGGTGACCACACCGCCGACCACCACGCCGCCGGTGACCACACCGCCGACGTCGACGCCCAAGGTGATGGTCGTCATGATGGAGAACCAGGGGCTCTCCGACGTGGAGACGAGTGCGACGCCGTACATCGACAGCCTGACCCAGGATTACGGCCTGGCGACGCAGTCTTACGGCATCATCCACCCCAGCCTGCCCAACTACCTGGCGCTGGCGTCAGGATCGACGCAGGGACAGACGACGGATACCTCGCCGACGTTCCCCAACGTCACCACGTTGGCCAGCCAGCTCGCCGCGGCAGGTGTGTCCGAACAGGCGTACGCCGAGGACCTGCCCGCTTCCAACCAGACGCAGGACACCGGTGACTACGTGGCGCACCACAACGTGTGGGTCTACTTCCCGAACGCACCCATCGGTGACGCCGCCCCGGGCACGAACAACGCGACCATGCTGGCGAGCCTGAACAGCGCCACGCCGCCGAACTTCGTGTGGTTCACCCCCAACGTCATGGACGACGGGGACGGCCAGACGACAGAGACAGCGTCGCTCGCCGGCGAGGAGTCATTCCTGTCCTCGTTCATCCCGCAGGTGCAGGCGACCTCCTGGTACAAGAGTGGCGGCAAGGTCGTCGTGGAGTGGGACGAGGCTCTCGACAGCGACACGTCGGGCATCAACGGCGGTGCCGGCGGGCACACGCTCACGATCGTCGTGAGTGCAGCCGGGCCCTCGGCGAGCGCCACGCCGGTCGACCAGATCGGCGTCCTGCACTCGATCGAGGACACCTACGGTCTCGCCCACCTGGGAGGGTCGTCGGCAAACGGCACCATCGACTCGTTGCTGGACGCAACAGCGACGCCGCCGCCGGTCACCACGCCGCCAACCACGACGCCGCCAACCACGACGCCGCCAACCACGACGCCTCCGGTGACGACACCAGCCAGTCACCACACCGCCGGCCAAGAGCTCGGCTCCGGCCGTTCCGACGGGCCTGCAGGTCACAGTGAGCGGCAGCACCGTCTCCCTGACGTGGGCCAACCCAACGGCGACGCTCGGCGACGACATCTACCGTGACGGGAACGAGATCGCATGGCCCGGTTGGCCGAACAGCGTGATCAACTCGTACCAGGACGTCGGAGTGGAAGCTGGATCGCACACCTACACGGTGGCGGCGTACAACTCCTCGGGGCTCGGTCTGCAGACGGCTGCCGTCACGGTGACGGTGGCATCCACCCCGCCGACCACCACGCCGCCGGTGACGACACCGCCGACCACCACGCCGCCGGTGACGACCCCGCCGACCACCACGCCGCCGGTGACGACACCGCCGGCCGGTTCAGGCGGACGGCACCACCACGGCCCGAAGGCTCACGCTGCTGTCGAGGTTGCCCGGACGGTGGAGCACCACCACGCCGCCCGCCACACCGAGCACCGGGGCCACCAGGTTCCCGCCGTTGGGTGAGTTCCAGTCGTGTAGGATGAAAACACATAGAAATACAACAAAAATAGTGGCAATGTCAGAAGGGGTGCGGTCCGGGATCTCCGGTCCGCACCCTCTCTTTTGCCGATTCCCGTGCCCGGACCCTTCCTCAGCCCCTTCCCGCCCCGGCGGACGTATCGACGGGCCGCCCCGGAGCCCGGGGCGGACGGGCCGAACGCCTCTGTCCGTTACCCCCTTGGGCTCTGCGGGGGGCCCGCACAGGAGCCGAAACCTATCGATGACGTGGGAATTCCCACGAGACAGCAGGGGCCGGTGGGCCCCACCGCCGGGTAGCGCCGGTGTTGTGCCCATGGTGGTCGCCGAGCGCTCAAGGTGGTCATTTCCCACGCCGATAGTGGTCGTGAGCCACGAACCACGTGGCTCGCTTTGTTTTCCGGCCTACATCGGGGGAGGACCGAGGTGCGCAAGGGAATCGGGCGGTTCCTGGGGCTACCGAAGGAGATCGTGGTCGTCATGCTGGGCGTGGCGCTGGCGGTCACCGTCGGGGTCGACCTCTCCGCCACCCCTACGGGGGCCCATGCCGCCCTGGCCCAGAGCCCCGGGACCAGCCTCGTGGTGCCCCGGGCGACGACGACCGCCCCTCCCACCACGGCGGCGCCGGTGACCACGCCCTCTCCTGCCGCACCTCCATCCACCGTCGCCACCACACAGGCACCACCGTCGACCACGCCCAAGTCCCGTACCCCGGCCGCGGCGGCGAAGCCCACCACTCCCGCTCACCCCGCACCGACGCAGGCGGGGCGCGTGCCGCGCCGGCTCTGTCCCCTTCGGGGTGTACGTCGGCTCCGCCGACCCGACGGGCGCTGGCGAGCTTCGCCGCCAACACCGGCACCCACCCCACCCTGGCCGCCGACTACCTCCCCATGAACGCCGGGTGGGCGGATGAGCGACCCCTCGCAGCTGTCATGGCTCTTCGGGGCGTCGGCGCGGACCCGGTACACGCTCGACCTCGGGGTTCCCGTCATCCCCGTCGACTTGAGCGGCAACCCCGTCGGCACGCTGGCCGGGGGAGCAGCCGGGCAGTACAACCAGTACTTCGTGACGCTCGGCCAGTCGCTCGTCTCCTACGGCGAGGGCAACGCCGTGCTGCGGCTCGGATGGGAGTTCAACGGCAACTGGTATCCGTGGGCGGTCTCCGACGCCACCGACGCCGCGAACTTCGCCGCGTACTTCCGCCAGATCGTCACGTCGATGCGATCCGTACCGGGGCAGGCGTTCAGGTTCGTGTGGAACCCTGACGGAGGCGGCGCGTCGTCCGACGGCTCGTACACCCCCGCGCAGGCCTATCCGGGCAGCGCCTATGTCGACGACATCGGCATCGACATGTACGACCAGTGCTGGTCGTCGCCCGTCACGCCCCAGAACGTGTGGGACGAGCAGTTGACCGGCACGTGGGGTCTCGACTGGGTGGCGAGCTTCGCGTCGTCCGAAGGCCGTCCCATCGTGTTCCCCGAGTGGGGCGTCACCGGTACCGGCTCGAGTCACGGCATGGGTGACGACCCGTACTTCATCGATCAGTTCGGCACATGGATCGCGGAGCACGACGTGGCGTGGACGGCGTACTTCAACTACGACGCGTCCGACGGCTCGCACGATCTCTTCGACGGCGGCTTTCCCGCCACGCTGGCGGCGTTCCGCACCGTCTTCGGGTGAGATGTCGGGCCGGGCGCGGGAGGTGTTGCGCCCCCCTTGTTTGAATCGGGTGGCGTTCGCGCCGATAGTGATGTTGCAGGAGTTACACAGCGTGATGAAGTGAGAAGCGAGAAGGGCAAACCCCTCGTGAGAGGGGGACGCAAAGCCACGGGACTCGATGAGTCAGCCGGGCTGCCGAACCGGCGGGGGGCCGCAGGAAACATCAGCTGAAGCCCCGACGCGCCTGCGCGCAGCTCGGCTCCTCGAGGGGGGAGCGATCGTGGGGCAAGCGCAAGCGGTCAGACGGAGTCTCGGGCAGGTGCGCCGGGACGTGGCACGGAACATCATCGGGCGGACCCGGCCGGTCACCATCGGCGTGGCGTGTCTGTTCGTGCTCCTGGCGTCGGTGGGGGGCCTGGTGCTCGCCAAGACGGCGCAGGCGAGTTCGGGGGCCGCAGCCATCCCCCTCGGGGACTACGCCGGCTGGGTCGACCCCTCGGGCATCGCCGCCTTCGGGGCGAAGACCGGCACCCATCCCACGCTCGCCACCGACTACCTCGACTGGTCGGGGAGCTGGAGCGCCATGGACAGCGCCTCGGGCATGGGCGGCTGGGCCGGTTCGGGTTACCGGCTCGTGCTGGGCGTGCCGCTCGTCCCCGGCACCTCCGGCGCCACCCTGGCGCAGGGCGCCACCGGTGCGTACAACCAGTACTTCGCCACGCTGGCCCAGAACCTCGTGGCCGAGGGCGAGGGCAACGCCATCCTGCGTCTCGGCTGGGAGTTCAACGGCACGTGGTACCCGTGGAGCGTGGCCAGCAACACCGATGCCCAGAACTTCGCCTCCTACTGGCGCCAGATCGTCGACACCATGCGGGCCGTCCCCGGTGCGCAGTTCGGCTTCCTGTGGAACCCCAACCTCGGCGGCTCCTCCAGCTGGGACCTGACCGAGGCCTACCCGGGCAGCTCCTATGTCACCTACGTGGGCTCCGACACCTACGACGAGTACTGGGGCACGCCCCAGACGCCGCAGAACGCATGGAGCAACATCCTCAGCCAGACGTGGGGTCTCAACTGGCTGTCGAGCTTCGCCGCCTCGGAGGGCGTGCCCATCGCCATCCCCGAGTGGTCGACGTGCATCCGCAGCGACGGCCACGGGCTCGGTGACGACCCGTACTTCATGAACCAGTTCTCCAACTGGCTGGCGGCGAACAACGTCGCCTTCGACGACATCTTCT
The DNA here is from genome assembly GCA_963839605.1 of uncultured Acidimicrobiales bacterium. Lineage (GTDB taxonomy): Bacteria > Actinomycetota > Acidimicrobiia > Acidimicrobiales > UBA8190 > JBEKVE01. The sequence goes on along the minus strand of CAWIWK010000057.1, from coordinate 32,973 downwards.
CCTTCAACGACACCGCAGGCGGCCAGGACAACGACATCACCGACGGGAACTTCCCGAACACGCTGGCCGCATTCGGGCAGGACTTCGGCGGTGACGACGCGGCCTTGTCGGGGAGCACGACGACGTCGTCCACCACGAGCACGAGCGCCGCTCCTGCCTCCACGACCACGGCGTCGACCACGACCACGACCCACCCGGTCACCACCACGACGGCGTCGACCACCACGACGAGCGCAGCGCCGACCACCACGACGACGTCATCGACCACCACGACATCGTCGACCACGACCACGACGTCGTCGACCACCACGACCACGGCGTCGACCACGACCACGGCGTCGACCACGACCACGACCCACCCGGTCACCACCACCACCACCCGTCCGCCGTCCACGACCACCACGGCAGCGGGATCGTCGCCGTCGCCCCGCATCCCCGCCGCGCCGACCGGCCTCACGGTCAGCGCCAGCGGGAGCACCGTGACCCTGGCGTGGACCAACCCGCCGGGCACGCTCGGAGACGACGTGTTCCGCGACGGGGCCGAGATCGCCTGGCCCGGATGGCCGAGCCCGGTGCTCACGAGCTACCAGGACGCCGGCGTGGCGACTGGCACCCACACCTACTACGTGACGGCCTACGACTCGGCCGGCGTCGGGCCCTCGAGCAACTCGGTGACGGTGTCGACGCCCGTGGCCAACACGAGGACGACCCCGCCCGCCCCCGCCCCGGCACCGGTGTCCGACAAGAGCGGACGCGGCTACTGGCTCGTGGCCAGGGACGGTGGGGTCTTCGCCTTCGGTGACGCCGCGTTCTACGGCTCCACCGGGGCCATGCACCTGGCCGCACCCATCGTGTCGATGGCCGCCACCTCCGATGCGGCGGGCTACTGGCTGGTCGGCTCGGACGGCGGGGTGTTCGCCTTCGGTGACGCCGGGTTCTACGGCTCCACCGGGGCCATGCACCTGGCCGCGCCCATCGTGTCGATGGCCCCCACCCCCGACGGCAAGGGGTACTGGCTCGTGGCCTCCGACGGCGGCGTCTTCGCCTTCGGCGACGCCGGCTACTTCGGCTCGGCCGCCTTCCTGCACCTGACGAGCCCCGTGGTGTCCATGGTGACCACCCCGGACGGCGGTGGCTACTGGCTCGTGGCCGCCGACGGTGGCGTCTTCTCCTTCGGTGACGCCGCCTTCCACGGCTCCACCGGGGGCACGCACCTGTCGGCGCCGATCGTGTCGATGGCGCCGTCCGCCGACGGCGGTGGCTACTGGCTCGTGGCCTCCGACGGCGGGGTGTTCGCCTTCGGCGACGCCGCTTTCCACGGCTCCACCGGAGCCATGCACCTTTCCAAGCCGATCGTGTCGGTGTCGTCCACGCCCGACGGCGGTGGCTACTGGCTGGTGGGCTCCGACGGCGGGGTGTTCGCCTTCGGCGACGCCGGCTACTACGGGTCCACGGGGGCCATGGCCCTGGTGCGGCCGGTGGTGGGGTCGGTGGACGCCAGCTGACGACGACGGTGCGACGCCGGTCCCGGGACCGGTAGAGGAGCCCCGGGAGTAGGCTGTTTCCCTGGTGAGCCGCAGGAGGGCACGGAGCGTAGGGCACCCTTCCGTGTCGCGCGCGCTCGCCGTGGGCACGGCGCCGATGTCCCCCGTTGGGACACCTCGGCGGCCGACCCCACCGCCATCGTCCCCGACGACCACGGACCGGAGGCGGACCGGCTGCTGCGCCAGGCGCTCGGCCGTCACATGTTCCTGGGCGAGGCCGCCCTGGTCGTCAGCTGGGCCCTGTTCTCCGTCATCATCTACGACGTCCTCACCCGCAACCACAGGACGACGGCGGCCGTCACGCTGTCGTGGCTGTTCGTGGGGGCGAGCTTCGTGATGGTCATGGTGATCCTGCTGTTCCGGCGGGTGGCGGAACGCCGCATCCGGGTGGGTCTGCATGACGCCGGGGTGGCGCTGCGCTCCATCCAGTCCGTGACCGACCCGGGGCTGTCGTTCCTGCCCCTCGACGCCCTCCTCGACGAGCTCCTGGCCCGCACGGGCCGGGTGGTGGGCGGGGACGTGGCCACCATCTTCCTCGTGTCGGAGGACGCCACCAGCCTGACGGTGCGCGCCGCTTACGGGCTCGACGCCCAATTCCACCGAGCGTCTGCGGGTCCACATGGGCGAGGGCGTGGTGGGCGAGGTGGCGGCCCGGGCCCAGGCCGTCATCGTCAACGACGTGGCCGAGGCCACCGCCGACGCACCCCTGCTGCGCGAGCAGGTGGCGTCGCTCGTGGCCGCCCCTCTGCTCGTGGGGGGACGGTCATCGGGGTGGTCCAGGTCGGGACGCGCCACCGGCACCGTTTCCAGGCCCGTGACCTCCAGCTGCTGCAGCTCGTGGCCGACCGCTCCGCCGCCTCCATCGAGCGGGCCCGCCTGGACGAGGCCGAGCGGCGCAGCCGGCTCGGCGCCGAGCACGCCCGCCAGCACGTGGCCCTGCTGGCCCGGGCCGGGGACGTGCTCGCCACCGCCCTCGAGTCCTACGACGACGCCATGGTGCGGCTGGTGGACGTGGTGGTGCCGTCGTTCGCCGACTGGTTCGCCGTGGACGTGGTGGACGAGGCGGGCTCGCTGCGCCGGGTGGCGCACGGGGCCCACGGGCGCCTTTCGGGCGGGCATCTCGGGCGCCATCCCCACCCCGACGGCGAGAACCTCGTCCGGCGCGTCCTCGCCACGGGCCGGCCCGAGGTGGTGGTGCGCACCCGGCGCACCGCCCCGCCCCACGGGGGCGAGCCGGCCGTGCCCGGCACCTACCTCGAGACGCCCGACGGGTCCGAGATCGAGTCCATGTTCGTGGTGCCCGTCCACCTGCGGGTCTGTCGTTCGGCGCCCTCAGCTTCGTCACCGGCGAGGGTCGGCGTGGCTACCGCCGCTCCGACCTGGAGACGGCGCGGGGCCTGGCCGAGCGCGTCGCCATCGCCGTCGAGCGCGTCCTGCTGTGGAGCGAGAGCCGCCAGGCCGAGCAGGCCGCCACCCGGCACGCCGCCCAGCTGCGCCGCCTCATGGAGGCCGCCCTGGCCGTGAACGCCCCGCTGTCGGAGCCGCAGGTCCTGCGGGTGCTGTCCGAGCACGCCCGCCGCGTCCTCGACGCCGGCCAGGCCGTGGTGCTGGTCGTCCCGGCCGAGGGCGGCGTCCTCGACACCGACGGCGCACCCGACGCCGACGGCGCCCCCGCCACCTCGGGTTCGGATCCCGACGTTGAGGTGACCGCCCCCCTCGGGTTGACCGAGTCCACCGCCCCCCTGGTGGCGGCGGCCGGTCGATTGGTCACCCGGGCCAACCGGCCGCTGCGCCACGACAGCGGCCTTCCCGGCGGCGGCGTCGACCTGGGCACGGCCGCCGACGTCGACGTCTCGGCCCTCGGTGCCACACCGTGGATGGCGGTGCCCGTGGCCGACTCCACCGGCACGCGCCGGCGCGCCCTGGTGGTGCTCGGGCGGGGCCGGGCCTTCAACGCCGAGGACGAATCGGTCCTCGTCCTGCTGGCCCAGATGGCCACCGTGGCGCTCGACAACGCCCGCCTCTACCAAGCCGTGCAGGGAAACGAGCAGCGCCTGCAAGCGGTGGTGGAGTCCTCGCCCCTGGCCATCGCCGAGCTCGAGCTGGACGGCGCGGCGCGCTGGTGGAACCGGGCGGCGGGCTCGCTCCTGGCGTGGGACATGGGGGCGCCGGGGGAGCGGCGCGTCCCCGCCGCCGACGACGCCGCCGCCGGAATGCTGGCCCGGTTGTGGGAGCGCACCCGCCACGGCGAAGCCTCCGTGGGCGTGCAGCTGTCGGCGCAGCGCGACGGCGACGAGCTCGAGCTGTCGGTGTCGACGGCACCGCTGCTCGACCACGAGGGCTCGGTGACCGGCATCCTGGCCGTGGTCGAGGACGTCACCGAGCGTCAGCGCATGCTGGAGCAGTTCCAGAAGGCCGAGCGGTTGAGCGCCATGGCCAGCCTGGCCGGCGGCGTGGCGCACGACTTCAACAACCTCCTCACCGTGATCCTCGGCTGCAGCGAGATCCTCCTGCGCCGCATCGACTCCGACGACCCCCTCGTGGCCGAGGTGGAGGCCATCCAGCGCGCCGGCGAGCGCGCTGCATCTCTCACCAGCCAGCTGCTCGCCATCGGGCACCGCCAGGTGGGCCAGCCCGAGGTGGTCGACCCCGACATGGTGGTGCGGGCCATGGAGCCCATGCTCATCCGGGTCACGGGGGAGGACGTGGAGCTCGAGCTGGTGCCCGCCGACCCCCCCGCCCGCATCCTGGTCGACCCGGCCGAGCTGGAGCGGGCCGTGCTCAACATGGCCATCAACGCCCGGGACGCCATGCCCACGGGGGGTCGCTGCATCATCCGCACGCGCCTGGTGGGAGAGGAGCAGCCCCCCTCCCAGCGCATCGTGGCCCTGGCCGTGGCCGACACCGGACAGGGCATGGACAGCGACACCGCCGAGCATTGCTTCGAGCCCTTCTTCACCACCAAGGGGATGGCCAAGGGGACGGGCCTGGGCCTGGCGGCCGTCCACGCCATGGTCACCCAGGCCGGCGGGCAGGTGAGCGTGGACACCGCTCCCGGGCGGGGCACCACCATGACGCTGTGGTTCCCGGCCGCCGACGAGGAGCCGGCCGCGCTCGACGAGGGCCTGGCCGACGACGACGCCGGGGTCGGCGACGAGCTCGTCCTGGTGGTGGAGGACGAGGACGAGCTACGGCGCCTGGCCGTGCGCGAGTTCGAGGAGCGGGGTTACATCGTCCTGGCCGCCGCCAACGGCGTCGAGGCCATGGACGTGGCCCGGTCCCTCGAGCGTCCCGTCGACCTCCTCGTCACCGACGTGGTCATGCCGGAGATGAACGGCGTCGAGCTGGCCGCGTTGCTGGTGGAGCGGTGGCCGTGGCTGGCGGTGCTCTTCGTGTCGGGGCATCTCGACGAGGGTGCGATGCGCCGGCACCCCCTCGACCCCGATGCCGATCTCCTGCGCAAGCCCTTCACCCCCGATCAGCTCGGGCGGCGGGCACGCCAGGCGCTCGACCGGGCGGCGGCGGTGCGCAGCAGCGGGCACCTTCCCGAGCACCTGCGCACCCGGGCGGCGGGCGCCTGATCAGGACGTGATCAGGTGCTCAGGCGCTGATCAGGGCTCGAAGCGGTATCCCACACCCCGGACGGTGCGCACCCAGCGGGGGCTGTCGGGGTCGGCCTCGATCTTTCGCCGGATGCGGCGGATGTGCTCGGTCACCGTGCCGGCGTCCTGCCACTCCGAGGAGGAGTCCCACACCTGGGCCAGCAGCTGCTCCCGGGTCAAGACCTGGCGGGGCGACCCGGCCAGGAAGGCGAGCAGGGCGAACTCCTTGGCCGTCGTTTCCACGAGCGCCCCCGAGACCCGGATCTCGCGGGCCAGGGTGTCGATGGCCAGGTCGCCGAACTCGAGCAGCCCTGACGGGGCCGCCGTCGAGCGGTTGTTGGTGCGGCGCAGCACGGTGCCCACCCGGGCGGCGAGCTCGGCGGGGGAGAACGGCTTCACCACGTAGTCGTCGGCCCCCAGCTTGAGGCCGAGCACCCGGTCGGTCTCCTGGCCCTTGGCGGTCACCAGGATGACGGGCACGTCGCTCGTGCGGCGGATGGCGGCCAGGACGTCGAAACCGTTCTCGGTGGTGAGCATGACGTCGAGGATGACCAGGTCAGGGGCAGCGAGGACAGGGAGCTGATGGCCTCGGCCCCCGTCGTGGCCTCGGCCACCTTGTAGCCCTCCACCTCCAAGAGGCGCGAGAGCATGCCGCGCACCTCGGGGTCGTCGTCGACCACCAGGAGCTTGCCCACCGACCGGGCGGGCGCCCCTGCGCTACGGACTGGTTCCGCCGTTCCCACGTTTGCCACCATCGTCAGGAGAGCCCCTTCGTGGACCAGATCGGCTATGACCACCAAGAGTAGTGGAGCAACCGCTCTTCAGGAAGGGACGAGGTCCGTTATTTGCACCCTAGCCCCGGTGGGGCCCGGCCACGGCGGCCGCCTCCAAGTTGGGAGGGGGTTGATCACCTGTAGGTCCGGCGGTGGCCTGGGGCCTTCAGAATCCCTGGTGTGGCCCCTGCACTGCGACCCAAGGGAAGCACCCGGCTCGCTCCGGTGAGCGACGGGGACCCCGTGGCGCGGCCCAGGACCGGACCCCCCACCGTGCTGGTGGTGGGCACCGACGACTGGGCCATCGAGCAGTCGGCGACCGAGCTCGAGGCGGGCGGGTGCACGGTGCTGCGCTGCCACGAGCCGGGCGACCCCGCCTTTCCCTGTAACGCCCTCATCCAGGGCCGGACGTGTCCGCTCGACGTCGGTTTCGACGTGGTGGTGACGGTCCGGGCCCGGGCCACGAGCGAGCCGTCCCAGGCCGAGATGGGCGTAGTGTGCGCCCTGCACCAGGGGACGCCTCTGGTGGTTGCGGGTGTGGCCTCCGAGCGGCCGTTCGGGCCGTGGTCGGCGCTGACCGTGGAGCAGGGTGGTGACGTGGTGACAGCGTGCGAAAAGGTCATGGATGCCACCCCGGTCTCCATCGGCGGGGTCCCGGGCGCGCGGCTGGCCGCGTCGCACGACCTGTCCAGCAGTGCCGCCACCTGACGCGAAAGACGAGCCCATGCCCACCACCCGAAGCACCATGGCGATCGACGGATGGCTCGAGGAGCTGTGGGACTCGCGCGGCACCGACCTGCTCCTCACCGCCGGCGCTCCGCCGCTCGTGCGCATCGACGGCGAGATCCGTCCCGTCTCGGGCGGGGAGATGTTCACGCCCATCTCGGTGGAACGTGTGATCAAGGAGGTGGTGGGGCCCGACCTCACCCCCCGCTACGAGGCCGAGCGCGAGATCGACTTCGCCTTCAGCTGGCGCGAGCGGGCCCGGCTGCGCTGCAACGCCTTCCACCAGCGCGACACCTGTGCGCTGGCGCTTCGCATCATCCCCTACGAGATCCCCGGCTTCGCCCAGCTCGGCATCCCGCCCGCCGTCGAGACCCTCGTGGACCTGCCCATGGGCCTGGTCATCGTCACCGGCCCCACGGGGTCGGGGAAGTCGACCACTTTGGCGGCGATGATCGACTACATCAACCGCTACCGGCGCTGCCACATCGTCACCATCGAGGACCCCATCGAGTACGTCCACGCCAACCACCGCTCGGCGGTGAGCCAGCGCGAGGTGGGCAGCGACACCCAGTCCTTCGACCGGGCGCTGCGCTCGGTGCTGCGGGAGGACCCCGACGTCCTGCTCGTGGGTGAGATGCGCGACCAGGAGAGCATCGCCACCACCCTCACCATCGCCGAGACCGGGCACCTCGTGTTCGCCACCCTGCACACCAACGACACGGCCCAGGCCATCGACCGCATCGTGGACATCTTCCCCTCCGACCGGCGCGAGCAGATCCAGGTCCAGCTGGCCTCGACGCTGGAGGGCGTCATCTACCAGCGCCTGGTGCCCCGGATCGGCGGGGGTCTGGTGGCCGCCTACGAGGTGCTCATGGCCAACCACGCCGTGCGCAACCTGGTGCGTGAGGGCAAGACCCGCCAGCTGCGAAACGTCGTGTCCACCCACCAGTCCGAGGGCATGCAGACCCTCGAGATGGGGCTCAACACCCTCATGGGCGAGGACCTCATCGAGTACGACACGGCCCTGCGGGTGAGCCTGTACCCGAAGGAGCTCGAGAAGCCCCGGCGCTACGCCTCGCCGTCGGACTTCTCCGACCTAGCCGCCCAGCCGGTGGGGGCGGGGCGCGAGAATCCGAGGATGACGTCGTTCTGATCGAAGAGGCGCCCTGCCTCCCCACCCGGGTCTCCCGGAAAGCAGGGCGTTTCCCATTGTCTGTGAGGCAAAAACCACGGAGAATGGTTATCAAGGGACGGAGATGATGGGGGCAGCCGCACAGAGGCCGCGGAGGGTGCGCCAGAGCTGTCACGCGCAGTTGAAGAGTCGAGCCCGCCGCCGCCCTATCCCCACCCGTCATCCACCGCGAAAGGGGGGAGGAGGGCTTCACTCTCATCGAGCTGCTGATCGTGCTGGTGATCATGCCGCTGGTCGTGGGGGCCATCGCCATAGTGCTCATCACCACCCTGAAGGACGACCAGACGGTGCAAGGGACCGTGGCAGACTCGAGTGCAGCCACTGTGGCGTCCTCCTATTACGTGCGAGACATCGAAAGCGCCGGAAGCGTGACGATGGATTCTGGCGCCACCTCGCCCGCACCGTGCGGTGCAGCAGGGTTTACGGGATCAACAAAGTTCCTCCTGGGCATTCAGCTCCAGGGGACGACGCCCACGGCGACGGTGTCGTATTACACCTGGACCCCAACCTCCGGGGCACCGCAGCTCGTCCGGGAGTTCTGCGCCGGCGCAACGCAAAGCCACGAGGTTCTCTCCGACAACCTGAGTTCCAGCAATCTGCCAGCACCCGCTGTGAGCTGCATGTCCCCCACCCCGACCAGCATTCCGACCGGAGTGATGTGCTCCACCGACCACCGGTTGGACCCCCACGTACATGGTGTCGAATGTCACCCTCAACGTCACTCAGGCATGTTCGCTGGCCAGCACGTCCGGGTGTGCGTCGTACCAGTACGCGCTCACCGGGGATCCGCAGTCGGGTGTGCCCATCCCGCCCATCAACCAGCCCTGTGGAGTGCTCACGCTCCTCGGCACCGGCAGTGACATCAACCTGAGCGCGTCGATCTTCGCAAACGAGTCGCTCAATGTTCTGGGTCCGATCGCGCTCAACTCCGGCTACAACACGGGTGGAGGCAGCAGCGCTGCGCTCAACGCGGCATTCACCTTTTTCGGCAACGAGAGCATCAGTGCCACCGGGACGACGTGCGCTGACGGCACGAGCATCTCCAACAGCGACGCCATCGGCGTCTACAACTGTCTGAACACCAGCTCGAGCGGGTCGAGCACGAACTTCTCCCCGTGTCCTACCACGGGCTCCCACACCACGATCAACAACGTCAACAGCGTGACGCCCGCAACCCCTGTGCAGATCAGCACTGGCGCCACGCAGACGGGTATCACCGACCCCCTGCTGACGTTCGCCAATCAGCACCCTGTCCCCGCTGTCACGGGCGCGGTGACATGCCCGGCCAGCGCCAACATGAACTGTCAGCCGGGCCTGTACAACTCGGCCCTGACCATCCCCAACAACGCCACCGTCACCTTCGCACCCGGCAACTACGAGTTCGCCGGCAGCGTCAGTTGCTCGGGGACCACGACGTCGCTGTGCATCCAGGACAACGACAAGGTGAACTTCGGCAGCGGAGACTACACGTACGTGAGCGGCATCGACGTGTCCGGATCGGGAACCACGTTGTGCGGGACGACGACGTCCTCCACCGCCTGCCCCTCGGCCTTGCCGGCTGGAGCGGGTGTCTTCTTCTACGTCAAGGGTGGGTACACCGACCTCGGGAACACCAACAGCGGCACCACCTTCGAACTGTCGGCCTGCACGACCAACTGCTCCACCGCCAGTCCATCAGATGTCAACTACAAGAACATGGTGTTGTGGCAGGACGGTGGTGACAACGACCAGGCATTGTTCAGTGGTGGGAACAGCAATGTCGCCAACACCCTCGGTGGTGTGATCTACGCCCCGACGGCCCAGATCGAGATCTACGGGTGGTCAGGCTTCCTGTCCACCATGGCGGTGAACACCGACGACATCGTCGCCAACACCCTGATGTTCAGCGGCACCTTCACGAACAACGTGACCGTGACGGTGAATCCCGTCACGCTGCCCTGATGGGGACGCTCGTGCGAACCGTGGTCGGGCGTATGCGTCGGCGGGTGGAGTGCAGCGAACAGGGCGATACCCTGATCGAGTTGCTCATCGCCATCGTCATCATCGCTCTGACCATGACAGCGCTCCTGGGAGCCCTCGTCACCGCCCTGACGACGTCGACCACGCAGAAGGGCCTGTCCACCGTGGACGCCATCTTGAACAGCTTCGCCCAGAGTGCCCAATCCGAGGCGCAGCAGTCATTCGTCAACTGCACGACCACCCCGTACAGGCTGATCAGTGCGCCCATGCCCTCGGCGGGCCCAGTGGGCGCATCAGTAACCGTCTTCGTGACCGGTTTCACCGCCGGCCACGGGCTCACGGTCATGGTTGGCTCGGCCCCGGCGACGATCTCGTCCGGAGGTACGGTTGGCCTCAACGGTGATGCGGCCGTGACGTTCACGGTTCCGAGCGGTGTCTCGGGAACTCCGAGCGTGTCCGTCAATGACGGAACGAACACGACGTCCCCCACCCCGTTCGTCGTCGGTGGCACGGTCAAGGGGACCACGCCAAAGGGATACTCCATCTCCGTCAACCCAGTGCAACAGTGGAATGCTCAGCCTCCCACCGTGGGCTTCGAGCCCATCGTGTCAGGCACGTGCGAGAGCAGTGGCGCCCAAGAGCTCACCGCCTTCGTCCAGGGACCCAACGGGGCCTCTGGGACCTTGAGCTTCGTGGTCCTCCACCCCGCCACCACCACGGTGCTCGTGGCGGCTGCGCCGTCGGTCGGGGATCCGGCAAGTTGCACTCCCGTCGTGCTCGGGTGTTCCGTGACATTCACGGCCACCGTGATCCCCCCCAACAGCACCACGCCGAACCCGACAGGGACAATGGGCATGCAGTGGGCCTTCAGTCAGAGCCCCGGCAACCCGAGCTGCACCGACTCGACACTCACCAACATTGCTGGCACCAACACCTCGCAAACCAGCTGCACGGTGGCCAACGCCGAGGTCGGAACCTATGAGGTCAGCGCCAATTATCCCGCACCGGGCTGTTCCAACTGCAACTATGGCGCCGGCAGCGGGTCGGGCAGCATCACCGTGGGGGAGGCCAACTCGTCGACAGTTCTCACATCGAGCTCTTCACCCTCTCCCGCCCAGCCGGGGGCCACTCTGTCGTTCAAGGCCACCGTGGGGGCCACCCCGGCCAACGCCAACGACCCGCAGCCGAGCGGCACGGTGCTGTGGACCATCACCCCTCCCTCGGGGACTGCACCGACGTGCACGGGTGCGGCCGGTGACAGCCAGCACATGACGGACAGTGGCACGGGCACCAACTCGACCACCTGCTCGTTCACGCTCGGCGCCGGCGCCCCCACCGGCACCTACTCGGCGTCGGCGGTCTATCAGGGCGACGGCAACTACAACTCCTCGTCCTCCGCTTCTCCGGCCACGATCACGGTGAGCAAGGGCACCCCAACTCTCAGCTTCTCGACGAATCCTTCGAGCCCGCAGGTGGGCTCCAACTACACGGTGACCGTGACGGTCAACGGCACGGGCGGCATCACGCCGACCGGCACCGTCACCTGGACCATCACGCCACCCTCGGGCACCGCTCCCACCTGCGCCCAGAGCACGCTGAACGGCGCGGGCCAGGCAACGTGCACGGTCACCAACGCCGTCGCGGGGACCTACACAGTGGCCGCCTCCTACGGCGGCAGCACCGCCTACAACGGCGCCTCGGGTCAGACCCAGGTCGTGGTGACGCTGGCGCCGGCTGGGTTCAACATCCAGGGCGTGCCCAGCGGCACCCCGAACGGCAAACCCAGCAGCGGCGACCAAATCGTGTACACCTACAACCAGGCGATGTCGATCACCTCGATCCAAAGGGGGTGGAGTGGCGCGTCGGAGGCGGTCACGGCTCAGTTCTCCCGGGTGGGCAGCCAGACCCAGCTTTCAATCGCGTGTACCGGGGGAGGTTTCGGTGGTTGCAGCACCATCAATCTGGGCACAGTCAACCTCGGCGATACCGGAAGCAGCCACTACACGAGCGGCTTCGGCACGGTTGACGTAACCGCCACGATGGCGGCGTCGACAAATGCCGCCGGTCAGACCGTGATCACCATCACCCTCACCCAGTCGAGCGGTAGCTTCTCGGCGGTGTCGGGCACCACGGCATTGACGTGGACGCCGAGCAATGCCGCCACAAACCCCACCGGTGTGGCGTGTGCGATGACGCCGATAAACGAGGTCGGCGCTCCAAAGGCGAACTTCTGATGGCCACCCACCGGTTCCGCCGCGACGAGGAGGGTGCCACGTTGGTGCTCGCCCTCGTCTTTATGATCATCGTCGCCCTGGTGCTGCTTGCCCTCGTCACCTTTTCGGGGGATGGCATCCTGAATACGTCGAACGTCCTTCAGCAGCAGTCGCTGGAGTACCGCAGTGCCGGAGCTGTCGAGGTTGCAATCCAGACCGTCCGCTACACCGACACGGCCTACAACGGGGGAAGCTGCTTCGCCAGTGGGTTCCCCACGGTGCAGATCGGACAGGCCCTTCCCAACAACCCGGCCGTGTACGTGACCTGCTCGACCGTCCCCGTCAGCCAGCTGCCGGCCAACACCGGGGTGACCCGCGAGATCAACGTGTACGCCTGCGGCAGCTCCAGCTGCGGGCCGACCAACTACACGGTATGGGCGACGGTCGACTTCCAGGACGGATCCACGTGCTCGGCCACCTCGTTGGGAACATGTGGGACGACCGAGAGCATAAAGAGCTGGCTCGTCCACAACGCCAACAGCTGAACCCCTCGGGTTGGCCTCGTCGTACCCGATAGTGACAGCGCCCTAGGTACCGTTGACTATGTCCATGACCACGACGAGGCCCGGTTCACACCGGGGATCCCACCTTCCCTACCGAACCCTCGCCGGCGTCGTCCCCTGCAGCAAGGGGTGGTTGATGGCGCCGGCCAAGCTCCAGGGGATCACCATGGCCCCCGAGCAGCCTCAGGTGGTGCGGACGTTCGTGGAGGTGCTCGACTACAAGCCGGCCTTCCAGGTGGTTGCGCTCTTCTCGCCCGTCGGCCTTCTCGACGAACCCGACTCTCGGGGCCGCACCTGTGATCGCGCCACGCGCGCCCTGTTGGGTCGCCCCCGGGCCAGCGCCATCCTCTCTGCCCCGGTGCGGGCCGCGCTGAAGTGCGACACCTACGCCGAGGCCAAGGAGGCCAACGGCGGTCACCTGAGCGCCATCGGCTGGCGCACGCTCAAGCGCACGGTGGAGGTACACGAGCAGATGGCCCCCTACTGGCAGCGGACCCTCCACGAGGTCCATCCGGAGCTCAGCTTCTTCCAGCTCAACGAGGGCAAGCCGGTCCGCTTTTCGAAGCACACCCGCGCCGGGCAGGAGGAGCGCCGGGCACTGCTGGTCGGGCGGATGCCCGGCGCCGACCGCATCGTCGACGACAGGGTCCCTGGGGCCACGCTGGCCCAGCTTCTCGATGCCGCCGCATGCTTGTGGACGTCGCGGCGCATCATCTCGCGCGGCGTCGTCCATCTTCCGGATCAACCGGAGTGGGACAGCGAGGGTCTGCGGATGGAGTTCGTCCAGTAAGCAACCCGAGTCGGGGCGCGGACTTCGGCCCGGTCAGGCGCGCAACGAACCAAGTGGCACTGAAGCAACACCCGGTGGCACTTCCTCCGCGTCGGACTCTGCATCGTCCCTGGTGCCGCGTGTCGGATCCACCTTCGAGGTCGGTGACGGCCAGCCGCGAATGGCGGCGGGCCACGCCAAGGCCAGCATGGCGGCCGTGACAGCGGCCATCTCCGACCAGTAGAGCCACATGCCATGGTGGTAAAAGGTGAGCACGGTGAGCCCCGCGCCTGCAGCGGCGATGCCGGCGAGACGCATGCGCCGCAGCGGGGCGACCATCATGATGCTCACCACGGCCAGCGTCACAACGGGCATGACGTAGTACGGCACCATGACCGACTCTGTGAGACAGCGCAGCCCGAGGGCGACGGCGGCCAGCCACACGATGCGCCGGGGATCGCGGCGCCAGCGCAGTCCCAGGGCTCCGACTCCCACCGCCAGCAGGAAGCCCACGATGCGGCCCGGCCCGGCCGCCACCACCTTGGGTCCGAGTTTCGGCGCCAACAGGATCCACGGCGTGGGATGGTCGACGGTGGGGTAGTTGGGCTGATCCAGAAGAGCGTGGAGCGTTGCGTGGGGGTTGGGCACGAGAACCGCCACAAGGAGGAAGCCGGGGAGCACGGCGGCACGTGCCAGCAGAGCGGGTGCCTGACGACGACCCACCACGAAGAGGAATAGCGGGACGAGGGCCACCACGTAGAGCTGCATGGAGAGTGCCGCGCCGAGCAGCCACCCCGCCACACCCAGCCGGCCCCCGACCATCGCGCTCGTCGCGTACATGGCGAAGCCGAGGGCGAGCACGTCCTCGGGATGACCCCACAAGGCAATGGCGGGGAACACCGCTGCCGCCACCTCGATGGAAAGCACCCGCCGCGTCGCTCGGGAGAGGTCCATGCGCCGGGCGAGGGCGTCGGCGGCGAAGACGGGTAACGCGGCGCAGGCGAGAAAGGCCGGTCCGATCAGGAACCACGCAGACGGTTTGGGGATGCCGGGCAGGCCCGGTGCGGTCTCGGTCAGGTGGAGGTGGGAGGAGAGCGTCACCACCGGGGCCAGCAGGAGGTTGAACCCGGGGAGGGTCACGAGGGCCGTACGCGAGCTGTAGATGTAGGAGAAGCTTCCCCACTCGATCCAGTGGGCCCCCCGCACCGTGCCCCAGCTGTCGCCGGGGATGACCCAGTACCACGGGTGGTGCTGGACGACTGCCCCCCACCAAAACGCGTAGGCCATGCCCAGGAGCACGACGGTCACGCTGACGGCGACCGACCAGGCGACGTCAGCCGTGGTGCGGGTGGTGCGGAGCGTGGTCGTCATGGGTCTTCCGAGAAATGTAGGCCCGACGCGGCCGGTGCCGGAGGACCGATCGATCTGGTCCCCCGGCACCGGGCTCACATCGCCGAACTGGTCGGCCTCACGTGGTTACAGGGCGTTACAGGGGTTAGTCGTCGCCCCGGTGTACTGCGCCGCTGCCGGATTGTTATTCGGCCCCGCCACCGACACGTTGCCGCTCGAGTCGAAGGAGATGCTGTAGTTGACCGACGACGGAATTTCCTTCAGCCACGGTCCCACGACCTCGCTCACACCGTTGACGGTGGTGGTCGTCGACGACGTAAGGGCGGACATGCTGGCCGGGTACGTCGTCAACTGGGCCTTGTAGGCCTCGAGGGCCGTCTCGACGCTCTTGGCATCGGCGTTGCACGACGAGGCGATGGCGTTGGTGTTGGTGCTGCCCACGGCGAAGACGACGATGGCCGCCAGGATCGCCAGGATGATGATGACGATCAGGAGCTCGATCAGGGTGAAGCCACCCTGCTCCCGCTTGGCCACCATCCTCTGCAGGAAGTTCGGTGACGAGTGTTCGTTCATGACGTTGTTTCCCTTCGTTGAGATGGCTGTGTTTGTCGATGTCGGCATGACGCCCCGTTCCGCAATCGTTCGAATCGCGTCAACCTCCCAGGGGGTGCTTGGCTGGTTTGGTCGAGGTGCTGGGCCCGCTCATGTGATGTGCACCTGGCGGTAGATGCCGTACATGGCGGACACGAGGGCGATGGCCACGAAACCGACGATCACGCCCACGAACAGGATGACGGCCGGCTCGAACAGGCTGGTGAAGTGCTTCAGCTTGTAGTCGAGCTCACGATCGAAGTAGTGCGCCGCGGTGTCGAGCTGCTTGTCGAGGGTGCCGGTGCTCTCGCCCACCAGGAACATGCGGCGCGCCGCGGTGGGGAAGAGGTCGGTGTGGGCCAGGGGCCCGGCCAGGCCTTCGCCCCGCAGCATCTCCTCCCGGGCCGTGTTGAGTCCCCGCTGGAACACGGCGTTGGTGGTGGCGTTCCCCGTCACCTGCAGCGCCTCGGGCAGGGGGACGCCGGCGCCCACCATGGAGCACAGGATCCGGCAGAACCGCTCCAGGATGGCGGTGCGGATGAGGTCTCCGAGCACCGGGACCCGCAGGATGATGACGTCGCGCGTGGCGCGCCCTCGCCGGGTGGACGTGCCCAGGATGGCGAGGATCACCACGATGGCGACCAGACCGGCGAAGACGAACCAGTCCGACACGCAGAAGTTGGCGATGGCGATGAGGGCCCGGGTGGGAAGTGGCAGCTTGGCGTGCAGCGAGGCGAAGAAGGTCTTGAAGCGCGGCAGCACGAAGCCGGTGATGACCACCACGGCCACGATGGACAGCACCAGGACGATCCCCGGGTAGATGAGGGCGGAGGTGATCTTGCGCCGCGCCTCGGTGTCGCGCTCGATGTACTCGGCCAGCTGCTCGAGGACGGTGTCGAGGTTGCCGGTCAGCTCGGCCGAGCGCAGGATCCCCAGGTAGTAGGGGGGGAAGGCCTCGGGGTGGGCGTCGGCCGCGCTGGCGAAGGTCTCCCCGGCGTGCAGGTCGTCGGCCATCTCGGCCAGGATCCGCTTGAACTGGACGCTGCCGACCTCGTCGGACAGGACCTCGAGCGCCTCGAGCACGGGGATGCCGGCCTTCATGAACACGGCCAGCTGCCGGGAGAAGTGCATGAGCTCCCGCCTCGGCACCTTCTCCCTGGTGATCTCGAACTGAAGGAGGCTCTTCTTCTCGGTGATCTGGATGGGTGCCAGGTCGCGCTCGGCCAGGGCCCGGCGGGCCATGCTGGCGGTGACGGCCTCCTCGATGCCGGTGATGGTCGAGCCGTCGGGGCTGATGGCGCTGAATCGGAATTTGGCCATGGTCGCCTCAGGCCGCGTAGATCGATCGGACGACCTCGGAGATGGTCGTGACGTCGTCGTTCACCAGCTGGATGGCCTCGTCGCGCAGTGACCGCATGCCCTGGGACATGGCCATGCGTTGCAGCTCCTCCTGCGTGGCCCACCCCACGATCAGCCGCTTGATCTCGGGCGTGATGCGCATCAGCTCGAACACCCCGATCCGGTCGCGATAGCCGGTGTCGGCACAGAAGTTGCACCCCTCGCCCTGGAAGAACTGGGTCTTGGGCAGGCCGCCGCTCTCGTGGTAGAAGGCGAGCTCCTCGTCTTTTGGCTCGTACGGCGCCTTGCACGTCTGGCAGATGCGGCGCACCAGCCGCTGGCTCACCACGGCCAGCACCGACGAGGCCACCAGGAATGACTCGATCCCCATGTCGAGGAAGCGGTGCAGCGCGGCGGCGGAGTCCGTGGCGTGCAGCGAGGACAGCACCAGGTGGCCGGTGAGAGCCGACTGCACGGCGATGCGGGCCGTCTCCACGTCGCGGATCTCGCCCACCAGGATGACGTCGGGGTCCTGGCGCAGGATCGACCGGAGACCGTTGGCGAAGGTGATCCCGGCCTGCTCGTTGGTCTGGATCTGGTTGATGGTGGGGAAGACGTATTCGACCGGGTCCTCGATGGTCATGATGTTGCGGCTCGGGTCGTCGATCTCGGTCAGCCCCGCGTACAGGGTGGTGGTCTTGCCGCTTCCCGTCGGGCCGGCGCACAGCACCATGCCGAAGGGGGAGCGGATGAGCCGGGTGAGCGTCTCGTGGGTGTCGGTGGGTGTGCCCAGGTCGGCCATGCGGAAGACCGACCGGCTCTTGTCGAGCACCCGTAGCACGCAGCTCTCACCCCAGATGGTGGCGACGGTGGAGACCCGGATGTCGATGTCGCGCCCGTCCACCGACATGGTGATCTGCCCGTCCTGGGGCCGGCGGCGCTCGACGATGTTCATGTCCGCCATGATCTTGAGCCGGCTCACCAGGGCCGGGGCCATGGCCATGGGCAGCTCCACGGCGTCGTGCAGCGCACCGTCGATGCGGTAGCGGACCCGGACGTGCTCGTCCTGGGGCTCGATGTGGATGTCCGAGGCCCGGTCCCGCATGGCCTGGGTGATGAGCAGGTTCACGACCTGGACCACCGGGGCGTCGCCGGCGGTGACGGTCTGCACCGCCGCGTCGGTGGGCCGCCTGGTGGTGTCGGCGGTCTCCTCGAAGGCCCGGACGTGCTCTCTGATGTTGCCCAGGGCGCGGTACGAGGTGTCGATGGCCCGCTGGACGTCGGAGCGGGGGGCGATGACGAGGCGCACGACCCGCCCGCAGGCGTTGGCGAGGATCTTGGCCAGCTCCGGGTTGGGGTCCGACACGGCGATGGTGACGCCGCCGCTGTCCACCGTGACGGGCACGGCCAGGTGGGCGCGCGCGACGCTCTCGGCCAGGATCTCGACCGCCTCGGGCGTCGGCTTCTGCTGCGACAGGTCGACCAGGGGCACGAGCAGCTGGGTGGACAGCGCCTGGGCCAGGTCGCGCTCGGTGATGGCACCCAGCTCCACCAGGGTGGTGCCGATGCGCTTGCCCGTCGCCGCCTGCTGCTGGATGAGGGCCTCGGCCAGTTGATCGTGGGTGATGAGCTGGGCGCCCACGAGCAGCTCGCCCAGGTGCCCGCGCGTGCTTCCGGCGATGCCCGCGCCGATGCGAGCGGACGGCTCGGCGCCGGTGGTGGCCGTTGCCGGCGGCGTCGAGTCCTTCCCGCCGTTGGGGTCCTTGCGCAGCTTCATTCCCACTCCCATCGGAGGTGCCGAATCAGACGGAGACGCCGAAGGGGCGTGCGTCCCCTCGTCCCCCCGAGACAGCGCCCGGCCCACCGACGTCGCGCCGAACAGTACCTGAGCGACCGGTCCACCCCCGGGAGAGATCCCGGCGGCAACGCAACGCTGATCCGGGCGTCACACGAGCCCCGGCGCGAGCCTCAGAACGGTCCACGGAGAGGATCCTGACGGACCAGTCACACCCGCCCCCCTATGGACCGTCAACATTCGCTCAACTGCGCGGCGTGCAGATATCCAGGTCAGAGGGCCTCCCCACCGGCGGCGCGGCGTGTCGTCCGGTTCGTGCCGGCGAAGAGCTCTGGACGGGGAGTCGCACGAGCGCGCTACGTGGTCGCCGCAGGCATCACGACACGCCGTCACGGCCGAAGCGCCGCCACAGTGCAACGCCGGCACGGTGCGCGGCGGGCACCACGCTCACGGGAGGTAGGCCGACTCCTGCTGCCAGGTGAAGGCGAGGGCCACGCGGCCCGACGTGTCGACGAGCAGCTCGGTCAGGCTCGGGTCGCCGCCGTAGCCCCCCGACGACCATGCCGTTCCCATCAGGCACTCGTGGCACGCCAGACCCAGGAGGATGTTCTTGCGGTGACCCCAGCACCCGGAGCGGTTCGACGCCGTGCAGTCCACGTTGGCCGAGCCCACGCCGTCGTCGTACATCCACAGGTAGATCGCCTCGAGTGGGTTGCCCACCGCGCCCGCCCAGTTCGACCCCCACTCGGTGTAGGGGAAGCCGGCCGGGGGCGAGGGGTCGTCGTTCTGGGTCGCCCCTTGGGCGGCCGCCTGGTCGAGGGCGCTCGCCATGGCCGCCAGGGCAGGAAGGTCCCGGGCCGTGCGCTCGAGGTTGGTCGCCACGAACAGCTGCTCGGCCGGCGTGAGCTGGGCCCAGTTCGACGGCAGCGTCATGGGGGCCAGGCCCTCCTCGCCCCGGGCGTTGGCGATGGCCTGGAGAGTGGCACCGGTGCAGCTCGACGAGTCGTCGTAGACCGAGCCCGAGCAGCTCTGGAGGAAGTTGGGATCGGGGGCGATGTTGGTGCCCGGCACGGCGGGGGGGAGGATCGCCCGGGTGGCGGCCACGGCCGGGGACGGCGGGGCCGTGGTCGTAGGGGCGGCGGGAATGGTCACCACCGGCGTGGGGGGCACCGTCGTCGGGGTGGGGACCGGAGTGGTCGTGGCGGGAGGGTGCGGCCGGGGGAGGGTGCGGTCCATCTGGCTCTCCGAGGCCACGAGCGACCGGGCGGCGGGAGGGGCCCCGGCGGTGGAGCCGGCGTGGACCACGACGAGGACGAGGAAGACGGCCTCGCCCAGGGCCAGGATGCAGCCCAGGGGCAGCCACCCGGGCCGGGCGCCCTCGACTTCGGCGGTCCGACCCTGCCGGCGACCGATTCTCACCCCGGGGGTATCGGCACCCCCGGTGGAGCACCTGAGCCGGGTCGGGCCCCTCTTGGCCATCGGGCCGGCGGGCCGTGAACCACCGCCCGGACCCCCGGTCCAGCCAGGTCAGGGCCGGTCAGCGGGGCCGGGGTCGATCAGTGTGGCGCCACCAGTGCCGCGTACTCGGGGTGGCGCTCGATGTAGGCGGCTACGAAGGGGCATACCGGCTCCACCTGCAGGCCCCGGGCGGCGATGTCGTCGAGGGCGAAGGCGGCGAGGTGCCCCCCGATGCCGTGGCCCTCGAAGGCGGGGTCCACCTCGGTGTGGACGAGCACGACGACGCCCGGTCGGGCGCGGTACGAGATGAAGCCCGCCGGTGCGTCGCCGAGGCGCGCCACGTAGCGGTGGCGCCGGCTGTCGTCGGTGACGGTTACGGGTTCCTCGTCGTCTGGCACGGCCTCTCCTCGGATCGTGGGTGACGGGCTCCACTCCTATCGGCGCGGGGGATGATGGTGCCGCGCCCGGGTCGTGGTGCACAATCGTGTCGGACCACCGATGGGCTGATGGGACTCGGGCGCGCTCGCCACGCCCGGACCGCCAGGGAGTGCCGTGCTCGACGAAACCGCGCACCAGAAGCTGCTCGCCGCCATCGACGGTGCCGTCAGCCGGTGCATCGACGCCTTCAACATCGCCGCCGAGGCCGGGGAGACGGAGTTGTCCGACGTGGCGCGCCAGCGGGTGGAGGACCTGAAGGCGTTCCGCCAGGTCGTCCTGGGCCGCCCCACGCGCCCGGCCCGGTGGAAGTTCGCCCGCTCGCCCCGGGGCGACGCCCGGCCCCGTTGAGCTCGCCCCCGGCGCAGCCCGCCTCCCCCTCCCCGGCCCCGGTGTCGTCTACCGGCGTGGTGCTGGTCACGGGGGCGTCGGCCGGGATCGGCGCCGCCTGCGCCGACCTGCTGCACCGCCAGGGGTGGACGGTGATCGGCGCCAGCCGCCGGGGCACGTCGCCGGGAGGCTGGGCGGGCCTCGTCATGGACGTCGACGCCGAGGAGTCGGTGCGCGCCGGGGTCGCCCGCGTCCTCGCCGACCACGGACGGATCGACGCCGTGGTGGCCTCGGCTGGCTGGGGGATCGCCGGGGCCGTCGAGCACACCACCGTCGACGAGGCCAAGGCCCAGGTCGAGACCAACTTCTGGGGGGCGATCCGCCTGGTCCAGGCGGTGCTCCCCGCCATGCGGTCCCAGGGCCGGGGCCGGGTGGTGCTCATCAGCTCCATCGGCGGCGTGGTGGCCATTCCCTTCCAGGGCTTCTACAGCGCCAGCAAGTTCGCGCTGGAGGGGCTGGCCGAGGCCCTGGCCTACGAGGTCGCCCCCTTCGGGGTGGCCGTGACCCTGGTGGAGCCGGGAAACGTCCGCACCGACTTCACCGCCAACCGGAAGATGGCCGGCGCCGCCGCCGCCGACGACACGTACCGGGGGGCGCTCAACAAGGCCGTCGGGGTCATGGAGCGCGACGAGGCGAACGGCGTCGCCCCCGAGGCGGTGGCCCGCTCTGTGCGCCGCGTCCTCCACGCCCGGCGCCCGCCCCGGCGGGTGTCGGTGGGCAAGGCGGGCGAGCGGGTCGGCGTCCTGGCCAAGCGGCTGCTCCCCTTCCGGCTGTTCGAGGCGGCGGCCAAGAGCAGCCTGGGGGTGGACTAGGAGGAGGACCTTCGGCCCTACGGGCGCCACGCCCCGTGGTCGACACCACGGAGGTGACCAGCAGCACCCCGGTTCGGCCGCGTGGCGGGGCACGCACGTCGAGGGTCCTCCAGCACGAAGCCCGCATCGTGGGCATCCGGGACTTCTCCTCGCCCTCGCTCGAGGCCGTCGACCGGCGCCGCTCGCAGCTGTGGACGGTGGCCTTCGCCGGGCTCGTGTGCCTGGCCGCCGCTGTCGGCCTGCTCACGTCGGGGACCACGAGCCATCACCTCGGGTTCGCCAACCGCCTCGGGTTCCGGGTGGGCACGGTCGTGCTCGTCGCCGCTCTGGGCGCCTACGTCATGGAGAAGGAGCGCCATCTGCGGCGCCTGTCCCGGCTCCTCGTGGACGAGCGGGTGCTGAGCGCGGCACTGTCGAACCGGCTCAAGGAGCTCGCCATGCTCTACGAGGCGGGCAAGGCGATGAACTCGATCCTGGTCATCGACGACGTGCTCGCCCTCATCCTGTCGAGCGCGTTCGAGCTCCTGCGGGCCACGAGCGGGTCCATCCTCCTCTTGAACGGCGATGGCGGCCTGGCCGAGGTGTGCCGGGCAGGGGAGATCGACGGCACGGACTCGATCGAATTCGTGCGCAGTATCGCCGCCCGGGTGGCGCGCGACCGAGAGCCGCTTCTCGTGCAGGGCACGGTGTCCGAGGGCGGGCGCCAGTCCCGCGACAGCGCCGTGTGCGTGCCGCTCGTCCACAAGAACGAGCTCCTCGGCGTCCTCATCCTCGACGGGACACCCGAGCACCCCTACACCGAGTACGACCTTCGTCCCAGCGCCCATTTGGGCGGCATGTTGAGTGCCCGGTCAGATCCGTATAGCGTCCCAGGATCTTCTTGATGGACGGCCCCTTGAAGAAGTAGTAATTCAATTCGCCGCCTTCCGCGGCGAACGCCACATATTCCGGGAATTCGCCGCGAAATCGAAATGCGTTCGGTAGCTGTTATCGAAGAAGATCCCGTATGCCTCGCCGCCCTGCCAGCCGAGATAGAAGGGAATGTCCTGGTAAATCGGATCGGTGCCTTCCTTATAGGCCGGCGTATCCGAATTCCACATGTGAATTCGCCGCGCCGCTTGTCCAGGTGCGCGGCCTTTTCGCCCAGCCGTAAAAGTGCTCCTCGAACCCCAGCTTCTTGGCGGCCGCCACCGTGTGCAGATTCTGCGTATTCAGGCGCGTATCGAACATCATTGGCAGTGGTCGGCATTGATCGCTTCGTGTGTTTTTGCGTCGCGGAATTCCACCAGCAGCGGCGAGCGATGCACCACGGCTTCCACTTCATCCGTGGCGATGACGACATCATCCCGATCGTCCTTGACGGTCCATTGCGGAACATCCCATTTGGTTTTGGCAATCGCCCAGGAGTGGTCGCGCGCGGCGAGCGGCGCGCGGAACGACACCCGCACCCGGATCAGGTCGGGCGCCAGGATATAAAAGCGGACCTGGGAATGGTCGCGGCATTCGACAGTCACCGAGTCCTGCGAGGCTTTATAACTGGCCAGAGGACCAATGGGAGTCAGGCCGCTGAGGTCGACGGCCAGGGCGGCGCGGACAAGTAGGAGTGCGGAAAAGGCGTGAACTGCAAGTTTCGTCATGAGGCACCTGTAGAACGCCAATTGTAGTACAGGGCCGTCTAGGTTCTGGTGTGGGCCGCGCGTGCCTCAAGGGCGGCCGCGGAATGGCGCGGTCTACCTCGGTCCGAACGGCGCCTACTACGTGCCCTCCCTGGGCGTGGAGATCACAGCTAGTGGTCCCGGCGCGCCGCATCGTGGACACCATGACCCGTAATCCGCAGCCAGGCTGTATACACCCGAACCCGCACCGGGCGTGCATCATGGGTTCGGGGACCGTGACAAGCACGATAGAGGTTACGACTTCCGCCTTGCCACCAAAGTGAGCGCGTTCAGTCCGGGAGAGCCCGACGGGTGGCGTGTGGCAACGCCTCATGAGACCAGGGTCACGGTGACCAAGCCGTGGGAGGACGCGTGGGAGACCCACCCAGCCGGACGCCTGCTGTTTGCAGTGATGGCAGCACCCATGGTCGTTGTGGTCGTCTCGCGTCGAGGCTGGTACTTGGTCGGACCAGCCGTTAGCGAGCGTGCGCATCCCTGCCTGTGCGGCCGTCGGAACGTAGCTGTTGTCATCTCTACCAGCGCGGTGCGCGACACCCCGGTGATGGCGGTCGGTGCCATGATGCGCATGGTGCGCAAGCTCGTGATAGTCGCGACAGTGGCCATGACTGTGATGCTGCTGGCTGCACCAGTAGTGCTAGACGGCAGGTCCGAACAAGCCGACATCGACGGTGATGACGACGATTCCTCCATTCGGCGGCGACAGGACGACCACGACGCTTCCCTCGGGGACGACGATTTTGCTACCGACCCAGTCGGGCCCGCCTTGCCGACGGTCACGATTCGATACGAGCCTGGACCGGTCGTGCCCGTGCCTTCCACGCCATGCACCCACGACGAGCTTCCACGCGACGGACTTGGGCATCGCCCTTTCTCTCGATGGGCGAGCGCGGGACATCATCACGATTTTCGTCCCCGGTTCCGTGTGAACTCTACGGTTATCCGACGCTGGAGTTCGGTGGCTGGTCACACCCCTTGGCCGTCGGGGTGCAACACACCGGAGTCGTGGGACACCAGGCGTCTCCCAGGCCGGTCGCGGTGGGCACCGGGACACCAGCGTCGTTCCTCGTGCAAACCGCCGTGGGACCGGTGGCCCCGGATTGCAAGGGGACAGCGCTTTTGAGTATTGGGGTGACCGGCACACAACCCAGCGTCTCGGTGTCTCTCCCGGCAGCGAGCTTCGGTCCGGCGTGGTACGTCTGCGCCCAGGTGCAGGTGACACCGTTCGAGCAGGGAGACACCCTTGACCAGTACGCGTGAGTCCACCGGCATGAGGTCGGGCCATCCGATCGTGCTCGTGATGGCGACCATGACGTTGATGCTCGCCGCCAGCCCGAGTGTCGGCCTCGTCCTCAACACCGTCTATGTCACCAGAAGGCAGCTTCACTGGGACACAGGCGACCAGCGCCAAGAACACCCGGCAGCCGCAAGATGTTGACGACGTTTACTTCCTCACCCCGAATGTCGGATGGGCGAGTAGGGACAACCCCACCCGGCTGCTCATAACGACCGACGGGGGAGCGCACTGGCGCGATGTCTCGCCTCCAATGTTGCGGAAGGGCTTTGGCTTGGGTGCTCTGACGGGAGCCGACTTTCTCAGCCCGACCGACTTCTTCGTCCGCTTGTGGCACTGGGGGCCTGTGTACCTTTTACACACCACCGACGGTGGACGGAAGTGGACCGAGATCGGGTCCTTCCCAAGCGGAGTCGGTGAGGCTTGGGTTAGCTTCCTGAACAACCGCCAAGGCTGGGTCGCCATCGGCAACGGTGCGGCCGGGGGAACCTCGTCTGTGACCATCTACGCCACGACGGACGCAGGAACACACTGGGCTGTCGTTGCACGCAGCCCGTCGCTCAGCGGGAAGCCCGGAACCCCGGACAATCCGGGAGGTTGTCACGACACCGGCCTCACTTGGTCAGGGAGCTTGCGTGCGCCCGTTCTCTGGCTCACGGGGGAGGGCAACGTTGCACCTTGCGTCTTGGAGTCCACCGACGGCGGCAAACGCTGGGGACGCGCCGAGGTTCTTGACCCATCGGCTGGCTGGGGCGGCACAGCCTGGCCCCCGGTCTTTTCCTCGAAATCGGATGGCGCTCTTGCGGTCTGGTATGGAACCCCGCATGAAGTCGTCACGGCTGTTTACTCGACGACGAATGGCGGCTGGACCTGGGTTGAGCACCAAACACCTTCGCCCAAGCCGGGGCTGGTGGACGTGGTCTCGCCAACGATCTGGTTCGCCGCTACCGGTACAACCATTTACCGCACCACTGACGCGGGTACCAGTTGGTCCAGCGCGCACGTCTCACTCAACTTCAGCAACTACCAGTCATCGAACACGCTCGATTTCGTCAACGCCGTCGACGGCTGGGCCGTACTGGGTGGCGCGCTCTGGCACACGACCGATGGAGGCCGCCGTGGGTACCCCAAGCTTTGCCAGCGTGAGCCGATGAGCACGGTGCGCAGGCTCGTGGTAATCGCGGCAGTGGCCATGACGTTGATGCTCGCCGGGTGTACAAGTTCGACTTCGCCAGCGGTGACCAAAGCAGCCAACGCCGCCCAGGCAGCAGCGCGCTCGGCCCTGAAGGCTGAAACGGCGGCAAAGGCAGCAGCCGCAGCGGCAGAGAAGGCAGCAGCCGCAGCAGAGGCGGCAGAGCTTGCATTTGCCCAACCGTGTACGCCTTCGCAACTCGCCGTGGGTGGCTTCGGCACCAGCGCTGCTGCGGGTACCGGGGTGGTCACCATACGAATCGAGGACACGTCCTCGCTACCGTGCTCGCTCACGGGCTATCCGGTCGTCACCTTCCTAAACAGCGGCGGCACGCCTTTGCACGTCACCGTGAGCCACACGGGCATCTGGCCACTGGGAGTTCCCAGAATCGTGCTTCCTCCGGGCGAGGCAGCTTCCGCAGGCTTCATCATCCTTAGTAGCGACATCCAACAGACTTCTACCCCGTGCCCGGTTGCGACCTCGATAAGCGTGACGCCGCCGAACATGTCAGCGTCGTTCAAGGTCGACACAGCCATCCAGGTTCTCGGCATCTTCTTGTGCAGACCCGGCAGCGCGGTGGACATCTCGCCCATCGTCAAAGGCACGCTGCTGGCAGTGTCGCCTCCGGTCACCGTGCCGACCGGTTGAGGCTGCTTACGTGAAGCCCTGGCTTTCCCCAGTGTCATGATGCGCTCGGTGAGCAGAATCGGCGCGGTCGCGATGGTGACCATGACGCTGATGCTCGCCGCCAGCCCCAGTGTGGCCTCGTCGAGGGTCGCGACGCCAGGGACAACGTTCACACCACCGATGCCGAGGACCGTCTCGGCCACATCGCCCTGCACGTCGGGTCCGGTCACCATCCCGGCGACGCACGTCCCATCGAGTGGGCTTGTCGAGGTCGATGTGGGAACGCACCGGCGTTTTCATCCCATTCGGGTAGTGCCTCTGGACAATCCACAGGCCGCGACGTTTGCCGGTGGTGACCTGTACGTCTCCTACGCGCCAGCGGGACCGAAAGCTGGCTTCCGGGTAGCAAGGATCGATCCCAAGACAGGCGCGGTGGTCCGGTCTGCCTGGTTCCCCGGTGACTACTACAACCAGCCTCCGGTCGTGGCGTACGGCTCGGTCTGGGTGGTCGCGGGTCTCTGCGAGCAGCAGATCGCCCGAATGGATCAAGAGACGCTCGCAGTGACCATGAGGGTGACGATTGGCAAGGACTTCGAAACCGGTCCCCCGGTCGCAAGCGACGGAGTGCTCTGGTTGTTCCGCACAAACTCGGCGCGTCTTGCGCGCCTAGACCCACGTACCGGTCGCATCAGCACGGTTCTTGTACCCGAGATGGCACCCAACTCGCAGGTCTTCGGGTTCGCATCTGATCCAAAGTCGGGCTTGCTCTACATCTCGGTCGCTAACCAGAACGCGTTTGACTCCCAAGTGATCGAGCGCTTCGACCCCGCGACCAATTCCTTTTACGTAGTCCCGCCGCCACCAGGCGCGTCATATCGCGTGCTGGGCATCGCCGGAGGTGTCCTTTGGGTCATCGTGGGGCCTGGAATGATGACGCACTTCGCTGCCTTTTCGGCTACGTCACTGACCCCGTTGTCCTGCACCGCGGCCGAGTCGTGCGCACTGGGGGGCGTCAACGGAACTGTTGTTGCCAGCTTTGAGGATGGAATCCTCGCGTTCGAGCAGCAGGTTTGGAGTCGCCAAAAGGGTGCTGGGTATTGGATGCTCGACTGCATCGCAGGTGCCGAGCCATCGACCAAGGCACGGTTGCAACTGCCGAGTGATGACGCTTCCCTCGGCGCACCCACAAGCCCTCCACCACTGCTTGCCCTCGGGGACGGCTACCTCGTCACCTTCGCCAGGGTAGGCACCGACGGTGGTTCCGGTGTGGCGATCTTCCCGCTGGACCCTCGATGTGCGCCATGATCCCAGCGTGCAATCTCGTGGTGGTCGCGATGGTAGTCATAGTCCTGTCGCTTGCTGCCTGTACGACGAGCACTGCCAAGCCCACGGGCGTCGTGACCGGAGTTGCCTACGCCTGCCAGCGACTGGTACTCCCGCCTGATGATGTTCTCCATCTGACGATGAGCCTTTATTCAGGCCCGAGCCTTGTCGCCTCGGAGACAGTCCGTTCAGGTGCCAAGTACCGTTTCTCAGTTCCTCCTGGGCCGTACCGCGTAACGGGTTGGTGGGGTTCCAAGGGTGTGACGGTGCGGGCTGGCCACAGGGTCACTGCCAACTTCTTCGACATCTGTGTCTAGCGGCTGGCGAGGGTACGCGAACCTGACCCGCCAGCGCTTCATGGGAGCATGACAACAATGAAGTTGCGTGCGCTCGCGATGGTGGCCATAGCCGTAGCGCTCACCGTGTTCACTGGCTCGCAGACCTTCGCTACAACAACGATGCCGGTCACGACCAAGACGCTCCCCGCCGTTGACCTCTCTTCCACACCAGCCGGATGGGTACCGGTCGCCTTCGGCGATGCGCAGATATCGGTACCGGCGGCCTGGTGGGTCCTCTACAACTCGTATCCGTGCCCTACCGGGTCGCCGTCTGGAGAGGTATTCGTCAATCCACCCCCTGGAGTTTTCGCCTGTCCTTTGGAGATCGCTCCCGGTCCGAGCACCACGGTCAGGTTCGGACCCCCGAGGTCTCCACACAGCACCGTCCTCGGTCGCCCAGAGGTCATCAACGGCATCCTCGTGTACCCCTACCCCACGGGACCGCAGACCAGTTACCTTGTGCCGTCGCTCGGCGTTGAAATCACCGTTGACGGGCCAATCGGCGAGCGAGTACTGCACACGCTCACCTGGTCACCGCGCTCTGTGGTGCTCGCAGCGGGGTCTTCACCGGCAGTCCCAGCGTCATGGCAACAGGTGACCTTCGCCGGGCTGCGGTTCTCGGTCCCAACGAACTGGCCCATCAATCGGACCCAGGTGACCCCCGGTCTAGGAGCCATCTGTGGGGAACAGGGCGTAGCATTTTGGGCACGACCGTGACCCTGAGCACCGATGTGCGTCCCGTGCTCCTTCCTCCTTGCCCTCTCATTCGACCGACTCCCCTGCAGCCGGAGAACGGGGTCCAGGTCGATTCGGGATTACGTACCGAGCCGACGGTGACGCTGTCCTTCTCGGCTCACTGCCTCGTCCTCCACGGCCTGACGGCGTGCCCGGCGACCTCACCCGCGTACTCGATACTCGTGGTTCGGGTGAACGTGCCTGGGCGTGACAAGCCGGTCTTCTTCTCCATCGGCTTGGCCGGGAACGGGATGGTCGCCAGGGCCATCTTGGGTTCGGTGCGTCCGGCAGCTCCAACCCGGACAACCGCCAGCCCACCGGCATCGTGACCGGGGTTGTGCAAGCCTGCGAGGGAGTTGCTGTCCCGGCTGGTGAGATTATCCATGTGAAGGTAAGCCTCCACTCAGGGTCGAAGCGGGTTGCCTCGGAGACGGTGGTTTCGGGTACCAAGTACCGGTTCTCAGTCAGTCCTGGGACGTACCGTATAACTGATCGGGTTCCAAGGCAGTGGCAGTACGGGCCGGTCGTATAGTCACTGACAACTTCTGGAACCCCTGCGTTTAGGACGTTCGACGGTACGCGGAACCGCGTCGTCTCGTGGGAGCATGGCAATGGTGAAGTTGCGTGCTCTCGTGCCGGTTGTCCTGACGCTGGCCCTGGCCGCGTGTACCAGCTCCCAGACGGTCGCCTCAACGACCACCACGGGCACCGGTACCGTAGCCGGAAACCACCTACTTTCTTCTCGCGAAAGGCAAGAGCTGGCTGCAGCAAACAAGGCGTGGGCTGGCGTCGGGGGTTCCAGCCCTCCCAGTTTGGTGTCTCCAACGGTCCAGTTCAGCGGCGCTGGCTTCGTAAGTGGCGACGCGAAACTCGCTTTCGCTCTGGGCCGCGTCACGCCGCCCTCGCGGTTCCCCACATCTCCAGTTCGTGACGGACGTTGGGTCATCATCTCCGCGCAGCAGGCTTTTCGTCTCTTAGCACCGCCGGTCCAGGGGACGTATGCGGCACCGCCTGACAAGGTTCTCAGTGTGCACCTCGGCACGGATGTCTGGGAGACCGCGCACGGGACCATGCGCCTTCCGGCCTGGCTGTTCACCGTCTCGGGGCTGAAGGGAACCGCCTCGGTGCTCGCGCTCTCGCCTTCGGACCTCTTCCAGCCGCGTCATGTCTCCGAGCCTCGACCTGGACCGAACGTGTCAGTTAGCTCGGCGGTTCTCGGGGATGGGGGTCGCACCATAACCGTTGGATTTGTCGGTAGTCCGGTTGGAACGAAGGACTGTGACGAGACCTACCAGGCGCGTGTTGTTCAGGAGACGGCCATCGTCGTTGTGTTCGTCGCCGAGACGCGAGTGATACCTCCAGATGTTCTTTGTGCAGTACCGGGATACCTGGACCACTTGTCCGTCAGGCTCAGCAAGCCAATTGGAAGCCGCGTCCTCGTAGATGGTGTCACCGCGAGTGCCGTGCCCGTGTAGAGGCTGGGGTGAGCGATGAGACGCTTCGGGAAACCATGAGCAAGGTGTACAGGCTCACCGCGGTCGTGATAGCCACTATGGTAGTGGTCTTGGCCAGTTGCACGACCTCCACGGCCCCCACGCCAACCTCGACCACTGCACCATTGCGCAAGGCACCGCCTGCCATCGTGGTTGCTGTAGACACAGCGGCGACTCCGCGTGGCTGGGTGCCCGTCGACTTCTTTCCCGCGGAAGTCTCCGTGCCCGCGACCTGGTGGTATGACAGCCCGACCGTAGGTTGGCGCCCAGACCATCCGATTCCCGGCCTTGTACTCGTAGGTGAAGACCACCTGCCGAAGACCACCTGCCCGCACCCTGCCTTCGCAGCCTCCTTCGCTTCCGTCGCGTCGGCCGGTCCGGTGGAGATTGCGTATCACCCGCTGAAGCCAACTCTCGCGAACGGCATTCCGGTCTACCTTCAGGCAGGGGGCCTTACGTAACACGTGCCGATGCTCGATGTCTATGTCCACGCCAGCGGACCGTTGGCACGCCGGGTCCTGCACACCCTCACCTGGTCGCCTGCTGCCGTGGCCTGGGGTACGCAGACACGAGTCGTGCCAGCCTCCTGGCGCTGGTACAGCTTCGCCGGTCTTCGTTTCGCAGCACCGCGGAACCTGCCGAGGGTAACGACTGACGACATCATCGAAAACTGTCCCCAGGTCGTGCCAGGGCTGGCCCCCGAAGTGCTCCTGACCAAAGCGACAAGGGCTGCCGTACGTCGCTGTCTTGGTCCACTCCCCGAGGTCAGCTTCATTCACTACAACGAAGGCATCGTCGTAGCCTCGGGACCTTACCAATCCGTCGAACTTCCGAAGAAGTCATATCCCTGCCGCAGCTTGCGCGGCCTCCGGGCATGTGCGATGAACGGGACCTACGGCGGTGTTGTTGAACTCATCGTCGCGGTTCCGGGCCGTTCCCGACCGACTCTTGTCGAAGTCGGGCTGGCTGGGAACGGCAGGGTCGCCAGGGCCGTCCTGGACTCGCTCCAGGCAGCATGATGCGCCCAACGCCTGGTTTACGCGCTCTCCGGTGGGCAGCAGAATACGAAGTGACGGCCGAACGGGCAGGTGTTGTGCTCCTGGTCTTGGCGACCGCTGGGCTGATGGCTGCCTTCTTCCTGCCCTGGCAGTCATTGACGCGCGAAAGCACCGTCTTTGTGCATCCCACGGTGGTCAACGACGGCTTCTCGGGCTGGGGCTGGTTGAGCTTTGCCGCAGCGTTGGTGGCTACCGCCCTGGTGGTGAGACTCGTCACCGCCAAGGGCACCTTGCTGGGCGCGGATCTCGACAGTCGGATGTTGGCTTGCATCACGGTTGCGGCCGGACTCACCGAACTCCTGGGCAACGTGCTGTTCATCGCCACCGCCCCCAAGACCGAAATCTTCATCAGTGCTGGCCAAGTCGCCGGTAGAAGAGTCGGCCTTGACATCGCGATGGTGGCCGGGGTGGTGCTCATCGCCAGTGGCCTGCTCATGTTCGCTCCCAACAAGCGGCACTCGCCAGCAGAGCTTGCCGAGGCAGACGCTCGGGCAGGCACTGTGCTCCTGGCGATGGCCACGTTGGCACTGTTCATTGCCTTTTTCCTGCGCTGGTCTTCCTTGTGGGTGTCTTTGACGAGCCGCCCTTTCCTCTTGGTTTCGAACGGCTTCTCCGGTTGGGGATGGATGAGCTTCGCCGCATGGCTGGTGATGCTCGTCATCGGGGTGTGGCGCTTCGCGGTCGCACGGAGGGCTGGGGCCACCTTCGCCAAAGGTGTTGTCAACCAGCTAATGGCGTGGGCAACTATGGCGGCGGGAGTAGCTGAACTCATCGGCAACGCCTTGTTCATGGCCACGAAGTACCAGACCTCAATTGTGTTTGGCTATCCCCCGAGCGTCGGTGTCGGGTTCGTCATTGCCGTTATCGCAGGTTGGGTGGTCATCGCCAGTGGCCTTCTCATGGTCGTTTCAAGCATCTGGCGGTCAGCGGCCGCGTCGGCACCGAGTGCTCAGTCGACGCTGGTGGGTAGGACCTCTGTGTCTTAGCATCGCGACGGAGGCGAAAATGGCCAACTTGCGCACGGTTCGGCATCCCATCGCCCTGTTCATCATCGGCGTCCTCGTGGTCATCGGCATCGGCGTGGGTGTGCTCGCCGGGACCACCACCCCCTCGCAGCTTGCACGACCGGTTGTCACCCCGGCGTTGTTCCCCTCCCTCACACAGTCGGGTATCGAAGGAACTTTTTCCGCGGTCTACAAGTTGAGCGCCCCGACTTCGAATGCCGAGAGCGACGCCACCGTCACTGTCGCACAGCGCGCAGCTTCAGGCACGACTGCCTGGCCGGGTGGCAAGCCGGGGGAGTGGTCGTATCGACTTACCTACAGCGATGGTTTGAGCGTGGAGTGGCTTGTGCGAGGCAACCTGTTGGAGGACTGCTGGCGGGTACGCAAGTCGAACTGGCGGTGCAGCGCTGGTCATTACAACGGAGACGCGGGGAGCATTGGCTACACCATCGCCACCATCCCCTATCTTCCCGGTATGGCCTTTATGTCGCTGAGCATCGCCCTCGAAGCCATGCCGCCGCATACGCCTCTAGCTGTCCACTCAGAGCTATCGAGCTTTGGACGCTTGGCGTGTGTGCATGATGGCGACGGCACTTGGTGTCTTATGCGCGACGGGCATCTTGTCACTTGGACTGGACTGGGCTTCACGGGGTACTCCTGGACCAACGCCCATCTCGTTAGCGAACAACCGACGGCCCCAGCGACCGACTTCACCCTTTCAGGGGT
>CAWIWK010000056.1:0-8089 GCA_963839605.1 uncultured Acidimicrobiales bacterium | reverse complement strand
ACCGGCCGACCTCGGTGATCGGGCCGGTCGAGAAGAGGAACTTGCGGAGTTCGGCGTCCAGGGCCGTATCGCGCCGGCGCAACCACTCCAGCGCCATGGCGGCGTGCTCCTTCTCGTCGTCCCGGTTGTAGGCCAGGACGGCGGCCAGGCTCTCGTCCGAGGTGGCTTGGACCCGCTGGTGGTACCAGTCGATGGCCTCGAGCTCCTCGCACAGCGATGTCATGGCGCGGTGGTAGTCGAACGTTGCCTCGTCGAGCAGCTCGAGCGGCTCGTGGAATCCCTCGCTGGCCAAGGTGCCCTCTCCTCGCGTTCAGTCGTCGTACCCGGGGCCGGCGGCCGCGGACGATGCCCACAGTAAAGCCGTCGCGGGGCAGGTCAGTCCACGCCGGGCCGGGCCGACGGGCCCCTCGGGAATGCGGCCGGGCAGGCACCAGGCCGGCCGGCCGCCGGGTCGGCGCCAACGGAGACGCAACAACAGGGACCGGGCCTGGGGATATCCCAGCAATCCTTCCCCGCAGGCGCTAAACATTGGTTGTCGGGTTCTCGCCGACCACGGACAACAAGGAGTTCTGTTCCATGCTCGCTTCCACCTATTCCCGATCCTCGATTTCTTCCTGACGATGCTGTACTTCTTCCTCTTCGTCATCTGGATCTGGCTGCTGATCATGGTGTTCATGGACATCTTCCGCAGCCACGACATGGGTGGCTGGGCCAAGGCACTGTGGGCGATCTTCATCATCATCCTGCCGTTCCTCGGCGTCTTCGTGTACCTGATCGCCCGGGGCGGCAAGATGCACGAGCGGGCCGCCCACGAGGCCGCCCAGCAGCAGAAAGCCTTCGACCAGTACGTCAAGCAGGCCGCCGGGACGTCCGGGGCCGGCACCGCCGACCAGCTCTCCAAGCTGGCCGACCTCAAGTCGCAGGGCGTGCTGAGCGACGCCGAGTTCGAGGCCCAGAAGGCCAAGATCCTGGCCAGCTAGCGGGGCGGCGTCGTCACCGGGAATGATTCGCCGGTGGCGACGCAGGAGGACCACGAGCCCGGGGACCACGTGACCGGGGAGCAGCCCGGCACGGGCGACGGCCCTGAGGCCATGTCGTCGCGGTTGGCCACGCGCATCGAGCAGGATGTCGCGTCACCGGCGCCACCGTGGCGCTCCGTGGCCAAGAAGTCCGTGCTGGTGGTCGTGGCCGGCATCACGCTCTACCTCCTCTTCCCGAGCCTGGCCGCGGTCTTCGACGCCTTCCCGAAGCTGACCGAGCTCGACCCGATCTGGTTCACCATCGCCCTGGCGCTCCAGGTGGCGCACTTCACCTGCACCATCGCCCTCCAGCGCATCGCACTGCGGACCGACGCCTGGTTCTCGGTCACGACGTCGCAGCTGTCGGGCAACGCCATCAGCCTGATTGTGCCCGGGGGCGCCGCCTTCGGCGCGGCCACGCAGTTCCGCATGCTCGCCGCTTCGGGCAACGACCCGGCCACCGCGGTGGCGGGGCTGACCGCCTTCTCGCTGCTCGGCATCGCCGGCCTGCTGGCCCTGCCGATCTTCGTGCTGCCGGCCATTCTGGCCGGGACGCCCATCGCCAACGGCCTGCAGCATGCGGCGTTGCTCGGCATCGGCGCCTTCGTTCTGTTCGCCGGCTTCGGCGCGCTGGTCCTCACGCTCGACGGCCCGCTGCGCTGGGCCGGCGGGGTCATTCAGGCGGCCCGCAACCGGGTGAAGCGCAAGGCGGCACCCATGCACGGCCTCTCCGACCGGCTCGTGTTCGAGCGCAACCGCATCCGGACCGTGCTGGGCAAGCGCTGGAAGGCGGCCATGCTGCTCAGCAGCGGCCGCCTGGCCTTCGACTTCGGGACGCTGCTGGCCTGCATCCGGGCCACGGGGGTCAAGCCCAACCCGTCCCTCGTCCTGCTGGCCTACGCCGTGGCCGGCCTGCTGGCCCTGATCCCCATCACCCCCGGTGGGCTGGGGATCGTCGAGGCCGGCCTGAGCGCGCTGCTCATCCTGGCCGGGGTGCCCGGTGTCGACGCGGTCGTGGCCACGTTGGCCTATCGGGTCATTTCGTACTGGCTTCCTATTCTGGTGGGGCCGTTCGCCTACTTCGCCTTCCGGGCCCGCTACGGCAAGCCCGGCGCGACGGGGGCGGGCGGTGTGGGCGGTGGCGACGGTGGCGGTGGCGGAGTCGGCGGTGGTGGCGGGGCCGGGGGAGCGGCTCTGGCCCCGGGCTGACCTGCCAGGCTGGCGGGCGTGGTGATGCGACGTGTTTGAGGGGACGTGGGAGTCGCTGCGGACGCACCAGGTCCCGGTCTGGTACGACGACGCCAAGCTCGGGATCTTCGTCCACTGGGGCCTCTACTCGGTGCCGGGGTGGGCGCCACGGGTGCCCGACATTCAGCAGCTGCTCGTCAAGGACGGACCGCGCCGGATGCTGCGCGAGAACCCGTACGCCGAGTGGTACCGCAACACCATGCAGATCAAGGGCAGTCCCACCGCCCTGCACCACGCGCAGGTGTACGGCGAGGACTACCCCTACGACAATTTCGTGCGCACCTTCGACGACGCCTCGTCGGGCGCCGACCTCGACGCCCTGGCCGACCTGTGCCGCGCCGCCGGCGCGCGCTACGTGGTGCTCACCACCAAGCACCACGACGGCTTCGCCCTGTGGCCCTCGGCCGTGGTGCACCCCGTCAAGGGCGCGTACCGGGCGCGGCGCGACCTGGTGGGCGACCTGAGCGAGGCGGTGCGGGCCCGGCGCATGCGCATGGGCCTCTACTACTCCGGCGGCTACGACTGGCCCTACAACGGCGCCGTGATGACCAGCGCCGCCGACGCCGTGCTGGCCGCGCCGCACGGCCCGCGCTACGTCGACTACGTGACGGCGCACGTGCCGCGAGCTCATCGCGCGTTACGCGCCGTCCGTGCTGTGGAACGACATCGGGTGGCCGGCCGACCCGCGGCTGCCGCAGCTCTTCGCCGACTACTACAACGCGGTGGAGGAGGGCGTCATCAACGACCGCTGGAGGGAGCCCGGCCTGCCGCGCAACGCGGCGACGGACGCGCTGGTGCGCGCCGTGGGCGCGGTGGTGCAGGCCGGTTGGTCGTTGATCCCCGAGCGCAACAAGCACCTCACGTTCGCCAGCCCGAAGCACTACGACTTCCGCACGCCCGAGTACGACGTGTTGCGCACGGCTTCGGCGCGCAAGTGGGAGCTGGCCCGCGGCGTGGGGCACTCGTTCGGTGCCAACCGCCACGAGCGGCCCGAGGACATCATTTCGGAGAGCGAGCTCGTGCAGATGTTCTGCGACGTCGTGGCCAAGAACGGCAACCTGCTGCTCGGCATCGGCCCCCGGCCCGACGGCACCATCCCCGAAGAGCAGCAGGCCCCGCTGCGGGGCCTCGGGGCGTGGCTCGACGTCAACGGCGAGGCCATCTACGGCAGCCGCCCGTGGCTGGTGACCGAGTCGGTCGGCGCGGAGGGGACCCCGTTGCGCTTCACCCAGAGTGGCGAGGGCGTCTACGCGCTGTTGCTCGGCATGCCCCGGACCCGCCGCATCACCATGCGCTCCGTCGACGGGGAGCGGGTGCGGCGGGTGCGCCTCGTCGGGGCCGACACGCAGTTGGAGTGGTCGGTCGAGCCCGGTGGTGACCTGTCGGTCACCATGCCGCCGCAGCTGCCGCCGTCGCCGGTCACCGTGCTCGACCTCGGGACAGGCGTGCGGGCGCGCCTCGAACGCACGTAGACGCTCCGCCTTTCGCCCGCTCACGTGCACCGTGACGAAGGAGGCTGGACGGTGCGGGCAGCGGCTGGAGCACGATCGCCGGGGTTCGCCATGGCCCACCGTTGCTGGTTGCGAACGTTCCGTTGGCTGGGGCGGATCCATTGCGCATGCGTTGTGAGGCACCCTGTTGGCACTTCGTCGACGGCACGCGTCGACCGGGCGTGCGTGGCGCCGAGTCCCCGTCCCCGGCGCCCCCGCCCCGTGTAGGTTCGGCCCGACCTGGCCGACCCGGGGGTGCGCCGTTGCTACTGGACCTGTTCCTGATCGGGCTCGTGGTCACGCTCGAGCCCATCCCGCTGACGGCGATGATCCTGTTGCTGGCCACCGAGGGCGGCCTCATGAAGGGCCTGGGCTACGTGCTGGGCTGGATGCTGACCCTGGTCGCCATCGTGGCTCTCGTCGTGCTCGTGACCGGGGGGAAGCCGCTCATCCCCAACAGCAATCCCTCGACCGGGGCGCTGGCGTTGAAGCTGGCCATCGGTGTCGTGCTCGTCGTCATCGCCTACCGGCGCTGGGGGAAATGGGGGAGCTCGGAGCCCAAGGGCGAGCCGCGCTGGATGCGCGGCGTCGACCGCATCAACCCCTTGGTGGCGGCGGGGCTCGGTTTCCTGCTCCAACCTTGGGTGCTGGTCATCGCCGGCGTGGCCGAGATCACCACGGCGAAGCTCTCGTCGACCACGCAGTACATCGCCGTCTTCGCCTTCTGCGTGCTGTGCTCGGCGAGCCTCATCGTCATGGAGACCTACGCCGCCCTGCGACCCGCCGAGGTCAAGGACAGGCTCGACGCGCTGTTGCAGTGGATCACGTCGCACCGTGACCAGGTCATCGTCTTTCTGTCGCTCGGGCTGGGCCTCTACCTCATGGCCAAGAGCATTTATGGGCTGGTGAGCGGCAGCTGACGCGGCCGGGTCGCCATCCACCGGCGCCGCCGGGACGCCCGTTAGCTTCGGGCGGCGGAGGTGCGCACGATGTTCTCGTACACGTTCCCGCTGCTCGACCTGCTCTGGACGCTCCTGATGTTCGCCGGGATCTTCCTGCTGCTGTTCTTCGTCATCTGGTGCTTCGTCGACAACTTCCGCCGGCGCGATCACCACGGCGCGGCCAAGGCCGGGTGGACGGTGCTCATCCTCCTGGTGCCGTTCTTCGGCGCCCTGATCTACATCATCGCCCGGCCCCCGGACGCCCAGTTGGCCGCCTGAGCGGCAAGGTCCGGGGCAGATCCCAGGGGTGGGGCCGGGGCGCCGGGTGCGGCCTGACATAGCGGTTTCCCTTTTTGCCGGCGCTGGCTATGGTTGGCTCCGCCCTTCGGGGAATGCGCAGGAGCAGGCCATGCAGAACCATCATCCCAAGGTCTCCCAGCGTCCGGACCGGACGTGGGTCGTCGAGTGCGCCCAGTGCCGCAACGACCTGACCTCGACCGTGCCCATCGGCATCGGCATGCCGTTGCAGGACCGCGAGACGGCCGAGCGGCTGCGCGACAACCACGCCGCCCGCCCCATCCGGGCCGCCGCCTCCTGACGCCGGTGACCGCCGCCGGCGCAGGACCGGGCGCCGGTCCCGTCGACGGCTGCGGGGGCGGTGACCAAGACCAGCCCCCGGTCGGTGGCCGACACGGTCGCCCGCCTGCTCGACCTGCTCGGCGCCAAGGGCGTCAAGGTCTTCGCCGTCATCGACCAGCAGGCCGAGGCCCGCGCCGTCGGGCTCGACCTGCGCCAGACGACCCTGGTCGTCTTCGGGAACCCCGCGGCGGGGCACGGGCGTCATGGCGGCCTCGCCCCTGGCCGCCCTCGACCTCCCGCTCAAGGTGCTGGTCTGGGCCGAGTCCGGCGGGGCCACGTCGGTGAGCTACACGGCGCCGGCCACGCTGGCCGCCCGCTACGGGCTCACGCCCGAGATGCGGCCGCCGTCGTCGAGGTGGTCGACGGGCTCACCGACGCCCTCGTGGCCGACTGAAGCTCCTGGTGCCGGCCCCGGGTTGGAGCGTCCCCGGGAGCCCTGTGCCACGCTGCAGGGCAGAGCACCGACGGGTCGGCGGCCCGGCGGCCGGAGCGCCTGACAGGGGGAACGAGCACGTGACCAGCAGTTCCTTTCCGTACTCCGCCGCGGAGCTCGACCGGTTCCGGCAGGTCCAGCGCCTGGCCTACGACATGGCCGGCGCCGTCGAGGCGCAGCTCGGCGAGGGCATGACCGAGGCCGAGGTGTGCCGGCTCCTCGCCGAGGCCCAGGCGGCCCGCCACGTGACCCAGGTCTTCCACCGGCCCTACGCCTGGTTCGGCCCCCGCACCGTGCTCGGCGAGGGGCCCGGGCCCGAGGCGGTGGGCGTCCTGGACCTGGCCCGCGCCGGCGTGCTGCCCCACCGCTCCTTCCTCCCCACGGGCGCCACCCTGGCCGACGGCGTCCCGCTCATCCTCGATCTGGCACCGGTCGTCCAGGGCATCGCCGCCGATGTCGGCTACTCGTGCGTCTTCGGGCACAACGACACCTTCGACGAGCTCGATCGTGGCCTGGCCCGCGTCCGGACCTTCCTGACCGAGGGCGTGCGTGCCGGCCAGACGATGCGTGCGCTGACCGCGCGAGCTCCAGGGCTTGGCACGCCAGCGCGGCTGGGAGAGCTGCCACGAGCACTACCCCGACCGGGCGCTCGGGCACCTGGTCTTCCCGCTCGGGCCCGAGCCGGAGGGCCGTTCGCTCCTCCCCGGCTTCGGCGGTGCGGCCGCCGCCGGCCTGCTGGCCGCCGGGCGCGCCGCGCTCGTCGACGGCGGGGCCTACCCGGTGTGGAACGACACCTCCCGGGCCGACTACCGCCCCGCCCCGGGGCTGTGGGCCCTCGAACCCCACCTCGCCCGGGACGGCGTGGGGGTCAAGTTCGAAGAACTGCTCGTGGTGACCGAGGACGACGCCTACTGGCTCGATGACCATCTTCTCCACACCCAGCGTTGGGCCGCCGCCAGCTACAGCATCACGTCGCTCGCCGCGGCCTGAACCGCCGCCCGCCCACAGGCCGGCCCGGTTCAGCCGAGAAGGGGGACGGGGGTGGCGTACTCGAGGGCGAAGTAGCCACTCGGCGCTCCGGGTACCCGGAGGGCGGCCGCCGCCGCCTCGATGTCGACGCCCGGGAAGCCGGGAAAGAGCGGGTCGTGGTGGCAGAAGGCCACCCGGCCGGCGCCCAGGCGCCGCACCTGCTCGAGCATGAAGTCGGCCGAGGAGCCCTGGAACGGCTCGCCGTCGACGTTGGGCCGGCCGCCCAGGGAGAGGAGCGCCACGTCGGGTCGCAGGCCGTCGAAGATGCCGCGCCAATAGCCGGCGCTGCCGCTGACCAGCACCGAGCCGCCCGCAGTCTGCAACAGGTAGGCCAGCGGGCCGCCGTCGTGGCGGGAGCACGCCTCGTTCATGGCGACGAGCGCGGGACCGGCCGGCGCCGGGGCGGCGTCGAGGGCGCCGAAGAGGGCGCGCATGGTGGCGGCCCGCTCCTGGGCGCTCAGCCCGAGGTCGCCCACGCAGGCCACCGCGCTGTCGGGGTCACTGTGGGCGAAGAGGCACGAGTGCAGCGCCGGCAGTACGCGCACCGTCGTGTCGGGACCGCACCGCACCGTCTCGCCGCCGGTCACGACAAGGAGCTGTTCCTCGGGCACGCCGCTGGCGCGCAGGCAATGGGCCGACTCGGGCGAGGCCACCACCGTGGCGCCCGTGCGCAGCGCAATGGCGTCGGCGCCGTACAGGTGGTCGAAGTGGGCGTGGCTCACGAAGACGAAGTCGGCCTTGCTCACCTCGGACGTGCTGAGCCCGACGGGAGCGAGGCCGGGCAGGCGGTCCAGGTAGGCGTCGAAGAAGAGGTCCAGCCCGCCATGGCGGACCCGGAAGGTGGCCGTCCCGAACCACTCGAGTGTCGTCGGGATCACGGGGCTCCTTCCGCCACCGGCGCGCCGGCCTCGTCGGTCTGCCCCGGGTGTCCGACGAGTTTGGCGGAGAACTTCACCGCCTTGACGGCACTGGTGGCGCCGGTCTGCGAGCGTGACCCCGACGATGATCAGGATGACGCCGAGCCAGAACACGTAGGGCCAGCCCAACATCAGGATGCCGACGCGGCCGAGCATGTAGGGCGGTGAGCAGACGATGCCGCCGACGGCGCCACCGACCGCGGTGGCCGCCAGCTTGTCCCGGCGGGACCCGGCCTTCTTCTCGACGCCGACGAGCCGGGCGGGCACGGCGACGTAACAGAGCATCATGACGCCGACGACGATGCTCTGGCTGATGACGAAGGGCCAGTGGCCCCAGCGGGTCGTGATGAGCGCAGAGAAGGACAACGCCAGC